>NZ_JAUHHY010000003.1:0-584813 GCF_032377435.1 Bradyrhizobium sp. SZCCHNS3002
CCAAAAACCCACAACAGTTGAGCCTCGCAATATGCGGAAGCTGAACCGGACAGCCGTGGGCTTGACCCGGCCATCCATCTCCTGAACCGTCCATCCATCACCAGAAGAGGATGGATGCCCGGGTCAAGCCCGG
Source organism: Bradyrhizobium sp. SZCCHNS3002 (assembly GCF_032377435.1). NCBI lineage: Bacteria > Pseudomonadati > Pseudomonadota > Alphaproteobacteria > Hyphomicrobiales > Nitrobacteraceae > Bradyrhizobium > Bradyrhizobium sp. SZCCHNS3002. The sequence continues at coordinate 134 of NZ_JAUHHY010000003.1, forward strand.
CCATGACGATAACTAACAGCTGTGCCTCACATCACGAGGATCATCCCAGCACTGTCTTGCCGTTCTTGATCACCGTGACGTTGCGCGACTTCACGCGCGCTTCGAAGGAGATCACATCGCCATCCTTCCAGAGATCGACCGTCACGGTCTCGCCGGGGAACACCGGCGACGAGAACCGCGCGGCGTGCTGGCGGAACGCCGAGGCGTCGTAGTCGGCATAGGTCTGCAGCACGGCGCGGCAGGTGAGGCCGTAGGTGCACATGCCGTGCAGGATCGGCCGTGGGAAACCGGCGCGACGGGCAAACTCGGGATCGGAGTGCAGCGGGTTGCGGTCCCCGCACAGGCGGTAGATCAGCGCCTGGTCAGGCCGTGTCGAGATGTCGACGCTGCGGTCCGGTGCGCGGGTCGGCACCGGGTGCGGCTCGGGAATGCCGCCAGACGGACCGCCGAAGCCGCCGTCGCCGCGGGCGAAGCGTGAGGCGACCAGCGTCGCCAGCGGCGCGCCGCCCTCGTCGCGCAGAATGGTCTGATGGCGGATGACGGCGCCCTTGTCCTTGCCCTTGTCGGACACCGCGAGCACGGAGGAGTCGGCCGTGATCTTCGCGGCCACCGCCAGCGGCTTGTGAAAGGTGATGTCGCGCTCGCCGTCGACCACCAGCACGCGGTTGAGCTTCATGTCGCCGGGACCGGCGCCCCAGGCCGCGACGGAGGCAAAGGTCGGCACCACCTTCAGCGGCCGCGGCTCGGCGGTGGCCTCGTTGACGAAGGCGAGCTCCTTCTCATCCATGGGATCGGCCCCCATGCCGATGCCATAGGCGTACAGCATCACCTCGCGATCACCGTAGGCATAGGGCTGCCCGATCGCCTTCATCGCCATCAGCTCATCGTAGTTGATCGGCATGTCGCCTCCCCGAACCTCGTTCTCTTGTAGGGTGGGCAAAGCGAAGCGTGCCCACCACCTTTCTTGTTGTATATCGGTGGGCACGGCGCTCCGCGCCTTAGCCCACCCTACGCACGTCTTCCGATGCCCATTGCTGCGCCCTCTCCCCTTGTGGGAGAGGGCAGCGCAACTATCAATTCCGACCTCACTCGGGTGAGGGGTTGTCTCCACAGCCGCACTGTCTGCGCGGAGAGAGACCCCTCACCCGGCTCAATCTCGCTTCGCTCGATCTCGCCACCCTCTCCCACAAAGGGAGAGGGTACACCATTGTTGGAGCACGCAGATGCATGCCCCATCGTCATTGCGAGCGGAGCGAAGCAATCCAGGGCTGCGCGAGGACTCTGGATTGCTTCGTCGCTTCGCTCCAATGACGTGGAGCCGCATCCGTGCTCACTCACCTACGCCGGTGTAAAGAACGGCAGCGGGGCGCCGTCGGTGGGCTTGAACACAACCCTCACCTTCTGGCCGATCTTCAACGCATCGAAATCGCAATCGACGAAATTGGTCTGCAGCGACGGCCCCTCCTTCAAGGTCACGTAGCCGATCGCATAGGGCCCGGTCGGCGACTTGCGCATGATCGAGAACGTGTAGATCTCGCCCTCGCCCGCGCTCTGCTCCCACACCGTCTGGTCGGAGAAGCAGAACGGGCAGATCGAGCGCGGGAAATAATGCGCCTCGCCGCATGCCGTGCAGCGCTTGATCATGAATTTGCCCTCGGCGGCGGCATCCCAGAACGCCTTGGTCTCGGGATTGGTGACGGGGGCCGGAAGTTTCTTGGCTTCGGACATCAGACGCGCTCCAGAACGCAGGTCGAGGCGGCGTGGCGCACGCCGAGCAGGCCGCCGGTGCCATGGGCGATGGCGAGGTCGCAATTCGGCACCTGGACCTTCGGATGAGCTTCGCCGCGCAGCTGGCGCACGGCCTCGATCACCTTGGTCATGCCGCCGCGGTTGACCGGATGGTTGCTGCACAGGCCGCCGCCATCGGTGTTGAACGGCAGCTTGCCGACGCCGGAGATGAGGTTGCCGTCGGCGACGAACTTGCCGCCCTCGCCCTTCTTGCAGAAGCCGAGGTCCTCGAGCTGCATCAGCACCGTGATGGTGAAGCTGTCATAGATCGAGGCGTATTTGATATCATTCGGGGTCACGCCCGCCTCCTCGAAGGCGCGCGGGCCGGACCACACACCGGCGGAATAAGTGAGATCGAGGTCCTTGCCGCCGCGCGGCCCCTTCATCGCCTCGCCATGGCCGATCAGCCGCACCAGCGGCTTCTTCAGGCTCTTGGCAATCTCCGGCGTGGTCACGATCAGCGCACCGCCGCCGTCGGTAACGACGCAGCAATCCATGCGGTGCAACGGATCGGAGATCATCGGCGAGTTGATCACGTCCTCGACCGTCACGACCTCCTTCAGCATCGCATGCGGATTGTACTGCGCGTGATGCGAGGCCGCGACCTTGATCCAGGCGAGCTGCTCCGACGTGGTGCCATAGTCGTGCATGTGGCGCATGGCGCACATGCCGTAGGCATTGTGCGTGGTGGCGCCATAGGCCATCTCGAAGTCGGCTTCCGCGCCGGCGGCGCGCGGCGGCATCGGGCCGGTGCGCGGCTTGCCGGCCAGCGTGATCAGCGCGATCGAGCATTTGCCGGCGGCAATCGCCTCAGCGGCGTGGCCGACGTGGATCAGATAGGAGCAGCCGCCGGTCTCGGTGGAATCGATGTGCCGCACCTTCAAACCGAGATAGTCGACCATCGGCCACGCGCCGCCCGGCGCATCGCCGGCGCAGAAATAGCCGTCGACATCTTTCGCGCTCAACCCGGCATCCTCCAGCGCCCCCTTGGCGACCTCGGCATGCAGTTGTGCGGTCGATTTGTCCGGTGCGTGCCGGGTCGGATGCTCATAGATCCCGGCAATGTAGGCCTTGCCCTTGATGGTCAATTCCGTCTCCGCTTTCAGTCGTTTCGTCCCCAAATGGTTGGAGATTTTCTGGACCCTCGCATGAGGCTTGGCAAGCGGTGAAAATATTCCGCGCGGTGGAGATGACGCATGGTCTCGCCCTTCACTCCGCCGTCGTCCCGGGCTTGACCCGGGACCCATAACCACCGGCGGATCTTGTTGGACTCGATGGTCGCCCCGCGTGCCCTCTCACACCCGCCGGTGGTTATGGGTCCCGGGTCAAGCCCGGGACGACAGCGATCGTGTGGCGCGAGCGAGCACATATCGAACTACACGTGACCCAGCACTCCCGCGACATCTCTGCCCGAGTCATGCTGGTCGCATTCGCCCTCTTCAGATCGGAGGGCGCAGGGAAGGCCAGGCGTCGGCTGACGCCTGCGGCCCGCCTGCGAAAAAAATGCAGGCGGCAGGTACCACAGGTGCAGCCGAGAACACCCGGCCTTCCCTGCGCGATGGTCTTCACGCTTATACGCAGTCTGCCTGGTGCGCCGGGCTTGTTGGCCACCATGATCCGCGCGGCGCGTCAGCGCCGTCACGAACGTGACACCAGCGTCGGGGTGCCAGCACGCTGCGACTTCACGTCCGCGCCGAACCGTTCGTCCGCGCATCCCTCAAGGACACGCTGCGGCTCCATCGCGGCCATCGCTCCCCGCCCCGCGTGTCGTGACGATCGCGCGCAACGCCCCTTCCGAGTGAGGCGGGATGGCGGCAATAAAGCATGATTTCCGATATTCGTCAATATAAATCTGTAAATCAGAATTTGAACGAGGCCTGTCACCCGGGTGAGCGCAGCGACACCCGGGACAGCCGTCCCGCATATCGCTTCGCTCATGCGGGCTACGGCTCTCTCCGCGTCATTGCGAGCGAAGCGAAGCAATCCAGGACGGCCCGTAGGACTCTGGATTGCTTCGTCGCTGCGCTGTTCGCAATGACGTTGAAACCGTAGGGTTCCGAGCTTGCGGTGAGACGGTGGGCACGCGCCGCCAGGGGCGGCGCTTTGCCCACCCTACGGCCCTACTCCGCCGCCATCTGGCGTGGCGCCGACGGCGGGTTGGCGAGGTCGGCCGCCAGTTGCGCGTAGCGCGCCTTGGCGTCCTGCACGGCCTTGTCCTTCACCGGGCCGTAGCCGCGGATCTTGTCGGGCAGCGACAGGAATTCGACGGCGATGTCGGCATTGGCGGGCGACAAGAGGCTGAGCACCGTCGCGACGTCCTTTTCGTAGCCGGCGATCAGGTCGCGCTCCATCTTGCGCTCGGCGGAATAGCCGAAGATGTCGAGCGGCGTGCCGCGCAGGCCCTTCAGCCTCGCCAGCAGCCGGAACATCTTCATCATGCCCGGGCCATAGCTCTTCTTCTTCGGCCGGCCCTGGGGATCGAGGCCGGAATTGAAGATCGGCGGCGCCAGGTTGAAGGAGATCTTGTAATCGCCTTCGAAGGCGTCGTGGAGCTGCTTCTCGAAGGTGCCGTCGGAGAACAACCGCGCCACCTCGTACTCGTCCTTGTAGGCGAGCAGCTTGGCGTAGTTGATCGCAACGGCGCGCGGCAGTGCCTCGCCGTAGCCGCCCTTGTCGGCGGCCTCGCGCACCTGGTCGACCAGCTTGCGGTAGCGCTTGGCGAGCCGGGCGTTCTGGTAGGCCGCGAGATAGGTCATGCGATGGGCGATGATCTCGTCCAGCGTCATCGCGTCGAGCGATTTCGGCGGCACCGTCTCGTCCTGTCCGGTCATCATGCCGGCGACGCGCTCGGGGTTGACCACCACGAGGCGGCCGAGCCGGAATGCCTCGGTGTTCATCTTGACCGCGACGCCGTTGATCGCGATCGCCTTCTCGATGGCCTCGGCCGAGAGCGGCAGTAGGCCCTTCTGATAGGCATAGCCCATCATCATCATGTTGGTGGCGATGGAGTCGCCGAGCAGTGCCTCTGCCGGCTTGGTGAAGTCGAAGAACGTCGAGTCCTTGCGCAGCGCCGTTTCCAGCAGGCTCGTCACCTTGCGGTTCTGGAAGTTGAAGTCGCGGTTGAGCACGAAGTCGGCGGTGGGAATGAGATGGCTATTGATGACGCCATGGGTGCGCTCGGCATCGCACAGCGTGATCGTCTCCTTGGCACCCGCGACCACCTCGTCGGCGGCGATGACGAGATCTGCGGTGCCGGTGACGATGCGCGAGCAGGTCACGTCGGCGGTGTTCTCCGACAGGCGGACGTGGCTGAGCACCGCGCCGCCCTTTTGCGCGAGGCCCGACATGTCGAGGATCATCGAGGCCTTGCCCTCGATATGGGCGGCCATGCCGAGCAGCGCGCCGATGGTCAGCACACCGGTGCCGCCGACGCCGCCGACGGCGACATTGTAGGGCCGCTCCAGCGACGGCTTGGTCAGGGGCTCCGGCATCACGCCGATGTCGCCGAGCTCAGCGGGCGCACGGCTGCGCGGCTTGCCGCCGTCGATGGTCACGAAGGACGGGCAGAAGCCCTTCACGCAGGAATAGTCCTTGTTGCAGGACGACTGGTTGATGACGCGCTTGCGGCCGAGTTCGGTCTCCAGCGGCTCGACCGAGATGCAGTTCGACTGCACCGAGCAGTCGCCGCAGCCTTCGCAGACGGCCGGGTTGATGAAGACGCGGCGCTGCGGATCCTCCATCGTGCCGCGCTTGCGGCGGCGGCGCTTCTCGGCGGCGCAGGTCTGCACGAACACGATGGCGGAAGCGCCTTTGGTCTGGCGCAGCGTCTTCATGACGTTGTCGAGCTCGTCGCGATGCGCCAGCTTGACGCCGGGCGCGATGCTGTCACTCGGGTACGAGTCTGGATTCTCCGAGACCAGGTAGATCTCGCGGATGCCTTCCGAATGCAGCTGGAAGGTGATCTGCTGCGGCGACAGATCGCCGTCATGGCGCTGGCCGCCGGTCATCGCGACGGCGTCGTTATAGAGAATCTTGTAGGTGATGTTGGCCTTGGAGGCGACCGCCTGGCGGATCGCGAGGCTGCCGGAGTGGAAATAGGTCCCGTCGCCGAGATTGGCGAAGATGTGCTCCTCATTGGTGAACGGCGCGATGCCGACCCACGGCACGCCCTCGCCGCCCATATGCGTGAAGGTCTCGGTGTTGCGGTTCATCCACAGCGACATGAAGTGGCAGCCGATGCCGGCGAGCGCGCGGCTGCCCTCGGGCACTTTCGTCGAGGTGTTGTGCGGACAGCCGGAGCAGAAATACGGCGTGCGCGCCACCGGCGAGACCAGCTGCATCTGCGAGGCGTCGCGGCCGTTGAACCAGTCGGCCTTGGCGCGCAGCATCGCCTTGATCTCGGGATTGAGGTCGAGGCGGAGAAGGCGTTCCGTGAGCGATGTCGCGAGCGAGGCGACGGAGAGCTCGGTCGCGAACGGCAGGAAGCGCTTGTCGTGGTCGTCCATCTTGCCGACGATGCGCGGGCGGACGTCATCGCGCCAGTTGAACAGCTCCTGCTTGACCTGGTTCTCGACGATCTCGCGGCGCTCCTCGACGATGAAGATCTCCTCGAGCCCGACCGCGAACTGGCGCACGCCCTCCGGCTCCAGCGGCCAGGGCATGCCAATCTTGTAGAGCCTGAGACCGATCTTGGCGGCGACCTCCTCGGTGATCCCCAGCTCGCGCAGCGCCTGACGGATGTCCTCGTAGCTCTTGCCCGACGCCATGATGCCGTAGCGGGCGTTCGGCGAGTCCATCGTGATGCGGTTGACCTTGTTGGCGCGGGCGAAGGCGATCGCGGCAAAGCCCTTGTAGTCCTGCAGCCGGCGGTCCTGGTCGAAGCGGTCGTCGGGCCAGCGCAGGTTGAGGCCGCCCGGCGGCAGCTCGAAGTCGGTGGGAATGACGAACGGCGTCATCTCGTCGTTGAGGTTGATCTCGGCGGTGGTCTCCACCGTCTCGGTGATCACCTTCATGCCGACCCAGCAGCCGGAATAGCGCGACATGGCGATGCCGAGCAGGCCCATCTCGATCATCTCGTGGATCGACGAGGGATAGAGGTAGGGCATCAGCGCCGACATGAAGGCGTGGTCGGACTGGTGCGGCACGGTAGAGGACTTGGCGCCGTGGTCGTCGCCGGCGAGACAGAGCACGCCGCCGTTCTTGGCGGAGCCCGCGGCATTGCCGTGGCGGAACACGTCACCACAGCGGTCGACGCCGGGGCCCTTGCCGTACCAGATGCCGACCACGCCGTCATACTTGCCGCCGGGCGACAAATGAAGCTGCTGCGAGCCCCACACGGCGGTCGCTGCCAGGTCCTCGTTCACCCCGGGCTGGAACTTGATGTTGTACTGCTCGAGATGCTTGCGCGCGGAGAACAGCTGCTGGTCGTAGCCGCCGAGCGGCGAGCCGCGATAGCCGGAGATGAAGCCGGCGGTGTTGAGGCCGGCGGCGCGGTCGCGCCGGATCTGGGCCATCGGCAGCCGCACCAGCGCCTGGATGCCGGTCAGGAAGATGTGGCCGGAGCTTGCGGTGTATTTCTGGTCGAGATTGATCTCGCTCTCGTTGATGCCCATTCCGCCCTCTTGCCGTGCTTTATCAGGGGTGCGCGGCTGCCGCCAGACGGCGGAAGCGCGCGTTCTGCCAATCATTTATGTCTGCTTTTGAAGAATGCGCATCACAAATCTCGTCCGCGCAGGGCAGCCAACCGAAATCGCAATGGCGGCAGCCGGCTGCGGCTTTTGCGGTTTGTGTCGAAAACGGCGGCTGCCGCGAAATGGGATGATGCGCGCCATGGCTTTGGCGGCTCGGCGGACGGTGACTGAACCGTTTTGGCCGGCGCGATTCTGGCCCCAACGAATTGTGCAATGCGATAGGACCGCCGCCGTTCAGCCGCGCTCCTCACCTGAAAAGACGAAGCGCGGCATGTTCCATTTATAGCGGATCGCGAGCAGCCGGAACGACAATCCGAGCGCGAAGGTCAGCGCCGTCCACCATCCGCTGCCGATGCCGAGCGACAGCCCCGTCGCATAGACCAGGCCCGTGACGAGGGAGACGCTGGCGTAGAGCTCGGCGCGAAACAGCAATGGCACGTCATTGCACAGGATGTCGCGCAGCACGCCGCCGGCGCAGCCGGTGATCATCCCGGCGACGATGACGATGCCGATCGGCACGTTCATCTGCCAGGCGATGTCGCAGCCGGTCATCGTGAACACGACGAGGCCGACGGCATCGAGAACGAGGAACGCCATCGTCAGCCGGTGAACCAGGCGCGCCATGGCGATCGTCACGAACGGCGCCAGCACGGTGAGCAGCAGCAGGGACGGCCGCTCGACCCAGGCGAGCGGATAGTGGCCGAGCAGAACGTCGCGCAAGGTGCCGCCGCCGAGCGCGGTGATCGCCCCCAACAAACAGACGCCCATCCAGTCCATGCTGCGGCGTCCCGCCGCGAGCGCGGCCGTCATCGCCTGCGCCGCCAGCGCCACCCAGGTCAACAGATGCAGCACGCTGTCACCGGGCGGCAGGTTCCACATCGAGGGGGCTCCAGCTGGACAGAGAATCGCAAAGTAGGCGAGGAACCTTAGCGCGGCACGCAACGGATCGACTGGGGAATTCGCAAGGTTTCGCGGAACAGAGCCGGGGCTGCGCTGGTTGTCGGGTGACAATCGCAAAGGAGGACATCATGGCCAACGAACGGCTCCCGAACGAACGCTATCCCGACGGCATCAACCGGCCGGACATGACCACGCGCCCCGGCATGGCCGGTGCTGACATGACCGCTGCCGAGTACGAGCGCGCGGCGCGGATGGACAGCCAGCTGCAGCCCGATCCCGAGCTGAGGGAAGGCTCCGCCTCGACCGGCCGTATTGCCGCCTACGCCCTGGGCATCGCGATCCTGCTCGGCGCCGTGTTCTACGGCCTCAACAACATGTCGATGCGTAGCGATCAGGCGAGCACGACGCCCGCCTCGCAGTCGGCGTCGACGAGCAATGGCAGCAGCAACAGCTCGTCCGGCGTGACCACCGGCGCCGCGGGCGACCGCACCACGCCGCCGCCGGCCCCGAAGGCTCCGACCAACACCAACAACGCGAAGTAATTCGTCAACTATCCCACGAACGGCGTACCGCCGTTCTCAACTCGGGCGGCGGATGAGCGATCGTCCGCCGCCTTTTTGCGCCCGCTCATCACCAAGGCTGATATCGGCGCGCGCGTTATGGCGCCAACAAACGAGTTTCAAGGTGGAACGATCTGCGCGCTTGCCGATTGCCTGTGCGGCACTTTGACCCACACTGATTGGAGGAGATTTGTGATGAAGGCTTTCATTCTCGCGGCCGCAGCAGGCACGCTCGTGATGACCGCAGCACAGGCTGCGCCGCTCTCGGTCGATGTGTCGGCCGTCCCCCAGCGCGACGTCCAGACCGTCCGCATGGTCTGCAACGAGGACGGCCATTGCTGGCGCGAGCGCCATGAGCGCCGTGTGATCATTCACGAAGACCGCGACTCCTACGCCTATGCGCCGCGCGAGCGCTACATCGAGCGTCGCACCTATGAACACCGCGACGGCATCGGCATCCGCGCCCCCGGCGTGAGCGTCGGCATCGGAACGGACCGCTACTGAACAGTCGTAGCGAACGGATTGGAAAAGCCGCGGCAAGTCCGCGGCTTTTCTACATGCGTGGCCCAACTCAACCGAAGAGCTTGTTCAGCTCGCCGCCGGGATAGCCGCCTGCCAGCTCGGTGAAGGTGCCCTGCTCGGCCATCTCCCTGGCCGCGCGCATGAAGCCGGCCCAGGCCATCCGAGCCAGCGAACCGCCGACGCTGATGCGGCGCACGCCGAGCTCGGCGGCCTGGCTGAGTGAGAGACCGGACGCCCCGATCAGCAGGTTGACCGGCTTTGGCGCCACCGCTTTGACGACCGCTATGATCTCCTCGACCGACTTGATCCCGGGGGCGTAGAGACAATCCGCGCCAGCCTCGGCATAGGCCGTGAGACGCTCGGTCACCAGCGCGAGGTCGGGCTTGCCCCAGAGAAAAGCCTCGCAGCGGCCGGTCAGCAGGACATCGCCGCCGCTGGCATCGATCGCCTGGCGCGCGGCGCGGATGCGCGCCACCGCCAGTTCGCGTTCGTAGAGCGGATCATCCTTGTCACCCGTGGAGTCCTCGATCGACAGACCCGCGACGCCGGTCGCGACCGCACGCGTGACGTTGGCGGCCACGCCCTCGGGGGCATCGGCGAAGCCGCCCTCGAAATCGGCATTGACGGGAATGTCGACCGCCGCTGACAGCGCCGCTAGATGCGCGAGCATCTCGTCGAGCGTCGTGCCGGTGTCGGCCTTGCCAATCGACCACGCGAAGCCGGCGCTGGTCGAGGCGATCGCCTTGAAGCCGAGATGCTGCAGCATTTTCGCCGTGCCGGCATCGAACGGGTTCGGCAAAATAAAGCAGCCGGCCTCGTGCAATTTGCGAAAGGCCGCGCGCTTGTCCGCCGTGCTGGTCACCGTCATGTCATCCTCCCATGCATCTCTTCGTTGCACCAGGATAGTCCCGCTCTCATGGCGCCGCCACGACATTGCGCAGAAATGTTCGTTCTTCGCCCAGAATGAGTTTGTGCTCCTCCGCGAGTGCGAAGTTCGCCCGTCCCTCGCCATCGCTTCGCAAGGTTGCGCGATAGCGCTCGTAAGCCGCGAGACTGTCGAATGAAATCAGGCCATAGGCGACGTCGTTGGTGCCTTCATGAGGCATGAAATAGCCGATCAGGTCGCCGCCGCAGCGGGGAATGATCGACAGCCAGCGCCTGGCATAGGCCTCGAACAGGTCGCGCTGATGCGGATCGATGCGATAGCGGATGAAGACGGTGATGGTCATGACAACCTCCGGTAAGTTTCGTATCATCGACACTATCCGCTTGCGGGGCGAGAATGCTTCGGCTAGCATCGAACTATGAAATCAGGTCCGGACATTGCGATGGTGGCGGCGCTGGTCGGCGATCCCGCCCGCGCCAACATGCTGACGGCGTTGCTCTCGGGCCGGGCGCTGACCGCGACCGAGCTCGCCCAGGAAGCGGGCGTGACGCCGCAGACGGCGAGCTCGCATCTTGCCAAGCTCGAAGGCGGCGGCCTGGTCGAGCCGGAAAAACAGGGCCGTCACCGCTACTACCGGCTCGCCGATCCGGACGTCGCCGACGTGCTGGAGAAGCTCGCCGGCCTTGCCGCGCGCGCCGGCCACATGCGGGTGCGCACCGGGCCGAAGGAGCCGGAGCTGCGGCGGGCGCGCATCTGCTACGATCATCTTGCCGGCGATCTCGGCGTGCAGATGCTCGATAGCATGACCCGGCAGAAGCTGGTGCGCCGGCGCAAGCAGGAGATCGTGCTGACCGAGGACGGCAAACATTTCCTGGCGCAGCATTTGCGGATCTCGCCGGAAATGCTGGCGCATCCGCGCCGGCCCGTCTGCAAGGCCTGCCTCGACTGGAGCGCGCGGCGGCATCATCTCGCCGGCACGCTCGGCGCAGCGTTGATGAAGCGCTTCACCGAGCTGAAATGGGCGGCGCGCGATGCCACTCCAGGCAGTCGCGTGGTCAATTTCAGCCGCGCCGGCGAAAAGCATTTCGCGGCGCTGTTCGGTCCGGCCGAGGACTGACGATCACGTGCTGTTTATCGCAGCAATGCCTTCGTGCATTGCGGCCAGAGCGAACGCAGGGCACGGCGAGACGGTTGACGACCCCATCTCGCTCCCGGAGTCTCCATGTCCCGTTTCGCTGCCGCGCTCTGCGCTGCCCTGCTCACCGTCGCGCCGATCGCCGCCCGCGCTGCGGAGATGCCGCGCGAGCCCTATGGCATCAACCTCGAAGGCTTCGCCTATCCCTACCCGGTCAGCCTGCTGCCCCTGGTCAACGACAGCGAGCAGCTGCGCATGGCCTACATGGATGTCGCGCCGGCGCAGCCGAACGGCCGCGTTGCGCTGCTGCTCCACGGCCGCAACTTCCCCTCGAGCTACTGGGCGCCCGTGATCAAGACACTGACCGACGCCGGCTTCCGCGTCGTGGTGCCCGACCAGGTCGGCTTCGGCAAATCATCCAAGCCGTCGGGCGAACTGCATTTCGACACGCTGGCGCGCAACACGATGACGCTGCTCGATCACCTCGGCATCGCCAAGGCCGACATCGTCGCGCATTCGATGGGCGGCATGCTGGCCGTCCGCATCGCCCGCGCCTATCCCGACCGGGTCGCGCATCTCGTGCTGACCGCGCCGATCGGGCTCGAGGACTACCGCGCCTACGTGCCGCCGGTCCCGTCGGAAAAGATCAGCGAGAGCGAGGACCGGCTGACGTCGGACGGCTATCGCAAGCAGCTGGAGACCAACTACGCGCTGAAGCTGCCACCGGAGCAGGTCACGCCGTTCATCGATGCCCGCTTCAACCTGAAGCAAAGCGCCGACTATCCGCGCTGGCTGAAGAGCTTCGTCAGCTCCTATCAGATGATCTACCGCGAGCCGGTGGTGCACGAGATCCCGCTGCTGACGCAGCCGACGCTGTTCATCATGGGCGCGGACGATCACAACGCGCCGGGACGGCCGAACGCGCCGGAAGCCTTGAGAGCGAAGATGGGCCAGAACGCCGAGCTGGCAAAGGACCTGGCCAGCCGGATGCGCGATGCCCGCGCCGAGGTGGTCGCCAATGCCGGCCACCTCGTCTTCCTCGACGCGCCGGACAAATACGACGCGCTGCTGCTGGACTTCCTCGGCAGGTAGTTCAAACGGACACGACCGGCAGGGATCGCGCCGATCCCTGCCGTGCCGCAATCACGAGTCCGAAACGGCGCCTGGCCGCAACGCGGCCGGGCCGATCACCAGGAGTGGCGCCGATGCCAATGGCGGCGCCACTGCCGATGATGGTGACGCCAGCCCCAATGGCGGCGCCGCCAACCCCAATGCCGCCGGCGCCAGCCCCAGTGATGGCCGTGGCCGTGATGTCCGTGATGATGACCGTGGTGTCCCCAGCGCACCTGCTCCGGCGCGAGCCGATCGGCCTCGTCCTGCGAGCCGACCGCGCGCTCGACGTGCTGATCCCTGGCTGAAGGCGCGGCTTCGTTCAGCGGCGACGGCGAGAGCGGCGCGGCGACCGCATCGCTGGTGCGAAGCACGGCGCCGGCCGCCGCTGCACAGCCGAGCCCCAATGCCAGCTTGAGGAAATTCCGTCGTTCCATCGCACGCCTCCATGATCCACGAGCCAGAGCATGACGGAGTATTCGGCCGATCACCTGAACGTGAGCTGAACCGGATCGCAGTACGGTGATGGAAGCGCCACGCCTTCGTCGTCGAAGGCAACGCAAGCTCAGCCGTCGACCGTCTGCGCCAGCACGAAGCTCTCGCGCGTCCGGGTCACGTCGGGCCAGTCGCGATTGAAATCGGCGGTCAGGCGTTTCATCTCGCGCCGCCGATCGCACGCTCCACCGCGGCGATGGCATCGAACTGATACATCGCCTGATGCACCCTGGGATCAGCGAGACTCCACACCCGCCACGCCTTGCGCACGCCGAAGCTCCTGATCGCGTCGGGCAGATGAACGTCGCGATACCAGCGATCGAACGCATCGCGCCGGGCGGGATCAGGCACGGTCGCGCGCACGACGAAGATGGCTGACGGCATCGAGTTTCCTCCGGACCACGTTGGTGTTGTTCCGGAGTCGACCCGCAATCCGCAGCTCAGCGAAACCCCGCGGCCAGGCCGACCACCTGCCCGTCGAGCCCGTTGAAGCCGTGATGGCCGCGCGCCTGACAGGGATCCCCCTCTTCCGCGCCGCCCGACAGCCACTTCGCGCGCGCCCGGCCGCCGGACCATCTGATGAACGGGTCGACGCCTGCCGGCAGCGTGAACTTGCAGGCGTCGCTGGTGTGATGGATGACCAGCGTCCGCGGCAAGGCCGAGGGCGAGCCGAGGATCGACATCACGTTCGAGGAGCTCCCCGACTCCGGACTGAGGAAGCCCGAGGTCAGCACCAACGCATCCGGCCGGGCACCGCGCGCGATGCCTTCCGCGGCGCGCAACGTGCCGCGGCTGGTGCCGATCACCGTCACCGGCCGCTTGATCGTGGCCATGTAGTCCACCGCGGCCTTCAGATCGGTACTGGTGTCCGCGACCATCACGGCGAGCCCGCGTGCGGCATAAGCGTTGCGCGTGCGCACCAGCTGGTTGCCGAGCAGGCCGTGAATGTCGCCGCGCTCGCCGACATGGATGGCGCCGTCACCGCCGGGCAGCAGGATCACGCTGGCGCGCACCGAGGCCGGCCTGATCAGCGCGACGCGGGAGCCGCCGATCGTCACGGTCTCATCGGCGAAGGCTGCTCCGGCTGCGACAGCCGACATCGCAACTGCCAGCCAGATACGTATCCAATTCGCCGGTCTGATCATCGGAGCCTCCCCGCGCGGACTCGCGCTGCCGCGGGAGGCTATCAGAAATCAACGAGGCCCGGAGTGCCTAGGAGTCCGGGCCTCGTCACCTCGCGACCTCGCGCGAGCGAAGCCGGTCGGTATTTGACAATGTCTAGCGTCCGATCACGCCGATCGCATTGAGCTGGCTCAAGACGTCAGTAGCAGCGCGTGATCGTGACGGTGTGATCGCCGCCGCGGCGTCCCGGCACCGTCACGGTCTGCATCGGGCAGCTCGATACGTAGGGGCGATCGGATGGCACGACGTTCGGTGGAAAGCGGTGGGCCCAGTCCCACGGGACGTCGTAGGTATAGGTGTAACGCACGTCGGCCGAGGTCCGCTCCGGGATCTGCTGCGGCACGGGCTCGTCATAACCGCCATAGGCGAAGGCGCCGGCGGCCGGCAGATAGGCGCGAGCGCCGCGATAATGGCGATGACGCAGGCCGGGCCTGATCCCAGGCGCCGGCCGGACGACCTGGCTCGGTCCAACGGGACCGGCAGCCACCGCGGCGCCAGACCGGGCCGATGCGGCCTCGGTCGAGAAGATCAGCGCAGCGGCCGCCGCGCAGACGACGAAAACGCCTGAATTCCGAAATGCCGATGTTCTGTCAGCCATGATACGCGACCCTACTCTTCCGACCCACCCGACAAGGCTAGGCCAGCGGCCCAGTTCCCGCAAACCCATCGTTAAAGGTTAGTTAAGCGACAGGCTTAACGCCAGGGCCCGACCCGGCTCCGGATTGCCGCAATTCCCGCAATGCGACCAGCAACCCAGAGCCGGGCACGAGGCCCCCGGATTGCTTCGTCGCTGCGCTCCTCGCAATGACGATGGGTGCGGCGGGCTCTCATCCCCCGGCCGACGCAGCAGGACGGCGACGGCGCCCGGCGCGCGCGCCGCGTTCTCCGTCATTGCGAGCGAAGCGAAGCAATCCAGGGCCACGCGGCAGCTCGCAATGATTTTGTCGCCGCCGCCCGCGAGGACGACGGCTTGAGCCGATGCCTACAGCGGCAGATTGTCGTGCTTCTTCGCCGGCATCTCCATCTTCTTGTCGCGGAGCATCGCGAGCGCACGCGCGATGCGGCGGCGGGTGGAGTGCGGCATGATGACGTCGTCGATATAGCCGCGCTCGGCGGCGATGAACGGCGACAGGAAGCGGTCCTCGTATTCCTTGGTGCGCGCGGCGATCTTGTCCGGGTCCGCCATGTCGGCGCGGAAGATGATCTCGACCGCGCCCTTGGCGCCCATGACCGCGATCTGCGCCGTCGGCCAGGCATAGTTCATGTCGGCCCCGATCTCCTTGGAGGCCATGACGTCGAAGGCGCCGCCATAGGCTTTGCGGGTGATCACCGTCACCAGCGGCACCGTGCATTGCGAGTACGCGAACAGAAGCTTGGCGCCGTGCTTGATCAGGCCGCCATATTCCTGCGCGGTGCCCGGCAGGAAGCCCGGAACGTCGACGAAGGTGACGATCGGGATGTTGAAGGCATCACAGAAGCGCACGAAGCGCGCGGCCTTGCGCGACGCGTCGGAGTCGAGCACGCCCGCCAGCACCATCGGCTGGTTGGCGACGAAGCCGACGGTGCGCCCCGCAATGCGGCCGAAGCCGGTGACGATGTTCTTGGCGAAGGCGTCCGCGATCTCGAAGAAATCGCCCTCGTCGACGACCTTCAGGATCAGCTCCTTCATGTCATAGGGCTTGTTCGGATTGTCCGGGATCAGGGTATCGAGCGACATGTCGACGCGCTCGATGTCGTCGAAGCTCGGCCATTCCGGCACGCCGTCGCTGTTGTTGCTCGGCAGGAAGTCGATCAGCCGGCGCATCTGCAGCAGCGTCTCGACGTCGTTGTCGAAGGCGCCGTCGGCAATCGAGGAGCGCGTCGCGTGCACCGAGGCGCCGCCGAGCTCCTCCGCGGTGACGACCTCGTTGGTGACGGTCTTCACGACGTCGGGGCCGGTGACGAACATGTAGCTGGTGTTCTTCACCATGAAGATGAAGTCGGTCATGGCCGGCGAATAGACGTCGCCGCCGGCGCAGGGACCCATGATGACGGAGATCTGCGGGATCACGCCCGAGGCCAGCACATTGCGGCGGAACACGTAGGAATAGCCCGCGAGCGCCGCGACGCCCTCCTGGATGCGGGCGCCGCCGGCGTCATAGAGGCCGATGATGGGGCTACGCGCCTTCATCGCCATGTCCTGCAGCTTGGTGATCTTCAGCGCGTGGGTCTCGGACAGCGAGCCGCCGAACACGGTGAAGTCTTTGGCGAACACGAACGTCTTGCGGCCGTTGACGGTGCCCCAGCCGGTGACGACGCCGTCGCCGGGCACCTTGGTCTTCTCCATCCCGAACTCGGTCGAGCGGTGCTCGACGAACATGTCGAACTCCTCGAACGAGCCCTTGTCGAGCAGCAGCTCGATGCGCTCCCGCGCCGTCAGCTTGCCACGCGCATGCTGCGCCTCGATGCGCTTCTCGCCGCCGCCGAGCTTGGCGCCTTTGCGCCGCTCCTCGAGGGTGTCCAGAATGTCCTTCATGCGCTTCCCGCCCGTTCCCGATGTCGTGACTGTTGGCGGCCTTCTATCACGGCTATTTCGGAGCCGGAAAGCCGCTTTCGGCCGTGCCGCCCCTCCTCCCACAGTTCGGAATTGGAAGCAGAATCATGGATATGGCCGCTCGACCGGATCTGGTCACTGAGCCCTTGGGCACATCCCGTGGCGCCGTCCAGGGCGGCCTGCGCCTGCTGCTGCGGCTCGAAGGGCTGGTGCTGGCGGCCGCGGCGATCGCCTTCTACGCCCACCAAAGCGGCTCGTGGTGGCTGTTCGCGGCCCTGTTCCTGGCGCCCGACGTCAGCTTCGCCGCCTATCTCGGCGGCCCGCGGATCGGCGCCGTGGCCTACAATGCCGTCCACAGCACGCTGGCACCCGCCGCCCTGCTCGCGATCGGGCTGGCGGCCGGACAGCCACTGGTGGTCGAGATCGCCACGATCTGGCTGGCCCATGTCGGCGTCGACCGGCTCGCCGGCTACGGCCTGAAATATGCCGACGGCTTCGGCTTCACCCATCTCGGCCGGATCGGCGGAGTTCGTCGACCCTGACACCGCGGTCCGAGATGCCGGAGTCTCAAAGAGGCCCGCCGCCCATTGTTTCGCGGCGCACCAGGCTCGGTGTTGTCCACCGCTGTCAGCCAGCGCGCCGCGCACGGCTGTTTGACAGCTCCGCGATCGCTCGTTCTACTTGGTTGCAAAGCCGCGCCACAAGCGGCGAGCCAGGAAGACGGTCATGGAGCGACTCATTGTTGCTGCCTCATCGATGCTTGCCCTGGGCGCTCGTGTCGCCCTCTCGCATCGACCGCACCGCGCCGTTGGAGGGTCCCGTTGCCGACAGGCAGCGGTGGCCGTGACGATGCTGCTGACAACCTTGGCCGGTGACTTCGGCAGCAGCGCCAGCGCCCAGGGCTTCACCAAGGATATGCCCGCTCGGGTCGAGATGTATCCGATCCCGTCGCTGACCCTGTCCGACCGGCAGTTCCTCTCCGGCGACGACGGCGGCAAGCCGGTGACCGTCGTCGGCGAAATGCGCGTCGCGCAGGGCAGCGGCAGGCTGCCGGTGGTGGTGCTGATGCACGGCTCCGGCGGCGTCGGCGCCAACATCGCGGCCTGGAGCCGCACCTTCAATGCGATGGGGATCTCGACCTTCGCGATCGACGGCTTCACCGGGCGCGGCATCACCGCCACCAGCACCAACCAGGCCCAGCTCGGCCGGCTCAACCTGATCATGGACATCTACCGTGCGCTGGACGTGCTGGCGAAGCATCCGCGCGTCGATCCCGAGCGCATCGTGCTGATGGGCTTTTCACGCGGCGGTCAGGCGGCGCTGTATGCGAGCCTCGAGCGCTTCCACAGGCGCTGGAACAATTCGGGGCTGCAGTTCGCCGCCTATATCCCGTTCTATCCCGACTGCTCGACGACCTATCTCGGCGACACCGACGTCGTGGCGCGGCCGATCCGGATCTTTCACGGCGGGCCGGACGACTACAATCCGGTGCGGACCTGCAAGGCCTATGTCGAGCGGCTGAAGGCCGCGGGCCGCGACGTCGCGCTGACGGAATACGCGGACTCGCCGCACGGCTTCGATCTCGGCCTGCTCGGCGCCAACATGCTCGCCGTCGCGCCGAAGGCGCAGACCGTGCGCAACTGCCGCATCAAGGAGAGCGACGGCGGGATGCTGATCAATGCCGACACGCAGCAGCCCTTCACCTATCAGGACGCCTGCGTCGAGTTCGATCCGCATGTCGGCGGCAATCCGGCCACGGCCGAGGCGGCGCGCCAGGCGGTGACGGATTTCCTGCGCGCGCTGTTCAAGCTGTCGTGAGCAAAAATAGAACGATTTGGATCAATTTTTGAGGTGACAGATCGAACGTATCGGGTCTTGCTGCGTTGTCGCTCGCTTTTCGACGATGAAACGGAGCCCGATGATGCGCGCCTCTCGCCTTGCGATCCCCACTTTGCTGACCGCCCTCGCCTTGGGCGGCACGGCCCATGCGGCGCCTGCCGCGCCGTTCCGGGGGCTGGAGGGCTCCTGGACCGGCGGCGGCGTGATCAGCCTGTCCGACGGCAACCAGGAGCGGCTGCGCTGCCGCGCGGCCTATGACGTCGGCGGCGCCGGCGAGCAGCTCCGGCTCAACATCCGCTGCGCCAGCGACAGCTACAACATCGATCTCTCCAGCGACGTCGCCTATCGCGGCGGCGAGATCTCGGGGCAATGGAGCGAGTCGAGCCACAACGCGTCCGGCACGATCGAGGGCCGCGCCGTCGGCAACCGCATCGAGGCCCAGGCGCGCGGGCAGACGTTTTCCGCCGGCCTGTCGCTGACGACGCAGGGACGCCGGCAGACCGTGTCGATCCGCCCGGCCGGCACGGACATCAGGGGCGTCGACTTGGAGCTGGCGCGGCGGTGAAGCACGCTAGGTCGCCACGATATCGTTGCTTCGCGTAGCAACGCGCCGCTCTATCCACGTCGTTGCGAGCGCAGCGAAGCAATCCAGAGTCCCACACACCACACTGGATTGCTTCGCTGCGCTCGCAATGACGGTGGTGAGAGCATGCGCGCCTCACGATACGCTCACAACGCGCCGATCTCCTTCAGGCACGCTTGGGTCAACGTCATGCGGGCTTCGACGTGGCGCGGCTCCGGGCAGTCCATGTTGAGCGCGAACACGGTCGGCTGGTCACCCTTGTCGACCCAGCCGACCATCCAGCCGAGTGAGCCCTGCTCCTTGCCGAGCAATCCCGACTTGAAGTGAATGACGGCGTCGCCGACCTTGGTCGTCGGAATGATGTCGCGCGTCAGATCCTGGCTGCGCTTCGACACCGTCAGCGCGCCACGGCGCAGGCGATCGATGAAATCGACCTGCTCCACCGGATCGATGCGAAGCGCGCCGGTGAGCCAGAACTGGTCGATGCCGCCGCCGATGTCGTGATTGCCGTAGTCGAGCTCCTCGAGATATTTCTGCATCCGCTCAGCACCGATGCGGCGCGCGATCTCCTGATAGACCGGCACGGCGGAGACCGCGATCGCGCTGCGCAAGGTGTGATCCTTGTTCCAGGCCTCGATCGATCTCGTGACGCCATCCCATTTGAACACGTCCTTGTCGGGATCCTCGACGACGCCCGTCTCCAGCGCGATCAGCGAGTTCGCGATCTTGAAGGTCGAGGCCGGCAGCTTCGCCTCGCCGGAGCGATCGGCATCGCTGGCGATGATGAGATATTCCTCGACCTTGTACGCCAGGAACGTGCCCTTGGTGCCCTCGTCGGTGAAGCGCTTGGCGAGATCGCCGCGGATCTCGTTGCGCGGCGGTGCGACATGCGCAAATGCGCGCGCGGGCAACAGGCTGGCGCCGGTCATCAGGGCGAGCGCGTGGCGGCGGCTCATCATGGGCATCGCAAATCTCCGTCGTCGTTCGCCCTCCCTACCACAGGGCGGTGACGACCGACGCATGACGGAGATCACAAATGCGGCGCGCTCAGCGCATCGGCCGCGACAGGTTGAGCACGAACACCAGCACCTCGGCGACGGCCTTGTAGAGCTCCTCCGGGATCTCGTCGCCGAGCTCGACATTGGAGAGCGCGCCGGCCAGCACCTCGTTCTCCTCGATCGGGATGTCGTGCGCCTTCGCGACCTCGATGATCTTGGCGCCGATCGTGCCCTTGCCCTTGGCGACGACGCGCGGCGCGCCCTGGCCCTTGTCGTAGTGCAAGGCGACGGCGAGCTGGGTCTTGTTGGCGGCCTTCACCTCGATGCTCATAGCGCGCGATCCAGGAAATGGCCGGCCCTGGGCGGCATCACGGCCGGCGGCGCGCCGTCCTGCACCACGAGATCGCCCGGCGAGAGCTCGGCACGGCTGAGGGCCTGGCTGAGGTCGGCAAGGCCGGCGCGCAGCCGCGCGGCGGTGACCGGACGCTCGGCCCACATCCGCACCGAGGTGCGCTCGGCGCTGAACGAGATCATCGCGTGCACCGGGCCGGCCGGCTCGACGTCGAGCGAGAAGCGCGCCCGCCAGACGCGCTTGGCCGCGTCCGGCGATTGCGTGCCGCCGTCGCGCGCGATCTCGAACTGCGCCATGGCCGTGCCCTGCGGGGTGGCGAAGGGAATCTCGAAGTTCCAGCGCGGCGGCGCCGGGTCGGTGCGCGCGGTCGAGGCGTCCGGGCGATCCGGCAGCGAGGCGACCTGGAGCAGGGTCTGGCGCGACAGCGCCTGGTCGGTCTCGTCGAGCAGGCGATGGGCGATCGCCGACAGCGGCGTGTCGGGACCGAGCGTCGGCATCGCGACGGCCTGCGGCATCGGTGCAGCCCCGCGGAACGGCGGCGGCGGGGTGTTGGTACGCACGACCATGTCGGCGCGGCCGTTGGCGTTGCGTCCGGGAACGAGGCCCGCGGCGCGCGGAATCTGCTGCTGCGCTTCCTGCAGCACGGCCAGCACCGTGCCGGGCGTGAGCGACTGCGCCTTGGCGCCCGTCAGGGCCTCGATCAGCGCCGAGCCGGTGAAGCCGGCAGACGCGGCGTCGGGCCGCCCCATTCCCGTGGCCCAGGGCTGCGGCGGCAGCTCGATCTCGATGTCGGGCACCAGCGAGGGAGTCCCGCTCTGTTGCTGCGCGGCAGCGGCGCGGCCGGCCTCCGACAGCACCGAGGCATAGGAGCCACCGGGCGACGGCTGCGCCGATGCCGCCATGCCGGGCTCGGCGGTCTGCAGCACCGTCGCCAGCGTCTGGCGCAGCACGATCAGCGCCGCCTTCAGGTCGGGCGTGCCGGCGCCGGTAGTGCCATTGGCGAGCGAGGATTCCAGGAACAGGCCGGATTGCTGCACGGCGGTCTGCACATCCTCCGCGGTCAGCGCCGGCGAGAGCGGCGTCTGCTGCGCCAGCACCTGCGCCACGGCGGCCCGCAAGGCCGGTGGAAGGTTCGGCGAGTCGGCGACGGCCTGGAGATCGGCGAACAATTGGCCCTGGCTGCCCTGGCGGGTCGCCGCCTCCTCGCTGGCGATCGACAATGCGAGCCGCTCCAGCCCGGTCAGCGGATCCGGCGGCGGAGGCAGCGCCGGTGCCAGCCGGCCGGTGACGTCGACGACGGTGGCGGCCGGGGTCGGGGTGCCAGTGGCAGCGCTGCCGCCCTGCCCGACGATGGCGAGCTGCAGCCCTTGCGCGGTCTGCGACACGGCGACCTGCACCGTCTGCCCGGCCTGCAGCGGCAGCTCGCTGGCGAGCTCCATCGACAGGTTTCCGATCGCGACCTGGACCAGGTTCTCGGCGAGCACCTGCTGCACCCTGGCGCTGACCAGTGCGCCGGCCTGCAGCGTGGTCGCTGCCGCCACCGTGGTTCCGGCCGGCGAGCTGCCGACGCCGCGGACGGCGCTCACGGAAGGCGACGGGGTGACACTCTGGACCATGCGCGTACTCGGGTTACGCGCACAGCCTAGCGGGTGCCCCTAAACCCGGCGTTAACCGGCCTCAGAGCGCGGCGTCGACTGCCCGGAGGATGCGAACGGCGGCTTGGTAGTCGATCTGCTTGGCGGCGCGGCGGCTCATCGCCTCCTCGTCGGCCCCCCATTGCGCGACGTTCCAGTCCTCGTCGACATGGGCTGCCGCCCAGACCTGATCGGCGTCGCGCACCCCATGCACCAGCGCCAGCGCCAGCAGCGCCGAGCCGGTCAGTGTGGTGACGACATGCGCGGCCGCCACCGTCCACGGGCCGGTCGGCAGCGCAGCGCGCGCGGCCTGGACCGCAGCCTCCGGCTGGGCCACATGCATGATGCCTTCGGACAGGATGAAATGCGCGCCCAGGCCGTCGCGCGCCCAGTCCAGCACCGGGTCCCAATGCTCGGCCTCGCGCGCGACCAGCCCCTCGGGATGACCGGCCCGGTAGAACAGCAGGTCGGACTGGAGATATTTGGCGATGTCCTCGCGGACGTCATCGACGCGGTCGACCACCGACTGCACGACGCTGTTGGCGAACCGCGTCAGCGGCATCGTGGCGGGATCGATGTTCTCACCCTGGGCCTGCCACTCGGCGGCGACGGCCTCCGCCAGCTCCCCAGCGGGAACGATGACGACGCGCCCCGACGGTGTGCGGATCGGCCGGCCGTCGAGGGTGACGTTGAAGCCGCCCTCGGCCGCGGCGGTCCCGGCCTCCTTGTAGAAGCGCTTGCGCAGCGGCGTCCGCATCGCCTGGCGCGCCGATTCCTGCGGATCGAGCGGCGACCGGCCGACGACCTCGTCAAACAGTTCACGCATCAGAATTCCAGCCCTCTCGCGGGATGATCACACGGGATCCGTTGTTTTCGCGGTAGATAAGCCCTGTCCGCCCGAAATGCGAGCTGCCGATGCGTCCGCTGCTCTCCGCCCTCGTCCTGCTCGGCAGCGCCGTTGAGGCCGCCGCCGGCTTCCGCTCGCCGGAATCGCTGGTGCGCAACGTCTATGCGCATTACGGCCGGGGCGCGCCGGAGCTCTCCGCCGGGCTGCCGCGGACGGCCGAGACCGCGCGGCAGTTCTTCGATCCGAGCCTCGCCGGGGCCTGGGCGGCGCCGCGGCGTGAGCCCTACGATTTCCTGGTGCAGAGCCCACGCTGGAAGCTCGGCCCGGTCGCGATCTCGATCTTGCGCAAGCAGTTCGACAAGACGTATGTGGCGGCCAGCTTCGACAACCAGGGCCACCGCGTCACGCTGAACTTCATCGTCGTGAAGGGACCGGACGGCTGGGTCATCCTCGACGTTGAGACCCCGCACGATTCGCTGCGGGAGTTTTTGCGGCAGTTCCGGAATTGAGCCGCTGCGTAGCCCGATGAGCGAAGCGATATCCGTGTTACGAGAGGCCGCTCACTCCTCCGGCGCGTTCTCGATCGGGTCGAAGCGGTCGTGCTCGAGGCCGAGCAGGTTCCACGACTGCAGCATGTGCGGCGGCAGCGGCGCGGTGGCGTCGATGAATCCGCCGCGCGGATGCGGGATGACGATGCGGCGCGCCAGCAGATGCAGCCGGTTCTGCAGGCCGCCGGGCAGCGCCCAGTTCTCGATGTTGAAATATTTGGGATCGCCGACGATGGGATGGCCGATATGGGCCATGTGCGCGCGCAGCTGATGGGTGCGCCCCGTCACCGGCTTCAAGGACACCCAGGCGAGCTTGCTGGCGGAGGCCTCGACCACGGCGTAATAGGTCACGGCGTGGCTGGCGCCCTCGTCGCCATGGGCGGCGACGCGCATGATGGTGTCGTCCTCGCTCTCCTCCTTGGCAAGATAGGTGGAGATGCGGCCCTGCTTGGGCTTGGGCACGCCCGCCACCAGCGCCCAGTAGATCTTGCGCGCCGAGCGGCTGCGGAAGGCGCCGGTCAGATGCGTGGCAGCGAAGCGGGTCTTGGCGATCAGCAGGCAGCCGGAGGTCTCGCGGTCGATGCGGTGCACGAGCCGCGGCTTCTGGCCCTTGGCGTCGCGCATCACCTCCAGCATCTGGTCGATGTGGCGGGTCATGCCGGAGCCGCCCTGCACCGCGAGCCCGGCCGGCTTGTTGAGGACGAGCACGTCGTCGTCCTCGTACAAGGTCATTGCCTTGAGGCTCTCCAGCGTCTTGCGCTCGCCCTCGGTGAGGCCGGCGCGCTCCTTCGGCGCGTCCAGCTTGAGCGGCGGAATACGCACGCTCTGGCCTTCTTCAAGGCGATCCTTGGAGTCGGCGCGCTTGCCGTCGACGCGCAGCTCGCCTTTGCGGACGATGCGCTGGATGTGCGAGAACGACAGGCCGGGAAAGCGCGCCTCGAGGAAGCGGTCGACGCGCATGTTGTTCTCGTCGGCCGTGACCACCACGGTCTGCACCTTCGTCGGCAGCAGCGGCGTCTCCGGCTCGACCTTCTTCGGCGGCAGCGCCGCAGGCCTGCGCTCGGCACGCTCCGAGCTGAACCGCGCGGGCTTGCCGGCACCGGCGCGCTTGGCCGGCGGCCGCTCGCGCGGGGCGAAGCTGTCGCGGCGATCCTCTCCCTCGGCGCGCGGCGCACGGCTGCGCTCGGCCTTGCCGCGCCCGAAATCGCCGCGCGGTGCCGCCTCGCGGTCACCGGCAAAACGGTCGCGCCGCGGCCGCTCGGCATCGGGACGCTTCGCAGACTCACGCTTGGCCGCGGCGCCTGCGCTGCGGGCGGCCTCGGCCTTCGGCCGCTCGCTGCGGCGATCGGTCGGGCGATCGGATCGGGTCTGGGTTCGCTTGATACGGCGGCTCATGGCAGGTTGCGTATCTCAAAAGCCCCTGCCAGTCACGGCGAAATCGCGATAAATCCGCTTGTGAGTCGGCCGCTTGGGCCATCGATACTGATCGGAGCGAATTCGAATGACGCTCACGCGACTGGGCCTGGCGATCCTGGCAGCCACGCTGGCGACGACCGCCACGCAGGCGCAGCAGAGCCCCATGCCCGACGACATCGCCTGGAAGCTGATCGAGATCGGCCGGGTCATCGCCCCGCCGAAGACCGCCGCGATCTACGCGCCGCTGCAGGCCAAGGAACCCTACACCGGCGTCAAGGTGCAGCGCGATGTGAGATACGGCACGGCCGAACGCAATCTGCTCGACGTCTTCACGCCGGATGCCGCGG
Source organism: Bradyrhizobium sp. SZCCHNS3002 (assembly GCF_032377435.1). Lineage (NCBI taxonomy): Bacteria > Pseudomonadati > Pseudomonadota > Alphaproteobacteria > Hyphomicrobiales > Nitrobacteraceae > Bradyrhizobium > Bradyrhizobium sp. SZCCHNS3002. Next base: position 25,499 of record NZ_JAUHHY010000003.1, read on the forward strand.
CCGCGCCCCGGCCCGTGCTGATCTTCGTGCATGGCGGCGCCTTCATCGGCGGCAACAAGCGCACCACGCCGGACGGCCCGTTCTACGACAACATCATGCTGTGGGCGGTGAAGAGCGGCTTCGTCGGCGTCAACATCACCTACCGCCTGGCGCCGAAATTCTCCTGGCCTGCCGGCGTCGAGGATGTCGCCAGCGCGGTGCAATGGGTGGCCGCCCACGCCGCCGAGAACGGCGGCGATCCCGCGCGCATCTATCTGATGGGCCATTCGGCCGGCGCGGTGCACGTCGCGACCTATGTGGCGCATCCCGAATTCCACAAGGTCGCCGGCGGCGGCCTTGCGGGCGCGATCATGGCCTCGGGCGTCTACGACCTCACCGCGACGCCGCTTGGCGACCAGGAGATGGCCTATTTCGGCACCGATCCCTCGCGCTTCAAGGAGCGCTCGTCGCTGCAGGGGCTGCAAGCCTCGCCCTTGCCGCTGATGATCGTCTCCGCCGAGCTCGACCCGCCGCGCTTTGTCGAGCAGTTCGATCTGCTCAAGCAGGCCGCCTGCAAGCGACCGTCCGGCTGCGCCCGCGCGGTGATGCTGCCGCAGCACAGCCACATGTCGGAGGTGTATGCGATCAACACCGAGGACGACCGGCTGACGCGGGAGATTGCGGAGTTCGTCAAGACGGGGAAGTAGTAGCGCGCTCCCTCCACCGTCATTACCCGCAGCGAAACAATCCAGGGCGTCGCGAGGACTCGGGATTGCTTCACTGCGCTCGCAATGACGTGGAGAGAGCATGACGCAACATAAGCAGCGCGACACGCGGTGACAGAACGAGCGGCGTCGGGGCTCCTACCCACCCCGCTCCTTCCGCAGCTTCGCCCAGTAGTCCAGCCGCTTCCTGATCTCGCGCTCGAAGCCGCGCTCGGGGGGATCGTAGAACTGCTGGCGGCCGAGGGCGTCGGGGAAGTAGTCCTGGCCCGAAAACGCGTCCGGCGCATCGTGGTCGTACTGATAGCCCGCGCCGTAGCCTTCGCCCTGCATCAGCTTAGTCGGCGCGTTCAAGATGTGCTTTGGCGGCAGCAGCGAGCCGCCCTCCTTCGCCACGCGCTTGGCGGCGCCGAACGCCTTGTAGGCGGCGTTCGATTTTGGCGCGGTCGCGACGTAGATCACGGCCTGCGCGATCGCGAGCTCGCCCTCGGGAGAGCCCAGGAAATCATAGGCGTCCTTGGCGGCGTTGGCGATCACCAGCGCCTGGGGATCGGCGAGGCCGATGTCCTCCACCGCCATCCGAACGATGCGGCGAGCAAGGAACAGCGGATCCTCGCCGGCGTCGAGCATGCGGGCGAAGTAGTACAGCGCCGCATCCGGATCGGAGCCGCGCACCGATTTGTGCAGGGCCGAGATCAGGTTGTAGTGGCCGTCGGCCGATTTGTCGTAGATCGGCGCACGGCGCTGCAGGATGTCCTGCAACTGCACCGCGTTGAAGATCTCGTCCTTGCGCGCCGAGCGCCAGACTTCCTCGGCGAGCGTCAGTGCGGCGCGGCCGTCGCCGTCGGCCATGCGGATCAGCACGGCGCGCGCCTCGTCGTCAAGCGGCAGCTTGCGGCCCTCGGCGGCTTCCGCGTTGCTGTAGAGCTTCTCGATCGCGGCGGCATCGAGCGAGTGGAACACCAGCACGCGCGAACGCGACAACAAAGCGGCGTTGAGCTCGAACGACGGATTCTCGGTGGTGGCGCCGACCAGCACGACGGTGCCGTCCTCCATCACCGGCAGGAAAGAGTCCTGCTGCGCGCGGTTGAAGCGATGCACCTCGTCGACGAACAGCAGCGTGCCCTGCCCGGTCTCGCGTCGCGCGCGCGCGGCGTCGAAGACTTTCTTCAGGTCGGCGACGCCGGAGAACACCGCCGAGATCTGCTCGAAATGCAGCTCGGTAGCATCGGCCAGCAGCCGCGCCACCGTGGTCTTGCCGGTGCCAGGAGGGCCCCAGAAGATCAGCGAGCCCAGCGTGCGCGTCTCCAGCATGCGCGTCAGCGCGCCGTCGGGACCGAGGATGTGGTCCTGCCCGACGACGTCGGACAATTTGTGCGGGCGCAGCCGCTCCGGCAGCGGCCGCGGCGCATCGTGCTCCATCCCCGCCGCGGCGAAGAGGCTCGGGCCTCCCTGCTGGGGACGCTTCGGGCTCATCCGCCGAGCGTGACGTTGATCTGCTGGCCGCCGCGCAGCACGGTGATGCGCCAGATGCGCGCGGCCTCGCGCGACGCCTTGTCGAGGTCGGCGGTCTTGGCGATCTTCTGGTTGTTCACGGCCATGATCACGTCGCCCTTCTGGAAGCCGACATTGGCCGCGGTGGTGCCGTCGCCCGGCTCGAGCACGACCACGCCCTCGGTGTCGGCATCGAGATGCAGCTCATCGGCGACCGCCGGAGAGATGTTGGCGACCTTGGCGCCCTGGAACGGCGAGCGGCCGTTGATCACCATCTCGTTGCGTCCGGTGTCCGGCGCGGTCTCCAGCGCGACCGCGACCTTCACCGGCTTGCCGCCGCGCTGCAGCTCGATCTGCGCCGTGCCGCCGAGCGGCCGGGTCGCGAAGCGATAGTCGAACGCGTTCGGATCATCGACGGTCTGGCCGTCGATCGACACGATCAGGTCCGACGACTTGATGCCCGCCTTTGCCGCCGGGCTGTTCGCGACCACGGAGGCGACCAGCGCGCCGGTCGGCGAGCGCAGGCCGAGGCTCTCGGCGATCTCGGGCGTCACCGCCTGCAGCCGCGCGCCGAGCCACGGGCGCTTCACCGCCTTGCCGCCGCTCTTCGCCGAAGCCACGACCACGCGCACCATGTTGGCAGGGATCGCGAAGCCGATGCCCTGCGAGCCGCCGGACTTGGAATAGATCGCGGTGTTGATGCCGACGAGACGTCCGGTCATGTCCACCAGCGCGCCGCCGGAATTGCCGGGATTGATCGCGGCATCGGTCTGGATGAAGAACTGATAGTCGGTGATCCCGACCTGCGTGCGCGCCAGCGCCGACACGATGCCGTGGGTCACGGTCTGGCCGACGCCGAAGGGATTGCCGATCGCCAGCACGACGTCGCCGACCAGGAGATCATCGGAGTTGGCGAGGTCGAGCGTCGGAAACTGCTCCTTGGTGCCCTTCAGCTTGAGCACGGCCAGATCAGTGCGGCTGTCCTTCAGCACGATCTCGGCTTCGAACTCGCGCTTGTCGGCGAGCGAGACCTTCACCTCGTCGGCGCCCTCGATCACGTGCACGTTGGTGACGACGAGACCGGACGCATCGATCATCACGCCCGAGCCGAGCGAGCGCTGCATCTGCTCCTGCGGCCCGCCCTGCAGGCCGAAGAAGCGGCGGAAGATCGGATCGTCGAGAAAGGGATTGCGGTTCTGCACCACCTTGGCGGCATAGACGTTGACGACCGCCGGCTGCACGCGCTGCACGATCGGCGCATAGGACAGCCGCAGCTCGGCCGCGGACTGCGGCACGCGCCGGTCCTGCGCCGCGAGCGGAGTGGCTGCCAGCAGAGACAGCAGCAGGACCAGTGTGGAGCGAATCAACGTCATGCGAACAATCCTGGGAAAATGACGGCTTGGATATAGGCGGAACGGCCGCCGCGGCCAAGCTCAGGCGGCCTGATGCGGCGTTTTGATGGTCTCTGCAACGGGGCCGCAGGACAGCCGCTCCTGGTGCCGCTCGCCCCAGCTCCTGAGGACCTCGATCACCGGCCGCAGGCTCTCGCCGACCTCGGACAGGGTATAGTCCACCCGCGGCGGCACCTCGGCATAGACCTTGCGAACCACCAGCCCGTCGTCCTCGAGCGCCCGCAGCTGCTTGGTCAGCATGCGCTGGGTGATGCCGGGCATCAGGCGGCGCAGCTCGCCGAAGCGCCGGCTGCCGCCCTGCAGGTGGTAGAGGATCACGCCCTTCCACTTGCCGTCGATCAGATCGAGCGTGGCTTCGACCGCGCAGCCCGGACGGCGGGTGAAATTCTTCCGTTTCATCGCGTTTTGGCCCAATAGTATCCAAACGGGGACTAGTTCCCCATTTTTACAGTACTTGCTGAAATGACGCCAGAAGGACAAACAGATCCTATCGCCAAGCCAACCAGGAGGTTGTTCATGAAGGCCGTCGGATACCAGCAGTCGCTCCCCATCACCGAGGACCGCGCGCTGTTCGACTTCGAGACCGCCAAACCCGAGCCGAAGGGACGCGACATCCGCGTCGCAGTGAAGGCGGTGTCGGTCAATCCGGTCGACACCAAGGTGCGCAAGCGCGCCGCACCGCCCGCCGGCGAAACCAAGATCCTGGGCTATGACGCCGCTGGCGTGGTCGAGGCTGTCGGCCCGGACGTGAGCCTGTTCAAGCCCGGTGACGAGGTGTTCTACGCCGGCTCGATCCTGCGCCAGGGCACCAATGCCGAATTCCATCTGGTCGACGAGCGCATCGTCGGTCGCAAGCCGAAGAGCCTGTCGTTCGCCGAGGCCGCCGCCCTGCCCCTGACCTCGATCACCGCGTGGGAGCTGCTGTTCGACCGGCTCGGCGCCGTCCCCGGCAAGAGCCTCGATGACCGCACCTTGCTGATCACGGGCGCCGCCGGCGGCGTCGGCTCGATCCTGATCCAGCTGTCGCGCCGCCTCACCGGCCTGACCGTGCTCGCCACCGCCACCCGGCCCGAGTCGCGCGACTGGTGCCTGAAGCTCGGCGCCCACGCCGTGATCGACCATGGCAAGCCGATGAAGGCGCAGATCGACGCACTGAAGCTGCCGCCGGTCAGCCTCATCGCGAGCCTCACCCACACCGACCAGCACTACAAGGCGATCGCCGACTTCATGGCGCCGCAGGGCAAGTTCGGCCTGATCGACGATCCCGCCGAGTTCTCACTCGCAGCCTTCAAGGGCAAGGCGATCTCGATCCACTGGGAATCGATGTTCACGCGCTCCTCGTTCACGACGCCCGATATCATCGCGCAGCACAACCTGCTCAACGATGTCTCTGATCTCATCGACAAGGGCGTGATCCGCACCACCCTCGGCGACAACTACGGCACCATCAACGCCGCCAACCTCAAGCGCGCCCATGCGCTGATCGAGAGCAATAAGTCACGCGGCAAGATCGTGCTGGAGGGGTGGAGTTAAGTAATAGCGCTCATAGGGTGGGCAAAGGCGTGGCTCAGGTCTCTCCACGTTCGAGGTCGCGGTGGCGCCGTGCCCACCATCTCGCCGGTGCACTCGCTGACGGACGGTGGCACGCTGCCGCCTGACGGCGGCTGCTTTGCCCACCTACGGCACCGCCACCCTCAACTAACAAGCCCGCGCTTCATAGCTTTCCGTCATTGAGAGCGAAGCGGCAACGGCGTCCGGTCGCTCATTGCCGCGCTGGTCCCCAAGCGTAGGCCTCATCGGGAGTGCTGAACGCCCTGATCACCGGCTCGGAAAAGCCGAGCGCCTCGTAGCAGTACTCACTGCCGACGAAACTGAAATGCCGGGGTCGACGGCCGACCGGATCGATCGCCTCATAGGCATTCAACAAGGCCGATTGCCCGGCCTCCTTGATATAGACGCCGCCGTCGTACACGACGGTGTCGGCGCCATGCGCCGACACCGCGTAAGCGACCTCTTCGAACCCGGCATAGATCTGGCACGCGATCTCGATGCCGTAGGCGCGCAAACCGGGCGGCGATGCCACGACGATCAGGTGGAGCACGCCGCGCCAGAGACCTTGATCGAAGACCGCAGGCGGTCGTTCGATGCCGTCGATCATCGAGGGGTAAGGACGCCATTTGATGGAAGGGTCCGGAAACAAGAAACCTCCAGGCAGATCTTGATCATGGATCATAGCGCGGCATGTAGGGGCTGCATATTCGCCCTGCATTCGATAATTCGGAGGGCTGCGAGGCCATGATGGGCGAGGACTGGCCGGCCGGGCCGATCTCCTTTAACGAAGCGCGACATTCGCATCTGGAACGGCGTCCGTGAGCAGCCTCGAGCAAGAGACCCATTCGTCCGCCGATCGCGGCCCGCGCAGCGGATCGCCGCTCGAGGTCCTCAGCATCTTCCTCAAGCTCGGCCTCACCTGCTTCGGCGGGCCGATTGCCCATATCGGCTATTTCCGCGACGAGTTCGTCGTCAGGCGAAAATGGATCGACGAGCATGCCTATGCCGATCTGGTCGGGCTGTGCCAGTTCCTGCCCGGTCCCGCCAGCAGCCAGGTCGGCTTCTCCATCGGGCTGATGCGCGCCGGCTATCTCGGTGCGCTCGCCGCCTGGACCGGCTTCACTTTGCCGTCGGCCGCCGTGCTCATCCTGTTCGCCTATGGTGCGGGCCGATTGAGTGGACCGATCGGCAGCGGCCTGCTGCACGGGCTGAAGCTGACCGCAGTCGCCATCGTCGCACAGGCGGTCTGGGGCATGGCGCGCACGCTCTGTCCCGATCGCACGCGCGCCTCGATCGCGGTCGCCGCAACGTTGATCATTCTGCTCAGTTCGGCCTCGGCCGCGCAGATCGGGGCCATCGTGCTCGGCGGACTCGCCGGCCTCTGGCTGTGCCGCGGCGAGGCGGCGCCGTCGGGACACGTCGCGATCCCGGTGTCGCGGAGCGTGGGGGTCATGGCGCTCGTGCTGTTCGTCGTCCTGTTGGCGGGACTTCCGCTGCTGCGCGGCTCAACGGGATCGACGCCGCTTGCCTTGTTCGACGCGTTCTATCGCTCCGGCGCGCTCGTGTTCGGCGGTGGACATGTGGTGCTGCCGCTGTTGCGCGAAGCCTTCGTCGGACCAGGCTGGCTGAGCGACGACGCCTTTCTCGCCGGCTACGGTGCGGCGCAGGCCGTCCCGGGCCCGCTCTTCACCTTCGCCGCCTATCTCGGCACCGTGGTCGCTCCGGAGCCGCATGGGATCATCGGGGCCGCGCTCGGTCTCCTCGGAATCTTCCTTCCGGGCATGCTGGTCCTGCTCGCCGCGCTGCCGTTCTGGGACTCGTTCCGCAAGCGCGCCGGCGCCCAGGCCATGATGCGGGGTGTCAACGCTGCGGTCGTCGGTGTGCTGGGAGCGGCCCTGTACAACCCGGTCTGGACAACCACCGTCCATGACGCGGCAGACTTTGGCATCGCGCTGGTCGGTTTCGTCCTCTTGGTCGCCTGGCGCGCGCCGCCGCTCGTCGTGGTGACGTTCAGCGCCATTGCCGGCGTCGCGGCCGCGCTGGTGTAAGCGGCGGCGCCGCCGCATCACATGTGGTTGGCAAAGCGCCGCCGAAGCGGCGCTCTGCCCCCAGCGAGCTGCCGTGCGCGGCTAATTATGCTTCTTCCAGAAGATGCGCGCGCCCTGCACGGATTGCGCGACGTTGATGCGGGCCCGCTCGAACGGCGTCACCACGCCGTCGGCCTTGGCCTTGTTTTCCAGCTTCTGCACGTGGATCTGGCCGCGGACGAGCTGCTGCGCCTCCGGATAGGTCAGCCGCCCGCTCGCGATGCCATTGTAGATGCGATGTGACTGGTTGCGCTGACGCGCATCGATCAGCGGCGTGCCCGCAAGGCTTGCGCCCGACGTCAGCGCGAGCAGCAACACAGCGGCCATGATGGACTTCATTTCACTCTCCTGTGGTTGTCGTCCACCGGCGTGAAGACGTCATTGTCCGCACGGCTCCAGCGAACGGCCGCCAGGATGCGCGCGATCGGCCGTGTCGACCGTGCCCGGGCTCACACGCGGCCGTGTCGTCCGATGACGACGAATGCTGCAGTGATCGATCGTCGGGTGGAGCCGCATGTCACGCCGCCGGGGGTCTCCGCAAAAAAATTGCGGCTTGCGTGAGCTGCCGGTCTTGCAAATCTCACCTTTGGGTGCATGTTCGCCGCGCACTACTTTTGAATGAATCATTTTTAACAATCATTGGCGACGCATGGCGGCGAGACCAACGGCCCATCCCAGCGCGCACATCCATGGAGACCGGCCATGAAGACGATTCAGTGGCTCATGCTCACTTTCGCGACGACCGTCACTGCAAGCGGCGGCCTTGCCGGCGCCCTCAGCCCTGCCAGCGCCGCCCCGCCACCGCCGGCGAAGAACTGCCCGGCCTTCGGCTGGTCGGAGGGACTTGGCAGTTATCTCAAGCCGGACGCCGCCTTCCCCACCTCCGACACCAAGACCATCCCGACGCCGGACTGCAATTTCCATCAATGGTCGTGGGAGGCGTTCGTCTGGGCGACGGCTCTGGTGAAGGATTCGGGCTCCGGCGCCGCCGTGCCGCGGTTCATGACCTTGGCGACGCCCGACGAGTTGCTCAACAACGCCGAGAATGCCGGCGCCCCACGGCCGCGCCCGCTGACCTTGGCGGCCCGTGCCCAGGTCTTCCACGGCATGGCCGGCTTCACCGAAGGCGCCGGCGCCATCGTCGAAGCCGACGGCAACATGCTGGTCGCGCAGAACGGCTATCCCGTCTACGCCTCGGTTCACATGAACCAGAGCTATTTCAACACCGCGCGCAAGAACCTGATCGCGACCGGCGGCTACCAGAGCCAGCCGGCAGATTCCTCCTTCGCCGTGGGCGATGCAGTGTTCAAGGCGACGTGGCTGCGGCTCGACCCCGGCCAGGCGCCGCCCGCGGGCGCCTATACGACCCAGGCACAGGTGCCGGTGCTGGAGAACAACGTCACCCCCGGCCTGATCACGATCCGGCCGGCGCCCGGCAAATTCGTCACGGTGATGGTGGCGCTGGTCGGCCTGCACGTCGTCGGCTACACCGAGAACCACCCTGAATTCCTGTGGGGCACGTTCGAGCTGAAGAACAACTCGCCGCAGACGCCGGACAACACCTTCGCGCCCTCGGCAAGCCGCTCGGATCCGAAGAGCTATACGCTCTACAAGGGCGGCACGCCGTTCTCGCAGGTCAACATCGCAGCATCACCCGGCGCCAACCGGCCGCAACTGCGGCTCGATCCGGCGACCCAGAAGCTGACGCCGGTGACCAACGTCGTGCTCGAGAACCAGACCGGCGGCGAGAACCAGCCCAACGGCGTCGGCAACATCTTCGCGATCACGGCGCAAGCCCAGGGCTTTCTCTCCGGCCTGAAGGGCCCGCAATCGACGTTCGCGAACTACGCCCTCGACGGCACCGTCTGGATGCTCCCCAACTCGTACAATCTGAACAGCAACCAGACCAGCGCCGTCGGCTCGGTCAATCTCGCCAACGCCACCGCCGAGACCTTCGTGCAGAACGCCGACAACACGCCGATCAAGAACGTGCTGAACTGCTTCCTGTGCCACAACCCGACGTCCTATTCGTTCCAGACGCCGCCGCCGGCCAAGCTGCCGAACCGGCTGATCGCGTTGAGCCACGTGCTGTCGATCGGCTCGCCCTACGAGGTGCCGAACTCGATCTCCGGCCGGCTCCTGATGCGGCCGGATCCGTTCAGGAAGTAGACCGACGACGCTTGCGCGGCGGCGCCGGCAACGGGGCCGCCGCCGTTTCGAGCCGATGGCAGATCTCAGGATCTGCCATCAAGCGATTGAACCGACGCCGGTTATCGGCGCGCTCCGAACCGCTGCTTGAGCGCTGGGATCAGGATGGCGCGGCAACCTGCTTCGGCTCCTGCGCTGCCTCAGCCTTCGTCTCAGCTCTGGCGACGAAGCCCTTGGCGAGGGCGTGATAGAGCCCCTCCTCGCAGATCAGGCGCGAGGTGCCGTAGGCGATCAGCGACGCCATCATCAGCGGCACCACCATGGCGTGGTTGTCGGTCATCTCGGTGACGATGACGAAGGCGGTGATCGGCGCCTGCACCACGCCGGCGAAATAGGCGACCATGCCGAGCAGCATGATCGGCGCCAGCGGCGACTGCTGGAACAGGCTGGCGACGTTGGCGCCGATGCCCGCCCCGACTGCGAGCGACGGCGCGAAGATGCCGCCGGGAATGCCGCTGATCGCGGCAAAGGTGGTGGCGAGGAATTTCAGCACGCCGAAATCGCTCGGCAGCGGCGTTCCGGTCTCCAGCGCGCCTTTCACCTGCGCATAGCCGGTGCCGTAGACCGTATCGCCCGAGGCCAGCCCGCACAGCGCGACGGCAAAGCCGCAGGCGAGCGCGAACGGCAGCGGGTGGCGTTTGATGAGGCGGCCGCCGGCGCCGGGCAGTCCGCGCGCCATGGTGATCAGGATGCGGCTGAACAGGCCGCCGGCGGCGCCGCCCAGGACCCCGCAGACGGGCACCGCCAGCCAGTCGATGCCCTTGCCGAGCGCGATCGGCGTCGTGCCGAAATAGGCGTAATTGCCCATCAGGGCCAGCGAGGTCAGGCCCGCAGCGATCACGGTGGCGATGATGAGGCTCGAGGTCCGCGTCTCGAAGGCACGACTCATCTCCTCGATGCCGAACACGATGCCGGCGAGCGGCGTGTTGAAGGCGGCCGCGACCCCGGCGGCGGCGCCGGCCAGGATCAAGCCCGGCTGCCGCCGCGGCGATAGCCGGCCGAGCGCGAACATGATGGAGGCGCCGACCTGCACTGTCGGGCCCTCGCGGCCGACCGAGCCGCCGCACAGCAGCCCCAGCAGGGTCAAGAGCACCTTGCCGATGGCGATGCGGATCGACACCAGCGGGCTGCGCGCGCTCGTGTCGGTCAGGTGCCGAGCGGCGATCGCCTGAGGGATGCCGCTGCCTTGCGCGTTCGGGAAGAAGCGCTGGGTCAGGTAGACCGACAGCGCGAAGCCGGCGGGCGTCACGATCAGTGAGGCGTAGCGTGATTTCGACAGCAGCCAGTTGAAGGCGAGCTGGGCCAGGTCGGCGAGCTCCGCCAGGGCCACGGCCGCCGCGCCCACCACCAGGCCGCCGGCCACGAACAGCACCCGCCGCTGCCAGCGCGCCGAGGTCAGCTTGAGCCAACGCTTGCGGCGGGGGGTGATGGTCAGCATGGGCGCAACGGAGTCCGTTCTCTACGCAGGTGCAGCACCCTCGACGAAAATCAGCCGGCGGTCCAGCGCCTTCCCGCGCTCGCCCAGGGCGTCGGCGTATGCGGCCGACGCATACCATTCGCGCAGCCGGGCCATCGACGGGAACTCGACGATGATGAGGGTCTTGGCCGGCAGACCGCCTTCGACCGTCTCGGAGATCCCGCCGCGGACCAGATAGCGCCCGCCATACTGCGCGATCGAGCGCGCCGCGAGCATGCGGTAGCGCTCCATCGCTTGGGCGTCGCGAACCTCGGCCTCGGAGATGACGTAAGCCGCCATGGCCGGCCTCAGGCGATGGTGTCGAGGATGCCGCCCTCGGCGCGTAGCGCGGCTCCGTTGGTGGCGGAGGCCTGCTGCGAGGCGGCATAGACGACCATGCTGGCGATCTCGTCGACGCTGGCGAAGCGCTGCAGCAGCGAGGCCGGCCGGTGCTGCTTGACGAAGGACGAGGCCGCCTCCCCCTCCGACTGGCCGTTCTGGCGGGCGAGATCCTTGACGAAGGTCTCGACGCCCTCCGACATCGTCGGACCCGGCAGCACCGCGTTGACCGTGACGCCGGTGCCGCGGGTCAGCTTGGCGAGGCCACGCGAGACCGCGAGCTGGGCGGTCTTGGTCATGCCGTAGTGGATCATCTCGGTCGGAATGTTCACCGCCGATTCCGAGGAGATGAAGATGATACGGCCCCAGTTGCGCTTCAGCATGCCCTGCATGTAGGCGCGCGCCATGCGCACGCCGGACATCACGTTGGTCTCGAAGAAGCGGCTCCAATCCGCGTCGGGAATGTCGAAGAAGTCCTTGGGCTCGAAGATGCCGGCATTGTTGACGAGGATGTCGACCTCGGGGAGCGCGGTGACGATGGCGTTGCAGCCGTCGATCCGAGCGACGTCGCCGACGACGCCGCGCAGCCGGGCGGCCGGGACAAGCTGCTTGAGCTTCGCGACCGTCTCGTCGACCCGGGCTTGGCTGCGACCATTGATGACGACCTCCGCGCCGGCCGCGGCCAGCCCCTTGGCGATGGCAAAGCCGATGCCGGCGGTGGAGCCGGTGACGAGGGCGGTCTTTCCCGAGAGGTCGATGTGCATGAGCAGCTCTCCGTTGTGCTGAAGCAACGGATGTGGGGCGTCGTCGCGCCAACGCAACGCAGAGCTGATCCTCGAGAAGAACGGTGAATGGCGCGCGCAAATGCCGCCGGCGGCCTCCGTAGGGTGAGCAAAGCGGCCGCCGAAGGCGGCGGCGGGCCCACCATCGATCGACGAATTCTCGGTGAGATGGCGGGCGCGGTGCCACCTAGAGCACGTGTGAGGGGACGGCGTCGACCCGCCTTTGCCCACCCTAGAAGCGACCACCCTCAAACGAAAACGGCGCCCGAAGGCGCCGTTCTGAAAACTCGGGTCGGATCGCCGCTTACGCGGCTTCCGAGGTCTCCTGCACCGGGCCGGAATCCTGACCCTTGGCATCGACGTCGCGGTCGACGAACTCGATCACGGCCATCGCGGCGTTGTCGCCGTATCGGAAGCCGGCCTTGATGATGCGGGTGTAGCCGCCGTTGCGGTCCTTGTAGCGGGGCGCCAGCACGTCGAACAGCTTCTTGACCTGGTCGACGTCGCGCATCTCGGCGATCGCCTGACGGCGCAGCGCGAGTCCGCCCTTCTTGCCGAGGGTGACGAGCTTCTCGACGATCGGCCGCAGCTCCTTGGCCTTCGGCAGCGTGGTGACGATCTGCTCGTGCTTGATCAGCGCGGCGCACATGTTAGCGAACATCGCCTTGCGGTGCTCGGCGGTGCGGTTGAGCTTCCGATGAACCTTGCCGTGACGCATAGTGTTAGTCCTTCATTTCAATCTGCCGCGACGGTTCGTCGGACATGTTGCTCAGGTGGGCTGCCTGCGTTCGCCCGGGTGGTTACGGTGGCGGGTAGGACCCTACCCGCCCTCCGCTCAGTAGTGATCCTCGAAGCGCTTGGCCAGCTCGTCGATGTTCTCCGGCGGCCAGCCGGGCACTTCCATGCCGAGATGCAGACCCATCTGGGCCAGCACTTCCTTGATCTCGTTCAGCGATTTGCGGCCGAAGTTCGGGGTGCGCAGCATTTCCGCTTCCGACTTCTGCACGAGGTCGCCGATATAGACGATGTTGTCGTTCTTCAGGCAGTTCGCCGAACGCACCGACAGCTCGAGCTCGTCCACCTTCTTGAGGAAGGCCGGGTTGAAGGCGAGGTCCGGGATGATCTCCTGAGCGACTTCCTTGCGCGGCTCTTCGAAGTTGACGAACACGTTGAGCTGATCCTGCAGGATGCGCGCGGCATAGGCCACCGCGTCCTCCGGCGAGATCGCGCCGTTGGTCTCGATCGTCATGGTCAGCTTGTCGTAGTCGAGGATCTGGCCCTCGCGGGTGTTCTCGACCTTGTAGGAGACCTTGCGGACCGGAGAGAACAGGCTGTCGACCGGGATCAGGCCGATCGGCGCGTCCTCGGGACGGTTACGATCGGCGGCGACATAGCCCTTGCCGGTCGCGACCGTGAACTCCATGCGGATCTCGGCGCCCTCGTCCAGAGTGCAGAGCTGCAGGTCGGGGTTCAGAACGACGATATCGCCGACGGTCTGGATGTCGCCGGCGGTGACCGCGCCCGGACCCTGCTTCTTCACGACCATCCGCTTCGGGCCTTCGCCCTGCATCTTGATCGCGATGTCCTTGATGTTCAGCACGATGTCGGTGACGTCCTCGCGGACACCGGCGATCGAGGAGAACTCGTGCAGCACGCCGTCGATGTGCACCGACTGCACAGCGGCGCCCTGCAGCGACGACAGCAGGATGCGGCGCAGCGCATTGCCGAGCGTCTGGCCGAAACCGCGCTCCAGCGGCTCGGCAACCACGGTGGCGAAACGGGTCGCGTCGGAGCCCGGCGTGACCTGGAGCTTGTTCGGCCGAATCAATTCTTGCCAATTCTTCTGGATCGTCACTGTTTCACCCATGGGCCAGTCATGGGATCTGACTGACTGGCGTTGGAGAACCGCGCTTCAGATCGCGGCAGTCGAAATGTCTCAAAAGCACGACGAGGCGGACATGCTGTCCGCCTCTTTCAGATTAGACGCGCCGACGCTTGCGCGGGCGGCAACCATTGTGCGGGATCGTCGTCACGTCGCGGATCGAGGTGACGGTGAAACCCGCAGCCTGCAGCGCACGGAGCGCCGATTCACGGCCGGAGCCAGGGCCGGCAACCTCGACCTCGAGGGTGCGCATGCCGTGTTCCTGAGCCTTCTTGGACACGTCCTCCGCCGCGACCTGCGCGGCATACGGGGTCGACTTGCGCGATCCCTTGAACCCCATCGTGCCGGCCGACGACCAGGCAATGGTGTTGCCCTGCGCATCGGTGATGGTGATGGTGGTGTTGTTGAACGACGAATTCACGTGGGCGACGCCGGAGGCGATGTTCTTGCGCTCACGACGGCGGACGCGTGCGGCTTCCTTGGCCATATAAGTACCTTTCTCGAGATCTCAACGCCGCCGTAGTGCCAGCGGCTACACCAGAAAGGCGAATGGTGAATAGCGAGTAGCGAATAGGGATCGCCCCTATCCGCCACCCGCCATCAGCAGTTCGCCAGATTACTTCTTCTTGCCGGCAATCGCCTTGGCCGGTCCCTTGCGCGTGCGCGCATTGGTGTGGGTACGCTGGCCGCGCACCGGCAGACCGCGGCGATGGCGCAGGCCGCGATAGCAGCCGAGGTCCATCAGACGCTTGATGTTGATGCCGGTCTCGCGCCGGAGGTCGCCCTCGACGACGTAGTCGCGGTCGATGATTTCGCGGATCTGCAGGACTTCCTGGTCGCTCAGCTGGTTGACGCGACGATCCTCGGCGATCTTGACCTTGTCAATGATCTCGCCCGCGATCTTCGGGCCGATGCCATGGATATACTGGAGCGCGATCAGAACGCGCTTGTTGGTCGGGATGTTGACACCGGCAATACGGGCCACGGACTTCTCTCCTGTCACCGATCCCAGGATGGACCGGCCTTCGTTCTCGCTATCTCGGGCAGGCGTCCGCAAACGCGAACAAGACGCCCACCCCTCGATTCGTGGGGCCCGGCATCTTTGGAAAACCATCCGACTTGGATGCGGGCTTATTAATGGATTCACACGGCGGTCGTCAACCGCCCCTACAAGATTCGATCACCTCTTGGCGCGCTTTTTTGCAGCCTTTGCAGAGGTTTTCCGGGTTCCCTTGGTCGCCTTGGCAGCGGGCTTGTGAGCCTTCTTCGAGGCCTTGGAGGCTTTCTTGGGGGCCGCCTTTGCTCCCTTTTTGGCTGTCTTTGCGGCCTTTTTCGTCGGCGCAGGCGCCTTCGGAGCCTTTTTAGCGACCTTCTTGGCCGATTTGGCCGGCGCGGTCTTCCCCGCAGCCTTGGCACTGCGCTTGGCCGGGCTCGCCTTCTTCGCCGCCCGGCTGCCGCCGGTGTTACCGACGGCGGCCAGGATCCGTCCGATCTCCTCGGTGACCTGCTCGATCGGCATCATGCCGTCGACGGTCGCCAGCATCCGGTGGTCCGAATAATAGTGGATCAGAGGCTCGGTCTGGTCGCGGTAGCTGGCGAGGCGCTTAGTGAGGACCTCCGGCGTATCGTCGGCCCGCACGGCCTCGCCGCGCGCGCGGGTCTCGGCGGCCCGGCGCTCGACGCGCTCGAGCAGAACGCCCTCGTTGACGCGGAGCTCGATCACCGCGTCGAGCTTCATCTGCTTCTGCTTCAGCAGCGCATCCAGCGCCTCCGCCTGCGGCACCGTGCGCGGGAAGCCGTCAAGGATGAAGCCATTGGCAGCGTCCGGCTGCTCGATCCGGTCCGCGATGATGCCGACCACGACCTCGTCAGGCACCAGACCGCCCGCCGCCATGATGTCCTTGGCCTTGAGCCCGATCGGCGTCTGAGCGGCGACCGCGGCGCGCAGCATGTCGCCGGTCGACAGCTGAACGATGCCGTATTGCTGGACCAGGCGCTGCGCCTGCGTCCCCTTGCCCGAACCGGGCGGCCCCAGAAGAATGAGTCTCATCGAATTTCGCCCCCCGGCACACGGTGAGCGACCCTCCCGCACACCTTGTTCTTGGCTTGGTGGTTCCCGGGCCGCGATCCGCCGCTATCCGCGGCGGCGCCCCCGCAACTTCGACTTCCTGATCAGCCCCTCATACTGATGGGCGAGCAGATAACCCTGAACCTGCGCCACGGTATCCATCGTAACGCTGACCACGATCAGAAGCGAAGTGCCACCAAAGTAGAACGGGACGGAAGCGTAGGAAATCAGAATTTCCGGGATCAGACACACGATCGCCAGATAGATGGCGCCGAGCACGGTGATCCGCGACAGCACGTAATCGATATATTCCGCGGTGCGCTCGCCCGGCCTGATGCCCGGGATGAAGCCGCCATGCTTCTTCAGATTGTCGGCGGTCTCGGTCGGGTTGAACACGATCGCGGTGTAGAAGAAGGCGAAGAACAGAATCAGCGCCAGATACAGCACCAGGAACAGCGGCCGGCCGTGGCCGAGCTGGGTGGTGATCCACTGGAACCACTCGGGTCCCTTGCCGGCGTTGAAATTGGCGACCGTGGTCGGCAGCAGCAGCAGCGACGAGGCGAAGATCGGCGGGATCACGCCCGATGTGTTCAGCTTCAGCGGCAGATGCGAGGACTGGCCCTCGAACATCTTGTTGCCGACCTGGCGCTTCGGATACTGGATCAGGAGCCGGCGCTGGGCGCGCTCCACGAACACGATGAAGGCGATCACGGCAACCGCCATCACGATGACGATCAGGATCAGGCCGGTCGACAGCGCGCCCTGGCGGCCGAGTTCCAGCATGTTGGCGAGTGCAGAGGGCAGCTCCGCGACGATGCCGGACAGGATGATCAGCGAGATGCCGTTGCCGATGCCGCGCGAGGTGATCTGCTCGCCGAGCCACATCAGGAACATGGTGCCGCCGGTCAGCGTGATCGCGGTCGAGAGGCGGAAGAACAGGCCGGGATCGGCGACGACGTTGCCGGCGCCTTCGAGGCCGACGGCGATGCCGTAGGACTGCACGGCAGCCAGGATCACCGTCAGATAGCGGGTGTATTGGTTCAGCATCTTGCGGCCAGCCTCACCCTCTTTCTTGAGGGCCTCGAGCTGGGGCGAGACGGTGGTGAGCAGCTGAATGATGATCGATGCCGAGATGTACGGCATGATGTTCAGCGCGAAGATCGCCATGCGGTGAATGCCGCCGCCGGCGAACATGTTGAACATGCCGAGAATGCCGCCGGCCTGGGTGCGGAACACCGAGTCCCAGATGTTCGGGTCGATGCCGGGCAGCGGAATGTAGGTGCCGAGGCGGTAGACCAGCAGCGCGCCGAGGGTGAACCAGATGCGCTTCTTCAGCTCATCGGCCTTCGCGAGCGCGCCGAAATTGAGGTTTGCCGCCAGTTGTTCCGCTGCTGAGGCCATGTCTAGCTTTCTCCCGCCGCCCTTCTTGACCGCATCAGCCCCGCGAGGGCTCGCGAGGCTTGGGCAGACGTCGGATATTATCTGGTACGCGAGCGCGTTCTGTCCATTGCCCTGCCCTCTCCAGCACAAGCCGGCAGCAGGGCAATGACGCAGATGTTACGCCGCCTCGCCTTCGTCCTTGGCTGGCGCCAGGAGCTTGACGGTGCCGCCGGCCTTCTCGACCGCCGCGATCGCCGACTTCGAGGCACCATGCACCTCGATGTTGATCTTGGCCTTGAGCTCGCCGCGGCCGAGCAGACGCACGCCGTCCTTGGCGCGGCGCAGCGCACCGGACTTCACGAGGGACTCGGCGTTGATCACGCTGCCGGCATCGAGCTTCTTGGCATCGATCGCCTGCTGGATCCGGTCGAGATTGATCTCGACGAAATCGAGCGCGAAGATGTTGTTGAAGCCGCGCTTCGGCAGACGGCGATGCATCGGCATCTGACCGCCTTCGAAGCCCTTGATGCGCACGCCGGAGCGCGCGGTCTGGCCCTTGCCGCCACGGCCCGAGGTCTTGCCCTTGCCGGAGCCGATGCCGCGGCCGACGCGCATGCGCTTCTTGCGCGCGCCGGCGTTGTCGGCGATATCGCTGAGCTTCATCGCCCTTCTCCTTACTTCTCGTCGACGATGCGGACGAGATGATGAACCTTGGTGATCATGCCGCGGACCGCCGGCGTATCCGGCAGTTCGGTCACGCGGCCGATCTTGTTGAGCTTCAACCCGATCAGCGTCTCGCGCTGCGAGTGATGCCGGCGGATCGGGCTGCCGATCTGCTCGATCTTGATCGTCTTGGCGCTAGCCATGGTCTTCACTCCGAGATGCGCCGGCCAGAGGCGGCGCGCGTTCGTTAGTCGGCAGCTGCCTCGGCATCGCCACCGACGCGGCGGGCCTGCAGGGTCGACACCTTGATGTTGCGGCGCGCGGCAACCGAGCGCGGTGAATCCTGGTGCTTCAGCGCGTTGAAGGTCGCGCGCACCATGTTGTACGGGTTGGACGAGCCGATCGACTTCGCCACCACGTCCTGGATGCCCAGCGTCTCGAACACGGCGCGCATCGGGCCGCCGGCGATGATGCCGGTACCGGCCGGAGCCGCACGCAGATAGACGCGGCCCGCACCGTGACGACCGAAGATGTCGTGGTGCAGGGTCCGGCCCTCGCGCAGCGCGACGCGGGTCAGGTTGCGCTTGGCGGAGTCCGTCGCCTTGCGGATCGCCTCCGGCACTTCGCGCGCCTTGCCGTGGCCGAAGCCGACCCGGCCCTTCTGATCGCCGATCACGACGAGCGCCGCAAAGCCGAAGCGCTTACCGCCCTTCACGACCTTCGCGACTCGGTTGATGTGGACGAGCTTGTCGACGAACTCGCTGTCGCGCTCCTCGCGCTCCTTGCGATCGCGACCGCCTCGTTCCCGTTCACCTGCCATGGTGCTATCCAATCTTCTGAGGGGCTCTCGCGCCCATATCCATTGATGTTAGAAGCTCAGCCCGCTCTCGCGCGCCGCGTCGGCCAGGGCCTTGACACGACCGTGATAGAGATAGCCGCCGCGATCGAACACGACTTCCTTGATCCCCGCCTTCACCGCGCGCTCGGCGAGCAGCTTGCCCACCGCCTTCGCCGCATCGATGTCGGCACCGGTGTTGCCGGCCGAGCGCATCTCCTTCTCCATCGACGACGCGGAGGCGAGCGTCTCGCCCTTCTGATCGTCGATGACCTGAGCGTAGATGTGCTTCGACGAACGGAACACCGACAGACGCGGACGGCCGCCGGCGGAGCGGCGCAGCGACAGCCTCACGCGCTGCTTGCGCCGGGCATTCGTAACCTTTGCTCTCGACATGTCCGGCTCCGTTACTTCTTCTTGCCTTCCTTGCGGAAGATGAATTCACCCGCGTACTTCACGCCCTTGCCCTTGTAGGGCTCCGGCGGCCGGTAGGCGCGGATTTCGGCGGCCACCTGGCCGACGCGCTGCGGGTCGATGCCCGTGACCGTGATCTCGGTCGGCTTCGGCACCGCGATCGTGATGCCCTCCGGGATCTGGTAGACGACGTCATGGCTGTAGCCGAGCGCGAGCTGCAGGTTCTTGCCCTGCATCGCGGCGCGGTAGCCGACGCCGGTGATCTCGAGCTTCTTCTCGAAGCCCTTGGTCACGCCTTCGACCAGGTTGGCGATCTGGGCGCGCGCGGTGCCGTACAGCGACCGGGCGCGCTTGGTCTCGGCGCGCGGGGCAACCTTGACCTGGCCGTTCTCGAACTTCACGTCCACGTCGTCATGGACGATGAACTGAAGCTGGCCCTTCGGCCCCTTCATCTTGACGGTCTGTCCGTCGACGGAGGCCGTCACTCCGGACGGCACCGCCACAGGCTTCTTGCCAATACGTGACATGGCTCAATCCTTCTTAGAACACCGTGAAGAGAACTTCACCGCCGACATTCGCGTCACGCGCGCTATGGTCGGCCATGATTCCCTTCGGCGTCGACAAAACAGAAATTCCGAGCCCGTTGTTCACGCGCGGCAGGTTCTTCACCGAGGTGTAGACGCGGCGGCCGGGCTTGGAGACGCGCTCGATCTCGCGGATCACGGGCTCGCCGTCGAAATATTTCAGCTCGATCTCGATCTCGCTGCGGCCCGACGGATGCTCCAGCGTGGCATAGCCGCGGATGTAGCCTTCGGACTTCAGCACCTCGAGCACGCTGGCGCGCATCTTGGAGCCGGGAGTCGAGACCTTCGACTTCGAGCGCATCTGCGCGTTGCGGATGCGGGTGATCAGATCGCTGATGGGATCGTGCGTTGACATGGTGCGATCCTCCTTACCAGCTCGACTTCACGAGGCCCGGAACCAGGCCCTTGGACCCGAGCTCGCGCAACGCGATGCGGCTCAGCTTGTTCTTGCGATAGTTCGACCGCGGACGGCCGGTCAGCTCGCACCGGTTGCGGATGCGGGTCGCCGACGAATTGCGCGGCATCTCGGCCAGCTTCAGGGTCGCGGCAAAGCGCTCCTCCATCGGCTTTTCCTTGTCGGCGATGATCGCCTTCAACCGGGCGCGCTTCGGGGCGGCGTTCTTGGCCATCCGCTTGCGCCGGTTGTTCTTCTCGACTGAACTCTTCTTTGCCATGCTTGGCTCCTGGGTATCCGCGTTTGAGAGGCTGTTCAGCGTCTCACTGCCGGAACGGGAAATTGAATGCGGTCAGAAGGGCACGGGCCTCGTCGTCGGTCGTCGCGGTGGTGCACACCGTGATGTCCATGCCCCAGCTCTCCCCGGCCTTGTCAAAGTCGATCTCGGGGAAAATGATGTGCTCCTTGATGCCGAGCGAATAGTTGCCGCGGCCGTCGAAGCTCTTCGGGTTCAGGCCGCGGAAGTCGCGGACGCGCGGCAGCGCGACGTTGATCAGGCGGTCGATGAACTCGTACATCTTGGTCTTGCGCAAGGTGACCTTGCAGCCGATCGGCTGGTTCTCGCGCAGCTTGAAGGTCGCGATGGCGACGCGCGAATAGGTCACGACCGCCTTCTGGCCGGCGATCAGCGACAGGTCGGCCGCCGCCGTCTCCGCCTTCTTGCGGTCGTTGACCGCCTCGCCGATGCCCATGTTGAGCACGACCTTGTCGAGCCGCGGCACCTGCATGACGTTGGCGTAGCCGAACTTCTCGGTCAGCTGGCTCTTGATCTTGCGATCATATTCCTCGCGCAGGCGCGGGGTGTAAGCGGTCTCAGCCATCGATCTCAACTCCCGAGCTCTTGGCAACGCGGACCTTCTTGCCGTCCGCCTGAATCTTGAATCCAACGCGCGTCGGCTTGCCGTCCTTGCCGACATACGCGACGTTAGACAGGTTGATCGGCGCCTCTTTGGAGATGATGCCGCCTTCCTGGTTCTGGGTCTGCTTCTGGTGACGCTTCACCAGGTTGATGCCGCGTACCAGCGCGGTGCCCTCGTCGGGACGCACCTCGAACACCTCCCCGGTGCGACCCTTGTCGCGGCCGGTCAGGACGATCACCTTGTCGCCCTTGCGGATCTTGGCAGCCATCACAGCACCTCCGGCGCAAGCGAAATGATCTTCATGTGGTTCTTGGCGCGCAGTTCGCGCGGCACCGGCCCGAAGATGCGGGTGCCGACCGGCTCCGACTGGTTGTTGATCAGGACGGCCGCGTTGCGGTCGAAGCGGATCACCGAGCCGTCGGCGCGGCGGATGTCCTTGCGGACGCGCACCACGACGGCCTTCATGACGTCGCCCTTCTTCACCTTGCCACGCGGAATGGCTTCCTTGATCGACACCACGATGATGTCGCCGACGGTGGCATAGCGGCGCTTCGAGCCGCCCAGCACCTTGATACACATGACACGGCGTGCGCCGGAATTATCGGCCACGTCGAGGTTGGTCTGCATCTGAATCATTGATGCACCTCGTCCTCTTCATCTGCTGCGCAGGAAAGCTGCGCCTTGTTTGATCCCGAAAGCGAAACCGGCCCCTTTGACAGGGCCGCGTCTCGCGCCTCAGGCGGTTTTCTTGTGCTCGCCCCGGATCACGGTCCAGCGCTTGAGCTTCGAGATCGGCTTGCTCTCCTCGATCCACACCATGTCGCCCGGCTTGAACTCGTTGTTCTCGTCGTGCGCGTGGTAGTTCTTCGAGCGGCGGATGGTCTTCTTGTAGATCGGGTGGGTGAAGCGCCGGTCGACGCGCACAACGATCGTCTTGGCCTGCTTGTCGCTGACGACGACGCCCTGAAGGGTCCGTTTCGGCATGTCGAGCCTCTTACTTCGTCTTGGCGCGCTGCTGCGCGGCGATGGTCTTGATACGGGCGATGTCGCGGCGCGCCTCACGCAGCCGCGCGGTATTCTCCAGCTGCCCGGTGGCACGCTGGAAGCGCAGGTTGAAGCGCTCCTTCTTCAGATTGACGATCGCATCGTCCATCTGGTCGGGGCTCATCGCGCGAATGTCGGCAATCTTCATCTCGGCCATGACCATTACTCCGCAATGCGTTCGACGAAGCGCGTCTTGATCGGCAGCTTGGCGGCCGCCAGCAGCAGCGCCTCGCGCGCGATCTGGTTGCTCACGCCGTCGATCTCGAACATCACCCGGCCCGGCTTGACGCGGGCCACCCACAATTCCGGCGAGCCCTTGCCGGAGCCCATGCGGACCTCGGCCGGCTTCTTCGACACCGGAAGATCCGGGAACACGCGAATCCAGACGCGGCCGGCGCGCTTCATGTGACGGGTCAAGGCACGACGAGCGGCCTCGATCTGGCGCGCGGTGACGCGATCCGGCTCCATCGCCTTCAGCCCGAACTGGCCGAAGGCCAGCGTCGCGCCCGAGGACGCAACGCCGTGGATACGGCCCTTATGCGCCTTTCGGAACTTGGTCTTCTTTGGTTGCATCATGGCTTTGAGCCCTCAAACCTGTCTTGTCGCGGCTGATCGATCAGGCCGCGTCGCGGCGCGACCGGGGCTGCGAGCTCTCGCCGCCGCCTTCGTTCATCCGCTTGTCCTGTGCCATCGGATCGTGCTCGAGGATCTCGCCCTTGAAGATCCAGACCTTCACGCCGCAGGTGCCGAAGGTCGTGAACGCGGTGGCCACACCGTAGTCGATGTCGGCGCGCAGCGTGTGCAGCGGCACCCGGCCCTCACGATACCACTCCATGCGGGCGATTTCCGCGCCGCCCAGACGACCCGAGCAGTTGATGCGGATGCCCTCGGCGCCGAGACGCATCGCCGACTGCACGGCGCGCTTCATGGCGCGGCGGAACGCAACGCGACGCTCGAGCTGCTGCGCGATCGATTCGGCGACCAGCGTGGCATCGAGCTCCGGCTTGCGGATCTCGACGATGTTGATGACGACGTCCGACGAGGTGATGTCGGCGACGCGCTTGCGCAGCTTGTCGATGTCGGCGCCCTTCTTGCCGATCACGACGCCCGGACGTGCCGAGTGGATCGTGACGCGGCACTTCTTGTGCGGACGCTCGATCACGATGCGGGCAACGGCCGCCTGCTTGAGCTCCTTGTGCAGGATCTCACGGATCTTGACGTCTTCATGCAGCAGCTTGCCGTACTCGGCCTTGCCGGCGAACCAGCGCGAATCCCAGGTCCGGTTGATGCCGAGACGCAGACCGATCGGATTGATCTTTTGACCCATCGTATTCTCCCAGCGCCTGCTTTAAGCGCTCGCCTCGACCTGACGCACAATGATCGTCAGCTGCGAAAACGGTTTGAAAACTCGGCCCGAACGGCCACGGCCGCGCGGCGAGAAACGCTTCATCACGATTCCCTTGCCGACGAAAGCCTGCGATACGACGAGATCGTCGACCTCGAGCTCGTGATTGTTCTCGGCATTGGCGATCGCCGATTCCAGGCACTTCTTGACGTCGACCGCAATCCGCTTGCGCGAGAACTGCAGGTCGGCGAGGGCGGCCGACGCCTTGCGGCCGCGGATCATCTGCGCCACCAGGTTCAGCTTCTGCGGGCTCACCCGAAGCATCCGGGCCACAGCCTTGGCCTCGTTGTCCGGGAGGCTCCGTTCGCGCTTTGGTTTGCTCATCGCTTAATCCTCAAGCCTTCTTGGCTTTCTTATCGCCCGAATGGCCGTGGAAGGTGCGGGTCGGCGAAAACTCACCGAACTTGTGGCCGACCATCTCTTCGTTGATCGCCACCGGCACGTGCTTCTGGCCGTTGTAGACGCCGAACGTCAGGCCGACGAACTGCGGCAGGATGGTCGAGCGGCGGCTCCAGATCTTGATGACGTCGTGACGGCCGGACGCGCGCGCCGCATCTGCCTTCTTGAGCAGCGACGCCTCGACGAACGGGCCTTTCCAGACTGAACGAACCATGTCCGTCGTTCCTTACTTCTTCCGCTTGTGGCGGCTCAAGAGAATGAATTTATCGGTCGACTTGTTGGTGCGGGTCTTCTTGCCCTTGGTAGGCTTGCCCCACGGAGTGACCGGGTGACGACCGCCCGAGGTACGGCCTTCGCCGCCGCCGTGCGGATGGTCGATCGGGTTCATCGCGACGCCGCGGTTGTGAGGCCTGCGGCCCATCCAACGCTTGCGGCCGGCCTTGCCGATCGAGGTGTTCATGTGGTCCGGGTTCGACACCGCACCGATGGTGCCGCGGCAGCGGCCATGCACCAGGCGCTGCTCGCCCGAGTTCAGGCGGACGATCACGTAGTCCTGGTCGCGGCCGACGATCTGGGCGTAGGTGCCGGCCGAACGCGCGAGCTGGCCGCCCTTCCCGATCTTGACCTCGATGTTGTGCACGATCGTGCCGACCGGCATGTTGCCCAGCGGCATGACGTTGCCCGGCTTCACGTCGACATAGTTGCCGGCTACGATGGTGTCGCCGACCGCCAGGCGCTGCGGCGCCAGGATGTAGGCGAGCTCGCCATCCTGATACTTGACCAGGGCGATGAAGGCGGTCCGGTTCGGATCATACTCCAGGCGCTCGACGGTCGCGGGAACGTCGACCTTGTCGCGCTTGAAGTCGACCGTGCGGTACGACTGCTTGTGGCCGCCGCCGAGGAAGCGAACCGTGATGCGGCCGGTGTTGTTGCGACCGCCGCTCGACTGCTTGCCTTCGGTCAGCGCCTTGACCGGCTTGCCCTTGTACAGGGCCGAACGATCGACCATCACCAGCTGGCGCTGGCCGGGCGTCGTGGGATTGAATGTCTTCAGTGCCATGGCAGCTCAGCCTTACAGTCCGGTGGTCACGTCGATACGGTGGCCCTCTTCGAGGGTCACGATCGCGCGCTTGCTGTCCGATTGCGAACCGAAATTGCCGCGGAACACCTTGGTCTTGCCCTTGCGGACGAGCGTGTTGACGCTCTTGACCTTGACGTCGAACAGCTTCTCGATCGCTTCCTTGATCTGCGGCTTGGTCGCCTTTGCGGCCACCTTGAACAGAACCTTGTTGTGCTCCGAGGCGAACGTCGCCTTCTCGGTCACGACCGGCGCGATGATGATGTCGTAGTGGCGCGGATCGATGGTCTTCATTTGAAGCGCGCCTCCAGCGCATCGATCGCCGCCTTGGTCAGCACGAGCTTCTGACGGCGCAGGATGTCGTAGACGTTGATGCCCTGGATCGGCAGCACGTCCAGGTTCGGGATGTTGCGGGCCGCAGCGGCGAAGCCGTTGTGCAGCTCGGCGCCGTCGATGATCAGCGCGTTGGTCAGGCCGAGACCCGAGAAGTGGCCGATCAGCGCCTTGGTCTTCGCCGCCTCGAGGGTGGCGTTCTCCAAGACGACCAGATCACCGTCCTTGGCCTTGGCCGACAGCGCATGCTTCAGAGCGAGCGCACGGACCTTCTTCGGCAGGTCGGTCGCATGCGAGCGCACGACCGGACCGAAGGCGCGGCCGCCGCCACGGAACTGCGGCACGCGAGCCGAGCCGTGACGAGCACCGCCGGTGCCCTTCTGCTTGTACATCTTCTTGCCGGTGCGCCAGATCTCGGCGCGCCCCTTGGCCTTGTGAGTGCCGGCCTGACGCTTGTTCAGCTGCCACTGGACGCAACGCTGAATGATGTCAGCGCGCGGCTCCAGACCGAAGATGGCGTCGGACAGCTGGACGGAGCCGGCTTCCTTGCCCTCAAGCGTGGTGACTTTCAGTTCCATTTATGCGCCCTCCTGCACGGCCGGCGCTTCGGCAGCCTGCTCACCCGCGACCTTGAACTTGCCGGGCTTCGGCGCTTCCTTCGGCAGCGGCTTCTTGACGGCGTCGCGCACCGAGATCCAGCCACCCTTGGAGCCGGGCACCGCGCCTTCGACCAGGATCAGGCCGCGCTCGACGTCCGTCTGCACCACACGCAGGTTCAGCGTGGTGATGCGGTCGACGCCCATGTGACCGGGCATCTTCTTGTTCTTCCAGGTCTTGCCGGGGTCCTGACGACCACCGGTCGAACCGATCGAACGATGCGAGATCGACACACCGTGCGTGGCGCGAAGACCGCCGAAGTTCCAGCGCTTCATGCCGCCGGCGAAGCCCTTACCGACCGAGGTGCCGGTAACGTCGACGAACTGGCCGACGACGAAGTGGTCGGCCTGGATCTCGGCGCCGACCGGGATCAGCGAATCCTCGCTGACACGGAATTCGGCAAGCTTGCGCTTCGGCTCGACCTTGGCGACCGCGAACTGGCCGCGCTCCGCCTTCGGCATGTAGACCGTCTTGCGGCTGCCGCTGCCGAGCTGCAGCGCGACATAGCCGTTCTTCTCGGTGGTGCGGTGACCGACCACCTGGCAATTGCCGAGCTTCAGCACGGTCACGGGGATATGTTCGCCGGTCTCCGTGAAGACCCGCGTCATCCCGACCTTTTGTGCGATCACTCCGGAGCGCATCGGCGTGCTTCCTGTTCTTCTCTATGTCCGCGATGGGGCGAACGTGAATCCAAAAACTTAGAGCTTGATCTCGACGTCGACGCCGGCGGCCAGGTCGAGCTTCATGAGAGCATCGACGGTCTGCGGGGTCGGATCGACGATGTCGAGCAGGCGCTTGTGGGTGCGCATCTCGAACTGCTCGCGGCTCTTCTTGTCGACGTGCGGCGAACGGTTCACGGTGAACTTCTCGATGCGGGTCGGCAGCGGAATGGGTCCGCGAACCTGCGCGCCGGTCCGTTTCGCCGTGTTGACGATCTCGCGCGTCGACGTATCGAGGATACGATGGTCAAACGCCTTGAGACGGATGCGGATATTTTGGCCGTTCATTGCCGTATCTTTCTTTGAGTAGTGAGTGGCGAGTAGCGAACGGCGAATGGATATCTCCATTCGCCACCCGCCATTCCCTATTCGCTGTTGTTACTCGATGATCGAGGCGACGACGCCGGCGCCGACGGTGCGGCCGCCCTCGCGGATGGCGAAGCGCAGCTTCTCCTCCATCGCGATCGGCACGATCAGGTGCACTTCCATCGCGATGTTGTCGCCCGGCATCACCATCTCGGTGCCTTCCGGCAGGTGAACGACGCCGGTCACGTCGGTCGTGCGGAAGTAGAACTGCGGACGATAGTTGGTGAAGAACGGAGTGTGACGGCCGCCCTCTTCCTTGGTGAGGATGTACGCCTCAGCCTTGAACTTGGTGTGCGGCTTGACCGAACCCGGCTTGCACAGCACCTGGCCGCGCTCGACGTCCTCGCGCTTGGTGCCGCGGAGCAGCGCACCGATGTTGTCGCCCGCCTGGCCCTGATCGAGCAGCTTGCGGAACATTTCAACGCCGGTGACGGTGGTCTTCTGGGTCGGACGGATGCCGACGATCTCGATTTCCTCACCGACCTTGATGATGCCGCGCTCGACACGGCCGGTCACGACGGTGCCGCGGCCCGAGATCGAGAACACGTCTTCGACCGGCATCAGGAAGGGCTGATCGATCGGACGCTCCGGCTGCGGAATGTACTCGTCGACATTGCGCATCAGCTCGAGGATGGCGTCGTGGCCGAGCTTCTTGTCCGAATCTTCCAGAGCGGCGAGCGCCGAGCCCTTGATGATCGGGATCTTGTCGCCCGGGAACTCGTACTTCGAGAGCAGCTCGCGGACCTCGAGCTCGACGAGCTCGAGCAGCTCCGGATCGTCGACCATGTCGCACTTGTTGAGGAACACGACCAGCGCCGGCACGCCGACCTGGCGGGCGAGCAGGATGTGCTCGCGGGTCTGCGGCATCGGGCCGTCAGCGGCCGACACGACCAGGATCGCGCCGTCCATCTGCGCGGCGCCGGTGATCATGTTCTTCACGTAGTCGGCGTGGCCGGGGCAGTCGACGTGCGCGTAGTGGCGGTTCTTGGTCTCGTACTCGACGTGAGCGGTCGAGATGGTGATGCCGCGAGCCTTCTCTTCCGGCGCCTTGTCGATCTGGTCGTAGGCAGTGAACGTCGCACCGCCCGTCTCGGCCAGGATCTTGGTGATTGCAGCCGTCAGCGAGGTCTTGCCGTGGTCGACGTGACCGATGGTGCCGATGTTGCAGTGGGGCTTGTTACGTTCAAACTTAGCTTTGGCCATTTGACTCTCCGTTCAGTCGCTAACTTGAGCTAACGACAATCAGGCAAACTTCTTCTGGACTTCGGCCGACACGTTGGCCGGCGCTTCAGCGTAGTGCGAGAACTGCATCGTGAAGGTCGCGCGGCCCTGGCTCATGGAGCGCAGGTTGTTCACGTAACCGAACATGTTCATGAGCGGCACCATCGCGTTGATGACGTTGGCATTGCCGCGCATGTCCTGGCCCTGGATCTGGCCACGACGCGAGTTCAGGTCGCCGATGACCGAGCCGGTGTAGTCTTCCGGGGTCACCACCTCGACCTTCATGATCGGCTCGAGCAGAACCGACTTGCCCTTCTGCAGCGCCTCGCGGAAAGCCGCGCGAGAGGCGATTTCGAAGGCCAGCGCCGACGAGTCGACGTCGTGATACTTGCCGTCGACCAGCGCCACCTTGACGTCGACCACCGGGAAGCCGGCAACAACGCCCGCGCCGAGCACGCTCTCGATGCCCTTTTCGACGCCGGGGATGTATTCCTTCGGAACCGCACCGCCGACGATCTTGGACTCGAACACGTAGCCGCCGCCCGGCTCGTTCGGCTCGACCACGAGGCTCACGGCCGCGAACTGGCCCGTGCCACCGGTCTGCTTCTTGTGGGTGTAGTCCACATTTGCCGGCTTGGTGATACGCTCACGGAACGCCACCTGCGGCGCGCCGATGTTCGCATCGACCTTGTAGGTGCGCTTGAGGATGTCGACCTTGATGTCGAGATGGAGCTCGCCCATCCCCTTGAGGATGGTCTGCCCCGACTCGTGATCGGTCGACACGCGGAAGGACGGATCCTCCGCGGCCAGCTTCGCCAAGGCGACGCCGAGCTTCTCCTGGTCGGCCTTCGACTTCGGCTCGATCGCGATCTCGATGACCGGCTCCGGGAATTCCATCTTTTCCAGGATCACCTGGTTGGACGGATCGCACAGCGTATCACCGGTGCGGGCTTCCTTGAGGCCAGCGAGGGCGACGATGTCGCCGGCATAGGCTTCCTTGATGTCCTCGCGGTTGTTCGCATGCATCAGCAGCATGCGGCCGATGCGCTCCTTCTTCTCGCGGGTCGAGTTCACGACGCCGGTGCCCGAGGTCAGGATGCCCGAATAGATGCGGCAGAAGGTGATCGTGCCGACGAATGGGTCGTCCATGATCTTGAACGCCAGCAGCGCCAGGGGCTCCTTGTCGTCCGCCTTGCGCACGACCTCGTTGCCCTTGTCGTCGGTGCCCTTGATCGCGGGAACGTCGAGCGGCGACGGCAGATAATCGACGACGGCGTCCAGCAGCGGCTGCACGCCCTTGTTCTTGAAGGCCGAGCCGCACAGCACCGGATAGAACGCGCCGGTCAGCACCGCCTTGCGGATCAGGCGCTTCAGAGTCGCCTCGTCCGGCTCCTTGCCGTCCAGGAACGCGGTGAGCGCGTCGTCGTCGAGCTCGACGGCGGCTTCCACCAGCTTCTCGCGATATTCCTTGGCCTGATCGGCCAGATCAGCCGGGATCTCGGCATAGTCGAACTTCGCGCCGAGCGCCTCGTCGTTCCAGACGATCGCCTTCATGGTCACGAGGTCGATGCAGCCCCTGAAGTTGTTCTCAGCACCGATCGGCAGCTGGATCGCAACCGGCTTCGCGCCCAGGCGGTCGACGATGTCGGCCAGGCACTTGAAGAAGTCGGCGCCGGTCTTGTCCATCTTGTTGGCGAAGACGATGCGCGGCACCTTGTACTTGTCGCCCTGGCGCCAGACGGTCTCGGTCTGCGGCTCGACGCCCTGGTTGGAGTCGAGCACGCACACGGCGCCGTCGAGCACGCGAAGCGAACGCTCGACCTCGATGGTGAAGTCGACGTGGCCAGGGGTGTCGATGATGTTCAGGCGCTTGCCGTTCCAGAACGCGGTGGTGGCAGCCGAGGTGATCGTGATGCCACGCTCCTGCTCCTGCTCCATCCAGTCCATCGTCGCGGCACCTTCGTGCACTTCGCCGATCTTGTGGCTCTTGCCGGTGTAATAGAGGATGCGCTCGGTCGTCGTGGTCTTACCGGCGTCGATATGCGCCATGATACCGAAGTTACGGTAGTCCTCGATGGCATGTTGGCGGGGCATGAAGGTGTTCCCTGATTTCCGTTCGGGCCGCTGTTACCAGCGGTAGTGCGAGAAGGCGCGGTTGGCTTCCGCCATCCGGTGCACGTCTTCACGCTTCTTCACGGCGTTACCCCGATTGTTCGAGGCGTCGAGCAGCTCCGCCGAAAGCCGCTCGGTCATCGTCTTCTCGTTGCGGTCGCGCGCGGCCGAGATCAGCCAGCGGATGCCCAGCGCCTGCCGGCGGGTCGAACGAACCTCGACCGGCACCTGGTAGGTCGCGCCGCCGACGCGGCGGGAGCGGACCTCGATGGTCGGCATGACGTTTTCGAGGGCCTGCTCGAACACCGTCAGCGGGCTCTGCTTGGTCTTGGCCTCGATGATGCCGAACGCGCCGTAGACGATACCTTCGGCGACCGACTTCTTGCCGGCGTACATCACCGAGTTCATGAACTTGGTGACGATGATGTTCCCGAACTTCGGATCCGGAAGCACTTCACGCTTTTCGGCTGAATGGCGACGCGACATGTGATCTTGTTCCCGCTTCTCTCGAACGTCTTACTTCGGACGCTTCGCGCCGTACTTCGAACGGCGCTGCTTACGGTTCTTGACGCCCTGGGTATCCAGCACGCCGCGGAGGATGTGGTAGCGCACGCCCGGCAAGTCCTTGACGCGGCCGCCACGGATCATGACCACCGAGTGCTCCTGCAGGTTATGGCCTTCACCCGGGATGTAGCCGATCACCTCGAAGCCGTTGGTCAGGCGCACCTTGGCGACCTTACGAAGCGCCGAGTTCGGCTTCTTCGGGGTCGTGGTGTAGACGCGCGTGCAAACGCCACGCTTCTGCGGCGACTGCTGCAGCGCCGGCACCTTCTTGCGCGACTTCTGCACTTCGCGCGGATTTGCGATCAGCTGGTTGATCGTCGGCATCTTGGCCTTCACCCTTCTCAACGTTCGCACGGAGACCGCGACCGGCTTCCGCAAATTCTGTTCGAGGTTCCCCGCCTCACCGGGCCGTTTCGCGCGATCAAAACCCACGCAAAACGAAATCGCGCCAACCGTTCATCGCTGAACGGAAAGCGCTTGACGCCACAGAGGACCGCGATCACCACCAGTCAGCTTGCGCTGGCTTGCGGCCTACCGAGGTCATGCATCCGAAATTGGTCTCAGGAGAACGAGCTCGAGAGATCTAATATCGTTTTGGCATTGCCTAGCTATGATCGACAGCGTTTGAGCGGCATTCGTCGAGGGTGGTGCCCGTCCCGCCCTGTTCCGGGTGGTCTGGGTGATCCGTACCGACGTTGGCGAAGCTCACCGCCTGTCGTTGAGTGCCGGCCTTTTATAAGCGGTAAATATCCAAGTCAAGCAAAACGACGCCGCAGGACGCGCAAAGAAGCGCTTCTGGCCGCTGCAGTTTCCGCTCCGACCGCGCCCCTACATCCTAAGGTATCTGTAGACCGCAGAGCCCTGCCCGCGCCGGCCCAGCCCCTCTCCAACCCAGGGACATATCCAGAGACATTGAAGATAAGGCTTTTTTTGGCTTTGGCCGACAAGGATGGCGCCCACGACGAGGCGCCCCGTGACAGACTATACCGATATTGCGATCATTGGCGGCGGCTTGGCCGGCTCGATCACGGCCGCCATGCTCGGGCGTGCCGGCATCCCGGCGATTCTGGTCGATCCCCACGCGATCTCCCCGCCCGACTTTCGAATCGAGAAGATCTCCGGTGCCGGGCAGATCGGCCGATTCCGTCGCACCGGGATCGCCGACAAGGCGTTAACCCAAGCCACCCTGACCCCGGAGAACTGGATCGCCCGATTCGGCTACGTGCTCGAACGGGCTCCGGTCCCGCAATACGGCATCCTTTACGACACGCTGGTGACGGCCGTGCGCGACGAGATCCGCGGCCGCGTGACGCGAATCGTCGCCAAGGCCGTGGCGATCACGCCAGGCGAGGATCGCCAGTCGGTCGTGCTGTCCAACGGGCAGACGATCTCCGCCCGTCTCGTCGTGCTCGCCAACGGGCTGAACGTTGGGCTGCGGCACATGCTGGGAATCACCCGCAAGATCACCAGCCCCGCCCATTCGATCTCGATCGGGTTCGACCTGACGCCGGCCGGCCGCGCCGCCTTCCCGTTCCCGGCCATGACCTACTTCCAGGAGCGGGCCGACGCGCGGGTGCCCTACATCACCCTGTTCCCGATCGGCGAGCGCATGCGGGCGAACCTGTTCGCCTATCGCGAGGTGGACGACCCCTGGCTGCGGGCGATCCGGCGCGCCCCGGTCGAAACGCTGATGGCCGCCCTGCCCGGCCTGCGGCGGATCACCGGCCCGTACGCCGTGAGGGGGGAAGTGAAGGTCCGCCCCGCCGACCTCACCATCAACACTGGATACCGCATGCCGGGCGTCGTGCTCATCGGCGATGCCTTCTGCACCACCTGCCCCGTCACCGGCACCGGCTCCGACAAGGTGTTCACCGACGTCGAGCGCCTCTGCAACGTCCACATTCCGCGCTGGCTGGCGACTGACGGCATGGGCGAGGCCAAGATCGCGGCCTTCTATGCCGACCCGGTCAAGATCGCCTGCGATGCGTGGTCGCTCGACAAGGCCTGGAATTTCCGATCGGTCTCGATCGGGGCCAGCCCCTATTGGCAGGCACAACGCTGGGCGCGCTTTGCGGTCTCGCTCGGCCGCGGGATTCAGCAGCGGCTGACGAAGACCAATGCGCCGCTCAACGTCTATTCCTCGTCATCGTCATCATCCTCCTCGTCGTCGTCATCCTCCTCATCATCGCTGTCGTCGTCGGCCTGATCGAGCCGGCTCGGCTGATGGCCCTGGTCGTCCCAGAGCTTGCGATAGGTCCCATTCTTCGCCAGGAGCTCGGCGTGGCTACCGCGCTCGATCGCCCGGCCGCCGGAGATGACGATGATCTCGTCCATCTCGACCACCGAGGTCAGGCGGTGGGTCGACCAGATCATGGTACGGCCCTTGGCGACCTTCAGCAGGGTGCGGTTGATCGCGGCTTCCGTGGTCTGGTCCAGCGCCGAGGTCGCCTCGTCGAGCAGCAGCACGGACGGGTTGCGGATGATGGCGCGGGCGATCGCGATGCGCTGGCGCTGGCCACCGGACAGCGTGTCGCCGCGCTCACCGACGATGGTGTCGTATTTCTGCGGCAGGCTCATGATGTAGCGGTGGATCTCGGCCTTCTTGGCCGCCTCCTCCACCTCCGCGTCGGTGGCGCCCTCCTTGCCGAGCCGGATGTTTTCCCGCAGCGACATGTTGAACAGCATGTTCTCCTGGAACACCACGGCCATGCTGCCGCGCAGCGAATCGCGCGTCACCTTGCGGATGTCGACGCCGTCGATGGTGACGCGGCCTTCATCGGGCACATAGAGCCGCAGGATCAGGTTGAGCAGCGTGCTCTTGCCCGAGCCCGACGGACCGACGATCGCGATCCGCTTGCCGACGTCGAGCTTGAGGCTCAGATTGTCGAGCACCGGCGTCTGGCTACCCTCGTACTGGAAGGTCACGCGCTCGAAGGTGATGTCGTGGCTGATGCGGGGCAGATCCGGCGCGCCGGGCCGGTCGGCACCGCGGGTCGGCTCGTCCAGCAGCTCCTGCATGTGCCGGATCGCGGCCGCCGACGAGATCGACACCGGCACGAAGTGCATCACATGGGCGATGTTGTAGGACACCTCCCAGAATGCGCTTTCGAAGGTGACGAAGGTGCCGATCGTGATCTGGCCCTTGGTGGCGAGATAGGCGCCGAGAGCGAGCACGACGAGATGCAGCAGCAGCACCGAGATCGTGACGGTGCGCTCGACCATGGTCGACAGGAACATCGCATCGGCCATCTTGCGCCGCGCCGCGTCGTTGCGGAAGCTGAACCAGCCGAACACCTTGCGGTGCAGGCTGAAGGCCTTGATGACGGCTTGCGCCGCGATGTTCTCCTGGATCACGCCGAGCAGCGACGC
The DNA here is from genome assembly GCF_032377435.1 of Bradyrhizobium sp. SZCCHNS3002. Classification (NCBI taxonomy): domain Bacteria; kingdom Pseudomonadati; phylum Pseudomonadota; class Alphaproteobacteria; order Hyphomicrobiales; family Nitrobacteraceae; genus Bradyrhizobium; species Bradyrhizobium sp. SZCCHNS3002. The sequence goes on from NZ_JAUHHY010000003.1 coordinate 59,936, forward strand.
TTCGTTCAGTTTCTGCTCGTAATTGGCCTGAACCGCCTTCGGCGTCAGGATGCGCGGGCCGATCAGGGTGATCGGAAACACCAGCAGCGCGATCGCAGCGAGCTGCCAGTTCAGGAACAGCATCAGAATGATGCCCGCAATCAGCTCGAGGAACGGCAGCACGGCGCTGTTGGCGAAGCTCTTCACGACGTTCTCGAACGCCGACATGTCGACCGAGAAGCGCGACAGGATCTCGCCGCGCTTGGTGCGCTGGAAATAGGCCGCCGGCAGGTTCTGCACGTGGTCGAACAGCCGGGTGCGGACATCCGAGATGACGCAGGCCGCCAGCCGCGCATCCCAGCGCTCGTAGAGCACGGCAATGATCGAGGTGACGATGCCTGCAACCGCCAGCACGCCGAGGATGCGATAGAGCGCCTCGAAATCCTCTTCGCCGAGCGCATCGTCGATCAGGAACTTGAGGCTGAGCGGCATGATGACGTTGAACAGGGTCTCGATCAGCACGCCGATCGACACGAAGGCCAGCATCTTCTTGTATTTCGCGAGCAGCGGCGAGACGAAGCCGTAGATGGTGGCGAGCGCGCCGGCGGCCTCGCGCGCGGTGTAGACGACGAGGTCCTCGTCGTCATCGTCGTCGTCGAGATCGTCGTCCTCGTCCTCGCCGTCCTCGTCGCCATCATCGTCGGAAGGCGACGGCGCAGGCTTGCTGGCCTGTGGCGGCTTTGAGGGCTGCGCCGGCTTTGAAGGCGGCGCCGGCTCTGGCGGCTGTGCCGGCTTGGTCGCCTCCGGCGGCGTGCCGGCCAGTAACGGCTCGGAGGGCTGCAGCGCTTCGGTGGTCGGCGGCAGGGCGGCGGCCGGTGCTTGAGTTGCCGGCGGCGATTCGGGTGTCGTTGGCGTCGCGGCGGTTCCGGAAAGCCGCTTTGCGATCTCGGCAGCGGCGCCGGCGGCAGCCGCAATTCGTTCGCCAGCGATCCGATCGTCTTCGGTCTGACCGGGCGCAGCCGAGGCCGAACCGGGTTTCGAGCCTCGCTTCGAGCCTGATTTGGAGGCCGGACCCGACCCTGACTTGGACTCTGGTTTCTTGGGCGCCATGCAACCAACCGAAGCAGCGTGGCCGACGACGCGCCAGCCTTGCGCGTCAGGCCTTTAACATCTGCACGGCGCCGCGGCCAGCGTCCTCAGTCTTCGTCCTCGACCTTGTCGAAGAACGAGTAACGCAGGCTGTCCGCGTCGGCGTACCATTGGCCCGGGCCTTTGTTGGCCGCGAGCGTCGCGGCCCACACCTCGTCGGTGCAGTCGCGGCGATGCATGGCAAGATCGAAGCCGTTGCCGAAGAACAGCTCCGACCACTCCCACCAGGTGCCGAGCTTCTTGACCCCGCGCAGCAGGTCGTAGCGGTCGACGAGCGCCGGAGCCATGTCCGAGGTGATCGAGCCGAACACGAGGCCGGTCTTGACGACGCGGTTCAGTTCGCGAATCGCGCGCGCAACCTGCTTGTCACCGAGGTGGCAGAGGCTGGTCTCGAACACGAAATCGAACTCGCCGGTCTTGAACGGCATGTCCGTGATCGAGCCGAGCTTGTTGTACTTCTTGAGCGCCTTCGGCGTCTTGCCGTGGATGTAGCGGTTGTTTTCGATGCCCCAGGCATCGATGCCGCGCTCGCGGAGCGCTCCCACCAGCTCACCGCTCGCGGAGCCGGCGACCAGGAGCTTGTAGCCTTTGCCCTTGCCGGCCCGGTTCCAGACGATCTTGATCAGGCTGGTCAGATAGTCCGGATCGGTGAACTGCGACCACGCTTCGCTGTACGGCCCCTGCCCGCGATAATTGTCGAAATAGTCTCGGTCGATCTTGTCCGACAGCGGCATCTCGGCCTGCGAGCGGACGCGGCGCAGCCGCATCATTTCGGTCAGGATGATGTCGGTGGCGGCGTCCGAGGAATCGAGCAGTCCGTTCAAGGTCGAATCGAACAGGTAGTCACCGACCACGACGATGCCGGGGTGCTCCTTCGGCTCAGGCCGGTGATTGGTCATGACGTCGCGTACCGGCAGACCGCCGGGCAGCGCGTTGACGGACGACAGCCAGCGATGGATCTTGCCTTCCATGAAGTGCGCGCGCGCGTCGCCGAGCGCCGCCGGGAGCGACTTCAGCGCGGCATCGATCAGTTCCTGGTCCGACAGGTTGGCGAAGGCGAGCGCATCCGAGCCTGCGATCAGCCAGTTGAGCACGCCGTGCTTGCCGACATCGTGGCGCGAGCCCTCGTTGTAGATGCAGCAGCCGCCGAACGCCTCAGACATGAACCAGGAGCCCGGAATCTTCTCGCCCCAGAACGGCTCGTCGAACAGGATCGAGACGCGCAGGTAGTGCGCGGGACGATCGAAATAGGCGATGTGCTTGATCATCGACTGGCGCAGCTTCTCGCCCTCCCAGCCGACCGTCGACAGCCAGGAATGCGGCAGGCACACCAGCACGAGATCGAACTCGCGCGTCTCCGGCCCCTTGCCGTTCATCATGTTGAGCCGGTAGCGGCCCGCCTCCGTCTTGCCGATGCGGAGCACGCGATGATTGAGCTGGATGTCGGCATCGACCTCGGAGCGCAGGCACTCGATCAGTTGCTCGTTGCCGTTCTGAATCGAGTACAGGCCGATATAGTCGTCGATATCCATCACGAAGTTCTTGAGCGCATTGAGGCCGTTGGTGTTGTGGGCCTCGGTCGCGAGGTCGGAGCGCGACATCACCTTGAAGAAGCGCTTGGCGGTGGGATCCTCGACCTCCTCATCGAGCAGCTCCTCGCAGGTCTTGTAGGCCCAGGGGTGCTCGTTGTCGTGGGCGCCGACGCCCTCGTAATATTCGACCGGCGACATCACGTCGGTGCAGCGCTTGCGGAACGCCTCGACCGCGGCAGCCGTCTTCGGCCCGTATTTGCGGCGCAGCCCCGGCACGTCGTCGAGCAGCTCGCCGTCGAGCTGGACCTGCAGCGCATCCATCGGGATCGTCTGCAGCCCGAAATGCTGGATCAGCTCGCGCAGCGGATCAGGGCCGGTCATCGAGTAGTCGTAGATTTCTGCGACACCAGCCTCGTACATCGCCGGAGCGGTATCGAACTTGCGCGTCACGATCTTGCCGCCGAGCCGGTCGGATGCCTCGTAGATCGTCACCTTGCAGAGATCGCCGAGTTTGCGCCTCAGATACCAGGCGCTCATCAGGCCACCCGGACCGCCACCAACAATCGCAAGGTCAAGCATCGAAGTTCCGCCATCTCCGGCTGTCAGCGACGTTGCCGGTCGTCCATATCAGGGGTCCTGCCACCCTCGGGGCTCGATCGGCCATAGCCTACCCGGCCCGCAGAAGGTTTGCGCCGGAGCAAATCGGCGCATCGCCACGGGAGTCGACGGAAATCAGCTCAGCGGATCTGATGCTTCCAAAAGCGCCTCTGTCCCTGAAGGGAAGATGAACAACGGGGCAGCAGCGCGGCAACAGGAGAAGAAAATGTCAAAAAAAGGCCGGCAAACGCCGGCCTTTTCTACGCGTGATGAACGCACGGCAGACCCCGACACCGTCAGGGTCATGCCGCAACCGTCCGTTACTCTGCCGGCGGCAGCGCGAGCGGCTGAGGCTCGGGCTGCGCCGGCACGATCGCCGCCTGCTTCTCGCGCTCGTCGAGAATCAGCTTGTCGCGCTTCAAGGCGACCTCGCGGATGCGGGCCATCGAGGCGCCGGTGCCGGCCGGGATCAGACGGCCGACGATGACGTTCTCCTTGAGACCCTCGAGCGGATCGATCTTGCCGTTGACCGCCGCCTCGGTGAGGACGCGGGTGGTCTCCTGGAACGAGGCCGCCGAGAAGAACGACCGGGTCTGCAGGCTCGCCTTGGTGATGCCGAGCAGAACCGGAGTGCCCGTGGCCGGCTTCTTCGCCTCCTCCACGGCCTTCGCGTTGAGCAGGTCGAACTCGATCTTGTCGACCTGTTCGCCCGAGATCATGTCGGTATCGCCCTGGTCGGTGATCTCCACCTTCTGCAGCATCTGACGGACAATCACCTCGATGTGCTTGTCGTTGATGAGCACGCCCTGCAGCCGGTAGACCTCCTGGATCTCGTTGACCAGATAGGCCGCGAGCTCCTCGATGCCCTTGATCGCCAGGATGTCGTGCGGCGCCGGGTTGCCTTCGACGATGAAGTCGCCCTTCTCGACGATGTCGCCATCCTGCAGATGGATGTGCTTGCCCTTCGGGATCAGGTACTCGCGCGGCTCCTCGGTCTTGTCGACCGGCTCGATCGAGATGCGACGCTTGTTCTTGTAGTCGCGACCGAACCGGATGGTGCCGGCGATCTCGGCGATGATCGCGGCATCCTTCGGCTTGCGCGCTTCGAACAGCTCCGCCACCCGCGGCAGACCGCCGGTGATGTCGCGCGTCTTGGCGCTTTCCGTCGAGATACGCGCCAGGATGTCGCCCGGCTTCACCGTCGAACCGACGTCGACCGACAGAATCGCGTCGACCGACAGCATGTAGCGGGCATCGCCGCCGCGGGCGAGCTTGAGCACCTTGCCGTCCTTGCCCTTGATCACGATTGCCGGACGCAGATCCGCGCCACCGCGCGTTCCACGCCAGTCGATGACCACGCGCTTGGCGATACCGGTGGATTCGTCGAGCGTTTCCGAGATCGACAGACCCTCGGTCAGATCCTCGAACCCGATCGTACCCTCGGCTTCCGTGAGGATCGGACGGGTATAAGGATCCCACTCGGCGATGCGCTGGCCGCGCTTGATCATGTCGCCGTCGTCGACATGCATGCGCGCGCCGTACTGGATGCGGTGCGTCGCACGCTCGGTGCCGTCGGGGTCGACGATCGTCACGACCATGTTGCGGACCATCGCGATCAGGTGACCCTCGCTATTGCGGGCGATCGCCTTGTTCTTGATGACCACCTTGCCTTCGAAGTTCGATTCCACGAAGGACTGCTCGTTCAGCTGCGCCGCACCACCGATGTGGAACGTGCGCATCGTCAGCTGGGTGCCGGGCTCACCGATCGACTGCGCGGCGATGACGCCGACGGCCTCACCGTGGTTGACCGGCGTGCCGCGCGCCAGATCGCGGCCGTAGCACATCTTGCAGATGCCGTTGACCAGCTCGCAGGTCAGCGCCGAGCGGATCTTCACCTCCTGCACGCCAGCCTGCTGGATGGCGTCGATGTGGCTTTCCTCCATCAAGGTGCCGGCCTTGACCAGCACCGCGTTGGTCGCGGGATCGCGCACGTCGTCGCAGGGCACGCGGCCCAGGATGCGCGAGCCGAGCGAGGCCACGACCGTGCCGGCATCGACGATGGCGCGCATCTTGATGCCGAGATGGGTGCCGCAATCGTCCTGCGTGATGATGCAGTCCTGCGCCACGTCGACCAGACGGCGGGTCAGGTAGCCCGAGTTCGCGGTCTTCAACGCGGTGTCCGCGAGGCCCTTGCGGGCGCCGTGGGTCGAGTTGAAGTACTCGAGAACCGAGAGACCTTCCTTGAAGTTCGAGATGATCGGCGTCTCGATGATCTCACCCGACGGCTTGGCCATCAGGCCGCGCATGCCGGCGAGCTGACGCATCTGGGCCGGCGAACCGCGGGCACCGGAATGCGACATCATGTAGATCGAGTTGATGTCGGCATCCGCCCCCGTCGCCGTCTTCTTGGTGACGGAGATCTCCTTCATCATCTCCTTGGCGATCTCTTCCGAGGCCTTCGACCAGGCGTCGACGACCTTGTTGTACTTCTCGCCATGGGTGATCAGACCGTCATTGTACTGCTGCTCGAAATCCTTCGCCAGCGTACGGGTGGTGTCGACGATCTTCCACTTGCCCGCCGGCACGACCATGTCGTCCTTGCCGAACGAGATGCCCGCCTTGAAGGCGTTGTAGAAGCCGAGCGCCATGATGCGGTCGCAGAAGATCACCGTCTCCTTCTGGCCGCAGTGACGATAGACCTGATCGATCACGCCCGAGATCTCGCGCTTGGTCATCAGCTTGTTGATGACCTCGAACGTCACGCGCGGATGCTTCGGCAGCAGGTTGCCGAGCATCACGCGGCCCGCGGTGGTCTCGATCCAGCGCTTGGCGATCTTGCCTTCCTCGTTCATCCCCTCCCAGCGGTACTTGATCTTGCTGTGGAGATGGATGGCCTTGGCGTGCAGCGCATGCTCGAGCTCGGCCATGTTGCCGAACGCCATGCCCTGGCCGGGCATGCCTTCGCGCATGATCGAGACGTAGTAGAGACCGAGCACGATGTCCTGCGACGGCACGATGATCGGCTGACCATTGGCCGGATGCAGGATGTTGTTGGTCGACATCATCAGGACGCGCGCTTCCAGCTGCGCTTCGAGCGACAGCGGAACGTGCACGGCCATCTGGTCGCCGTCGAAGTCGGCGTTGAACGCCGAGCAGACCAGCGGATGCAGCTGGATCGCCTTGCCCTCGATCAGCACCGGCTCGAACGCCTGGATGCCGAGGCGATGCAGCGTCGGCGCGCGGTTCAGCAGCACCGGATGCTCGCGGATGACCTCGTCCAGGATGTCCCAGACCTCGGGGCGCTCCTTCTCGACCAGCTTCTTGGCCTGCTTGACGGTCGTCGAGAGGCCCTTGGCGTCGAGCCGCGAGTAGATGAACGGCTTGAACAGCTCGAGCGCCATCTTCTTCGGCAGGCCGCACTGGTGCAGGCGCAGCTCGGGACCGACCACGATGACCGAGCGGCCGGAATAGTCGACGCGCTTGCCGAGCAGGTTCTGACGGAAGCGGCCCTGCTTGCCCTTCAGCATGTCGGCGAGCGACTTCAGCGGACGCTTGTTGGCGCCGGTGATGACGCGGCCGCGGCGGCCGTTGTCGAACAGCGCATCCACCGCCTCCTGAAGCATGCGCTTCTCGTTGCGGATGATGATGTCCGGCGCGCGCAGCTCCATCAGCCGCTTCAGGCGGTTGTTGCGGTTGATGACGCGACGGTAGAGGTCGTTGAGGTCCGAGGTCGCGAAGCGGCCGCCGTCGAGCGGCACCAGCGGCCGCAGATCCGGCGGGATCACCGGAACAACGGTCATGATCATCCATTCCGGCTTGTTGCCGGAGTGGCGGAACGCCTCGACGATCTTCAGGCGCTTGGCCAACTTCTTGTGCTTGATGTCGGAGTCGGTCTCCTGCATCTCGGCCCGCAGCGTCTGCTCGAGCTTCTCAAGCTCGAGGCCGCGCAGCAGCTCACGGATGGCCTCGGCGCCGATCATGGCGGTGAAGCTGTCCTGGCCGTATTCGTCCTGCGCCTTGAGGTACTCGTCCTCCGACAGCAGCTGACGGTCCTTGAGCGCGGTCAGACCCGGCTCGAGGACGACGTAGTATTCGAAGTACAGGATCCGCTCGAGATCCTTCAGCGTCATGTCGAGCAGCAGGCCGATGCGCGACGGCAGCGACTTCAGGAACCAGATGTGCGCGACCGGAGCGGCGAGCTCGATATGGCCCATGCGCTCGCGCCGGACACGCGACAAGGTCACCTCGACCGAGCACTTCTCGCAGATGATGCCCTTGTACTTCATCCGCTTGTACTTGCCGCACAAGCACTCGTAGTCCTTGATCGGCCCGAAGATGCGGGCGCAGAACAGGCCGTCGCGCTCGGGCTTGAAGGTACGGTAGTTGATCGTTTCCGGCTTCTTGATCTCGCCGTAGGACCAGGACAGAATCTTCTCCGGAGACGCAATCGAGATCCGGATCTGGTCGAAGACCTGAGCCGGCGTCGTCGGATTGAAGAGATTCATAATTTCTTGGTTCATCGTATTCTCCTCGCGGGCCGATCGGGGGTCGGCCGCAAATTCGAAAATCTCTCAACGGGCGCCTTGTCCTGACCCGCGGGGGAAGGCGCCGGCACCCGGCCGTCCGAGACGGCCGGGCCTGATCTCTTGACCTACTCGGCGGCTTCCGACGTCGGCGCCGGTCCGAGCTTGGAGTTGTGCAGGTCGACGTTGAGGCCGAGCGAGCGCATTTCCTTGACCAGCACGTTGAACGATTCCGGAATACCGGCCTCGAACGTGTCGTCGCCGCGCACGATCGCCTCGTAGACCTTGGTGCGGCCGGCGACGTCGTCCGACTTCACCGTCAGCATCTCCTGCAGCGTGTAGGCCGCGCCGTAGGCTTCGAGCGCCCACACCTCCATTTCGCCGAAACGCTGGCCGCCGAACTGGGCCTTGCCGCCCAGCGGCTGCTGGGTGACCAGCGAGTACGGGCCGATCGAACGCGCATGGATCTTGTCGTCGACCAGATGGTGCAGCTTCAGCATGTAGATGTAGCCGACCGTCACCTTGCGATCGAATGCATCGCCGGTGCGGCCGTCATAGACCGTCGACTGACCGGATGCGTCGAGGCCGGCGAGCTTCAACATCTCCTCGATGTCGGCCTCCTTGGCGCCGTCGAACACCGGCGTGGCGATCGGCACGCCGCGGCTCAGATTGTGACCAAGCTCGATCAACTCGTTGTCGTTGAGCGACTTGATGGTCTCGTCGTCGCCGTAGATCCGCTTCAAGGTCTCCTTCAGCGGCTTGACGTCCTGCTTCGACAGGTAGGCATCGACCGTCTGGGCGATACGCTTGCCGAGGCCGGCGCAAGCCCAGCCCAGATGGGTCTCGAGGATCTGCCCGACGTTCATGCGCGAGGGCACGCCCAGCGGGTTCAGCACGATGTCCGCATGGGTGCCGTCCTCGAGGAACGGCATGTCCTCGATCGGCACGATCTTGGACACGACGCCCTTGTTGCCGTGACGGCCGGCCATCTTGTCGCCCGGCTGGATCTTGCGCTTCACGGCGACGAAGACCTTGACCATCTTCATCACGCCGGGCGGCAGCTCGTCGCCACGCTGCAGCTTCTCGACCTTGTCGAGGAAGCGCTGTTCCAGCCCCTTCTTCGACTCGTCGTACTGCTTTCGCATGGCCTCGATCTCGGCCATCAGCTTGTCGTTCGGCGATGCGAACAGCCACCACTGCGACTTCGGATACTCGTCGAGCACCGCGCGGGTGATCTTGGTGTCCTTCTTGAAGCCCTTCGGACCGGAAATGCCCTGGCGGCCATCCAGCATGTCGGCGAGACGGCTGTAGACGTTGCGGTCCAGGATCGCCTGCTCGTCGTCGCGGTCCTTGGCCAGACGCTCGATCTCTTCCCGCTCGATCGCCAGCGCACGCTCGTCCTTGTCGACGCCGTGGCGGTTGAACACGCGGACTTCGACGATCGTGCCCTGCACGCCCGGCGGCACCCGCAGCGACGTGTCGCGGACGTCCGAGGCCTTTTCGCCGAAGATGGCGCGCAGCAGCTTCTCTTCCGGCGTCATCGGGCTCTCGCCCTTCGGCGTGATCTTGCCGACCAGGATGTCGCCGGCGCGCACTTCCGCGCCGATGTAGACGATGCCGGCTTCGTCGAGGTTCTTCAGCGCCTCCTCCGACACGTTCGGAATGTCGCGCGTGATTTCCTCCGGACCCAGCTTGGTGTCGCGGGCCATCACCTCGAATTCCTCGATGTGGATCGAGGTGAAGACGTCCTCCTTCACGATCCGCTCGGAGAGCAGGATGGAGTCCTCGAAGTTGTAGCCGTTCCACGGCATGAACGCGACCAGCACGTTGCGGCCGAGCGCGAGCTCGCCGAGATCGGTCGACGGACCGTCAGCGATGATGTCGCCCTTCTTGACGATGTCGCCCACCTTCACCAGCGGGCGCTGGTTGATGCAGGTCGACTGGTTCGAGCGCTGATACTTCATCAGCCGATAGATATCGACGCCCGACTTGGTCGGATCGAGATCCTCGGTGGCGCGGATGACGACGCGGGTGGCGTCGATCTGGTCAATCACGCCCGAGCGGCGCGCCGCGATCGCGGCGCCCGAGTCACGGGCGACCACGCCTTCCATGCCGGTGCCGACGAACGGCGCCTCGGCGCGAACCAGCGGCACCGCCTGGCGCTGCATGTTCGAGCCCATCAGCGCGCGGTTGGCGTCGTCGTTCTCGAGGAACGGGATCAGCGCCGCGGCCACCGAAACGAGCTGCTTCGGCGACACGTCCATGTAGTCGACCTTGTCGGGCGTCATCGGCACGACTTCGCCGGCATGACGGCAGACCACGAGGTCCTCGGTGAAGCGGCCCTTGGCATCGAGCGGCACGTTGGCCTGCGCGACGCGATAGCGCCCCTCCTCCATCGCGGACAGATACACCACCTCGTCGGTGACCCGGCCGTCCTTGACCTTGCGGTACGGCGTCTCGACGAAGCCATACTTGTTGACGCGGGCGAACGTCGCCAGCGAGTTGATCAGGCCGATGTTCGGACCTTCCGGCGTCTCGATCGGGCAGATGCGGCCGTAATGCGTCGGATGCACGTCGCGCACCTCGAAGCCGGCGCGCTCGCGGGTCAGACCGCCCGGTCCAAGCGCCGACAGGCGGCGCTTGTGGGTGATCTCCGACAGCGGATTGGTCTGGTCCATGAACTGCGACAGCTGCGACGATCCGAAGAACTCGCGCACCGCGGCCGCGGCCGGCTTGGCGTTGATCAGGTCCTGCGGCATCACGGTGTCGATGTCGACGCTCGACATGCGCTCCTTGATGGCGCGCTCCATGCGCAAGAGACCGATGCGGTACTGGTTCTCCATCAGCTCGCCGACCGAGCGGACGCGGCGGTTGCCGAGATGGTCGATGTCGTCGATCTCGCCCTTGCCGTCGCGCAGATCGACCAGGGTCTTGATGACCGCCAGGATGTCTTCCTTGCGCAGCGTGCGCTGGGTGTCCGGCGCATCGAGCTCGAGGCGCATGTTCATCTTGACGCGGCCGACCGCGGAGAGGTCGTAGCGCTCGGCATCGAAGAACAGCGACTGGAACATCGCCTGCGCGGAATCGAGCGTCGGCGGCTCACCCGGACGCATCACGCGGTAGATATCGAACAGCGCGTCCTCACGCGTCATGTTCTTGTCCGCCGAGAGCGTGTTGCGGATGTAGGGCCCGACATTGACGTGGTCGATGTCGAGCAGCGGCAGGTCCTTGTAGCCCTGCTCGTTCAGCACCTTGAACAGCTTGTCGGTGATCTCCTCGCCCGCCTCGGCGTAGATTTCGCCGGTCTTCGGGTTGACGAGATCCTCGGCGATGTAGTTGCCGAGCAGCTCCTCGTCCGACATGCGCAGCGCCTTCAGCCCCTTCTCCTGGAGCTGGCGGGCGGCGCGGACGGTGAGCTTCTTGCCGGCTTCGAGCACGACCTTGCCGGTGTCGGCGTCGATCAGGTCGTTGACGGTCGAATAGCCGCGGAAGCGGTTGGCGTCGAACGGAACGCGCCAGCCTTCCTTGATGCGCTTGTAGATCAGCTTCTTGTAGAAGGTCGACAGGATGGTCTCGCCGTCGAGGCCGAGCGCGAACATCAGCGACGTCACCGGCAGCTTGCGGCGACGGTCGATGCGCGCGAACACGATGTCCTTGGCGTCGAACTCGATGTCGAGCCAGGAGCCGCGATACGGGATGACGCGGGCGGCGAACAGCAGCTTGCCCGACGAATGGGTCTTGCCCTTGTCGTGGTCGAAGAACACGCCCGGCGAACGGTGCATCTGCGAGACGATGACGCGCTCGGTGCCGTTCACGATGAAGGTGCCGTTCATGGTCATGAGCGGGATGTCGCCCATGTACACGTCCTGCTCCTTGATGTCCTTGACCGACTTCGCGCCGGTCTCCTCGTCGATATCGAACACGATGAGGCGCAAGGTCACCTTGAGCGGCGCAGCGAAGGTCATGCCACGCTGACGGCACTCGTCGACGTCATATTTCGGCGGCTCGAATTCGTAGCGGACGAACTCCAGCATCGAGGTGCCGGAAAAGTCGGAGATCGGGAACACCGAGCGGAACACCGCCTGCAGGCCCTCATCCGGCCGCCCGCCCGTGGGCTCGTCCACCATCAGGAACTGGTCGTAGGACGCCTTCTGAACCTCGATGAGGTTCGGCATCTCCGCGACTTCCTTGATGTGTCCAAAGAACTTGCGAACGCGTTTGCGACCGGTGAATGTCTGCTGCGCCATCGTGGCCTCTCATTTCGTCGCCCGGAGGGGCGAACCTTCCGAAACAGCGGCTGCCACCGCCCCTTCGGGTTGAATTTCGATCCATTTCGAGGATCTGAGGCTCAAAGCCGGAACGGAAACGTCCCAGATCTGTTCTTCAGACCAGCAAAACGCAAAACGACGCGCGAGGCGCGAGGACGCACCCGCTCGTCACAACCATCTCGTCACGGACTGCAAAAGCCCGAAATTGCCTATCTCCCAGCGGCTTACGGACGGAGACGCCACTCCACCGATCAACCGGCTTTTCGTGCTGCCGACCCAATATGGGTTGACAATAATCGAGATTCGAGAGCGAAGCCCCCAAATCTCCACACTTTTCCGTGTTCAGCCCACAACAGACGGTTCCGTTGCACGCCTTTTGCAGTGATTCCGAGCCGCGCCCAATACCCCTGCAAAACTCCTTGTCCACATGATGACCGGGCGATGTTACCACCCGGCCATCATAATCTCTCGAAAGCCCCGGACCTGCCCATGGCAGCCCGGGGACTTCGTTCGCGTAATCGAAGCGACTACTTGAGCTCGATCTTGGCGCCAGCCTTCTCGAGCTGAGCCTTGATCTTCTCGGCCTCGTCCTTGTTGACGCCTTCCTTGACCGGCTTCGGAGCGCCCTCGACGAGGTCCTTGGCTTCCTTCAGGCCCAGGCCGGTGATGGCGCGGACTTCCTTGATGACCTCGATCTTCTTGTCGCCAGCCGAAGCCAGGACAACGGTGAACTCGGTCTTCTCTTCCGCCGGAGCGGCAGCGGCGCCACCGGCACCCGGAGCAGCGACGGCCACGGCGGCCGCGGCGGACACGCCCCACTTCTCTTCCAGGAGCTTGGCGAGCTCAGCGGCCTCGAGAACGGTGAGGGCCGAGAGGTCGTCGACGATCTTCTGCAGGTCAGCCATTGAAGTAGTTCCTTGATTTGGTTCGGTTCGAAACCAGGTTGTGAGTGTTTGCGAAGGGCGTCAGGCCGCTTCGCCCTTTGAGGCATGAGCCTGAATGACGCGCGCGACCTTGGCCGCGGGTGCATTGGCGAGCTGGGCGAGCTTGGTCGCCGGAGCCTGGATCAGGCCGACGAGCTTGCCGCGCAGTTCGTCCAGCGACGGCAGCGAGGCCAGAGCCTTGACGCTGTCGACATTCAGGACGGTTGAGCCCATCGAGCCGCCGAGGATGACGAACTTTTCGTTCGCCTTGGCGAATTCGATGGCAACCTTGGGCGCCGCGACAGGATCGTTCGAAGTTGCGATCACGGTCGGCCCCTTCAACAGGGAACCGATGCCGACGACGTCCGTGCCTTCAAGAGCAATTTTGGCGAGACGGTTCTTCGAGACCTTCACCGACGCGCCAGCCTGCTTCATCTGCATGCGCAGCTTCTGCATCTGGGCCACGGTGAGGCCGGAATAGTGAGCGACGACGGCAACGCCCGTGGTCTTGAAGACCTCGTGCAGCTGCTCGACCGCCTCTTTTTTTGCCGCTCGTTCCACAGCAAGCTCTCTCCGGTTGGCGGCCTTCGCCCGAAAGCGGGACCGCCGGGTTGCACCCGCCGTCCCACCAAACCTGACCTCCGGACGGAAGAACCCGAGGACACGCAAGGCAAAACGGCGATGAATAGCCTGCCCTTCCGAAAGCCCCAGGGATCCCTGGGAGGCTCGCGGAGTGTCGAGGTTCGAACCAAACCTGCATGCCACCACGACGAAGGCAGTGGACATGCCGAAATCCGGTCTTCACCCGTCTATGCAGGCTGGATGATTAAGCCATTGAGGAAATTGGATTCCACGCCGGCGCCTGCAGTCTCGGACAGGATCGGGGTGATCGGCGGACCGACCTCCCCTGCGGCATTTTCGAGAGCAGAAAGATCCTTCTTCCTTCCGAGAAATCCAAACGGATATCCTCAAAAGGAATGCTGGCTCCTCTCAACTTTCGGAATGCGCGCACAGGCGCGCCAGCAACAGCCGGCCCGCCTGGAAGCCGGTTCTTTAACCGCTCGATCGCGACTTGCCAAGACCCCAAGAGCAAAAATCGCACCAGTTGGGCCATGCCGTGGAGCCGGGTAGGAGCCCCGTCGCCCGGATGAGCGACAACCGGCGCGCTGGACGCGCGTTCGGAGATCCGGATGTCGCTGCGCTCATCAGGGCCACCGGGCATTGCGCGCGCAGGGCGCAATCCCGCCTCAGCCCTTCGGACAGGCCGCTCCGGCGTCGGCCCAGGCCTTGATCAGCTCGCCGAACTGCTTCTGGGTTCCCGGGGCCGGGGTCCGCCCTGCTCCCGGATTCCAGCCCCAGCCGACCAGCTCATCCTCAGCCATATGGTGAATCAGCTGCGCCATGGTCTTGCCGCCGTTGCGATTTGGATCCTTGATCTGTGCGCAGATCTGGCCGAGCGACTTGCCCTGCCAAGCCATCTCGATCGGAGCCAGCTGCCATTTGGGATTACCCGGCACGCGCGCCGCGTCGAAATTGGCCTCGTGGTGGCAGGTCGTGCAGGCGAGCCCGCCGGGCGCACCCATGCCGGCCTCGCCGCGGACCACCAGCGGCTGATGCGGAATCATCCTGTCGGTCTGGGTCGGCCGGTCGCCGGCCGGATGGCAGTTCATGCATCGCGGCGACTGCAGCACCTTTCCGGCCTCTTCGAACAGCGCCACGGCGCGCTCGTCCTTGCTCTTGATCCTGGCGAAGTCCGCCACCGGCTTGAGCCCGCCGGCGACGCGCGTCGCCTCGGGCGCCGCATCGGCGCGCCGCAGTGCCGGCAGGGCTACGATCGCAACCGCAGCCAGGCTGCCAGCGAGCAGCGCCATCGTCGCCGTTCTGAACAGGCTCATGCGGTGTCTCCCGGCCGGATCGGCAGTTGGGTCGGCCGCGGCAGACCTAGCCTGGCCATGGCGTTGGCGACGGCAGGTCCCAGCGGTGGCACGCCGGGCTCGCCGACTCCCGAGGGTTTCTCGGTCGACGGCACGATCGCAACCTCGATCTGCGGCATCTCGTGGATGCGCAGCGAGCGGTAGGTGTCGAAATTGCCCGACACCGGTCGTCCCTCGTCGAGCGGCTGCTGCGCATAGAGGATGTGGCCTAGCGCAAAGCCGATGCCGCCCTCCATCTGGGCGCGGATGATGTCGGGATTGACTGCGACGCCACAGTCGACAGCGCACCAGACCTTATGCACGACCGGTCCGTCGGCGCCCATCGACAGCTCGACCACCTGGGCGACGTAGGTGTTGAAGCTCTCGACCACGGCCACACCGCGGGCGCGGCCCGCTTCGAGCTTGGCGCCCTTCCAGTCCGCGAGCTCAGCGACCGCCTTGAGCACACCGGCGTGACGCGGCTTGTCGGCCATCATCGCCAGTCGTCCCTCCACAGGATCCTGGCCGGCGGCTTCGAGCAACTGATCGACAAACGCCTCGACGGCGTAGCCGGTATGGGTGTGGCCGACCGAGCGCCACCACAGCACGGGCACGCCGACATCGACCTGATGCAGGTCGCAGCGGAAATTCGGCACCTGGTAAGGGATCTCGTTGGAGCCCTCATAGGCCGTCGAATCGAGGCCGTTCTTCATGGTCATCGCCTCGAACGGCGAGCCCTTCATGATCGACTGCCCGACGATCGTATCCGACCACGCCACGATCTTGCCGTCGCGGACCACACCACGCATCCGGTGCAGGCTGAACGGTCGGTAGTAGCCGCCGCGCATATCATCCTCGCGGGACCACACCAGCTTGACCGGACGTCCCGGCCCGATCGCTTTGGCGACCTGCGCCAGCTCTGTGGCGACGTGGGTCGACTGCTGCGCCCGCCGGCCGAAGCTGCCACCAGCAAGAATCGTCTTGAGATCGACCTTGGCGATGTCGAGCCCAAGCACCTGCGCGATCACGGCGTGATCAGGCGTCGGAAACTGGCTGCCATAGCGCGCCGAGGCGGTGTCGCCTTTCCAGTGGATGAAGGCGTTGATCGGCTCCATCGGCGCATGGGCCAGATACGGGAAGACGAACTCGGTCTCGATCAGCCTGCCGCCCCTGGCGATCTCGGCGTCAACGTCGCCCTCCTGCTTCACCAGCGCGCCCTGCTTCTTTGCGCGCGCGCGAAACTCCTCCAGCAGTTGCGCCGTCCCGCGCGTCTCCGCCTTGCTGTCGTCCCAGGAGATCTCGAGCAGGTCGCGCGCGGTCTTGGCCGGCCAGAAGCCCTCGGCATAGACGGCGACACCATTTGGCACCTCCTTGACGTCGACGACGCCAGGCACGGCCTTCGCTGCTGATGCGTCGAACGAGGCCACCTTGCCGCCGAAGCGCGGCGAGCGCGCCACCAGCACGGTCAAGGTCCCCGGATCCTTGATGTCGAGCGTATACTCGGCCGAGCCGTTCGACTTCGCCACGCTGTCGAGCCGGGTCACGGCGCCTTCCTTGCCGATCAGCTTGAAGGCGGAGGGATCCTTGAGCTGCGGGTCCGACGGCACCGGCTGCTGCATCGCCTTGGCGGCCAGCGCGCCGAAACCGCTCTGTTTGCCGGAGGGATGTCGGACGATGCCTTTATCGACCGTGATCTCCTCAGCCGGCACCTTCCATTCGTCGGCGGCCGCAGCCACCAGCATCGCGCGCGCGGCGGCGCCGACCTTGCGCATCTGCTCGTAGGAATTGGCGATCGCGCTCGAGCCACCAGTGCCCTGCACCCCGAACAAGAGATTCTTGTAGAGCACCGGATTCGAGGGCGCGTGATCGGCGCGCATCTGCGACCAATCGGCATCGAGCTCCTCGGCCACCAGGGTGGCCATGCCGGTGAACGGGCCCTGTCCGAACTCGATGTGCTTGCAGAGAACGGTGACGGTGTCGTCCTGGCCGATCACCAGAAACGTGTTCGGCGCGATGTTGACGGACTTGGCCGCGGCGCCATCCTGCGCGTAAGCCACACCGTTGCGGGCGACATAGGTGGCGAGCACCAGGCCTGCGCCGGCTTTCAGGAGCGAACGCCGGGACAATGCGGTTGAGGCAGCGGGCTTCACATATGCATTCATCGTCAGCCCTCCAGCGACTTGGCGGCGGAATGGATCGCAGCGCGGATGCGGACATAGGTCGCGCAGCGGCAGATGTTGCCGTTCATCGCCAGATCGATGTCCTGGTCGGTGGGCTTGGGATTGAGGCCGAGCAGCGCGGCCGCGCTCATGACCTGCCCCGATTGGCAGTAGCCGCATTGCGGCACATCGTGCGCGGCCCAGGCCTTCTGCACGGCGACGGCTTCAGTGGAGGTCAGCCCCTCGATCGTGGTCACCTCGCTCTTTCCGACCGCCGAGACGGGCAACGAGCAGGAGCGGACGGTCTGGCCATCGACATAGACGGTGCAGGCGCCGCACTGCGCGACGCCACAGCCATACTTCGTGCCGGTCAACCCGACATTGTCGCGGATGGCCCAGAGCAAGGGAGTTCCGGGATCGACATCGACCTGATGCTCGCGCCCGTTGATCTTCAATGTGAACGCCGCCATTGCCGCCCTCGCTGTCTTTCGTTCGACAACGCGAGTTAGATGCATTCGAGAATGGCTCGCAATTCACAGAGCCGTGCAGTGCATCAAAATATTTCTGCACCGGCGCGGAACGATCCGGCAGCGACGGAGCGAGATCCGTAGCCCGAATGAGCGGACGGCTGCGCCCGAAAGGGCGAAGGCGAAGCTCATCCGGGCTACGACACGCGTCCTGCGGCTACTTCACCGGATGCGGCATCGGCTCGCCGGCGAAGAACGCGGTAAGATTGGCGACCACGCAGGCCTGCATGGCGACGTGCGCCTCCCTGGTGTTGCCGCCGATATGCGGGGTCACCACCACGTTCGGCAGCATGGTCAGCTCATCCGGCGCATGCGGCTCGGTTTCGAACACGTCGAGGCCGGCGCCGGCGATGGTGCCGTCCTGTAGCGCCGCCAGCAGCGCGCGCTCGTCGATGACGGAGCCGCGCGAGATGTTGACGACATGGCCGTCGGGCCCCAGCCGCTTCAGGAGCCCGGCGTTGACGACGTGAGTGGTCTCGGTGCTGGCACGGACCGCGATCATCAGCACGGTGCACCATTCGGCGAGCGCCTCGAGGCTCGGAAAATATTGATACGGCAGGTCGTCGTAGCGCGTGCGGCTGAAATAGCCGATTTCGGTCTCGAACGCCGCGACCCGGGCCGCGATCTTGCGGCCGATCTCGCCCATGCCGTAGACGCCGACCTTGCAGCCGGCGAGGCTCGGCGGCGGCTTCATCAGCGGCGATGGTTTTGCGGACGCCCAGCCCCCGTCGCGGACGTAAGCGTCTGCCACCATCAGCCGCCGCGTGCTCGCCAGCATCAGCATCACAGCGACGTCCGCGACCGCCGCGGCATTGGCGCCCGGGCTATGTGCGACGGCGATGTTACGGGCCGCGGCCGCCTTCAGGTCGACCCCGTCATAGCCGGTGCCATAGCAGACGATCGCCCCGAGCGCCGGGAGCCTGTCCATGTCGACTGCGCCGAGCGGCGTGCCGCCGGCCGTGATCAGCGCCCGGATCCGCGCGACCTCGTCCGCCGCAAAAACCTCGTGCGCCGACTTGCCGCCGCTGTCGAGCAGTTCGAAGCGGTCGGCAAAGCGCTGGGTCAGCGACTTCGGCAGGCGGGAATAGATCAGGACCTTGTCGGGCATGACGGCAGGCACTCCAAATGCGAAGGGCGGGATCGATGAACGATCCCGCCCTTCTAACTAACCTATGCCCGGCCGCTTACGCGAGCACGGTGCCCGGCTCGACCTTGACGCCGGGGCCCATCGTCGAGGACACCGCGACGCGCTGGACGTAGGTGCCCTTGGCGCCGGCCGGCTTGGCCTTCACCACCGCATCCGCCAGCGCCTTGATGTTCTCGACCAGCTTGTCCTCGGCGAACGAGGCCTTGCCGACGCCAGCCTGGATGATGCCGGCCTTCTCGACGCGGAACTCGACCGAGCCGCCCTTGGCGCCCTTGACGGCACCGGCGACATCCATGGTCACGGTGCCGATCTTCGGGTTCGGCATCATGCCGCGCGGACCGAGCACCTTACCGAGACGGCCGACCAGCGGCATCATGTCGGGGGTGGCGATACAGCGGTCGAAGTCGATGTTGCCGTTCTGCACCTTCTCGACCAGGTCCTCCGCGCCAACCACGTCGGCACCGGCGGCCTTGGCTTCCTCGGCCTTGGCGCCGCGGGCGAACACACCCACGCGCAGCGTACGGCCGGTGCCGTTCGGCAGCATGACGACGCCGCGGACCATCTGGTCGGCGTGGCGCGGATCGACGCCGAGGTTGATCGAGACCTCGATGGTCTCGTCGAACTTCGACACGGCCCGCTCCTTGATCATCTTGATCGCGTCAGCAAGCGGGTAGAGCTTGGTGCGGTCGATACCCTCGCGGGCCTTCTTCAAACGCTTTCCGAGTGCCATGGCCGCTTACCCCGCAACTTCCAGACCCATCGAGCGGGCGGAGCCCTCGACCATCTTCATGGCCGACTCGATCGAGTCGCAATTCAGGTCCTTCATCTTCTTCTCGGCGATCTCGCGCACCTGCGCCTTGGTCACCTTGCCGGCCTTGTCGCGACCCGGGGCCTTGGAGCCCGACTGGATCTTGGCGGCCTGCTTGAGGAAGTAGGACATCGGGGGGGTCTTCATCTCGAAGGTGAAGGACCGGTCCGCGTAAATGGTGATGACCACCGGGATCGGGGTGTTCTTCTCTTCCTTCTGGGTCTGCGCGTTGAACGCCTTGCAGAACTCCATGATGTTGAGACCGCGCTGACCGAGCGCCGGGCCGATCGGCGGCGACGGGTTGGCCGCGCCGGCCGGCACCTGAAGCTTCAGGTAGCCGGTTACTTTCTTTGCCATTGGGATTCTCCAATGCGCTCGCGACCTTGCCTGATGCGAACGCAACGCCTTGGGGCGACAAAACCCGTCAGGCGAGGTTTGGGACCGTGGTCCGGCGCGCTTGGCCCGGCTGGCAAAGCCGGTCACGCCTCCCACGAACGAAATCGCCCCCCGTCCGGGGAGCGAAGCGCGCCCGATACACGAGATCGGACGAAAAGGAAAGGGTTGAGGGCAAAGCTCCCTCCTCCCGTCATTCCGGGGCGCCCGCAGGGCGAGCCCGGACTCCATAGCCACAGGGTGCCGCGTGAGGCACGCTGGAGCTGGCACTTCGCCGTCCCATTCCCGATCGAGGCTATGGATTCCGGGCTCAGCTCTGACGGCGGAGAAAGCGTGGATCGCCGGCCTCAGCCGACGACCTTCTCGACCTGGTTGAACTCGAGTTCGACCGGGGTGGCGCGGCCGAAGATCGACACCGCGACCTTGAGGCGCGAGCGGGCCTCATCGATTTCCTCGACCACGCCGGAGAACGAGGCGAACGGGCCGTCGGCGACGCGGACGTTCTCGCCGATCTCGAACGACACCGACGATTTCGGCCGCTCCACGCCTTCCTGCATCTGGTTCAGGATGCGCATCGCCTCGCCTTCGGAAATCGGCATCGGCTTGTTCTCGGCACCGAGGAAGCCGGTCACCTTGGGCGTGTTCTTGATCAGGTGGAACGCCTCGTCGGTCAGCTTCATCTTCACCAGCACGTAGCCGGGGAAGAACTTGCGCTCGGCGTTGATCTTTCGGCCGCGGCGCACCTCGGTGACGTTCTCGATCGGCACCAGCACCTGCTCGAACAGATCCTCGAGATTGCGCTGCTTGGCCTGCTCGCGGATCGACTCCGCGACCTTCTTCTCGAAGTTCGAATAGGCGTGGACGATGTACCAGCGCTTGTCGGAGCTTTGCGTTGCGATTGCCATCAGTGGATGCCCAGCACGAGGGTGATGAGATAACGGATGATCTGATCGGCGGCGAAGAAGAAGATCGAGGCCAGCGCCACCATCACGAACACCATGATCGTGGTGATGGTGACCTCGCGACGGCTCGGCCACGAGACCTTGGCGGTCTCCGAGCGCACTTCCTGCAGGAATTTGAACGGGCTGGTAGCCATCGTCAGGGGTCCTCGTCCGTCATCGGACGATTGAAGAGTTGACTGGGAAAACCGAACAGCCGACCGTGGCCCACCCTCTTGTCGGAGAGATGAGCCGAATCCACGGGCTCGCTTGTTCGGGGAGTGAAAAGCCGCGCCGGATATCCGCGTGTAGCGGGCCGGCTGCAGGTCCTCGATATCTACTGTCGACCCGGCCGAAGGTCAAGGTACCGAGGTGAACGACGCTCCTACGGCCCTCCGGCCCGGTCGGTTGGTGGATCTGCCCCAGGCGCGTGCGGCCGACGCGTTTCACTTCGGCGTCGCAAAATAGAAGTCGACCCGCCCCGGCACCGAGCCATAGGTATACGGCTGCTGCCGGCGTTCGGTCATGTCCATCACGTCGTCGCGCACGTTGTCGAACAGGCGGCGAACCTCGAGACCCGGAACCTGCATGTTCTTGACGAAGGCCGTGGCGAACGGCGAGTTCGCTGTATCGCCGTCGAGAGCGGTCTCGCCATGCTTTGCGGCGAACACGACCAGCGTCCCGGGATCGGGCTCCATCTGCGCCAGACCGCGGCTGACGGACCTGGACGCCACCGTCATGGTTCGCTTCATCTGACTGGCGAAGGGATTGTCGCGACATGCATCCAGCAGCACCAGGCGCAGTTGCTTGGCCCGCTCCGCAGAGTTGAGCACCTGATCGATCGAGACCGCTTCGAGGCTGATGTCGCGATCGCTTGCGATCCTGGCATCGACCGGGATGAGATAGTTGACTCCTGCGACCTCCATGCCATGTCCGGCGTAATAGACGACGGCCCAGTCGGCGGACTCGGCCTGCCGTGCAAACTCGCGCAGCGCACCGACGAGTTGATCTCTGCCCAGGTCGTTCTCCAGCATCACGGTCTGAAAATTCGCCCGGCGTAGCGCGTCCGCCACCAGAGCGGCGTCCCGGCCAGGATTGGGGAGCGTCGGAACGTTCTGATAGGCCGAATTGCCGATCACCAGAGCGATCCGTTTGCCGGGTGAGTGGCCGGAAGCAAGAACGGCACCGAGGGCAGCCGGCTTGGTCTGGGCGGGCGGCGCAGCGTCGGCGCCGATGGCGTCGGCGATGTTGGCCTGCTGCCCCGTCTTGGATCCCTTCGCGCGCTGCGCCAGCTCCTGCTGCAGCTTCTTCTGCTGGGCTTCGAACGCTTTTGGGTCCGTCGGAGGCCCGTCATAGGCCTTGTTGAAGTCACGCAAGGGCAGGCTCATCGAAACCACCTGCCCGGTATTCATCGTGGCCTGAACGTTGATGGTCTGACCGCGGCGCAGGCTGCCCAACAGTTCCGGGGTGAGCTCGTAGTCCGACATACAACCGTTCTTGAAGCAGATGATGAACGGCTTCTGCAGACTCCGCTCGCTGTCGATCATCAACCGGGTGCCTTCGGCGAAATCCATGCCCAACGGCAGCGTGATCCGCAGCAGCCTCTTCGGGTCGGCTTCGGGCTCGATGACCACGGCCGCGAGCAAGGGTTGGCCCGTTTCGATCCGGCCGTCCTTGCCCGTGAAGCAGACCAACTTGGCATCGGCGTCCTTGCCCTTCAGGCAGAACTTGGTCCAGGGCGCCATGACAGAGAGATTCGGTTTCAAAATCGGGAGGCTCTTGTTGTTCCTGATCTTGAACAGAGCCACGAACATCTTTCTTTGCTGCTCGTCGACAGCATTCCAGTTGCCTGCCTTGGCACCGAGCGCCTGGGCCAAATCGGCGAGCGGAAGCGGAAGCGACAGCGGTGCGCCATTCGCATTGATGGCTTGAACGACCAGGCTCTTGCCGTTCTTCAGCATTTCGATCAGCTCAGGCGTCGCATTGTAGTCCGAGACGCAGCCGTCTGCGCCGCAGAACAAATAGGTGCTCTGGATCGGCTTCTCCGCGTCGACGATGATCCGCGTTCCGTGAACGGTTTGCAGACCGAGCGGGAGAACCACCCTTAAGACCTTACGGGCCTCCCCGTCTCTCTCGACGAGCACGGCCACGACAACTCGCTCGTTCTCGGCGGACCGCGCTGTCTTGGTGGTGAAACAGATCTGCTTGCCGTCAACATCTGCTTCGCGCGTACAGGCCTTCGCCCATGGGGAATACGACAGCTTGATCTCCTGCGCGGGCTTGGTCTGCGCTATCGCGGGTGAGGCCAGCACCGACAACAAGCCGAGCGCCAGTGCGATGCCGCTCCCGACCGCCAGCGCAGCAAAACTCCTCATGCTCCCAACCTCTTTCGCGCCTTCAATGCAGGGTTGAACGGCAGCCTACCGTGTTGCCGGGTTCGCGGCACGGAAAAAACAGCGCCTGCCCGACCGACATCGAGCATTCGCTCAACGGCCGCGCGGGCCTCGAAGACTAGCCACGGATTACCGCTGCCGACCCTGTCTTTCCGCGCGATGGGAGAACGGCGGAGCACCGCGACGAAATGCCGTGGTTCATGCGCAGCCCGCGCTTGCTCATGATGATTCGGGCCCGCATGCTGCAGCCCATAAGAACAATGATCCGGAGGAAATCCATGATGTCTGCCCCGCGGAAGGGCGTAATGAGCCTTGCGGCCATCGGCCTTGCCACTCTCGTCCTCACCGCCGTCCCCGCCCGCGCCCAGGCGCCGCTCAAGATCGGCGTGCTCAGCGACTTCTCGTCGGTCTATTCGGACATTGGCGGCCAGGGCAATCTCGAGGCGACCAAGCTCGCCATCGAGGAATTCGGCGGCACGATGTTCGGCAAGCCGATCGAGGTGATCAGCGCCGATCCGCAGAACAAGGCCGACATCGCCGCCGCGATCGTGCGCAAATGGTATGAGAACGAGGCCGTCGACATGGTCATCGACATGCCGACCTCGGCCACCGCGCTCGCCGGCATGGAGATGTCGAAGCAGTTCGAGAAGCTGATGATCGTGACGGATGCCGCGAGCTCCGACATCACCGGCAAGTCCTGCTCGCCCTACACCGTGCACTGGACCTACGACACCTACGGCAATGCGCACACGGTCGGCAGCGCCATCGTCAAGAACGGCGGCAACACCTGGTTCTTCATCACCGCCGACTATCTGTTCGGCCATTCGATCGAGCGCGACACCGGCGACGTCGTGCGCGCCGCCGGCGGCACGGTGGTCGGCAGCGCCCGCCATCCCCTCAACAACCAGGACTTTTCGTCCTTCCTGCTGCAGGCCCAGGCCTCCAAGGCCAAGATCATCGGCATGGCCAATGGCGGTGGCGACACCATCAACACCATCAAGCAGGCCGCCGAGTTCGGCATCGTCGCTGGCGGCCAGAACCTCGCCGGCATCGTGATGTTCATCTCCGACATCCACAGCCTCGGCCTGAAGCTCGCACAGGGATTGATCATCACGGAGGCCTATTACTGGGACCTCAACGACCGCACCCGCGCCTTCGGCAAGAAGTTCTTCGACAGGATGAAGCGGATGCCGACCATGAACCAAGCCGCGACCTACAGCGCCACCCTGCACTATCTCAATGCCGTGAAGGCCGCCGGCACCCGCGACACCAGGCCGGTGCTCGCGAAGATGCGCGAGACTCCGGTGCGCGACGCCTTCACGGACAACGGCGTGCTGCGCGAGGACGGCCGCATGGTGCACTCGATGTTCCTGTTCGAGGTGAAGAAGCCGGAGGAATCGAAGGGCCCGTGGGACTATTACAAGGTGCTGGCGGAGGTGCCCGGCGACCAGGTGTTCCGGCCGCTGAAGGACGGCAACTGTCCCTATGTGAAGCAATAAGAGGTCGCCGAAACGCATTCGGGGCTCGCGCATCGCGGGCCCCGGCCTCACCTGTCTCGTCGATTTTTGGCTTAAGTGCTTGATCTCGCTGGCAGGAGTGGAGAGGCTCGAACTCCCAACCCCCGGTTTTGGAGACCGGTGCTCTACCAATTGAGCTACACTCCTAGCGAGCCGGGACAGTGTCGCCGGTTCGCGCGCTTTGAAGCATAGACCTCCCCCCGAATGCAAGGGTGCAATGGGGCAAATCGACTGGTCAGACCACAACTTCCGCGCCAGACTTGATGCAAACCGACAACAGGACTTCAGGGAGAGCCCATGACCCCGCCGACTGCCGCATCCAGCGTGCCCCTTTCCGCGCTCCGCTCGCTGACGCCGCCGCTGCCGGATGACCGCCCCGAGGCGCTGGGCCTGTCCCAGGCTCGGCTGCAGCGGGCCTCCGATGCATTCAAGCGCGAGGCCGACAAGGGAACCATCCCCGGCGCCACCCTGCTGGTCGGCCGCCGCGGCCGGATCGGCTGGTTCGACGCCATCGGCCGGCAAACGCCCGACGCCGACACGCCGATGCGGCCGGATTCGATCTTCCGCATCTTCTCGATGACCAAGCCGATCGTCTCGCTCGGGATCATGATGCTGGTCGAGGACGGCGAGTTGTTGCTGTCCGATCCGGTCGCCAAGTTCATCCCGGAATTCGGCGAGCAGAAAGTGGGCGTCGAGACCGGCGGCCAGCTGGAGCTGGTGCCGGTCGCCCAGCCGATGACGGTCCAGGACCTGCTGCGCCACACCTCGGGCCTCGCTTATGAGCACACCGGCACCGGGCCGGTGCACCAGCTCTACCAGCAGTCGCGGGTGCGCAGCCGCAAGATCACCAATGCCGAGCACGCGACAATCGTCGCCGGCCTGCCGCTGATCTGCCAGCCGGGCGCCGAGTTCAACTACAGCCGCTCGACCGACATTCTCGGGCGCATCATCGAGGTCGTCTCGGGCCAATCGCTCGGCGCCTTCCTCGCCGCGCGCATCCTCAAGCCGCTCGGCATGAACGAGACCGCCTTCTTCACCGCGGAGGTCAATGCCGGCCGGCTCGCCGAGCCGTTCGCCAAGGACCCGTGGACCGGCGAGGCGGTCAACCTGTTCAAGATGACCGAGCAGCCTCTGATGGAATCCGGCGGCGGCGGCCTTGTCGCGACCACCATGGACTACGCGCGGTTCTGCGCCATGCTGCTCAACCGCGGCAGCCTCGATGGCATCAGGCTGGTCGGCCGAAAGACGCTGGAGCTGATGGCCTCCGACCATCTCGGGCCTCATGTGAAGACGCAGGGCACCCTGCTGTCGCCCGGTCACGGTTTCGGCCTCGGCTTCGCCGTGCGCCGCGAGGCCGGCATCGCCCCCTTCCCCGGCTCGCCCGGCACCTTCTTCTGGAGCGGCATCGCCGGCACGTTCTTCTGGATCGATCCGAAGGAGGAGCTGTTCTGCGTGTTCATGGCCCAGGCTCCCGGACAGCGCGACTACCTGCGCACGCTGGTGCGCGACGTGGTGTATGCCGCGGTGGAGTGAGGGGGCGTTTGTAGCCCGGATGAGCGCAGCGACATCCGGGATCTCCCGTACTCTTCGTGTGAACCCGCATGTCGCTTCCGCTCATGCGGGCTACGGGGCCTATGACGTTTGCCCGGATGCAGCGACAATCACAACTGTCGTCCCGGCGAACGCCGGGACCCATACCGTGTGATCTGTCGTGGGATGTCACTGCCAGTTGCCTGCCTCATGACGGCCGGTGGTTGTGGGTCCCGGCGTTCGCCGGGACGACACTGTTGGGTGAGGCCGCAACGCCGGCCACGCGAATAGTTCCCCTCAACTGATCGTCGCGCCGCCGTCGATCACCATGGTCTGGCCCGTCATGAAATTTCCGGCGGCGGAGCCGAGGAAAACCGCCGCGCCGGCGATCTCGTCGGGGATGCCGATGCGCAGCAGCGGCGAGCGCGCGGTGGAGGCCTTGAGGTTGTCCGGATTGTCCCACAAGGCTTTGGCGAAATCGGTCTTGATCAGGCCGGGCGCGATGCAGTTCACGCGCACATTGTGCGGGCCGTATTCGCAGGCGAGGTTGCGCGCGAGCTGCATGTCGGCAGCCTTGGAGATCGCGTAGGCGCCGAGGATGGTCGAGCCCTTCAGGCCGCCGATCGACGACACGATGATGATCGAGCCGTCCTTGCGCGCGATCATCTGCGGCACGACCATGCTGATCAGCCAGTTGTTGGCGACGATGTTGTTGTCGAGGATCTTCCGGAACTGATCGTCGGAGATGCCGGCGAGCGGCCCGTAATAGGGATTGGAGGCGGCGTTGCAGACCAGCACGTCGATCTTGCCGTAGATGCGGTTGGCCTCGTCGACCAGGTTCTGCAGGTTCTCCTTGCTGGAGATATTGGCGGCGACGGCCGCCGCCGTGCCTGCACCGAAGCGGTCATTGAGCTCCTTGGCGACGGCATCGCAGACATCGGCCTTGCGCGACGAGATCACCACCTTGGCGCCATGCTCGGCCATGCGCTCGGCAATGGCGAGCCCGATGCCGCGGGTCGATCCGGTGATGACGGCGACCTTGCCGGTCATGTCGAACAGGGTCATGGGGAGTCCTCCTGGGTTGAGTTGTTATGAGTTGCGGAATGGCAGCCGCGAGCTCGGTCGCGTAGCCCGGATGAGCGCAGCGACATCCGGGGTCTCACGCGCTGCAACGGTGAACCCGGATGTCGCTGCGCTCGTCCGGGCTACGAAGTTCACTACGCCAGCTTGCTCGTCGTCACCTCCGGCCCGGCCGGCTGGTGCATCGCGCGGTGCGCGGCATCGGCGATCCATGGCTGCTGGTTGACCATCGGCAACCGCCAAGTGCTGATGTCGCCAGCCACGATGTGGTCGAGCCGGGTCACCGAGCAGTTGTCGATGTCGAAAGCCAGCCCCTTCTCGACCAGGCCGCCGAGCGCGAGGCCCACCGCAGCCTTGATGGTGCCGCCATGGCCGACGGCGATGACGTCGCGGCCGGCTTCCGAAACGGTGATACGAGCAATCGCCGCGGTGACGCGGGTGTACAGATCCATGTAGCTCTCGCCGCCCGGCGCCGGCTCATCGATGGCGGCGAACCAGTGGCTGCCCGCGGGACGGCTGGCCAGGAACGCGGCGCGGTTCATGCCCTGCCATTGTCCGAGATGCTGCTCGGCAAAAGCGGCCTCCCTGACCATCGCTGCGGGACGCGGGAAGCCGGCGGCCCAGATCGCCTCGGCGGTCTGATGCGTGCGCATCAGATTGCTCGCATACCACGCCGCACTGCGCGGTAGGATTTTTGCGACCGCCTCGAACACCTCGCGATCGGAGATATCGCAGGCGATGTCGGACTGGCCGTAGATATTGCCGCCGTCGCTGCGCACCGGCGCGTGACGCACCCACCACCAGCGCGTGATGACGACAGAAGGTTTCGTTCCATCAACCAACATCGCTCAACCCTTCCCTCCGCTCGTCTCTCGCTGTACGTGAAGGCCCAGATCGTCTCAAGCCGCTTGGCGATCTCAGCACGTTTGAAACGGCGTTTGAATTCCGTTGCGCGGCACGCAACTGACCACAATTGAAGCAGGAGGAAACATGGGCCGCCTCGAAGGCAAATCCGTCATCATCACCGGCGCCGGCAGCGGCATCGGCCGCGCCGCATCGCTGATGTTCACCAGGGAAGGCGCGCGGCTGATCGCGGTCGATCGCAGCGAAGGCGTCAAGGAGACGGTCGAACTCGTCAAGCAGCAGGGCGGCATCGCGGAGGCCGTGATGGCCGACGCCGGTTCGGAAGCCGACGTGAGCGGCTTCATCGATCGCGCCGTTGCGACCTACGGCAAGCTCGACGTCATCTGGGCCAATGCCGGCATCTCCGGCGGCTTGATCCCGATCGCCGAACAGACCGTCGAGCACTGGCAGGAGATCCTGCGCATCAATCTGATCGGCCCGTTCCTCGCGGTGAAATACGCGATGCCGCACATGGTTCGGCAGCAGCGCGGCGCCATCGTCTGCACGGCCTCCGTTGCGGGCCTGAAGTCCGGCGCCTCGGGCCATCCCTATGCGGCGAGCAAGGCGGGCGTCATCAGCCTGGTGCAGACCACGGCCTACTCGCTGTCCGGCACCGGCGTGCGCATCAATGCGGTCTGTCCCGGCCTGATCGAGACCGGCATGACCAAGCCGATCTTCGACGGCGCCAAGGAGCGCGGCACCGAAGGCAAGATCGGCCAGCTCAATCCGTTGAAGCGCGCCGGCCAGCCGCATGAGATCGCCGCCATGGCCCT
Organism: Bradyrhizobium sp. SZCCHNS3002; assembly: GCF_032377435.1. NCBI lineage: Bacteria > Pseudomonadati > Pseudomonadota > Alphaproteobacteria > Hyphomicrobiales > Nitrobacteraceae > Bradyrhizobium > Bradyrhizobium sp. SZCCHNS3002. Next base: position 88,988 of record NZ_JAUHHY010000003.1, read on the forward strand.
GTTCCTCGCCAGCGACGAGGCCTCCTACGTCAACGGCCAGGCCTTTCCGGTGGACGGTGGGCTGACCGCGTCGATGCCGTATGCGGGCAAGCCGATCTAATTGAATGGCTGCCTCGCTCTCCGCTGTCGTCCCGGCGAACGCCGGGACCCATAACCACCGGCCGGAGTGAGGCAGGTAACTGACAGCGACATCCCTCGATGGATCACGCGGTATGGGTCCCCGCGTTCGCGGGGACGACACCTGTTGTTGCCGCACGACTGCGGCCCCTAAACCACGATTGCCCGCCATCCCCACCGCTGTCGTCCCCGCGAACGCGGGGACCCATACCCCCAGGGAGCGGTTTGAGGCAGGCTGACGGTTGGCTTTTGGCCCAACACATCTGCTGCGGCGTATGGATCCCGGCTCTGCGCACCGCCAGCGCGTTCACGCTGTCGATGCTTGGCCGCAATGACGATATCCAAACATGCGCGTTCATTCCCGCGACGCATCCGCGCCCGAGTGATCCCGAAATTCACCGCCCTCAAACAGAGGGCGCAGGGAAGGCCAGGCGTCGGCTGACGCCTGCGGCCCGCCTGCGAAAAAATGCAGGCGGCAGGTACCACAGGTGCAGCCGAGAACACCCGGCCTTCCCTGCGCGACGGTCTTCACGCTTATACGCAGTCTGCCTGGTGCGCCGGGCTTGTTGGCCACCATGATCCGCGCGGCGCGTCAGCGCCGTCGCGAACGTAACACCAGCGTCGGGGTGTCAGCACGCTGCGACTTCACGTCCGCGCCGAGCCGTTCGTCCGCGCATCCTTGAAGGACACGCTGCGGCTCCATCGCGGCCATCGCTCCCCGCCTCGCGTGTCGTGACGATCGCGCGCAACGCCCCTTCCGAGTGAGGCGGGATGGCGGCCATCAAATCACAAATTCCGAAAAAGCGAAAGTAAAATCTTTCGCCTGCCCAGGCTGAACGAGGCGATCACCTTGATCACGCTCGCAAACTTTCTTTGCCGGCGCGACCGCGTCGTGTCGCAGCGGACAGCGGTCCGGTTCAAGCGCAGGCATCGGCGCTCGCTGCGATTTTTTCAGCCCACGTCTTCGAACCGCCTGCTTCGAGCCTCCGTCGAACTTCGCAAGCGGACCATTCCGGCCTCGCCGAAACCGAAGGATGGATCAGATGTCGAGATTGTCAAAACTAGCCCTGCTCACCTTGGGCGCCCTGGCGGCCGGCGCGGCCATGACGAGCGCGAGCGCGCGCGAGACCCAATGGCCGGGCTGTGAGCTGGTCTCCTGGACGGCCTGCGGCACCGACGCACAGGTGCAGCAATCGCAGCGCCGCCAGAGCCGCGATACCTCGCCGATCTACATGAAGCAGACCGATCCGCGCTACAGCAACGCGCTGACCGCGGCCGGTGGTGGCGGCGGAGGTGGTGGTGGCGGCGGCGGTGGGCGCTGAGCCCGCGCCAACGCGGGCCTGATGAGGAGCCCGGATGAGCGAAGCGACATCCGGGTTCAGCACTTCTGCCGGTGAAGAACCCGGATGTCGCTTCCGCTCATCCGGACTGCCAAGCTACGCCGCTCCGGCCTTTTGCGCGTAGGCCCAGGCCTGCTTGGTCATCGGCACCATGCGCTTGACGGACTCGATGGCCTTGTCGTTGGCGGCGGTGCCGTCGCGGATGCGGCCGATGATGCCCTGCAAAATGCCGGCGAGCCGGAACAGATTGTAGGCGAAGTACCAGTTGAGGTCCGGCAGCTCGGTGCCGGTGACGCCGCAATAGATCGCGGCCGCCTCCTCCATGGTCGGGATGTTCAGCGCCTTCAGGTCGACCCCGTCGAGGCCCGGCATGATCCACTGCATCAAGAGATAGGTGAAATCGGCCATGGGATCGCCGAGCGTCGACAGTTCCCAGTCGAGCACCGCGATGACGCGCGGCTCTGATGCGTGGAAGATCATGTTGTCGAGCCGGTAGTCGCCATGCACGATCGAGACGCGCTGCTGCACCGGCAAGGTGCGCGGCAACCACTCGATCAGCTTCTCCATTTCCGGCAGGTGCTCGGTCTCGGAGGCGCGATATTGCTTGGTCCAGCGATCGACCTGGCGGGCGAAGTAGTTGCCCGGCTTGCCGAACTCGCCGAGGCCGATCGCCGCCGGATCATAGCTGTGCAGCTTCGCCAAGGTCTCGATCTTGCTGGTGAAGATCGCGCGCCGCTCGGGCGCTGCGACATGCGGCAGGGTCGGATCCCAGAACACCCGGCCCTCCTCCATCGACATGATGTAGAAGGCCGCGCCGATGACGCTGTCGTCGTTGCACAGCGCATAGGCCTTGGCGACCGGAAAGCCCTGCTTGCCGAGTGCTGCGATGACGCGGAATTCGCGATCGACTGCATGCGCCGACGGCAGCAGCTTGCCGAACGGCTTTCGCCTGAGCACGTAGGAACGCGCCGGCGTGTTCAGGCGATAGGTCGGGTTCGACTGGCCGCCCTTGAACTGGAGCACGGTCAGCGGGCCCTGATAGCCTTCGACATGCTCGGCCATCCAGGCCGCGAGCTTGGCCTCGTCGAAGCGATGCCGCTCCTCGACCGGCTTGGTGCCGGAGAATTCTTCGTCCTTCTTGACGCCGTCGGCCACGACGAACTCCCTTGGTGTTACGTCTCATCCTACGAGCCGCGGCGATTGCCGTCGCTCGTTTTTTTTCGTCATTGCGAGCGCCGCCTGCAATGCCCGTGAGAGGGCTCAGTTACGTAGGGTGGGCAAAGCGAAGCGTGCCCACCCTCTTGCTTCGCGCTCGACAATGGTGGGCACGCCTCCGACTGCGCGCTTTGCGCACAGCCGGAGGCCTTGCCCACCCTACGAGTTCAGTGCCGCGGCTCGTTGGCGTATTTCTTCATTTCGAGCCGGGCGATGGCGCGGTTGTGCACCTCGTCGGGGCCGTCGGCAAGACGGAGCGTGCGGATGTTGGCGTAGTCCTTGGCGAGACCCGCATCATCCGACACGCCGGCGCCGCCGAACGCCTGGATGGCGTCGTCGATGATCTTCAGCGCCATGTTCGGGGCGGCGACCTTGATCATCGCGATCTCGCCCTGGGCGGTCTTGTTGCCGACCTTGTCCATCATGTCGGCCGCCTTGAGGCACAACAGCCGGCACATCTCGATGTTGGTCCGGGCCTCGCCGATGCGCTGCTCCCACACCGAATGCTCGATGATCTTCTTGCCGAAGGCCTGGCGCGTCATCAGCCGGCGCACCATCTTCTCCAGCGACTCCTCGGCCTTGCCGATGGTGCGCATGCAGTGATGGATGCGGCCGGGGCCGAGGCGGCCCTGCGCGATCTCGAAGCCGCGGCCCTCGCCGAGCAGGATGTTCTCCGCGGGCACGCGGACGTTCTCGAGCAGCACCTGGGCGTGGCCGTGCGGCGCGTCGTCGAAGCCGAACACCGGCAGCATCTTCTCGACCTTGATGCCGGGGGTGTCGAGCGGCACCAGGATCTGCGACTGCTGCTGATGCTTGGCGGCCGACGGATCGGTCTTTCCCATCAGGATCGCGATCTTGCAGCGGGGATCGCCGACGCCCGACGACCACCATTTGCGGCCGTTGATGACGTAATGATCGCCGTCACGCACGATCCGCGTCTCGATGTTGGTGGCATCCGACGAGGCCACGGCCGGCTCGGTCATCAGGAAGGCCGAGCGGATCTCGCCGTCCATCAGCGGGCGCAGCCATTTGCGCTTCTGCTCCTTGGTGCCGTAGCGGATGAACACTTCCATGTTGCCGGTGTCGGGCGCCGAGCAGTTGAACACCTCGGAGGCCCACGAAATGCGGCCCATCTCCTCCGACAGCAGCGCATATTCGAGATTGGACAGACCGGCGCCGCGGAACTCGTCGTCCTCATGTGGCGACGGCGGCATGAACATGTTCCAGAGGCCTTCCGCCTTGGCCTTCGCCTTGAGGTCCTCCAGGATCGGGATCACCTTCCAGCGGTCGCCCTCGGCGTCCTGCTGCTTGTAGATCGGCACCGCCGGGCGGACATGCTTGGTCATGAAGCTGCGCACACGCTCCAGCCATTCCTGCTGCTTCGCCGACATCGTGAAGTCCATGGGACTCTCCTTGGGTGTTTCCTCTGAAATTTTGGCCGCAGTGTCGGCCCGCCCACGGCGTCCGTGCAAGTGTGATCTTGCGCGACACGACCGCGCGAACCGTCGCTGCAGCGCCGAAATGTCGCCCCACGGAAGAACCGTGATTGACATTGCGGCCGTCTCAAACAATAGTTTCATACAATTGTTTGAAACGCAACTCCCCGCTTCATCGTTCGGGAGGACGAGCATGGCGACCGACCAGACCCGGACTGCGATCCTGATCGCCGCCGAGCGGCTCTATGCCGAACGCGGCTTCTCCGACGTAACCTTGCGCGACATCGTGGCGGAGGCGAACGTCAATCTCGCCGCGGTGAACTATCATTTCGGCTCCAAGGACGAGCTGATCGCCGAACTGTTCGTGACGCGCTCGATCGCGCTCAACCGCGAGCGCCTGCGCGAATTGCGTGAAGCCGAGGATGCCGGCGGCGGCCGCGCCGACATCTCCGACATCCTGCGCGCCCTCGTCGGCCCGATCCTGCGCGGCTGCCTCGGCCCTGAGAACCAGCGCTCGGCGGTGGCGCAGTTCATGATCCGCGCCTCGATCGAATCGGTGCCGCCAATTCGCCGTATCAAGACCAAGGAAATCGACCATCTGCGGAAGTTCGCAAGCGCAATGCAGCGCGCCCTGCCCGACAGCTCCGAGGTCGATCTGTTCTGGGGCCTGCATTTTGCGCTCGCCATGGCGCATCACACCATCCGCGAGAGTGAGCGCCTCACCAAGCTCTCCGACGGTCAATGCGACCTCGACGATGTCGAGGATGTGATCGCGCGGGTGGTGCGCGGCGCCGTGCTCGGCTTGACCGCGCGCGATCAGGCGGCAAAGTCGAAGGTCAAGATTGCAGCGCGCAGCCCGTAGCCGGGATCCCACCATCCACCATGGAGTCCACTCGTGACGTACCGACCGCACCTGTTACTCGCCTTCGTCGCGTCCACGCTCGTGATGGTCACCGCCAGCGAGCCGGTGCTGGCCCGCGGCGCCGCCGCCAGCATCATGAACTCGCCGGGCTATCAGCGCCGCCTGCAGGAATCGCGGCAGCAGCTTGGCGCGCCACCGCCCGCCCGGTACGTTGTAGAGCCGCGCTATCATGCGCCGCGGCACAAGGCGAAGCGGCACCGTCATCACAGCCACAATTAGGAGCAAACTCTCTCCACGGGTCGTCCCGGCGAACGCCGGGACCCATACCGCATGATCCGTCTTGAGGCACGCGGAGAGATATCGAGAGTCAGCACGCCGGCCGGTGGTTATGGGTCCCGGCGTTCGCCGGGACGACACCGGAGAATGACGCGACTAGCGGTGCCCTACACGACGCCCTGCTGCTTCAACGCCGCGATCTTCGCCTCGTCATAGCCGAGCCCCGACAGCACGTCCTGCGTATGCTCGCCGAGCAGCGGCGGCGCGCGATATTCGGTGATCGGGGTGCCGGAGAAGGTCAGCGCGTTGCGGATCAGGGACAGCTGCGGCTCGAACGGGTGCTCGACCTTCACCTCCATGCCGCGCGAGCGGACATGCGGATCGGCGAACACGTGCGCAAAATCGTTGACCGGCCCGCATGGCACGCCGGCCTTCTCCAGCTCCTCCAGCCAATGCGCCACCGAGTTCTTCAGGAACAGGCCGGCGAAGATCGCCATGATCTCCTTGCCGTTGACGACGCGGTCGTTGTTCCTGACGAATTTCGGATCGGTGGCGAGCTGGGGCGAGCCGAGCACGGCGCAGGTGCGCGCGAATTGCGCGTCGTTGCCGACCACCAGCATCAATTCGCCGTCGGTGCAGCGGAACACGCCGGCCGGCATGCCGCCATTGCCCCAGGTGCCGCGGCGCGGCGGCGACTTGCCGTTGACCAGGAAGATCTGGGCGTAGTGCGACAGCGACGCGATCACGGTGTCGAACAGGCAGACGTCGATGTGCTGGCCGCCGCCGCCATTGACGTCGCGGTGATACAGCGCCGAAAGGATGCCGATCGAGGTGTTCATGCCGGTCATGTAGTCGACGATCGAGGGCCCGACCTTCATCGGCCCCGCCCCCGGTTCGCCGTCCATGTGGCCGGTCACGCTCATCAGCCCGCCCATGGCCTGGAAGATCGCATCATAGCCGGCGCGCGGTGAATACGGCCCGGTCTGGCCGAAGCCGGTCACCGAACAGTAGATCACGTCGGGATTGATCGCCTTGATGGCCTCGTAGTCGAGGCCGTAGCGCTTGAGATCGCCGACCTTGTAGTTCTCCATGAACACGTCGCAGTCCTTGGCGAGCGCGCGGATGATCTCCTGCCCCTCCGGCGAGGCGATGTTGACCGTGACGGACTTCTTGTTGCGGTTGGCGCAGATGTAGAAGGAATTGTTGTTGTTGGCCTTGCCGTCGGGATCCCTGAGGTAGGGCGGACCGAACGCGCGCGCGTCGTCGCCGGTGCCGGGCCGCTCGATCTTGATCACCTCGGCGCCGAGATCGGCCAGCATCTGCGCCGACAGCGGTCCGGCCAGGACGCGGGTCAGATCGAGAATCTTGATGCCAGAAAGCGGCAGGGCCGACATGGAGTTCCTCCGGGAGTTTTTATTCCTTGGCGCGGACATGCCCTAGCGAGGGCCCCGCCCGTCACCCGCCGATACACCATTTCGCAACTCGGAGCACTGCGCTGGCGGCATGCCGCCTTGCCCGGCACAGGACGTCACCCCGAGCACCGCGCCCCGGGCGACCCAAATCCTGGGCGGTGGAAACTCGTCGCCGCTCCAAGACGGCCGCTCCGGCGCGGACATTGCCGGATTCGCGACGGCCGGCCACTTTCTTGCTTCATTTTGTGTGCGACCGGAGTCCAGACACATCCGGACACAGGGAACAAGGAGCCGTTAAGCGTTACAGCCACAGCTGGAGGCAGGTTTGATGTCTTACCCTCTGGAGCACGCCATGACGTCGATCTCTGCCTCCTCGATGAGCGGCTTTTCCCCGCTCGACCTGCTCAAGCAGGAGCTCACCAAGGAAGTCTCGGCCGGCAAGGTCAGCTCGACCGACCAGACCGCCCTGTCGTCGGCGCTCGACGACATCGATTCCGCGTTGAAGAGCGGCAGCAGCAGCTCGTCCTCGTCATCGACCTCCAGCACACCGCCCTCGCCCAAGGAGATGCAGTCGAAGATCGACGATCTCATCCAGAGCGAGGTCGACAGCGGCAAGCTGACGTCGGACCAGGCAAGCGAGCTGAAGAACGTGTTCGCCAACGCCTTCTCCGGCGGCCCGGGCGGCGCGGGTGGTGCCGGTGGCCCGCCACCCGGTCCGCCGCCGAGCGACGACAGCAGCAGCGACACCACCTCAAGCACCTCGTCCTCGTCGTCGTCATCGTCCTCGTCCCAGGTCGAGGAGCTCCTGAAGAAGCTGCTCGAGGCGCTGCAGAGCTCGAACAGCAGCACGACATCGTCCTACAGCGCCAGCGGCACCAGCTCGTCGAGCTCGACCAGCAAGTCGCTGGTGGTGGACTTCTCGGCGTGACCGAACGAAGACGCGCCGCGTAGTCCGCACGGCCTCGTGGCGCACCGTCTTCTCATCCTGGTCATTGCGAGGCAGCCGGGTTCTCCCAGCCAGCGCGTGAGCCCCGCATGTCGCTACGCTCATGCGGGCTACGGGGCTTCACTCCGGCGCGTTGAATGTCCGCGCAAAATACACCGGCGCGGCCGCCGCCTTCAGGCGGTAGAGCTGGGCCGGCCGGTTCGGTCCCTTGCGCATCTTGGCGACCGGCTCGATCAGGTCGGCCGAGAGCATGCGGGTGCGGAAGGCGCTCTTCTCCAGCGGACGATCGAGCACGATCTCGTAGGTCCGCTGCAGCTCGGGCAGAGTGAACTCCTCCGGCATCAGATAGGCCGGCAGCGAGGTGTACTCGACCTTGTTGCGCAGCCGCCGCACGGCGGCCTGCAGGATCTCGGCATGATCGAAGGCGAGCTTCGGCTTCACGCTCATGCCCGCGAGCGGAAACCATTGCGCATCGGCCGCGAGCGCGGCCTCCGCTGCTGACGCCGGGATCAGCGCGAAATAGGCGTGCGTCGCCGACCAGCCGCGCGGGTCACGGTGCGCGCTGCCCCAGCTGCCGAGCTGCTCCAGATAGGGACTGACGACGCCGGTCTTCTCGGCGAGCTTGCGCCGCGCGCAGGCTTCGAGATCGGCGTCCTTGGCCACGTCGACGAAGCCGCCTGGCAATGCAAGGGCGTCCGGGAACGGCTCCCCCTCGCCCTGGCCACGCCGCACCAGCAGCACGTGAAGCGCCTCCAGCCGGATCGTGAAGATGACGATGTCCACCGTGGTCAGCGGCCGCGGAAAATCCAGTCCGCCCGCTCTCGCGGCCGCTCCGCCGCCCTGCCCCTGCCGTGTTGCCATACCGCCCGCCCCCGAATTCGTCCCTTGACACTAGCATACTTAGTTGTACTGTCCAACTTACTAAGTTGGCGTGACACACTTATGCCATTCAACGTCAGGAGGCCGCCATGTTCGGCTTACGCTTCATCAAGGCCCAACCCACCACCTATCTCCTCAAGTACCGCGCCGGCAGCGTGGTCGAGGAAGGCGCCGGGCTCTCCACCTTCTATTATGGGCCCGCGACCTCGCTGGTCGCGATTCCGATCGGCAGCCGCGATGCCGCCTTCATCTTCCAGCAGATCGCCCGCGACTTTCAGACGCTGACGATCCAGGGCCAGGTGACCTACCGCATCGGCGAGCCGAGGAAGGCGGCCGCGATGCTGAACTTCACGCTCAAGCGCGACGGCAAGACCTACGAGTCCGATGACCCGGAGGAGCTGCCGCAGCGCGTGCTCGGCGCGGTCGAGGTGCTGGCGCAGCAGGCGGTCAAGGACATGACCCTGAAGGAAGCGCTGCGCGCCTCCGACCGCATCGCCGAGGCGATCGCGGCCGGATTGAAGCGCCGCGCCGACATCGATGCGCTGGGCCTGGACATCCTCGGCGTCGCCGTGCGCGCGGTGAAGCCGACGCCGGAGACTGCCAAGGCGCTGGAGGCCGAAGCGCGCGAGGCGATCCTGAAGACCGCTGACGAAGCCATCTTCGCGCGGCGCAATTTCGCCGTCGAGCGCGAGCGGGCGATCCGCGAGAGCGAGCTCGACACGGAGATCGCGGTCGAGCAGAAGAAGCGCTCGATCCGCGAGACGCAGATGGATGCCGAGGCCAGCGTCGCCGCAAAAAAGAACGAGCTGCGCGAGGCCGGCATGGTCGCCGATATCGGGCTCGAGGCCAAGCGCAAGGATTTCGTGTCGCTGAATGCGGCGAACACCCGCACTTTGGCGGATGCCGAAGCCTATCGCGTCGGCGCGCTGATGAAGATCTTCGAGGGCGTCGACACCCGCGTGATCCAGGCGCTGGCCGCGACCGGCATGCAGCCGGGCCAGTTGATCGCGCAGGCGTTCTCGGGCCTCGCCGAAAAGGCCGAGAAGATCGGGCAGCTCAACGTCTCGCCGGAGCTGCTGAACAGCCTGATGCAGAAGCCCGCGGAGGCGCCCCGTGTCCGGCAATGACCGCAAGGTGGTCTTGGTCGTCCGGAGAACGCGGCTCGAGGAGCTGATCGCAAGGTTCCTCACCGCGGACCAGGCCCGCTTCTATGTCGAGCATCTCGGCGCCGACTTCTCCGACTACGAGCGCGAGCACGCGGCCTACCAGGCCGCGCGCGCCACGGCGACGCAGACGCTGGAGCGCTGGGGCCGCTACCAGATCGTCGACCGCGGCTTCCTGCCGAACTTCATCTTCGGCCCCGCCGACATCGTCGCGGCGCTCGGCCCCGACGGGCTCGTCGCCAACACCATGAAATATCTCGACGGCCAGCCGCTGCTCGGACTGAACCCCGACGCTCAGCGCCATGACGGCGTGCTGCTGCCGTTCGCGCCGACCGATCTCGCGAGCCTGCTGCCCGAGGTCGCCGCCGACAAGCGCGCCGCCAAGGCCGTGACCATGGCGCGCGCGAGTCTCGCCGACGGCCAGGTGCTCCATGCGGTCAACGACCTCTTCATCGGCGCACGTACCCACGTTTCCGCCCGCTATGAGATCGCAACGCGCGACGGTCGGGAACGGCAGTCGTCGAGCGGACTGATCGTCGCCACCGGGCTCGGCTCGACCGCCTGGTTCAAGAGCATCGTCACCGGCGCGCTGGCCATAGCCGGCCGTTACGGCGGCCACGGCGACGGCGACTACACCGCCCTGCCCTGGGACGCCCGGAGCTTGCGCTTCGCCGTGCGCGAGCCGTTTCCGAGCAGGACGTCGCAGACCTCCCTGGTCTGCGGCGGGCTGAACGGCGCCGAAACCTTGCGCCTGCGCTCGCTGATGCCCGAGAACGGCGTGATCTTCTCCGACGGCATCGAGGCGGACAATCTCGATTTCAATGCCGGAACGGAAGCGGTGATCGGGATTGCGGAGCGGCAGGGACGGCTGATCGTGTGAACCGATACCGAACGCCGCTGCAGTTCGCTGCTGGATGGTGGGCACGCCGCCGCCTTCGGCGGCCGCTTTGCCCACCCTACGATCCTCATTTCCTCGCGAACACGAGCACGCCGTTCGCCGGGATCGTCACATCAGCCGAGCTCGGCTGGCCGTGCAGCGGCGGGCCGCCGGCGGTGACGGAGCCATTGTTGCCGACGACGCCCGGGTTGACCCAGTTGTCGTAGACGTCGCTGTTGAACACCTCGAGCCAGGTGCCGCCTGCCGGAAAACCGATGGCGTAGTCGCGCCATGGCGTCTCGCTCAGGCTCACGATCACCATGACGTCGTCGCCCTGGCCATCCCAGCGGTGGAAGGCAAGCACGCGGTTGCCGTCATGGACGTGGACGATGGCGCAGCCCTCCGCGGTCAGCGCCGGATGGGTGCGGCGGATCGCGGTCAGCTCTGACGTGAAGCGCATCGCATCCGCGGTGATCTTGTCCTCGCCGTCGAGCAGCGCCCAACTGATCGTCGTGTCCGGGCTCGGCGTGTCGCTCCATTGCTTGTCCTCGAACAGCTCCTGGCCCATGAACAGCATCGGGATGCCCGGCGCGGTCAGCAACAGGCCGGTGGCGACGCGGCTGCGGCTGCGCGCATACCAGCAGCGACTGTCGACGGGATCAGCGAGGCGCGGAATGCGCGGCTCGCGGCCGGCATAGACGATGTCGTGGTTCTCGATCGAGTTGACCGCGCGCCAGCGCTTGTCGAGGCTGAGATCGGCGATCGCCGCGGCGATCGGCTGCATCGGGACGACAGCGCCCGCGCCGCCGGCCGCGCTCGCGATGGCGCCGCGCACCGACAACCGCAGGCCGTCGCTCCAGGTCGCGTCGAAGCCGGCGCCGCCCTGCGCGATGTCCCTCACCACCCACGGGTTGACAGGCCAGTATTCGGCGATCTGGATCGCATCCGGCTTCTCCGCGCGCAGCGCCTCGGTGAGCTGCTGGCAGGTCGCCCAGCCGCCGAAGCGGTCCATCACGCTGACCTCGTCGAAGCGCAGGCCGTCGGCGTGGTACTCGCGGTACAGCATGATGGCGTTGTCGACGAGGTATTGCCGCACGTCGGCGTTCCAATAGGCGAAAACCTGACCGCCCGCCCAGCCCTGGTCGGTGAAATACAGGCTGCGGTTGGGGTCGCCATAGGCCTGACGGTCGAAGAACCAGATGCTGCTCTCGTCGAACCCGCCGCCGGCGTGATTGTAGACGACGTCGAACAGCACGGCGATGCCATGGACATGGCAGACATCGATCAGCGCGCGCAGCTGGTCGTCGCAATGACGCACCGCGCCGATATCGGCGTAAGGCGCGGCGCCGGCAGCCGTCAGGATTTCGTTGGTCCGTGCGAAATAGGCGGCGAGATGCGCCTCTTCGTGCTCGCCATATTCGGTCTCCGGGCTGAACAGGTCGGTGCCGTTGTAGCCCATGCTGAACATGGTCGGGAATTCCTGCACCGGCAGCAGCTCGATGGCGTTGACGCCGAGCTTCGCCAGATGCGGCACGCGCTCGATGACGTCGAAGAAGCAGCCGTCGGGATTGCCCGCCTTCATGTCGAAGGTGCCGACATGGAGCTGATAGATCACGAGCTCGTTGTTGGGCGGCGGCGTGAAGTCGGTGTCGTGCCAGGGAAACGCGCCGGGATTGCGCAGCACCGAATGCGCCTGCGGAAACGGCGGATCCACGGTGAGCAGCCGCGCATGCGGATCGCGCTTGTAGCCGGACGAGCCCTCACCCTCGACGAAATACATGTAGGCGTCGCCGTCCTTGAGCGACGGCACGAAGATCGCCCAATGGCCGTTGCCGATCGGCGCGAGACGGCAGCTCGCATCCTGCGCCCAGTCGTTGAACGGGCCGGAGACGTAGACCGCCTTGGCATGCGGCGCGAACACGCGGAAGGTGGCGCCGCCGGTCACCAGGGTGCCACCCATCGGAGCCTGGAGAAGATGCATCTGCCTGAGCGATATCCGTAGGCCTTCGGGAAACGGCGGCAGCGTAACAGGTTCGAGCAGCATATCCACGGCCGGCCCTCCGCTCAGAACAGCCGCGCGCCGTTCGGCACGGCCTTGTCGGGCTGGAACAGCACGACGTTGCCCTGCTCATCGGGAAAGCCGAGCGTCAGGACCTCGGACATGAACTTGCCGATCTGACGCGGCGGGAAGTTGACGACGCCGGCGACCTGGCGGCCGACCAGGGTGGCCGGATCATACAGCGCCGCGATCTGCGCGCTGGAGCGCTTCGTGCCGATACCGGGCCCGAAATCGATCGTCAGCTTCAGCGACGGCTTCTTCGCCTCCGGATAGGGCTCGGCCGCGACGATGGTGCCGACGCGGATGTCGACGGCCAGGAACTGGTCAAAGCCGATCCCTGCTGCCGCCGGTGCTGTCGGATCGTGGGAGAGATGCATGGCGGCCTCATCAAACGCGGGACCGCGCGGGAAGGCTTGCGATCCCGACGCGGTTTGGGCCGGAATCTTTAATGGCCATACGGGCTCCTGACAATGCACCCGCCCGGCGACGGCACGGCATATGGACGATTGGCTGCGTTGGTGTGGCGGGCCGGTCGCAGGCTGAGAAGCCTCCAATCTCTGGCGAGCAAGCGGGGTACCGGCTTTCTGCATCGCCGAGCGGAGGTCCGTGAATCGCCATGGCGTGCTGCTACCCGCCACATCGTCGCATGCGCGCGTTTCCCCGTCCTGCAGCATGCCCGCCGCCGAGCGCAATGACCCTGACACGTCACCTGTAATGTCGCAGTTCGTTCGCTTTTGCCTCCAGACGCAGCACGGAGGCTCAGCCTGCCCGCGAATAGCGGACATCGTCAGCACCCGTCGCCAGGCACAACCTGCCTACCGCGCGTTGCTGCCTCACTGCTCTTGCGCTCTTGGGATGGTCCTGGCCGGCGCTTCTGACAGGCGAGCTAGGCGGCGCGCCGCCCGCGCGACAGAGTTTCGGATGGAAGCTCACCGAACATGTCGCGATAGTCTCTTGCGAAGTGTCCGAGATTTCCGAAGCCGCAATTGAAGGCGACTGCAGAGACGGAGGTACGCTGATTAGGCCCCTCGAGCATCTGCTTTGCCTGTCGCAATCGCACCGTTTTCGCAAACGCCATCGGCGAATATCCGCGGCTCTTCTTGAACGCAGCATAGAGCGCGCGGATGCTGACGCCTGTCTGCGAAGCCAGCCCCTCGATCGTGATGGCGCGGTCCCAAGAGGCCTCGATATATTCCTCGGCCAGCCGAACGATCCGCGGCACGACGTCCTTTTCGGCTCTCTCCAACAGCTCGCTGAAATTGTGGCGGTGAGCCGACAGGAAGGAAACGATAAGAGCCTGCTCCAGTTCGACGAGGACCGCGCGTGGCAACTCTGTCGCCGTCGCATCCAACTGATGAGCGAGGAACATCGCCAGATCGCGCAGGACCAGAGCGTTCGGCTGCAACGCCGCGGCAATCGGATCAAACTTGAGAACACCGGCCGGCTTTGCACCGAGCAGCGTCGTCAGTGTCTGCTCCAACGCCCTCGCGCTTATTCGAAGAATGAGCTGCTCATAACCTGGCTCGAACACAATCCTGTTGGCTTCGCCCGGCGCAACTATGCAGGACTGCCGCTCGGTTATCGCGACCGCCGTGCGATTTAGGACGGTCAAAGCGCTGCCTTTGAGGCCAATTTGCAGGCGCGCGAAGTCGCTCTCCGGGAACTTTACGACCGACCTTCCCCCACCATATGCACAGAAGCCAAGGCCGATATTCGCAAGCTGAAGGTAGTTTCCTACCCCCTGGAATTCATTTGCGTTGGTGACTGCGAAGCCAGTTGCCCCATAGACCGTACGCAACGCGTGCTCCATCGCCTCCGGATCGTCTGTACGAATGACGGGAGCGCGGCTCAGCAGGCTTACGGATCGGTCAAGGTTCATCCAAAGATAGTATCTCAGATTGACCGAACTCAAACCTGGGAAAAACCCGGTCAGCGGCGCGGTGTCGCAGCTCGATCTTCGTGAAGGCCGATATAGCTTTTGAGGCCGCCCCAGCGCTCTTGAGAATGGTGTCGCCGACGCGTCTGTCAGGCGAGCTAGGCGGCGCGCCGCGCGCGTGACAGAGTTTCGGATGGAAGCTCACCGAACACGTCGCGATAGTCTCTTGCGAAGTGTCCGAGATTTCCGAAACCGCAATTGAAGGCGACTGCAGAGACGGAGGTACGCTGATTTGGCCCCGAGAGCATCTGTTTTGCCCGACGCAATCGCACCGTCTTCGCAAACGCCATCGGCGAATATCCGCGGCTCTTCCTGAACGCAGCATAGAGCGCGCGGACGCTGACGCCTGTCTGCGAAGCCAGCTCCTCGATCGTGATGGCGCGGTCCCAAGAGGCCTCGATATATTCCTCGGCCAGTCGAACGATCCGCGGGGTGACATCTCTTTCGCCTCTCTTCAACAGCTCGCTGAAATTGTGGCGGTGAGCCGACAGGAAGGAAACGATGAGAGCCTGCTCCAGTTCGACGAGCACCGTGCGTGGCAGCTCTGTCGCCGCCGCATCCAACTGATGAGCGAGGAACATCGCCAGATCGCGCAAGACCAGAGCGTTCGGCTGAACCGCTGCGGCAATGGGATCAAACTTGAGAACACCGGCTGGCTTTGCACCGAGCAGCATCGTCAATGTCTGCTCCAACGCCCTCGCGCTTATTCGAAGAATGAGCTGCTCATAACCTGGCTCGAACACAATCTTGTTGGCTTCGCCCGGCGCAACTATGCAGGACTGCCGCTCGTTTATTGCGATCGCCGTGCGATTTAGAACGGTCAAAGCGCTGCCTTTGAGGCCGATTTGCAGGCGCGCGAAGTCGCTCTCCGGGAACTCGACGAGCGACCTTGCCCCGCTATATGCACAAAAGCCGAGACCGATGCTCCCGAGCTGAAGATAGTTGCCAACCCCCTGGAATTCATCTGCGTTGGTGACTGCGAATCCGGTTGCCCCGTAGACCGTCCGCAACGCGTGCTCCATCGCCTCCGGATCGTCTGTACGAATGACGGGAGCGCGGCTCAGCGGGCTCACGGATCGATCCAAGTCCATCGAAGGATCAGTCCTCGCTTATAAGGCTCGTGTTAAAATACTGGAGCGCAAGTCTTCCGGACTGATCCAAGTCAACATCGGAAAAGCTCCCGTCGGGCGGCCGGCGGCCGGGCGCAACAGTTCGATCACGTCCCCGATTTATCGCATGTTATTTTGAAGGCGGTAATTGGCTAATGATGCAGCAAATCCTGAGCGATGTTTGCAGAGTTTGGACTTGAGAATGACTTCAGAATCGCCGCGCGACGCGCTTCAATCTCGTTGAGAGGGGCAAGGCGGCCGTCTCTCCAGAATGCGGCGGCAAGCGAGGAGGCGAACGTGGCGGCAAAGGCCGAGCAGAACTCCACCATGAAGTCAAAGCTCGCTGCGCGCATCCTGGCAGCGGCAGCCAAGGGTGCACGTGACCCGAACAAGCTGAGAACCGCGGCACTTTTGGGAGACGATGATGTTCGGAACACTGACACACTTCCCATGGGACACAGTCCTCATGATTGGCTCTCAAGCTCAAGCCGGTCTCGCTCGCCACCTGCTCGACGGCTTTGAGGCGCAATGGGATCAGCAGAGCAAGACAAGCGCCACCCAACCGTCGACGCTGGGCGCTTGAGATACCCGATCTTGCGAAGCAGGTCACCGAGACGATGGACTTATGACTTCGTCACAACGCGAACCTGGCAACGTCCACACGCCTGTCGATATGAGTCGGTATGGAGTGAGTTCTGTCATGCTTATCAAGACGGTCACGTTGCATTCTATCACTTATCTTGTAGGCATTACCAGTTCAGTGGCAGTACACCATGCCATCCCCTCGCCGGGCACAGCGACCATCTTCCAATCTGGCACCACTGCAATACGTTATCAGCAGATCGCCAATCGCTCGACCAAAGGCGATAAGTTGCCGATCTGGCAAGCAACGCGTCAACTCAACAACAAAGCACCCGTACAGAGGCCAGCATACACCGTGCCAATTTCCAAATTCGGAAACGACTGTAAACCGCCAATTGATGTCCCTGGCCGCTGCTTTGCAGACGCCGGAGGGTACCGCAAGGTTGCGTCGTCCGCTCCCGCCCCAATTCGCGGCATACCGATTGCATCGAACCAAATCGGTCCTGCCGCGGCGGATCTGGTGTAGTCGTGGTGCAAAGATGACCAATATTCGAGGCGGCGACCTGTCCAATCCTGCAGTATTGAAATCGCTAAGTAGAATCCGCACAGCAAAGCTGCGCCTCGATCGGCCGACGTCGTGCCAGTCCCTAGAGGCCGACCTGTTGTCGCAGATCGCGCTTTGCGACGTTCTGTTGGACGAGATTCAATCGGTCGCTTGCAGCCTAAAGCTGGCGAGAGCCGTACCCGGTGAGCCGATGCCTGGTCGCAACCGGGCGCGGCTGCGATACCGTTCCTCAAAACATGATGGGCAGCGACGGCGCGCGGCGCAGCGATGTTGCGTGCCATCGAAGTTTCGTTCAGTCGCCACGTAGCGCGGATGGGCGCAGCGACATCCCGGTTCACCGACACGACACGTGAGGCCCCGCACGTCGGCTGGCGCCGACGTGTCCCACGGGCCGGCTGTCGCTCATGCGGGCTACGCGCCGCACCGAGATCCGCATGAGAAACGCACCGTCTCTCCTCCGTGATTGGCGCGGCGGTCGTGCATCAAGCTGTCATTGCACCTGCTTAGTGGGCACGCCGCCGCCTTCGGCGGCCGCTTTGCCAATCCTGCGCAAGGACGTAACTACACATTCTCCAAATGGCACGCCACCCACTGGTCCTCGCCTTTCAGCCGCAGCTCGGGAGCCTCTACGCGGCAGCGGTCGAAGGCCAGGGGGCAGCGGGTGTTGAAGCGGCAGCCTTTGGGCGGGTTGACCGGGCTCGGAACGTCGCCCTTGAGGATGATCGGTGTGCGCTCGGCGCCGGGTTCGGGAATGGGCACGGCTGACAGCAGCGCCTTGGTGTAGGGATGACCCGGTGTGGCAAAGATCTGCCGCCTTGGCGCCATCTCGACGATCTTGCCGAGATACATCACCGCCACGCGGTGCGTCATGTGCTCGACGATCGCGAGGTCGTGGCTGATGAACAGCAGCGCCAGGCCGAACTCGCGCTGCAGATCCTGCAGCAGGTTGACGATCTGCGCCTTGACGGAGACGTCGAGCGCGGAGACCGCCTCGTCGCAGACGATCAGGTCCGGCTTGGCGGCGAGCGCGCGGGCGATGCCGATGCGCTGGCGCTGGCCGCCGGAGAATTCGTGCGGCCGGCGGTTCACCGCGTCGCGCGGCAGCCGCACGATCTCCATCAGCTCGGCGATGCGCGCGTCGCGCTCCGCGGCGGTCTTCGCGAGGCCGAAATTGTTGATCGGCTCGGCCAGGATGTCGCGGATCCGCATCCTTGGATTGAGGCTGGAGAACGGATCCTGGAAAACGACCTGGACGCGGCGGCGCATCTCGCGCAGGCTGCCAGGGGGAAGATCGTCGATGCGCTGGCCGTCGAGCACGATCTGGCCGGCGGTGACGTCGAACAGCCGCAGGATGGCGCGGCCGACCGTCGACTTGCCGCAGCCGGATTCGCCGACCAGGGAGAGCGTCTCGCCGCGCGCGATCTCGAATGACACGCCGTCGACCGCATGCACCTTGCTCTTGCTGCGGCCGAACAGCCCGCTGGAGATCGGGAAGTGCTTCTTGAGGTCGTTGACCTGGAGCAGCGGCATGGTCATGCGGCAGCCTGCTCCTTGGCGGCGAAATGACAGGCGGCGATGTGGTGCGCGGCCTTCTGCTCCAGCCCCGGCGCATATTGACGGCACAGGTCGGTCGCGAGCGCGCAGCGGCCGGCGAACACGCAGCCTTCGATGCGCTGCTTCAAATCCGGCACCTGGCCGGGGATCTCGGCGAGGCGCTTCGTCTCGCCCGACAGCGACGAGCCGAGCTTGGGCAGCGCGCCGAGCAGGCCTTGCGTGTAGGGATGGCGGGGGGTGCGGAACAGCTCCTTGACCGGCGCTTCCTCGACCTTGCGTCCCGCATACATCACCATCACGCGCTCGGCGACCTCGGCGACGACGCCGAGATCATGGGTGATCAGGATGATCGCGGCGCCGACGCGCTGCTTCAGCTCCAGCATCAGCTTGAGGATCTGCGCCTGGATGGTGACGTCGAGCGCGGTGGTCGGCTCATCCGCGATCAGGAGCTTTGGATTGCAGGCCAACGCCATCGCGATCATCACGCGCTGGCGCATGCCGCCGGACAGCTGGTGCGGATATTCGCGCACGCGCCGTGCCGGCTCAGGGATTCCGACGAGAGTCAGCATCTCCACCGCGCGCGCCTCGGCCTGCGCCTGGTCGAGCCCCTGGTGCAGCCGCAGAGTCTCGCCGATCTGGCGGCCGACGGTCAGCACCGGGTTGAGGCTGGTCATCGGCTCCTGGAAGATCATCGAGATGTCGTTGCCGCGGAGCTGACGCATCTCGCGGTCGGACAGCGTCAGGATGTCCCGGCCCTCGAGCAGAATCGAGCCCGCGATCTTGCCCGGCGGCTCCGGAATCAGCCGCATCATCGACATCGAGGTGACGGACTTGCCGCAGCCGGATTCGCCGACGATGGCGAGCGTCTCGCCCGGGTTGACGTGGAAGGAGACGCCGTCGACGGCACGGTTGATGCCGGTCGGCGTACGGAAATGGACCTGGAGGTTCTCGACCTCGAGCAGCGGCATCAGATCGGCTCCCGGCCGCGGTTTGGGGCCTCATGCGGAGACATAGGGGCCTCATGGTTCGAGACGCGTCGCGCATTGCGACTGCCGAATATCACGACCAACTCGGCGCGGCGCTCCTCACCATGAGGCGTTAGCGCCGAGGCCGGTGCTGCACATCGGCGATGAGCAGCGTCGCCATGTGAAATGCTCCCACCCCTCACCCTGAGGAGCCCGCCGAAGGCGGGTGTCTCGAAGGGCCAGGCCCCTGCTCGGACCTCGTGGCTCGCCCGCCTCACTCCGCTGCTCATGGTGATTTGGCCATGCGCGGATCGAGCGCGTCGCGCAGGCCGTCGCCAACGAGGTTGACGGCGAGCACGGTCACCGACAGGAACGCGGCCGGGAAGAACACGATGTAGGGCTTGACCTGCCACAGCGCGCGGCCCTCGGCCATGATGTTGCCCCAGGACGGGATGGTGGGCGGCGTGCCGGCGCCGATGAAGGACAGGATCGCCTCGGTGATCATCGCGCTGGCGCAGATGTAGGTCGCCTGCACCAGCATCGGCGCCATGGTGTTCGGCAGGATGTGGCGCAGGATGACCATCGGCGTGCGCGTGCCCGACGCAACCGCGCCATCGACATAAGGCTGCTCGCGCAAACTCAACACGACACCGCGGACGAGCCGCGCCACGCGCGGGATTTCAGCGATGGTGATGGCGAGGATGACATTGCCGACGCTGCCGCGCGTCAGCGCCATCAGCGCCACCGCGAGCAGGATCGGCGGGATCGACATCAGCCCGTCCATGCAGCGCATCAGCACGCCGTCGGCCCAGCGCAGGAAGCCGGCGACGAGACCGATCGAAAGGCCGATCAGCGATGCCGCCAGCGCCACCGACAGCCCGACCGTGAGTGAGACCCGGGTGCCATAGAGCACGCGCGAATAGACGTCGCGTCCCAGCGCATCGGTGCCGAACCAGAAATCCGCCGACGGCAACCGCGTGCGCTTGGCCGGCGCGATCGCTGTGGGATCGACGGTGAACAGGAACGGCGCGAATACGCCGATGATGACGAGCAGCAACAGCAGCGCGCCGCCGATCGCGACCGTCGGATGGTTGCGCAGGAAGCCGATGGCGCCGCGCCGGATCTTTGGCGCGACCATCAGGTCCGGCAGAACAGGCGCGAGGACGAGGCCCGGCGGCGGCGATGTTGATGTCGTGACGGTCAATAGCGGATCCTCGGGTCGACCAGGGTGTAGGTGATGTCGATCAGGAGATTGACGAGCACGTAGACGAAGCTGAACAAGAGCACGATGCCCTGGATCACCGGATAGTCACGGCGCAGGATGGCATCGATGGTGAGCCGGCCGAGGCCGGGAATGGCGAACACGCTCTCGGTGACGACGGCGCCGCCGATCAGGAGCGCGATGCCGATGCCGACCACGGTGACGATCGGCACAGCGGCGTTCTTCAGCGCGTGGATGAACAGGATGCCGCCCTGCCCCAGCCCCTTGGCGCGGGCGGTGCGGATGTAGTCCTGCTGCAGCACTTCGAGCATCGCGGCGCGGGTGATGCGCGCGATCAGCGCAATGTAGACGCAGCCGAGCGCGACCGCCGGCAGGATCAGGTTCTGCAGCCACGGCCAGAATCCTTGGGACAGCGGCGTGTAGCCCTGCACCGGCAGCCAATCGAACTTCAGCGCAAAGACATAGGCGAGGATGTAGCCGACCACGAACACCGGCACCGAGAAGCCGAACACGGCGAACGCCATGATGATCCGGTCGATCCAGGTGCCGGCCTTCCACGCGGCGATGACGCCAAGCGGCACGGCGATGATGATGGTGAGACACAGCGTCACCATCATCAGCGACAAGGTCGGCTCGATGCGCTGGGCGATCATCGAAGCCACCGGGAGATTGGTGAAGATCGAGGTGCCCAGATCGAAGTGCAGCAGGCGCCACACCCAGCTTCCGAACTGGACCAGGAAGGGCTGGTCCAGTCCGAGATTGGCGCGGATGCGCTCGACATCGGCCGGGCTCGCCTGGTCGCCCGCGATCACCACGGCCGGATCGCCCGGCGCGATGTAGAGCAGGCTGAAGACGAACAGCGCGACGATCGCCATCACCGGCAAGGTCGACAGCACGCGTCGGAGCGCATAAGCGAGCATGGATGTCAGTGCCTATGCGGTCTTCGACACGCCCCAGAACAGCGGGATCGGCCCCTTGGTCACGCCGGAGACGGTCTTGCGCCACGCAGTGTAGCCGAGGAAGAAGCCGGTCGGCGCGAACACGACGTCGTCGATCGCAGCCTTGTTGATGCGGCCGGCCACGACCTTCTCCTCATCGAGCGACTTCGCGTTGAACCAGTTGGTGATCTCCTTCTCCACCGGCTCGCTGTTCGGCCAGCCGAACCAGGCCTTGTCGCCATTGGCGCGCAGCGCGTTGTAGGCAGCCGGATTGATGCAGTCGGCGCCGGCGTGCCAAGTGTGGAACATGTGCCAGCCGCCCTGCGCCGGCGGCGTTTTCAAGGCGCGGCGGGCACCGACCGTGCCCCAGTCGGTCGCGACGAAATCGACGTTCATGCCGAGCTTCTTCAGCAGATCCGCGGTGACGTCGCCGAACGCCTTCGTGATCGGCTGATCCTGCGCGACGAGGCAGGTGATCGGTTCGCCCTTGTAGCCGGCCTCCTCCAGCAGCTTCTTGGCTTTCGCCAAGTCGCGCTTGCCCTTCAGGATGTCACCGCCTTCCTCGGTATAGAGCGGCGTGCCGGGTGTGAACACGCCCGGCAGCGGCTTCCACAGCGCGTTGTCGTCCCCGACCAGCGCGCGCATGTAGTCCTCCTGGCTCATCGCCATCAGGATGGCCTGGCGCGCCTTCACATTGTTGAAGGGCGGATACAGATGATTGATGCGGAACGCACCGACATTGCCGAGGGGATCGCCGATGTCGACGCCGATGTTCTTGTTGCCCTTCAGCACCGGCACGAGATCGGTGATCGGGTTCTCCCACCAGTCGACCTCGCCGTTCTGCAGCGCGGCCGCGGCCGTCGCCGGATCCGGCATGATCACCCATTCGACGCGGTCGACCAGCACCTGCTTGCCGCCGGCGAGCCACAGCGGCTTCTCCTGGCGCGGCACGTAGTCGGCGAACTTCTCGAACACCGCCTTGGCGCCTGGCACCCATTCGCCCTTGACGAACTTGAACGGGCCGGAGCCGATATATTCGGACATCTGCTTGAACGGATCGGTCTGCGCGATGCGCTCGGGCATGATGAAGGCGCACGGCGCGTTGCCCTTGCCGAGCGCGAACAGCATCTTCGGATAAGGCTGCTTCAGCACCCATTTGAAGGTCTTGTCGTCGACCGCCGTGAGCTCGTTCTGGATCGCCTTGAGCATCAGGCCCATCGGATCGCGCGCCGACCAGCGCGTGAGGCTGGCGACGACGTCCTTGGCGAGCACCGGCTCGCCGTCGTGGAATTTGAGGCCGGGACGCAGCTTGAAGGTCCAGGTCAGGCCGTCGGAGGACACCTCCTCCGATTCCACCATCTGGCGCTGCGGCACGAACTGATCGTCGATGCCGTACAGCGTATCCCACACCATCGCGGCTGCGTTGCGCACGACATATTGGGTGCCCCAGATCGGATCGAAATTGGCGAGATTGGCCTGTGGCACAAAACGCAAGGTGCGTGCGGCCGCGCCTTGGGCGATCGCCGGCGCCGCAAATCCCGTCAGCGCCAGACCACCCGCGCCCGCCAATCCCTTCAATACCGTTCTGCGATCCATGTTCTCTCCTGATGCAACATGCCCAAGTTCAATTGCCGAAATTGTAAGCAAGGCCCATGCCACGCGTGTGGAGCGCGTTCATTTGAACGCAAATGAGGCATGGGGCGCAAGCCTATCGAAGCCCGGGCGAGCGCAGCGACCCCGGGTTCTCCGAGACTCCTCGTGTGAACCCGCATGTCGCTGCGCTCATGCGGGCTACGGACTTGCGCGCGATTGCCGAACGCATCATGCCTTCCGCACCGGCGAGCCGTCCGCCATCAGCGTCTCGCCCTTGCGCTCGACGATCATGCCGTAAGCGTGCGGCTGGCGATGGACGTCGAAGTTGAAGATCGTCTGCTTGTAGGATCTGCACAAATCGAGGTCACAGCGTGCCAGCGCGATCTCGTCGCCCTTGGTGGCGCAGGCCGCGACGATCTCGCCTGAAGGGGCGATGATGCAGCTGCCGGCGATGTGGTCGATGCCCTCCTCGACGCCGCCCTTGGCGACGCCAATCACCCAGGTGCCGTTCTGATAGGCACCCGACTGCATCACGAGGCGGTTGTGAAACAGCGAAAGGTCGTCATGCTCCGGCGCCGGCGGATTATGCACCGGCGTGTTGTAGCCGATCAGCACCATCTCGACGCCCTGCAGGCCCATCACGCGATAGGTCTCGGGCCAGCGGCGGTCGTTGCAGATCGCCATGCCGATGACGCCGCCAAAGGCGTTGGCGACGCCAAAGCTCTTGCCCGGTTCGAAATAGCGCTTTTCCAGATGCTGGAACTTGCGCCACGGCTCGTGCTCGGCATGTCCCGGCAGATGCACCTTGCGGTATTTCGAGACGACGGTGCCCGTCTTGTCGACAAGAATGGCGGTGTTGTAGCGGTGCACGATGCCGTCCTCGACTGCGAGCTCGGCATAGCCCAGGCAGAAGCCGATCCGCAGATCCTTCGCGAGCGCGAACAAGACTTGCGTCTCCGGCCCCGGCATCTCGCGCTCGAAATATTGATCGATCTCGGCCTGATCGGCCATGTACCAGCGCGGGAAGAACGTCGTCAGCGCGAGCTCGGGATAGACGATCAGGTCGCAGCCATTGGCGTGCGCCTGCCGCATCAACGCCATCAGTCGCGCAACCACCGCGGTCCGTGTTTCGCTCTTGGCAATCGGGCCGAGCTGACCAATGGCGACGTTGACGAAGCGCGGCATGTTTCCGTTCCTCATTTCGGAACTAAGTGGTCGTTCCGTGGCGCGCAGCTCTTGCACCGATCATGCCATGCTTGCTCAGTCGCGCAAGCCCGGCGCGTAGCCGAACGCCACCGCCGGCTCGGCCGCGGTCTCGACCCACACGCTCTTCACCTGCGTGTATTCGTACAGCGCCTCGATGCCGGAGGAGCGGCCATGGCCGCTGT
Organism: Bradyrhizobium sp. SZCCHNS3002; assembly: GCF_032377435.1. Taxonomy (NCBI): domain Bacteria; kingdom Pseudomonadati; phylum Pseudomonadota; class Alphaproteobacteria; order Hyphomicrobiales; family Nitrobacteraceae; genus Bradyrhizobium; species Bradyrhizobium sp. SZCCHNS3002. The sequence continues at coordinate 113,422 of NZ_JAUHHY010000003.1, forward strand.
TGTTGTAGCCGCCGAACGGCGAAGCGACGTTGATGGTCTTGTACGCATTGATCCAGAACGTGCCGGCCTTGACCTGTGCTGCGACGCGATGCGCGCGCGCGACGTCCCTGGTCCACACCGCGCCCGCGAGGCCGAACTCGCTGTCATTGGCGATCGCGATCGCCTCCGCCTCGGTATCGAAACGGATCGCGGCGACGACGGGTCCGAACACCTCCTTGCGCGCGATACCCATGGCGTTGGTGACGTTCTTGAGCACGGTCGGCCTGACGAAATATCCGCCCTCGCCCACGCCGCCGCTCGCGCCGGTGACGATCTCCGCGCCCTCGGCGGCGCCCTCGCGGATCAGCGACAGCACGTGGTCATATTGCCTGGCGTTGTTGATCGGCCCGATCTCGGTCTCCGCCGACAGCGGATCGCCGCATCTGATCTTCGTAGCACCTTGCGCGACCAGATCGACGAAGCGGTCATAGACCGCGCTCTGCACCAGCAGCCTGGAGCCGGCGACGCAGCTCTGGCCGGCACCGCCGAAGATCGCGGCCTGCGCGCCGATGGCGGCGCGTTCGAGGTCCGCATCGGCGAACACGATGTTGGCCGACTTGCCGCCGAGCTCGAGCACCGACGGCAGCAGCCTGCGCGCCGCGGCCTCGCCGATCAGCCGCCCCGTCGGCACCGAGCCGACGAACACGACCTTCTTCACGGCGGGCTGCGCCAGCGCCGCCTGCCCCGTGGTGTGGCCGAGACCCGCGAGCACGTTGACGACGCCCTTCGGCAATCCGGCGCGTTCGGCGATCCCCGCCAGCGCCAGCGAGGTCAGCGGCGTCAGCTCCGACGGCTTCAGCAGCACGGCGTTGCCCATGCTGATCGCCGGTGCGATCTGCCAACCCGCGGTGAAGACCGGCGCGTTCCACGGCGTGATCTGCAGCACCACGCCCATCGGCTCACGGCGCGTGTAGTTGAGATGGCTCGACGGCACCGGGATGACGTCGCCGTGGAATTTGTCGGCCCAGCCGGCATAGTACTCGAACATCTCCGCGACCTTGGCGACCTCGCCTTTGGTGTCGCGGATCGGCTTGCCGGCGGACAGCGCTTCCAGATGCGCCAGCGGCTCGGCTGCGGCGAGGATCGCCCGCGCCACCGCCTGCATCACGCGGCCGCGGCCCGCGGCGGTCAGCTTCGCCCATTCCGCCTGCCCCGCCGCAGCAGCAGAAGCCGCTTTCGCGGCGACGTCGGCGCCGGCATCGGCGTAGGTGAACAGCAATCTGCCAGTGGCGGGATCGTTGACCGAGACCGTCGCGCCTTCGCCGACGATGACGTCGCCGCCGACATGGGAGCCGACGGCTTTCAGATCCGGCCAGAACGGCAGCGCTGCGGCGCGCAGGCGGGGATCGATGAAATGGGTCATGGCGGTACGCTCACGGCTTCGGCATCGGGCCGAGCTGCAGCTCGACGATGCGGTTGAAATCATCGGCGTCGGCGATGCTGGCGGCGCTGTCGGCCCAGATGCGCGCGGTATCGCTTGCGATCGGCAGCGACAGTCCGAGCTCACCGATGAACTGCGCCGCGAGCCTGACGTCCTTGCGCATCAGCTGCATGGTGAAGCCGGAATCGAAGGCGCCGTTGAGAATCCAATTGGGTACGTTGACGAGCGTGACGCCGGAGCGGCCGGAGCCGGCATTCAGGCCTTCGAGCAGCCGCCCGGCATCGACGCCCGCCGCGTCGGCGATGCGCAGCGCCTCCGCAGCGGTGAGCAGATGCGCGGCGCAGAGCAGATTGTTGACGATCTTGGCAACGTTGCCGGCGCCGACGCCGCCGACATGGACGCGCTTGGCGCTCATCCGCTCCAGCACCGGCAGCACGCGCGCAAGATCATCGCCGTCGGCGCCGATCACCATCGTCATGGTGCCCGCCGCCGCGCCCTTCGGCCCGCCGCTGACCGGCGCATCGACAAAACCCATGCCGCGCGCCTTGAGAACGGCCGCAAGCCGGCGCGAGGTCTCGGGATGCGAGGTCGAGGTATCGACGATGACGACGCCGGCCCTGGCATGCGCGAGGATGCCGCCGGGGCCTTCCACGGCATCGGCGACGATCCCGGCGGTCGGCAGCGACAGGATCACGATGTCGGCTGCGGCGATCACGCCGCCGATGCCGTCGGCAACAGTGATGCCCTCGGCCGCCAGCGCCGCGCGCGTCGCGGCGAGCGTGTCGTAGCCGGTGACGGCAAAGCCGGCGCCCTTCAGCGTCAGCGCCATGCCGCGCCCCATCTTGCCAAGTCCGATGATGCCAACGGCGGTCACGAAGCCTCCTGCCCGATTTGCCCCGCCAGCGTAACCGCGCGATTCCGGGGCAGACATCAGCGCCCTCCACCGCTAGTGTTGACCTCTAGTCAACACTGTCCGAAGCCATGTCCGCCCTGCTCGATCACCACCGCCTGCACTATCTGCACGAGGCGATCCGCCTCGGCTCGGTGCGCGCCGCCGCCGAAGCCCTCGACGTCAACGCGTCGGTGATCAGCCGGCAGATCGCGCTGCTGGAGAAGGAACTCGGCCTCACTTTGCTCGAGCGCCTCAGCCGCGGCATCCGCGCCACCGAGGCCGGCGCGCTGCTGGTCGAGCGCTTCCGGCAATGGCAGGCCGACCAGGCCGACACCGTCGCCAAGCTGCGCGAATTGCAGGGGCTCAAGCGCGGCCATGTCGACATCGTGCTCGGCGAGGGTTTCGTCAGCGATCTCATGTCCGGCCCGCTCAGCCGGTTCTGGCAGCGCCATCCCGACCTCACGATGTCGTTCGACCTCGCCGGCACCAACGAGGTCGTCAATGCCGTTGCCGAGGATCGCCATCACATCGGCATGGTGTTCAATCCATCAGCCGATCCGCGCATCCGGATCGCCACCGCGAGCCGCCAACCGCTCTGCGCGATCATGCCGCCGGATCACGCGCTGGCGCGGCTCGGCCGTCCCTTGCGCCTGCGCGAGCTCGCCGACCACCCGCTCGGCCTGATGCATGCAAGCTACGGCACGCGTCAGGTCGTGGCGATGGCGGAGGCCGCCGAGCGCGTCGCCCTGTCGCCGAAGCTCACCACCAGCTCGATCAACGTGCTCCGCCACTTCGTCAAGGGCGGCCTCGGCCTGACGCTCCTGCCCGCCTTCGCGATCGCCGCCGATCTTGCCGACGGCTCGCTCGCCGCGGTGCCGGTCGACAACCGCCTGCTGTCGTCGAGCGAAGCCTGCGTCATCACCCGGCGCGGCCGCGAGCTGCCGCATGCCGCCAGCCATCTGCTGCGCTTTCTCAGCGGCCAGATGCGGGCGTTCCGGGTCGGCGGAGCCGCCGGCAACACCAGGACACGCGGCGCCGGACGTTGATCCGCGCCGATCATCACGGATCGTTTCCGGTTGCGCTGGCCCAGGGGTTGAGATTGGATGTTGCAATTTCGGGAGTCGATCTCATGCGCCACGTTCTCGCGATCGCGTTCGGCCTGTGGGCAGCGACAGCAGCTCAGGCCGAGACCTGCCAGCTCATCGGCAACCAGATCCTGTGCGACGACGGGACGTCGGGGCAGCGGATCGGCACCAATACCTATTGGAACGACGGCTCCTCGTCGCAGCAGATCGGGCGCTTCACCTACAACAACGACGGCACCAGCTCGCAGCAGATCGGCAATCACACCTACTACAGCGACGGCACGTCGGCGCATACGATCGGAAACACGACCTACTTCAGCGACGGCAGGACATGCCGGCGGATGGGCAATCGCGTCGCTTGCGACTGATCGGCCGGACCGGCTGGGGAGTCTGCACCGACGACCAGGGAAACCGACGTCCCCAGAAGATTGGGACTGCGACATCGCGTGAGCGCCCCATGACGAGGATCGCTTCTGGTCGGATGACGGAGTGGCCGCGGAAGCCTTGGAGCGGGTGAAGGGAATCGAACCCTCGTATTCAGCTTGGAAGGCTGCTGCTCTACCATTGAGCTACACCCGCATCGGGGCGTTCCCTAACATGGTCCGCGGCGGCTCTCAACCTCTTCGCCACGGGGTCTGGAGGCGGATGCATCGGGATCCGCGGTTGGAACGGCCGGAATCGAGCGGAATCCGCGACCCGAGCCGCAGCGCAGCACGACGGCGGCGGCTGGTGGGTTCCGTAATCGGCCCCCCTACCCTCGCGGCCCGGACCATCCTATATTCCGGTCACCATCAACAACGAAAGGAGGTGATCCAGTGTCTTTCACCAAGCGCTGTCACCTCGCTGGGATCGCCCGCTGAGCGGCTCTTCATGAGCGACGTGTGAGCGCATGATTCGTCAGCGTTTCAGCGCCATCGCGGCTCGGCAACGGGGCGGTCTCGGCCCTGGACCAGCGAGTTCAAGAACGGAAGCGCGGCGGGTCTCACGGCCCGCCGCGTTTTTTTACGGCAGCTCCGCCTTCTCGCCGGCCGGCGCCGCCCGCGGGCTGCGGACGAACCGCCGCGCCAGGAAGCCGCCGAAACCGAGCATCCAGAAATACTGCACGTACTCCGGGGCAATCGCCGCGATGACGATGCCCGGCACGAACACGATCACGGGAAAGATCGCGCCGGCGATTTCGGCATGGCGGCCACTGGGAAGCGCGAGCCACCACAGCGCGGCGTTCAGCGACGCAATGATCGTCAGATGCAGTCCATAGAGGACGGCCACCGCGCTGCTCAGCCTGTAGCCGCCGTAGAGCCCGTTGGTCACCGGCAGCAGCACGATCGACAACAGGAAGAACAGATTCAGGATGACCACGGGCCGGCCCGCGAACGGCTGCCGGGCCAGCCGCCGGTGGTGGCTGATCCAGAACACGCCGGCGATGATGAAGCTGAGGACCAGCCCGGCGAGCCGCCCGGAATAGGTGTGCACCAGGTCGATCCAACCGGGCATATGCGCGAAATTGGGCTTCGGCAGGTCGTAGGCGAGAAGCGTCATCGCAACACCGAAGATGGTGTTGGAGAGCGATTCCAGCCGGCGCATCTCGAACAGGTCGGACTGAGGCTCTGTCATGTCGAATCGGAAGCAACCGCGGCGAGGAACGGAGATGAAGGCTCACGTTCTATAGCAGCTCCGGCGCCGCGCTGCTCGACTTCGCTGCCGCCCTTGGGCGGCAGCTGTCACGTCACTCGCCGCCGCCCTCCAGACCCACCGGCCCTCGAGCGTCAGCGCTCACCGGCAGGCATAGGTGTGGCCATCGAAGCCGCGATAGCTGTGCGTCGCCGGATTGTAGCTGCGGAATTGGACGCAGGCCGGCAGTCCCGCGGTGCGCAGTCGCGGCCTGCCCTCCGCCTGCAGCCGGGCCGAGGTCGGGGTTGCGGTGGCAGGCCTTGCCATCACGATCATCGGCCGGCTGGCGACCATCCGCGATGTCCTGCCGGCATCCTTGACCGCTGCATCCCTGGCGGCAACCACAACGGCCTGCGCCTGGGCCGCCTTGCCGGATGACGGCTTGGCCGATGATGCCCCGGCTGGGGATGGCGTCGTCGCGGGCGGATTGGCCGCGGCCGTTCTGGGAGAGGACGGCTTGGCAGAGGACGACTTGGCAGAGGGCGGCCTGGTCGCTGGCGCCGCCATCGATGGCGATTTCACGGACGGCTTGGTCAGGGAAGGCTTGCCGGCGACTGGCTCTGCTGCCGCAGCCTTCTGAACCGCATCCTGCTTGTCCGTAACTGCGGCCTGCTTCGGCTCAGCCGACGCGGTGGGTATCGTCGCAACCGCTTCCGCAGCCGCGGCAGGCTTGACCTCGGGACCGGCCGGAATGTCGGCGCTGGCCGCCTGGCTCGGAACGGATGGCGCGGGATCGACCGACGCGGTCTTGTCGTCGGCTGGGGTCTTGTCCTCGGCGACGGGCGCCTCGACCGGCTTCTTGATCAGCTTCTTGCAGTCCAGCGGGAACACCAGCTCGCCCGATGCCGTCAACCCGATCGGCTCGCATCCGCCGAACGGCCCGCTCTCCTTGCCCTGATCCTTGGCCACCTCGCCTGCGGGTGGTGAGGAGCCGCCCGGCTCGGCGCTTCGCGCAAGCGAAACGCCAACCACAACCTGAAATAGAACAACGCCGCACAACAATCCGGCCCGGCCGGCCTTCTGCCCCAATGTACGCATGACACGCTCGCTCGACGCATGAACTCCGGCAAGGCCATCACGCCATTGAGGCAAGTCTGTGAAGGCAAGCCGCGGATTCCCGCTGCGATCTCAATTCGATGGCATTGTGTCCTGTTTGCACGACCAACGGTGCCGCAGGAATCCCTCAATGCGGTTGCAATCGGAGCCTACCAGGGTCGCCTGCGTGCAGTGACCGTCGGGGATTGACGGCCGCCGCCAGATGCGAGCGTCCGGACAGAACCCTTGAGCGCAACCGGCTATCGTCCCGACATCGACTGCCTGCGCGGCTTCGCAGTGATCTCGGTGATCGCGTTCCACTACGACATCTCGCCGTTTCGCAGCGGCTATGTCGGCGTCGACATCTTCTTCGTCATCTCGGGCTTCCTGATCACGCGGATCATTCATGCGGAGGTGCAGACCGGAACGTTCTCGTTCGCGGCGTTCTACCGGCGCCGTGCCCGGCGCATCCTGCCGGCGGCCCTGGCGATGCTGTGCGTGACCCTGCTCGCCGCCAGCGTGATCCTGTTGCCTGGGGACGCGGTGTCGGTGGCGCAGCAGGCGCTGGCCGTGCTCGTCTTCTGCTCCAACATCCTGCTGTGGTCGCAGCAGGGCTATTTCGACGCCGCCGCCATCACCAAGCCGCTGCTGCACACCTGGTCGCTCGGGGTCGAGGAGCAGTACTATCTGCTGTTTCCCATGCTGGCGCTCGCCGCCTTCGCGCTGCGGCGGCCGCTGATGCTTGCGAGCTTCGCCGGGCTTTGCGCGACCTCGTTCCTGCTCTGCTTGATCCAGACCCGGCTGCAGCCCGCCGCCGCGTTCTTTCTGTTGCCGGCCCGGGTCTGGGAGCTCGCGCTGGGCGCGCTGCTGGCCATGGAAGCCCCGCCGGCGCCGCACAGCCAGTGGCTCAGGATCACTGTGGCCGCACTGGGTTGGATCGCGCTAGGCGCCGCCGTCAACCTGTTCTCGCCGCACACGCCCTATCCCGGCACGGCCGCGCTGCTGCCGTGCCTCGGCGCCGCCGCCGTGATCTGGGCCAACCCGTCCCCGAGCAAGGCCGTGCTGACCGCGGTCAAACCGATGATCGCGGTCGGGCTGTGGTCCTACTCGCTCTATCTCTGGCACTGGCCCGTCGTCTCGCTGGCGACGGCGGTCTGGGGTCCGCCGAGCTCGATTCAGCACAAGCTGGCGCTGCTCGGCGCCTGCACCGCGATGGCGCTGACGAGCTTCTATCTGATCGAGCAGCCGGCGAGGCAGGCGCAGTCGCCGGTCACGGTGCGCGCGCTGGTCGCGAGCGCATCGGTCGTGCTGCTGGCCTCACTCGCGATCATCGGGCTTGCTGGATTTCCCGCCCGCTTCTCGCCGCAGGAGCGGACGCTGGCGGAATTCATCAGCTACGACCATCAGTCCGCCTATGAGAGCGGCACCTGCTTCCTCGATCCGGGCCAGACCTTCGAGGCGTTGCAGCCGTCGTGCCTTGCCAAAGGCCCGCGCCCGCGCATCCTGGTGTGGGGCGACAGCCACGCCGCTCACCTCATCCCTGGCCTGAAGCGAGCCCTGCCCCAGGCCTCGCTGCTGCGCGCCAGCCTCGCGCAATGCGTTCCTCACGCCGAAGCAGGCCAGTCCGCCGCCTGTGCGGATTTCAACCGCCGGCTGCCACTTCTGGTGCGCGAGCTCACACCCGACATCGTCGTTCTCTCGGGCAATTGGACGCGCACCGCGATGACGCCGGCCGCACAGGCGAGCCTGCTCGCCACGATCAAGGCGATCACGGACATCGGCAGCAAGGTGGTGGTGGTCGGGCCGAGCCCGCAGTTCGACCGCCCACTGCCGCATCTGCTGATTGCCGCGAAGCGCTTCGGCGTCTCGACCGACGGGCACATGCTGGATGGTCTCGGCGAGGTCGACGGCTTCATGCGTGTTCTGCTGAAGGATTCAGCGCGGACCGACTACGTCTCGCTGCTCGCGCTGCTGTGCCCGGCCGGAGATTGCGCGCTCCAGACCCCAGACGGCGCGCCGCTCGCCTGGGACGGTGGCCATCTCACGGCGCAGGGTTCGGAGCTCGCAGGGCCACGGATCGTCGCGGCGTCGCCGGCATTGGCCGCGGCCGCAAGCGCGCCGCAACTGACGGCGAACAGCGCCAACTAGTCGTCCGACAGGAACCTCGCGAACACCGGCGCGGCGCGCTCGCCCATGCGCTGGGCCCCGGCCACGGTGAAATGGCCGGCATCCTGGAACAGCCACACGCCATCCTCGACGACCGGGCAATCCTGGTCGCAATAGACCTCCGAGGGCCTGAGCAGCGTCACCTTGGCGAGCGGCCTGATCGCCTCCGACAGGACGGCGTCGATGACGCGGTTGGTCGCGATTGCCTCGCTCTTCGGCACGGCATCGCACGGCTTGGCGGGCGCGTGCCAGCGCGGCCCCGGCAGCATGCGCAACTGATCGAAGGCGCAATTCACCGGACGGACCTGGCCGCCGACGACGAGGAAATGCCGGCCGGGCCGGTCGAGCAGACGGATAGTCTCGGCGAGATGACCGGCGACCGCGGCGTTGCGGGTCCGCGCCGCCGGCCCATCACCGAGATCGAGATAGTGCTGCCATGCCTGCCCGATCACGACGAAATCGGCCGGCGACTGCCGGATCCGCGGCAGCTCGCTGTCGCGCAGCTCGGCGCAGACCTGGGCGCGAGGTCCCTCGGCGGTGAGCCCCGCGAGGGTGGGACATCCGCTCATGGTGGAGACGTGCCCGATCATGCCGCGCGCCTTCAGCGTCGCATCGAGCGCGGCGACATATTGCTGAACGTAGGAATCGCCGAGCAGCTCGACGCCGCGCGTACCCTCGAGATCGCCGAACGCACACAGACGGCCGACGGCGCGGCCGCATTTGTTGAGGCCGAAGCCCTGCAGCTGGAACAGCGCGAGCTGATCGTCGGGCAGCCGCGACACGACGCCGTTGGCGCGGAACGTGACGTGGGTGAGCGCGGCACCGACGATAAGCACCGTCGCAAAGCTCGTCACCTGCGCGACGCGCGGCCACGGCAGCCGCCGCAGCGGCCGCTCGACGATGACGTACATCAGCGTCGTCAGCACCGCCATCAGCGCGAGCTGCGCTGCCAGTCCCGCCGCGGTCTGCGCCGCATCGCCGAAGATGAAGCGGACGAAGAAGATCACCGGCCAGTGCACGAGATAGAGCGAATAGGAGGCGGCGCCGATGGCGCGCACCGGGCGAGCCATCACCAGCGACGTCGGGGCATTGGCCGCAATGATGACGGCCGTGGCGATGCAGGGCAGCAGCGCGGCGACGCCTGCCTGGGACTGATAGTAGCCGATGAGGAGAAGGCTGCCGAACAACAGAACATCACCGCAGGCGGCGGCGAGAGAGCGGGCGCGCGGCGACGCTGCCAGGCGAGCCTCGAGCGGAATGGCGAGCGCGCCGATGGCGAATTCGAACACCCGGAATGGCGTCAGGAAGAACACGGCGTCCGGATCGCGCGATGACCAGAGTGCGGCCGCGGCAAGGGACAACAACCCGATCGCGGCAATGGCGCGGAACACATGCCGGCGCGTGCCGAGCCACATCAGCAGCAGCGGCGCCAGCGCGTAGAATTGGACCTCCGCCGACAGCGACCACAGGTGCAGCAGCGGCAACTGATCCGCGCTCGGCGCGAAATAGGCGCTGGCCTCGCGCCAATACTGGATGTTGGCGATGGAGAGCAGCCCATGCGTCGCCTCCTTGGCGAGCTGGCGCAGGGCTTCCGGCGACAGGAACAGCCAGCCGACCGCGAACGTGGCCGCAATGGTTACAACCAGCGCCGGCAGGATGCGCCTTGCCCGCCGCAGATAGAACTCCGACAGCGAGAAGCGCCGGGCGCCGACATCGCGCAGGATCTGCCCGGTGATGAGATAGCCGGAGATGACGAAGAAGATGTCGACGCCGGCATAGCCGGCCTCGAAGCCGGTGATCCTCAGGTGGAAGAGGATGACGATGACGACGGCGATCGCCCGGAGGGCATCGATGTCAGCCCGATGACTGCGTTCCAATGTCGTCCACTCCGCGCATTCCTCGAGGCGGACGAGTTGCGCAGACACGGATGGCAACAGCAGGAAACAGTCATGACGTCATCGGACCCATCCGATGACACCGCGCCGGCGGCGGCGTGGCGGACGTGAAGGAGGTTTGCCGAAGTCGGCCGCAAGTTCGGCAATCCGTTGAACGATCAGCTCGAATACGGCAATCTGGCGGCGCTGAGGGACAATGCGGGGCTGAGGGCGGTGATGAACCTGTTGCGAAGAGAATGGCGGGCAGCGTTCGCGGGAATAGCCGTCGCGGCGCTGCTGGCGGCGACCACCGCAGCCTCGGCGCAAGCCGAGACGCCGGCTCCCGGCGCCGCAGCGCCTGCTCCCGCTCAGACCACGGTCGAGCGCAACGCCAAGGGCGTTGCCGGCAAGCCGATCCAGGTCGGCATCTATCTCAACGTCCAGTCCGACTGCTCATCCGGGCCCCTTCCCGCCATCCGCCTGGTGACGCCGCCGGGCAACGGCACCGTCACGATCAAGCGCGGCAAGGTCAGTGCCACCAACTACAAGCAATGCCTCGCCCTGGAAGTGCCGGGCTTCATCGCCTTCTACCAATCGAAGGCCGATTTCGCCGGCACCGACACGGTGACGCTCGAGGTCAAGTTCCCGCAGGGCCGCACCGAAGTGCAGCGGATCATCATCAACGTCGGCGTCGGGCCGGCGGGGCAGAAGATCTGAGCCGCAACGCATCGACGGCGCGACGACGCCTCCAGCGATGAAGCCGCCTCCAGCCATGAAAAAGGGCAGCCTCATCGGCGGCCCTTTTGCTCGTCCGACGCCGGCCGGGATCAGACGTGGACCTGCGTCTGGGCGTGGCTGTTGTCGAGGATCATCTTGATGACGTCGTCGCCGCCCGTGAGGTTGGTGCCGGTGTCCTTGATGGTCGCCACATTGGTCCAGCCGGAGCCGGTATTGACCTGCAGCGTCAGGTCGCCGTTGTTCAGCACGCCGCTGCCATTGGCCGAGGCGAGGCTGGAGTGCCCGCCGCCGTCGACGAAGCGCACCGCGTCGGCGTGGTTGCCGGACACGCTCGCCAGCAGGCCGGAGAGGTCGATGACGTCGCCGGAGGTGCCCGTCTGGAAGTCCAGGATGGTGTCGAGGCCGCCGCCGGCCAGGTCACCGGCGTTCCACTTGAACGTATCCGAACCGCCGTTGCCGGTGAGCTGGTCGGAGCCGGCGCCGCCGATGAGAACGTCAGCGCTGCCCGACCCGATGATCGTATCATTGTAGTTCGATCCGATCACGCCTTCCATATTCTTGTAGCTGTCCGTGCCGAGACCGGGAATGGACACGTTCGTGGCGGTCGAGCTCTGAGTCAGCGTCAACGTAAAGCCGGCCGTCGCGTCGGAGAAATCGAGCAGGTCGATCCCTGCCGCGCCGTCGATGGTGTCGTTGCCGCCACCGCCGCGGATGATGTCGTCGCCGTCGCCGCCATTGATCGTGTTGGCAGCACTGCTGCCGATCAGGATGTCGTCGCCCGAGCCACCGGTCACGCGCTCGATGTTGGCGATCGAGCTGAAGCCGGTGGCGGTGCCGGCTCCGAGATTGACCGTCACGTCCTCGCTGGTGATATAGGTCAGCGTGTCACTGCTGCTGCCGCCGAGATCGGCGGTCACCGCCTCGATATTGCTGAGCTTGGTTCCGTTGACGTCGGTGATGACGCCGCCGGCCAACGTGACGTAGATCAGATCCTGCGACGACGTCCCCTCGATGACGAACGTATCAGTGCCAGTGCCGCCGTCGACGATGTCGACGCCGTCATTGACGCCCCAGTAGAAGGTGTCGTTGCCCGAGCCGCCGATCGTGACGTCGTTGCCGCTGCCGCCCCGGATCGAGTCGTTGCCGGCGCCGCCATTGATGTAGTCGTTGCCGGCGCCGCCGAGCAGCGTGTCGTTGCCGCCGAGGCCGTAGATGCCGTCATCGTCGGCGCCGCCATTGAAGTTGTTGCCGCCGCTCGACCCGATCATCACGTCGTAGCCACCGTTGGCGTTGGCCTCGAGCGGGTTGTCGACCGTGGCGGTGATCGCGTCGCCGTCATTGGCGCTGTAGCCGGACAGCCAAGGTGCCGAGCCGGTCACATAGGACTTGTCCGACAGCGAGTTGATGGTGAGATTGAAGGCGCCATTGTCGAGCGCGTTGAAGGCCAGATAGGTCGACACGGACGACACCGAATCGGTGGCCGTGACCTTGTAGACGTACAGGCCCGCGTCGTTGTTGTTCGGATCTCCGGTGAACTGATTGCCGGTCCGGTGGATCCAGCTGTCGTCGCCGGTCGAGCTGTAGACGAGGCTGTAGGTGTAGGTGACCGTCCCCGTTCCGCCTGAGAACAGCGTCGCCGCATCCAGGCTGATGACGTTCGGCGAGTCGGTGTTCTTCGACAGCGCATAGCGTCCATCGGCACTCGTGGTGTCCACAACCGACAGCGGCGCGGGCTCATTCGTGCCGTTGATGGTCACGTCGATGACCTGGCTGGCCGTGCCGTCGACCGACTTCACCGTCAGCGTGTCGTGCTTGACGTCGCCATTGTTGAGCGCCTGCACGTTGGCCGCCGAGTTGTTCAGCGTATAGCCCCAGGCCCCGGTCGCCGCATTGAAGGTGAAGGTGCCATACGTCCCTGCCAGCGACGCCGGCGTCTGGAACTGGGCTTCGCCGCTGTCGACGTCGGCAACCGTCAGGGTGCCGCCGGCCGTGAGCGTGCCGTCCTCCTTGACCGTCCCGCTTGCCGTGCCGGTGATCGACGCCGCATCGTTGACGCCGTTCACCGTGACGGTGACGGTCTGCGTGGTCGTCCCGCCATGGCCGTCGTCGATCTTCACCGTGTAGGTCTGATCGATATGGTCGCTGGCGCGCAGCGACTGGATGTCGGAATCGTTGACGGTGAACGTCCAGTTCACCTTGTGGCCGGCGTTGTCCACGGTGGCGTTGAACGAGCCGTAGTAGTTGCTGCCCGCCGGGGTCGTGGTGGTCACCGTCTGGGCGTCGCCGTCCACATCGGTGAAGGCGATCGCGCCGGACGCCTTCTCTACGCCCGGCGTCAGGGCCGTGCTCGGTTGCACCGAAATGTCGTCGATGACCGCGCCGCCCGCGCTCGCGAACTTGATGGTCGTCGACGTCGAGGTTGCCGTGAACTGGTAGGTCTGCTCCGTCCAGCCGAGGTTCCAGGCGCTCGTCGTCAGAATGGTCGTTCCGTCGACGCCTGACGTCACGGCCGTGCCGTAGGTCATCACGTAGAAGTCGACGGTATAGGTCATGCCGACGACGGTGCTGATGGTCTGGCTCATCGAGCTCGATGCGCCGTAGAAATCGGCCGAGCCGCCGTCGGTGCGGCCGCCCACGACGGTGACGGCATGGGCGCCCCCGACCGTCCACGCATCCAGCGTGTAGAAGTTTCCGTTGTAGTAGCCGAACGAGCCGTTCTGGATCAGGTTGCCGGCCGGTGCCGCATACGAGGCGTCCTCGGTAACGCTCGCCGTGGTCGTGCCCGCTCCGAAAGTCGGCGCGTGGTTCGGCGCGGTGACCGAGCCGGTCTGGCCGCTGGTCACGTTCTCGGCAAAGCCCTGGCCGTCGGTGTAGGTGACGTTGGCCGAGATCTTGTGGCCGACGTCGTTGGATCCCAGCGTGTAGGTCGAGCCCGTCGCGCCGTTGATGACGGCACCGTCCCGCAGCCAGTGATAGACGACGTTCGACGCGGCGCCATCCGGATCGCTGCCGATATTGGCGGTCAGCGTCTGGCCCTGCGTCGCCGTGCCCGACACCGTCACCGTCGCCGCGCCGTCGTTGACCGGGGTGATCGTCAGCGTGAAGGCGTCCGAGGCAGCATACTCGCCGTCGCTGGCATAGACAGTGACGTTGACCGCGCCGGCGAAATTCGCCGGCGGGGTGCCGCTGAACGTGCCCGTCGTCGCGTCGAAGTGCAGCCACGCCGGCAGAGCGCTGCCGTCGCTCAGGTTCGCCGACAAGGTCAGCGGACCATTGCTGCCGTCGAAGCGTCCATCGACGTCGGCGAAGGTGTTGGACGGGATGGCGAAGCTGAACGGCTGGTCTTCCGCCGAGCTGCGGTCGGCCAGCGCGTTCTGCAGGGTCGGCGCGTCATTGTTGCCGATGATCTGGATCGTCACCGTCTTGGCGGTGCCGTCCTCGGTGTAGACCGTGAAGCTGTCGGTCAGCGTGGTCTGGTTTTCCTTCAGCGCCTGGACGGTCGGATTGTTGTTGTAGAGCCCGTAGGTCCACTTGCCGTCGCTGCCGATGTCGAACCAGCCGTAGCCATTGGCCGTGTTCGAAGAGGCCGCCTGCCACACGTCGTTGTGACCGTCGACGTCGGTCGAGTTGAGGTCGCCGCGGGCGATGCCGTAGAGCGGGCTGCTCTGGCTGTTGGCGATGCCGCCCTCCTCGGCGATCGTGCCGGTGGCGTCGCCGCTGATCACGGCCGCGTTGTTGACGCCGGTGACCGTGATCTTCAGCGTCGCGGTGTTCGAGACCGCGCCCGACGGATCCTTGTCGGTATAGGTGAAGGTGTCGACGGCGTTGACGCCTGCGGCCAGCGCGTCGGCCTTGTCGGCCACGTAGGTGTAGGAGCCGTCCGAATTCAGCGTCAGATGGCCGTAGGCGCCCTCGATCGAGGTGCCGATGCCCGTGCCCTGCGTCACGCTGCCGGTGCCGGCAACGACACCGGAGACGACCAGCGAGGACGTCCCGCTATCGACGTCGCTGTCGGCGACCGAGCCGCCGGTCGTACCGCGGACGACGCCATTCGCAGCCGCGATGTTGAGCGTGCCATCCTCGAGCACCGCGTTGGTGTCGGAGTTCGCCACCGGCGGGTGATTGGCGGGGATGACCTCGACGCTCACCGTCTGCGTGGCACTCAGATTGCCGCCGCCGACATTGCCGTTGTCGTTGATGGTGATCGTGACCGACCCCGGATGGTCGCTGTTCGGCGTGAAGACGGCGGAGGCCAGATAGGTGTTCAGATCGCTGATCTTGAACCCGCTCATCGTGAGCGTCTGGCTGGCGTCGAAGACGCCGAGAGACGGGATCGAGAACGTCCCGCCGGAGATATCGAACCTCACGGACTCGACGACATCGCCGTCCGCGTCGGAGAAGGTGATCGCGTTGGCGCCGGTAAAAGCGAACGCGGCACCTTCATTGGCGGTCACGTGCGTCGGGGCGTGGACCTCGGGTGCATCGTTCACCGGCGCCACGTTGATCGTCAGCGTGCCGGTGTCCGTCTGTCCGGCCGCGTCACGCACCGTGTAGTCCACGGTGTCCGCGCCGTAGAAGTCGGCCTTCGGCTTGTAGACATAGGTGCCGTCGGCATTGAAGTGGATGGTGCCGCCCTTGGCCGTCGCGAAGTCGTCCCCCACCACGCTCAGCGTGTCGCCGGTGTCCGGGTCGCGATCGTTGTGCAGAACGCCCTGTGCGGGATCGGACACGGTCAGCGTCGTGTCCTCGTTCACGCTGGCCGTGTCGTCCACAGCCGTGGGCGCATCCTCGATCGGGTTGATGTTGATGGTGATCGTCTGCGTCGCGCTGAGATTGCCGCCGCTGCCGATATTGCCGTTGTCGTTGATGGTGATCGTGACCGATCCCGTCGTGTCGTTGTCGGCTGAGGGCGTGAACACGGCCGACGCCAGGTAGGTGTTCAGGTCGCTGATCTTGAACCCGCTCATCGTGAGCGTCTGGCTGGCGTCGAAGACGCCGAGCGACGGCACCGAGAGCGTGCCGCCGGAGATATCGAACCGCACGAACTCGACGACATCGCCATCCGCATCGGAGAAGGTGAACGCGTTCGCGCCGGTAAAGGCGATTGGCGTATCCTCGTTCGTCGTCACCTGCGCCGGCGCGTGGATCTGCGGCGCGTCGTTGACCGGGGTCACCGTGACGTCGATCGTCTGCAGCGCGGTGTCGACGACGTCGGTATGGACGTTGCCGTCCGACAACGTGGCGTGATCGGTGACCTCGGCGACGACCGACAGTGAGAACGTGCCGTTGTAGTTTGCGGGCGGCGTGACCTGCAGCGGATGGCTGTCGAACGCGGCAATCGCTGCAGCGTCGTCGATCACCCATTTGCCGGCGTCGGCGCCGGTTCCGGCATGGCCGACCGAGAAGGTCGCCCCGGCAGGATAGCCCGAAATCAGCAGCCGCAGGCTTTCGGAGCCGTCGGTGTCGGTAACGGCGGCACTGATGAGCTTCAGGTTGATCGTCTGATCCTCGGCGCCTGAGGCCGGGCCGAGGTCCATGAAGCTCAACGTCAGCGAGTCGGCCTTCGGCGCGACGTCGACCGTGACATGCGCGGTCGCGGTGCCGCCATCGCCGTCGCTGACCGTGTAGTCGAAGCCGGCGATACCGGAGAAGTTCTTGTCCGCCGTGAACACCGGGTTGCCGTTGGTGAGCGAAACCGTGCCGTGCGTCGCATTGCCGACGCCCGTGACGGTCAGCGTGTTGTGGTCAACGTCGGTGTCGTTGTTGAGCAGGCTCAGCAGGGAATTGATGGTGAGCGGAGCGTCCTCGCTCGCCTGGACCGTGTCGTCGTGAGCCACAGGCGGCGTGTTGAACACGCCGGTCAGCGTGCGCGTGCCGTCGGTGAAGGCGAAGCTTTCATAGTTCGTGAACGTATCGGTCAGACCGTTGTGGGTGACCTGCACGCCGATCAGCGTCACGCCGTCCGTCGCGAACACCTTGGTGTAGGTCGCGTCGGCAAACTTGAAGCCGAACTTGACGGTGTCGCTGTCGGCGCCGCCGTCGGACACGACGCTGGTGTTGCCGGCAAACCGGACAAGATCCAGCGTGTCGTTGCCGGAGCCGCCGTTGAACACGATGGTCGACGGCGCGATCGCGGTGCCGCTGATATCGGTGATCGTCACCGTGTCGCTGGCGGTGCCGCCGGTGATGGTGATGCGCTCGATCTCGTCGGCGCGGATGGTCGCGCCGTTCGGACCGTCGTAGCGCACCAGAATGTCGGTGGCGTTGCTGGCCGAGGGGTCGTTCAGCGTCGGATTGATCTCGGTGCCGGTCGAGGTCTTGCCGATGGTGAAATTGCGGGCATTGGCATCGCCGGTGATCGCGAGCACGTCGTAGTTCGGATAGGCCGCGCCGGACTCCGAGCCGCCGTCGACGACGTCGCTGCCGTCGCCAACGGTGTACAGGAAGGTGTCGTTGCCGGCGCCGCCGAACAGCCGGTCGTCGCCTGCCCCGCCCTTGATGACATCGTTGCCAGCACCGCCATACAGCGCATCGGCGCCGCTGCCGCCGACCAGGATGTCGTCGCCGCCGGAACCGTGGGCCTCGGTCACGCCGCCCAGCTTGTCGGTGCCGACGACCTTGTCGGTCACCGAGGCACGGTCGGTCACGCTGTGGGCGCCGACCGTCTCGCCGAGGACCGTCGCCGAGCTGTCGCCGAGATTGACGAACACCGGCGAATTCGGCGCGTCATAGCGCGTCGTCGTCACGGTGCCTGCGGCATCGACCCGGATGGTGAAATTGTTGGTGAAGACGTCGTGGTCGCGATCCTCGACCGCGAACGCGAAGTTGAGGTCGAGATACTGATCGGCCGCGCTCGGGGTCCCGATCGGCGCGGGGTGATCGAGCGGCTGCAGCAGAATGAAGTTGTAGGAGCCGGTGCCGGCCTCCGACAGCGTCACCGTGAACACCGCCGCATCGGCGGCATTGCCCGTCACCTGGCCGTTCTGCCCGATATAGCTGCCACCGCTCATGCGATAGGCGGTCAGCGTCGTATGATCCGCCGACATCACATAGGTCAGGCCGAAGCCGAGCGAGGTCAGCCCGGAGAGCTGGTGATTGGCCGCATCGTAGACGCGGACCGGCGACGAGCCGAAGAAGGTCACCGACGGACCGGAGCTGTCGCCGTCGGCTCCGTAGGTGATGCGCAGATCGACCGCGCCGGTCGAGACATTGCCGGCCGCCTCCGAGACCGCGACAATGTCGACATCCTGCGACTGCGGGGCATCGTCGTTGACGGTGATGATGATCTGGTCGTGCAGCGCGACGGAATCGCCGTCCGAATCGGTGGCGGTCACCGCGGTCGACAGATCGAGCGTGAGCGCGTTGTCATGGCCGGTGCCGACGTGGTCCAGCGCGCCCTTCAGACGGAACGAATACTGCCCGGTGTTGGGGTCGACCTGGAACTCGAAGATCGTAACCCCGCCGGCCTTGGCGATCAGCGTGTTGTCGACGCCGATGCTGTAGGTCAGCGCCACGCCGCCCGACGTCAGCGACAGCAGCTCGGGCGCGAGGTTGGTCTTCTCGACCGTATAGGTGCCGGGCTTGTCGGCGCCGAACGACACCAGCGAGCTCAGATTGCCTGTGAAGTAGGAGTCGTTGCCGTTGCCGTCCCCGTTGAGGTCGCCGCCATGGTTGCCGGTGGCGGTCACCACCGTGCCGTTCGGCAGCTCGCTCTCGTAGACAGTGGCTCTCAGCACCACCGCGGTCGCGACAGGCGTGTCGTCGTCGATCGTCACCGCGAACGAGGAGCTGGCGCTGTCGCCATCGGCATCGGTGGCGGTGAAGCCGAAGGTCAGCTTGACGTCGTTCTCGTTCTGGCCGGCCGGATGATCGACATGCTTCAGCAGCGTGAAGCTGTAGCTGCCCGCGCCGGAATCATCGAGCGAGACCTTGAACACCTGGTTGGCCGCCGATGGCGGATTGCCGTTGGTCGGATTGCTGCCGGTGTAGCCATAGACCGTATTGCCGACGACCCAGAGCTTGACCTGGACGCCCTCGACCGTCAGCAGACCGGCGTCCGAGGTGGCGTTCTGGCCGTTGGTGATGCCGCTGAACGCGACCGCGCGGTTCACGCTGCCGCTGTTGTTGTCGTCGGCGCCCCAGGAGATCGCCAGCGAGCCGTTGGCCGTGACATTGGCGCCGGCGACGTCGCCAGTCGCCGCTCCGGTGTTGCCGCCGGAAAGACCATCCTCGTCGACGGTCCCGGCGTCAGCCGTGCCGATCGCAGGCCGGCCGTTGTCGTCATTGATGGTGACGGTGAAGTTGCCGCCGGAGGCGGTGTCGCCGTCGGCGTCGGTCGCGGTGAAGCCGAGCTTCAGCGACAGCGCGTTGGTCTGGCCCGAGCCGACGTGATCGACATTGTCCAGAAGCTCGAAAGTGTAGCTGCCGGAGCCATCGTCCGACAGCGTGATGTGGAACACCTTGCGGTCGTTCGTGGTGAGCTGGCCGCCATTGTCGTTGGCGACGCCCCAGATCTCGGTGTCCGACACGCGGATGAACTGCACCGCCGTGCCGTTCGAGGTCAGGGTCGGGCTGCCCGCGCCGGTGGTCTTGACCACATCGCCGGTATGGATCGCGCTGTCGAACGCCACGCTGCGATTGGCCGCGCCCGAATTGTTGTCGTCGGCGCCCCAATTGATGTTGAGCGCGACATTGGCCGCGGTCTGGGTCTGGAACACCTCGGACCCGGCTGATCCCGTGGTGTTCTCGGTCAGCGTCGCGGCGGCCGCCGAACCGAGCACCGGCACGTCGTCCTTGACCGAGACCGTGAAGCTGTTGCTGGACGTGTCGCCGTCGCCGTCGGTCGCCGTGAAGCTGAAGGACAGCTTGACGATGTTCTCGCCGCTGCCGGCGGGGTGATCCAGGGTGCCGAGCAGCTTGAAGCTGTAGGAGCCGTCGTTCTGGTCGCTCAGCGACACTTCGAACACACGGGTGCCGTGAGCGAGATCGCTGCCGGTGTAGCCGACCAGCACGCCGTTCTCGAAGCTGTACTTCACCGTCTGGCCGTCCGACGTCAGCGTCAGATTGTGGCCCGCGCTGTCCTCGGCGTCGACATTCGCGCCCGCGCTCGCGTAGCGGAAGGTGACCGATCGGTCGCCGAGCCCGGCGCCCGAGGTCTTGTTGCTGTCGTCGGAGCCCCAGCTGACGTTGAGGTCGCCGCTGACTGAGGTCGGCTCCTTGGAGGAATCGGTGCCGCTCGGCAGATCGTCCTCGTCGACGGTCCTGGCATCGCCGGCCGCCGCCACCGGCGCGGTGTCGAGCACGTTGACCTTGAAGCTGCTGCTGACGCTGTCGCCGTCGGAATCCGTGGCCTTGAAGCCGAAGGTCAGCGGCAGGCTGGTGCCGTTCTGGCCGGACGCCGGGTGGTCGATGTTGTCGTACAGCGTGAACTTGTAGCTGCCGTCGCCAGTGTCGGACAGCTGGATGGTGAAGACGGTGCGGTGATCCGCGGTGACCGCCGTCAGCAAGGTGCCGTCGCCGGAGATCGTGTAGCTGATCGCCGAGCCGTCGGAGGTCAGGCCCGTGGCGCCGGCGACGGTGGTAAAGGCTACCGCGCGGTTGTGCCCGACACCCGTATTGTTGTCGTCGGCGCCCCAGGAAATGGCGAGGCTGCCGGTCTGGACCGTCGAGTTCGACGCATCCGGGTGGCTCGTGTCGTAACCGTCGGTCGGCAGATTGGCCTCGCTGACGGTCTCGTCCTCGGCGCAGCCGACGGTCGGCACGTCGTCGGTCACCGCAACCGTGAAGCTGCTGGTGGCGCTGTCGCCGTCGGAATCGGTGGCCTTGAAGCCGAAGCTCAGCGCCAGGCTATCGGCACCCGACTTGCCATGGTCGAGGTTGTCGAGCAGCGTGAACTTGTAGCTGCCGTCGCCGTCATCGCTCAGCGTGACGGTGAACACCGTGCGGTGATCGGTAGTGACCGCGCTCAGCGTGGTGCCATCGGATGAGACCACATAGCTGATTGCATAGCCGTTCGACGTCAGCCCTGCCGGTGCGGTCGTGTCGAAGAACGCCACCGAGCGGTTGTTGGTCGCGCCGGAATCATTGTCGTCGGCGCCCCAGGAAATCGCGAGATGCCCGGTCTGCACGGTCGAGTACGGCGAATCCGGGAACAAGACGTCGTAGAGATCGGTCGGCAGGTTGGATTCGCTGACCGTCTCGCTCTCGGCGTGCCCGATCGTCGGGACGTCGTCGACGACGGTGACGGTAAAGGTGCTGCTGCTCGCATCGCCGTCGGAATCGGTCGCCGTGTAGTCGAAGGTCAGCTTGACGACGTTGCTGCCCTGCCCCGCCGGATGATCGAGATTGCCGAGCAGCTTGAATGTGTAGGTGCCGGTGCCGTCGTCATCGAGCGAAACCTCGAACACGCGCTGACCGGAATTGAGGCTGTTGCCGGTGTAACCGACCAGCACGCCATGATCGAAGGCGTATTTCACCTGCTGACCGTCCGACGTCAGGCCGCTGAGACCGACATCGCTGCCGTTGGTCACATGGACGTCGGCGGCGGCGTTGGACGTGTTGGTGAAGCGGACCGAGCGATCGGCTGCGCCGTTGTCGTTGTTGTCGGCACCCCATTTGATGTTGAGCGCGCCGGTCACCTGGGGATCATGGCTGCCGCCATCATGACCGCCGAAATCGGGGCCGCAATCGCCGCCGCCGGCGTTGAGATCGGCTTCGTTGATGCTCTTGGCCGTCCCGGTATGCGCCTCCGGGCTGTCGTCGTTGACGCTGACCTTGAACGTGCCGCCGATCTGATCGCCGTCGGAATCGGTGGCGACGTATTTCAGAGTCAGCGCAATGCTGTCCTCGGTGTTGGGCACCGGGTGGTCGAGATTGTCGAGCAGCGTGAAGGTGTAGGAGCCCGAATCGAGATCGGACAGCTTCACCGTGAACACGGCGGCATTGGCCTTGTTGCTGGTCCAGTTGCCGTTGCCGTCGATGTAATGCTGTCCGTCGAAGCGGTAGGCCGTGATCAGCGTGCCGCCTTCGCTGACGGCGTAGGACAACGCGACGCCGTTCGACGTCAGGTGCTGCGCGGCGAGCGAGGAGGTGGCGTCGGAGGCGAAGGTGACGGCGCGGTCGCCGTTCACCGGTGACGCACCGGTGATCCCGACATTGCCGAGATTGTTGGCGCTGTCGGCGCCCCAGGAGATGCCGAGAGCACCCGTTGCGACGGTGTTCTGGCCGGGAACGTCGCCAGGTCCGCCCGCGAGCCCGGTGGCAAGCCCGTCCTCATCGACCACGCCAGTCGCAATCTCCCGGTTCAGCACCGGCGCGTCGTCGTTGATCTTGATCTTGAAGGTGTCGGAGACCGCATCGCCATCCGAATCCGTGGCGACGAAGCCGAGGGTGAGCGTGACGTCGTCCTCGGTATTGTGGCCCGGATGATCGATGTTGTCGATCAGCGTGAAGCTGTAGGACCCCTGCCCCTGGTCGGACAGCGACACCGTGAACACCGCGGCCTTGGCCGGATCGCCGGTTGCATGGCCCTGGCCGTCGACATAGGTGTGATGGGCTTCATCGTAGCGGTAGGCCGTCAGCAGCGTGCCATCGGCTGACACGGTGTAGCTCAGCGCCACGCCGTTCGACGTCAGATGCTGTGCGGTGAGCGTCGAGATCACGTCGGAGGCGAAGGTCACGGCGCGGTCGCCGTTCACCGGCACCCCGTTGATGCCGCCGTCGACATGGCTGTTGGCGCTGTCGGCGCCCCAGCGGATGCCGAGGAAATCGGTCACCGTCAGATTGGCGCCCGCAGCGTCCTTGCCGTCCGCATAGGAGTTGCCGGGATTGCCAAGACCGTCCTCGTCGACCACCGAGTAGCTGACGCGCTCGCCGAACACCGGGGCGTCGTCATTGACCTCGACATTGAAGCTGCCGTGGATCGCATCGCCGTCGGAATCGGTGGCGACGAAGCTGAAATTCAGCCCCTGATTATCCTCGCTGCCGTGGACCGCGTGATCGAGATTGCCGGTGAGGTTGAAGGTGTAGGAGCCGTTGTCCTGGTCCGACAGCGACACGGTGAACACCGTGGCGCTGGCGAGGTCCTCCGTCGGCTTGCCGTTCGCGTCGACATAGGTCTCGTGGGCGGCGTCGTAGCGATAGGCGGTCAGCAGCGTGCCGTTCTCGGAAACCTGATAGCTCAGCGCCGCTCCGTTCGACGTCAGCCCCAGCTCCTCGAGCGAGGACACGGCGTCGGCAGCGAAAGTCACGGCGCGATCACCCTTGACCGGGGCGCCATCGATGCCGCCGTCGACATGGCTGTTGGCGCTATCGGCGCCCCACAGGATCGCGAGCGACCTGGTCACCGTCAGATCGGCGCCCACGACGTCGCTGCCGTGCGCATAGCTGTCGCCGGCATTGCCGAGGCCGTCCTCGTCGACGACGCCGGCACTCGGCGCATCGCCGAACACCGGCGCGTCGTCGTTGACCTTCAGGGTGAAGCTGTCGGTGACCGCGTCACCGTCCGAGTCGGTGGCGACGAAGCCGATATTGAGCGTGATGTCGTCCTCGGTGCCGTGCACCGGGTGATCGAGATTGCCTTTCAGCTCGAAGGTGTAGGAGCCGTGGTCCTGATCGGACAGCGACACGGTGAACACCGTCGCATGGGCCGAATCCGTCGGCTTGCCATCCGCGCCGACATAGGTCTCGTGCTCGGCGTCGTAGCGATAGGCCGTCAGCAGCGTGCCGTTCTCGGACACGACATAGGTGAGACCGAAGCCGTTCGATGTGAGATTCTGGGCGTCGAGCGTCGCGACCACGTCGGCCGCGAAGGTCACGGCGCGGTCGCCGTTGACCGGCGTGCCATCGATGCCGCCATCGACATGGCTGTTGGCGCTGTCGGCGCCCCAACGGATGCCGAGCGTATCGGTGACCTTCAGGTCTTCGCCATAGGCGTCGCCGTCGTCCTTGTAGCTGTTGCCGGCGTTGCCGAGGCCGTCCTCGTCGACCACCGAATAGCTCGGCTTCTCGCCGAAGGTCGGCGCGTCGTCATTGACCTTCACCGTGAAGGTGTCGGTGATCGCATCGCCATCGGAATCGGTCGCGACGAATCCGATGTTGAGGGTGATGTCGTCCTCGGTGCCGTGCACCGGGTGATCCAGGTTGCCCGACAGCGCGAAGGTGTAGGAGCCGTGGCCCTGGTCTGACAGCGACACCGTGAACACCACGGCGCCCGACAGACCCTCGCCTTCCAGCGGCTTGCCGTTGGCATCGACATAGGTCTCGTGCGCGGCATCGTAGCGATAGGCGGTCAGCACGGTGCCGTTCGCCGACACGTCATAGCGCAGGGCAAAGCCGTCGGAGGTGAGATCCTGCGCCTCGAGCGAGGCCACCACGTTCGCGGCGAAGGTGACGGCGCGGTCGCCGTTGACCGGCGTGCCGTTGATGCCGCCGTCGACATTGTTGTTGGCGTCGTCGGAGCCCCAGCGGATTCCGAGCGTATCGCTGACCGTCAGGTCCTCGCCATAGGCATCGTGGCTGTCGGCGTAGCTGTTGCCGGCGTTGCCGAGGCCGTCTTCGTCGACCACCGAATAGCTCGGCTTCTCGCCGAAGCTCGGGCCGTCATCGGCGACGTTGACGGTGAAGGCGCTGTTGACGGGGTCGCCGTCGGCGTCGGTCGCGACCACCTTGAAGGTCAGCGGCAGCGACGCGTCGTTGGCGCCGTTGTGGTCGATGTTGTCGGACAGCGTGAAGGTGGCGCTGCCGGAGCCGGTGTCGGACAGCGACACGCTGAAGATGGTGCGCGCGCCCTCGCCCTCACCTGCCGTCGCGATGATCTCGGTGCCGTTGGCCGACAGCGTGTAGGAGATGGCCTCGCCGTTCGAGGTCAGGCCCAGTGCCTGCAGGGTCGCGATCTCGGACGCGTCAAACACCAGCGAGCGGTCGCCGTCGACCACGGTGCCGTTGGAGCCGCCATCGACCTTGCTGTTGCCGTTGTCGGCACCCCAGCCGATGTGGAGGTCCACGCTCGCGGTGGTCGGCTCGAAGCCGTCGCCGCCCGAGGGCTTGGCGTCGCCCACGATTTTGGCGCCGAGCTCGCTCTCCCCGCCGCCCTCACTGCCGCCGCCGGTGTGCTCGGCGACATTGATCGCCTCGACGGTGCCGGCGACCGGCGAATCGTCGTTGATGCCGATCACGATCGTCACCGGCGCGGTGTCGCCGCTGCCGTCGATGGCGATGACGTTGAAGGTGAGGTTCAGCGTGTCTTCGGTGCCGAAGACCGGATGATCGAGCGGCAGCAGCAGCGTGACCGTATAGGTGCCAGCAATCGTCGAGTTGGCGTCGAGCGTGACGGTGAAGACGTGATTGGCGGTAATCGATGGATCGCTGCCGATATAGCCGATCAGCTCAGGCTGGCCGTTGACGGTGGTGATCGCAAAATGCACCTCCTGGCCGCCGGAGGTCAGTCCGGCGAGACCGGGCTGCGACGCCGCGAACGCAAAGGCGCGGCCGATCACGTCGGTGCCGAAGTCGACGTTGAGCGAACCGGTGAAGCTCGTCGCCACGCCGCCGATATCGCCGCTGCCGCCGGGCCGGCCTTCGGACAATCCGTCCTCGTTGAGCACGACGCTGTCGGCAACGCCGGCGATCGGCGTCGGATTCGGCGTGACCGGCCTGTCGCCGAATTGAGCGCCGATGTCTTCGGCTCCCAGCAGCCCCAGCGGCGTGCCGACAGTCAGCGGGTCGACCTTGAACGTTCCGAAGTTCGCGCCGGCAGGCACGCCCGGCGCTCCGGGCGTCCCCGCGGCCGGCAGCACCGACTGGTCGGTGGTGATCGGAAACAGTTCGGCAAACTGATCGCCATTGATGATTCGATCGGGGCCGACTTCGAAGCTGACGTCCTTCAGCGGGGCGCCGTTGGTGTCGAAAACCGGGTCGATCGAGACCGTCGACTGATTATCGAACAGGATGATCAGGCGGTTGCCGATCTTGACGAAGGTCAGCCGCTCGCTGGCAATGTCGCTGAAATCGATCTGGTTCGGGCCGTCGAGATGGACCGTGACGGCTTGGTTGCCCTGTGGCTTCCCGATCTTGAGGTGCTTGGCCGAGGCGCTGGATGGCTGCGTGGACGTGCCGGTCAACTGGGCCAGCAGGACAGGAGCATTCATGCGCCAAAACCTCCAAATATGGGGCGCTTTGGTGGCGCCCCATTTCTATCGTTAAACTATTATTAAACGAGAATACGGGTCAATATTACCGGTTCTTGTTAATCAGACTTTAGGGACTTTGGGTAAATGCAGTCAAGTGCAGCGGCATTTGCGAAGGTAAACAAGGCTGTGCCTATGCTTCCGCCTAAGGGGCGGAGCTGCCTGAACGACAAGAATAAATGGAGGCGAGGCCTGCAGAATTACTGCCAATTCGCAGTTATTCAATCGCGCAATACTCGGGGAACAACACGCACGCTGTTGGGAATAAGAGCTTGCCGCCATCAAACGGCCGAAATGGAACCGGCCTCTCGCGAATTATTTGCGAAAGGCAGGAATTATTCTTGAAGAGGATTGAAGTCGCGGCAGATTGCCTCAGATGCGACTGACGACGCAGGCCACCGGTTCGTATTTGCGGAAATACAACAAAGCCTGGTCACCGATGCCATCGAGCCACACCCCGCGGCCCGCATAGCGATAGCCGTCGCCCATCGGGACGAGACGAACTGGAATCGCGCGATGGGGATGGAGGTAGAGCTGTGCGGTGACGATCTCGCCCGGCGCAAGCACGGGGCGTGAGCGCAGCATGTAGCTGCCGCCATTCTCGCAGGCGATCGAAAACGCCGCGCCCGGCAGCATCACCGCGTGAGCCTGCGCGCGGCCGATGAATCCACCGATCGCCGCCAGAGCCAATGCCCCGCAAATCATCACTTGTTTGATATTCACCCCGGCCCCCTGCTCGCAAGCTTCCCTGCGCGCATTAAGACCGTAAATGATCTCGGCTACAAGTCGTCCGCCTGCGACATTCAGAGCAGCAGCGGCCGACCCGGATCCCGGCCGCCGCCGATATCGGCTTCCGCCGCCGGCGTGACGTCGCTCTCGCTCTCGTGGTGCGGACGCTCGGCATAGGGCGCCGCGAACAGGCTGACGCCGCGGTGATCGATGGCGAACAGCGGCATGAACGACTGCAGATCGCGGCCTTCCATCAGCGCGGCCCGCCGGTTGTCGAGCACGGACCATTTGCCGTCGAGCCGCACGGCGACGACGGCGTGATCCTGCCGCACGGCGAGGTCGCGGACCAGCAGCAGCTTGAGATCCGATTCGGGCGTTCCCGCCGCCAGCAGCAGCGCGTATTTGGCGATCGCGTAATCCTCGCAGTCGCCGAGGCCGCTGCGCAAGGTCTGCAATGGCGAACTCCAGACGTCCGGCACGCCGTGTTGCTGGTCGTCGCTGACGTAGCGCACCGCCTGGTTGACGCCGCGATTGATCATTTCCGCGCGCGCGCGGCCGTCGCCAGCCGCAGCCGCCGACCGCGTCAGCGCGACGAATATCCGCTCCGACGCCGAGCAGCGTGCGTCGTCGCCGTTGCAACGTTCGACCGAGATCCGCTCGCTTGCCATCGCGCCCTGGATGCCGCGCCATTTCACCCACAGCACGCCCTCGGGGGCACGGAACGTCATCAGGCCGAACGGCTCGTCGCTTGGCATCGCGACCGCTGGTGCCTGCGGGGCGTCGCTGACGACTCCGGCGCGCCCGGATGCATCGGTCGATGCGACTTCCACGGGTCCAGAGGCGGAGCGACGCAGGCCGTCATGCTTGGCGAGCACGGCATTGATTGTGAAGAAACGGACGGGCGGCGGCACCGGCAGCGCGCTATCCGCAGTGCCCTGCGCAGACCTGCGGTTTGAAGTCTCGGCAAATGCGGCGCCGGCGCAACCGGCCCCCACCGACAAGGCAAGCACAAGCCCCAGCGCACGCGGGAGAACCCGCGGCCGATCGATCCGCAACATCAGTGACGCCCCGTATGCTCCGGGGCATCGGCCGACGTCATCGCGTCGATCCCTGTCCCGGTCGTTATCGGATCAGGGATAGGGCCGGCGCTGCTTCGGGCCGGTTAAACCGCAATGATGTTCGCCGCCAAGCTGCGAACGCGACTAATCAAGGCCAACCGAACCGTGTCGCATTTGAACGATTCAGATTCTGGTAACGCTGCCCGCCGCTCGGGGCGGGCCCGGATGAGCGCAGCGGCGCCGGTGGCACGCATGCCTTCGCGGAGCCCGTACCCAGCGCGGGCACCCTGCTCCTTGCTCAGCGCTCGCGCAGCGCCTCGTCGCGCAGCATGCGGGCGGGCTTGACCAGATAGTCCAGCACCGATTTCTTGCCCGTCAGGATCTCGACGGTCGCGACCATGCCCGGGAGGATCGGAAGCGGCTGCTGGGCGGTGCCGAGATGGTTCTTCTCGGTGCGCACCATCACGCGATAGAAGGTCTCGCCGCGCTCGTTCTTGTCGCCCTTCTCGTCGGTGATCGTGTCGGCGCTGATGCGCTCGACGCGCCCGTGCAACGAGCCGTACACGGATGAATCATAGGCGCTGAGCTTGACCACCGCCTCGTGGTTCGGGCGGATGAAGGCGATGTCCTGCGGACGGATGCGGCCCTCGACCAGCAGCGTGTCGTCGAGCGGCGTGATCTCCATCAGGCTGGCGCCCGGCGCGACCACGGCGCCGATGGTGGTGACGTTGAGCTTGTTGACGATGCCGCGCACCGGCGAGCGCAATTCGGTGCGCCGTACCCGGTCCTGCGCCGACTTGATGTTCTCGTCGAGCACGGCGAGATCGCCGCGGGATTTCGCGAGATCGTCTTCGGCCTGGGCGCGAAAGGCGGTGACGATGTTGAGCCGGCGCGAGCGCGCCTCCTGCACCGCGGCCTCGGTCTTCACGATGCTCGCCTGCACCACCGCGAGCTGCCCGCGCATGTCGGTGGCCTGGCGGTCGGCACGCAACATCTCGATCTCGGGCACCACCTTCTGGTCATAGAGCTTGCGGGTCAGACCCAGCTCGCGATTGAGCAGCGCCAGCGTCTCCGAGAAGCGCTTCTCGGTCGCCCTGAGCTCGTCGATCTCCTTGCTCTTCTGCTGCTCCTGCTGCTGCACCACGTCGACGTCCTGCGCGAGCTTGCGCGCATGCGCATCGAACACGGCGCGCTCGCTCTGGACCGCGCGCGGGGCGTCGGCGACGAGGTCATCGGGAAACGCGACCGGGCTGCGGCCCTCGGTCTCCGCCGCGAGCCGGATCACCCGGGCGGCCATCGCGCCGCGGCGCTCGCGGATCTCGCCGAACTGCGAAGCGAAATTGGTGTCCTCGATCCGCGCCAGCGGCTGATCCTTGTCGACGATCGCGCCTTCCTGCACCAGGAGATCGGCAATGATGCCGCCTTCCAGCGATTGCACCACCTGGGTCTGGCGCGACGGCACGACCTTGCCGTTGCCGCGCTTGACCTCGTCGAGCACGGCGAAATGCGCCCAGATCAGGAAGGTGAAGAACAGGCCGAGCGAAGCGAGCAGCAGCATCCGCGCTGTCTTCGGCGTGCGCAGCTCGACGGCAGCGCGGATGTCGTTGGAGAACGCGAAATCGCTGTGCGCCATGTCACCTCGTCCCCTGGACCGGCTTCGCGGTGTGGCTCGCCGCCGGCGCCGCCGCGGGCGGCTGCGGACGCAGCATGGTGAGGATCTGCGCGGTCGGCCCGTCGGCGACGATCTTGCCGGAGTCGAACACCAGGATGCGGTCGACGAGGGACAACAACGACGGCCGGTGGGTCGAGACGATGATGGACATCTCGCCCTTGGCCAGCAACTTCAGGCGCTCGAGGAATTCGCCCTCGCTGCGGACGTCGAAATGCGCGGTCGGCTCGTCGAGGAACAGCACGCGCGGCTTGCGGATCAGGACGCGCGCAAGCCCGATCGCCTGCTTCTGCCCGCCCGACAGGCTGCGGCCGCCTTCGGCGATCATCATCTCATAGCCCTGCGGGTGGCCGGCGATGAAGGTCTCGACGCCGGCGAGCCGCGCCGCCTCCAGCACCTCCTCATCGGTCGCGGCGGGACGGCCGAGCGTGATGTTGTCGCGCAGCTTGCCGTAGAACAAGTCGGTATCCTGCAGCACGAAGCCGATGCCGGCGCGCAGATCGGCGGGGTCGTATTGCTGGATGTCGATCCCGTCGATCAGGATGCTGCCTTCGGTCGGCGGATAGAACGCGGTGGCAAGTCGCCCCACCGTGGTCTTGCCGGAGCCGACGCGGCCGATGATGCCGATCTTCTCGCCGGGCTTGATGTCGAAGGAGACGTTGTCGAGCGCCTTGGTCTGGCTTCCCGGGTAGGAGAAGCTGACATTCTTGAACTGGATGCGGCCCTGGTTGATCTCGCGCGCGACGTAGATCTTCTCCGGCGGACGCTCGCGGTCCAGCGACATCAGCCGGTCGATCGAGCGCAACGCCGACGTCGTCTGGGTGAAGCGCGTCATCAGTCCGGCGATGCCTGCGATCGGACCGAGCACGCGACCCGACAGCATGTTGGCCGCCACCAGCGCGCCGACCGAGAGCTTGCCGTCGAGGATCAGGAACACGCCGACGACGACCAGCAAAAGGCTGCAGAACTGGCTCGCGACGCTCGCCGCGGTCATCGCCATCGACGCCCAGAACTGGACGTCCTCGCTGGAGCGCGCCTGCGCCGCCACCGAACGCTCCCAGACCGTCTGCACCCGGCTCTCGCCGGCCACCGCGCGGACCGTCTCCATCCCGTTGAGCGATTCCACCAGGATGCCGTGACGCGCGGCGGATTGCGCCTGCATCTGCCGCATCGCGCGTTCGAGCGGCCGTTGGATCAGCAGCCCGACGGCAATCATCACCGGCAGCATCAGCAGCGGAATCCAGGCGATGGGACCCGCGATGATGAACAACACGATGATGAAAACGACCGCGAACAGCATGTCGGTCGCCGAGACCACGGTACCGGACGTGAAGAACTCGCGCACCGAATCGAAGTCGCGGAGCTGGTTGGCGAGGATGCCGACCGATGGCGGCCGCTTGTCCATCTTCAGCGACATCACGTGCTCGAAGATGTTGGCGGCGAGCACCACGTCGATCTTCTTTCCGGTCATGTCGATGATGCGGCTGCGTACCACCTTGAGCAGGAAGTCGAATCCGATGGCCAGCATGAGGCCGACGCCGAGCGCGACCAGCGAGGGGATCGCGCCATTCGGAATCACCCGGTCGTACACGCTCATCGTGAACAGCGGCGCCGCCAGCGCCAGGATGTTGACGATGAATGCGGCGATCGCGACATGGCCGTAGTTGGCGCCGAAGCGGCTGACCACCGACCAGAACCAGTGCGTCTTCGACACCTCGCCGGCCGCCGCCACGCGCGGATCGACGACTGCGGCGGGCCGCACCAGATAGGCGAAGCCGACATATCGCGCCGCGACCGCGTCGAAGCGCTCGATCGCCGGCTGTTCACGGCGCGAGGGATCGACGATGGTGAGACGGCCGGCGGCCTCGTCGATCGTCAGCAGGATGCGCGTGGTGCCGTCGTGAAACATCAGCACGCAGGGCAGCACCAGCGCGGGTATCTCGCTCAGCGGCCGTTCGACCAGTTGCGCCTCGAGCCCGGCGCGCTGCGCGGCGCGCTCGTACAGCGCGATGCTGAGCACGCCGCTGTCGAGCGGCAATCCGGACAGCAGCGCGCTACGGCTCAAGGCGCGGCCATGATGAGCTGCGAGGTAGAGCAGACTGTCGCTGAGAGGATCAGCTGCCGGTGCGGCTGTGCTCATCTGCGGCATCACGTGCGCCGTCTCTTCGAGCTCGAACCTTGTCGGACGAATATTCAACAACGCCTCGGAATCCATTTGGCCGAACGACCCAGGCGGGCCTGCACCCATCGCTTCTTGCTAATAATTTGCTCTAGCCCAGTTCTTTGGCCTGCACCCGACTTTTTCGAGACTTTTACGGGTGTTTCGCGACAATCTCAGCGCAAAGTAAATGCATATGGTGAAAAGCCGGCGCGAGATGCGCCGGCTCTTGTTAGTTGCAGCTATTTCGACGCGGGCCCGTTGGGGCTCTGGGCAAATCCGCCGTACTTTCCGGAGGTAACAAACAACGTCGCATCCTCGGGATCGCTCGAGGCCCACCGATCGCCAAAGGTAATCGGCGCGGGATGCTTCGGCGTCCCATCATTCAGTCCGAACAGCGGCACCGGGCCGGCAGAGCTCAGCGGCTGCGGTCCCGGCGCCGGCGCGCGCAGTCGAATGGGCGCCAGGCTGTAGCCGATGAAGCCGCTCGGCGTGTCCACCGGCTCGGTCTCCGGGGGGTGACCGGTCTTCAGGTAGTTCAGCATCTGGCCCATCGCGGCAAGCAGCTGGTAGTCCGCAAACACCACCACACCGCGCGCCGACACCAGCGACACGTTGGCGTTGAAATACTGGTTCTGGGAGTTCAGGAGATCGATCAACGTGCGCTGGCCGAGCTCATACTCCTTGTTGTAGGCGACGAAGGTGCGGCGGGCCGCTTCGACATCGCGGACGAGAGCTGAGACGCGATCAGCGGTGATGATCCGGGCCGCCCAGGCCTTGTCGATCGACTCCAGCGCATCGCGCTGCAGGCGAGCATGCTTCTGCTGCTCCTGGATCATCCGCTGCGCGGCTTCCTCGCGGCGCCAGCTGTTCTGGCCGCCGTTGAAGATATCCCAGGACGCAACGACCTTGCCGCTGACCTCGTCGTAACGATTGTTGTAGGTGATCGATTCCTTGCCGGTCGTCGCGCGGCCTTCCAGCGAAAGCGTCGGCAGGAAGGTGCCGGTGGTGGCATCGAAGCCGCGCTTGGCGGCCGTCACGTCCGCCGCGGCAGCGCGCAGCGTCGGATTGAACTTGTAGGCGATGTCGAGCGATTCCGCCTTGTCGCGCGGCATGTCCGACAGCCGGCCTGGGAAGCGCAGGTTATAAGGCTCGACGCCGACGACCTTGCGGTACTTCGCCCGCGCCACTTCGAGGCTGAGACGGAATTCTTCGAGAACGGCCTGTGCCGCCGCGACCCGCTCCTCCGCCTGCTGCGTGTCGCCCTCGCCGGCCCGGCCGCCCTGGAAACGGGCCAGCACGTTCTTGCGCAGTTCGAGATGAACCTTGAGGTTCTTGTCGGCCAGCGCGACCAGCCTGGAGTAGCGCACCACGTCGACATAGGCTTCGGCGGCATCGAGACCGATCAGCTCGGTTCGCTCCAGCACGCGGTACGCGGCGGCATCGACCCGCGCCGCCTGGCGCCACACTTCATTGATCGACGAAAAGCCATCGAACAGCAATTGACGGACCACCACGCCGGCCTCGCGGCCGCGCAGGTAGCGGCCATTATTGCTCGGAGCCGGCGAGACATATTGCTTGAGCATCTCCGGCCCGGCGCTCGCGTCGAGCCGGACCTGCGGCAGCAGCGTACCCTGGGACTGGCGAAGCTCGGCTTCGGTGGCCCGCCGGTTGGCGGCGGCCTCCCCGACACCGGGATTGGTCTTCACCGCCTGGTTGATGGCATCCTGGATGGTGAACGGCTCAGCGCCCAATGCCGGGCTGAAGCTCATTCCCACAACACATATGAAAATGGGTGTATATACGATCTTCAACATAGGGAACCGATAACAAACCCGAGATCGGCTCGCAATGTGACTCGCCACAGTTGCGGCGAAAAATCGACCGGTTGTGGCAGAATAGCTACGCTCCGCCATATTCTCCGGAGCGGAGATTTCAGAATCTGAAGCAAAATCAAAGCAGTGGGAATGAAGTAAAGCCGAGGCGGTGATTTAAAGTCAGCTATTTATTTCACAAAGAAAAATCTCGCCTCGGAGAATGTCGAGTTTTTCGTGTTTGTCTTCAATATGGACCGCTTCCGCGGCATTAAGTGAGATGGGCCCTCAGGCGACACAGCGGAACGG
Source organism: Bradyrhizobium sp. SZCCHNS3002 (assembly GCF_032377435.1). Lineage (NCBI taxonomy): Bacteria > Pseudomonadati > Pseudomonadota > Alphaproteobacteria > Hyphomicrobiales > Nitrobacteraceae > Bradyrhizobium > Bradyrhizobium sp. SZCCHNS3002. The sequence continues at coordinate 147,225 of NZ_JAUHHY010000003.1, forward strand.
CAACAGGCGATCAGTCGCACGCCATTGCCACGCCGGCCCGCCACGACGGCCGTGAGCAATCGCCGCCCCGGCATCAAGGAACAACGAAGGATCCAATGAATATCGCGACCGACCGCCGGGCCCGAGATGCGAGGCATATATTTCGACGCACGGTCTGCAGCGAAACAATGGCTAAGGGGGTCCATTGCCCTCGAAAAATCTCGTCGAGCTGAAAGGCAGTAGATGGTGGGGGAGGCAGGACTCGAACCTGCGAAGCCATGAGGCGGCTGATTTACAGTCAGCTCCCTTTGCCACTCGGGACACTCCCCCGTATCGATGGCAATTCGGGCCGGCCGCGGAACAGCGGCGTCGGGGACCATCAGCGCCATGGAGACGGTAAGACCGCGGGGCCCGGATGAGCGGGCGCGCGCGGCCGGGGCCCTTATGATCGAACCCGCCCCTCGAAGTCAACCAAGGGACGACGAATTTTCCCGCCTGAGCGGTGCCAAATTGCCAGAATCCGCAGGCCGTGACAGAAGCTCGTGCCATGAGCGAACGCGACCGAAAGCCCCCTTTTCGCCGTCCGGGCGGCAAATTCTCCGGCAAACCGCGCGGATTCGAGCGGCCGCAGCCGTGGCGTGAACGCGACCACGGCTCGGATGGCCCCGTCATTCTCTATGGCTGGCACACCGTGACCCTGGCGCTGGCCAATCCGAAGCGGAGGATTCGCAAACTTTACCTGACCGAGAACGCTGCGCGGCGGCTCGCCGACGAGCGGATCGAAACAAGGGTGACGCCGGAGATCGTGCGCCCCAGCCAGATCGACCAGCGGCTCGGTCCGGACGCCGTGCACCAGGGCCTGCTGGCGGAGGCAGATCCCCTGCCCTCGCCGGACATCGACACGCTCGCGGCCGAGGGGCTGATCCTGGTGCTCGACCAGATCACCGACCCGCACAATGTCGGCGCCATCCTGCGCTCGGCGGCAGCATTCGACGTGAAGGCGATCGTGACCACCGCCCGCCACAGCCCGGAGGCCACCGGCGTGCTGGCCAAATCAGCCTCCGGTGCGCTCGAACTGGTGCCGATCATCACGGTGCAGAACCTCGCTCGCGCCCTGACGCGCCTGAACGAGCGCGGCTTCCAAACGGTGGGGCTGGACAGCGCGGGCGAGCAGGACATCGCGGCGGTCGCCTTGCGCGAGCCGCTCGCGCTGGTGCTGGGCGCGGAGGGCAAGGGCCTGCGGCAATTGACGCGCGAGACCTGCAGCGTCGTGGCACGGCTCGACATGCCCGGCGCCATCAAGAGCCTCAACGTCTCCAATGCCGCCGTGCTCGCGCTCTATATCGGCGCGACCCGGATCGGATTGATGACAAAATGACGAAACGCCCGCGCGCACGAGGCGCACGGGCGTTGGCGTGAGCGAATGTCCGGCTGATCAGTAGTAGCGGCGCAGCACGCGCTGCCCGTGATAATAAGGCGAAGCGCCCCAGCGATAGGCGTGGCGGCGGTGGTGATAGCTGTAGACCGGAAGCGCCTGCTCCTCATAGGCCGGATACGGCGCGAAGGCGCCTGGACCACTGTAGGTCGGCCCCTGGTTGACGTAATAATACTGCCGGGTCGGCTCGGACAGCCGCTCATAGCTCGCGCCGCAGGCGCCGCAGCCGTGGCCATAGGTGTAGCCGGGCTGATAGAAATATTGCGGCCGATACGTCACCGTCGGCTGGTACGTCACGGTCGGCTGATAGGTGACCGTCGGCTGATAGGTGACCTGCGGCGCGCAGGGGGTGGCATAGCCGCACGGGCCGCAGGCGGTGGCGCCGCAGGCCGCGGCCGGTGCGCCGCCGGCGACGGCGAGACCGGCAATCGCGACAAGTCCTGAAATTACTCCACGCATAACTCTCTCCTGTTGATCTGTTCTTGCTTGTCTTGCTTGTGTTTGGCTGTCGATGGTGAGTTGCTCGCTAGCGGCGGTAGGCCGGCGGCCGATTGGGATAGCCGCGTGGATCACCATCGGGCGGAGCCAGGATGACGGCAGGCGGATACATCGGCACCGCCGGCTCCGGGGGCTGCATCTGGGATTGAGCGCCCCACGAGCGGGAATAGCTCTCGGCGGGCTTCGGCAGCTTGCGATCGGCCGGCGGCTCGATCTCCATCCGGCCATAGCCGGGCCTCGCTCCGAGGGTCGGATAGTAATGGCCGACATATGGCTCGGGCGGGACCGTGCGGCCGCCATAGATCGTGGGCTGCATGTATTGACCCTTGCCGAGACTGGACTGGCCTTCGACGACAGCATAGGAGGCATCGATGCCGTCGATGACGACGGGCACGCCGGGTCGCTGGGGAATGACGATCTCGAAGCCTTCGCTCGCGAGCGCGGCGGAAGAGGTCCCGATCACAATCACAAAAGCCGTTGCAATACGCATGAATTCACGCCCCGGTTGCCGTCCTACAAATACCGCAACGCGCGCCCTGATGGGTTAAACGCGCACATCAATCTGCCGGTAAGACTAACGCGCGAGCCATCATTCCGGGTTAAAGCTCCGGTCGGGTTCACGCGTGAGGGTTAATGCCTGATCATCAGCCCGCGCGGTCGCGACCATCGTGCGCAGCCCGATCGTGGAGTCACCAGCCCGACGGCTCCCTCAACCGCCCGGTTGGCCCGCTAGCCCCGCACGCGACGATCGCGATCAGTGTGGACAACGCGCGCCGCCGGCCGTCGTGAAAAACGGCGTGACCGCGGAACGGCGGCGGCCGGAGGAACTTAGGAGTTGGGGCGCAACGACGGAGTCACCCATGATCAGATCTGCAATTCTCGGGGCTACTGTTCTCGCGACCGCGCTGGCCGGCCCGGCCATGGCGCGCGACATGCACCACCGCCACCACATGGCCCGCCACGACGGCGCGATGATGCAGCAGCAGCGCGCCGACGCCGGCTGGACCAACAATGGCTGGAACAACGACTGGAATCGCCGCGGCACCGGCTTCTGGCCGGCTGACGTCGCCGCCGGTGCCGTCGGCGCCGCCGCGGGTGTTGCTGGCGCAGCCATCGGAACCGCCGGCGCCATCGCCACCGCGCCGTTCCGCACCGCCGACGCCTATGCCTACGGTCCCGGCCCCTCTTACGGCCAACCGAGCTATGATCGCGGCCCGAACGGCTACTATGGCGACTGGAACAGTTACGCGACCCGCAACGGCCTGGTCTGCCGCCCCGGCACCATGTTCAAGGGCAGCGACGGGCTGATGCACATCTGCCAGTAAAGATCGAGCCGGAGCGGCTTCGACGATCGGCTCCGACAGGGGCGGCCCAACGGCCGCCCTTTTTGCTGGGCTGATGGGAGAAGCGGCGCTCACGCGGGGAGTAGCCGGACTGCATCAACTCTGGTAGGAACACCGCGCTTCGCGAGACCTCGTCGCAAACTGACGACGAGATCTGCGCCACCAATGTGCCTTCGCCGGCTTAGCTCAGCGGTAGAGCAGCGGTTTTGTAAACCGAAGGTCGGGGGTTCAATCCCCTCAGCCGGCACCAGCTTCCGTGCAGTTGGGATTTGCTGCGGCAATGGCTGTCACCGGCTTTAGGCGTCAATTCGCCCTCGTCCTGACGGCTGGCTTGGCGATGCCGCTCGCCGACGGCGGCCTGGGCGCAGTCCACTCTGGATCCGGCAACGGCCCGCCGCCCTCGCCGGTCGCTCCGATGAGTTGGCCGGGCACCTGATCAGTGACCAACGCCCAACCTTGCGTCGCGCAGAACAGCCCGAGCAGACAGCCCTTGACCGCCAGAATCTTCGGGCCATCGCGCCAGATCGAGACAGCATAGGTCTTGCCGTCCTCGGCGTTGTAGACCTCGCCGCTGTGGCGGCCGTCGGCGTTCAGCTTCAGGCCGAGCAGCATCTGGTGGCCGAGCAGCAGACGGCCGCGCCTGGCCGGATCGGGATTCAGCCGGTCGCGGAACGGCTGCCCCTTGGCATCCGCCACCTCCTTCATCCAGACGATGTAGCCGCAGACGCGGTCGGCCATCGCGCCACAGCGCTCGATGCGGACGCGGGCGCGGCCGTCCTCGGTCAACCATGTGCCGACCGGATCGCCGACGGGAGCGGCGTGACCACGGCCCTCCGCCATCGACAGCAGCAGACTGACGACGATGCGCAACCCGACGCGCAGAACGAATCTCAATGTCATGTCCAGGGACCTCATTGTCTCCATGGCCTCGAGCCACGCGCTCGTCCGATGCGGTGCCATCTGCCCGCGCGGCGCGATCGTTCGCACGGCCCGCTCACTGGAGCTGTGCGACCAGGGCCTCGGCGCCCTTGTCGATTCCGGCCTCGGCGGCCGCGAGCGCACCAACGCTGGCTTTGATGTCGTAGGGCGAGGGATATTGCTTGCTGACGAAGGCGCTGAGCAGTCGCCCGCTCGCGGCATCGAAAATCTCCGCCGCATAGAACACCGAGCCGGTCAGTAGTCCTTCTCCGTCGCGTGCACTCTGCACGCCGTTGTAGACGGCTCCGGCGAGATCGAAGCGGGAGGCGACGCCGAGCACCGGCGTGTTGGCGACGGCGCCGGTCAGGGTCAGCCGCAGGCGCAGGGTATTCGGCCCACGCTGATGGACGATCTGGAAGCGTGTCGAGAGACTTTCCAGGAAACGCTGCTGCATGTAGGCGGCAAGCGCAGCCTTGTCCCGATCGGACATGTCGCCGAACTGGTGATCCGCGCCGCGATAGATCACGACCGGATCGACCGTCACCTTGTCATAGCTGCGCCAGTCGGCGGCAGCCGCGTAGCGGTAAGGCACCCGGCCCGAGGGATCGGATGTGTTGGGCGCCAGATAGCGCGCCGACGCCACTCCGGTATAGGCCACCGGCGTCACCGTGTTGCACCCCGCGCAGAGGCCTGCGGCGGCGATCGCAGCGAAGCCGGACATCCGAAATCGACTCCTCATCCCCTTCTCCACGACTGCGGCGCCGCTGCCAGCGCCTCACATGATCATCTTTATAAACCGACTAGACGGCTTGTAAATAGCAAATCGAATGAGAAGGAATGCGCGGTCGACAGGGACTTCCGGCGGCATCGAGCGCCATCGGACGCAAGCCAGCCCGACTTCGCTCAGATCGAACCGTCCAAGGCTGGAGATGGCGCCGAGCTCAAGGGTGTCACCGCTCCCCGGTCGTCCCGGCCTGCCGGAATGCAGTCCATTGCTGGTCGTCGAGCAGGCGGGCAAACAGACGGTCCAGGTCCGGCTGCTCCAGCGGCGAGACGCGCAGCATCGTCATCAAGGCAAGCCCACGTGCCGCCGCCCATCGCAGAACCGCGAGATCGGCGTCATCGGCCTCGCCGCGGATCTCGGCTACTCTCTCGGCATCCTTGGCACGGGCATCGGCCAGCAATCCCGGCTCCTGGGCGAGCGCCCCGAGCATGGCCTGCGCCACCGAATATTGCTGTGCGATCAGCTCCCGCGAGATCGCGATCTGCGTCGCGAGCTCGGGCTGCTCAGCCGCTTTGCCGGCTTCAGCCCTGTACCTGCTGGCGAATTCGTCGAAATGCAGGAATTGCTGTTCCAGCAGAGCCTTGAGCACCGCTTCCTTGTTGGGAAACTGGTGCATCAGGCCGCCCTTGCTCAGCCCGCTCTCGCGGGCGATGGCGTCGAGCGTCAGCCGCCCCGGACCATCGCGGGCGATGATGGTGAGGGCGGCGGTGAGCGCGGCCTTGCGCGACCGCTCGGAGCGTGAAGGGTTGTCCATCGAAGACTGCGAAGTGCCCGGACGGTGCACGAAGGTTGCGAGCAGATGATCCCCGAAGTCCGGGGCGGCTCGGTCATAGGGGCGAGCCGCCCTCCTCTGTCAAGAAGAGCTCCGGAAAAACCCGCCGCTTAGGAACCATTTGTACGCGACTGGATTTCCGGTATCGCCTTTGGCGGGTGGGGACGAAACGGGTTCAGACTGTGGCAATATTGTTGTCACATCTCACCTAGAACTCCTGCTTATCCCCAGAAGTCACTGGTCTTCAACTTGATTTCGTCAGCCGCTTTTGTTGCAATTGAGGCATCGGGGGACAAGCGTCATGACGTGGAAGGAAGAGCGTGATGCGCTGATCGCGCAGACCATGGCCTTCGTGCAGTCGGTCACCGGCAAGCCCGCCGACTTCGCCCAGTTCGAGCTGCCGACCGTTCCGGTCGGCACCCCCATCACACCGCAGCAGGCCGTGGCCGGTCGCCCGACGCATGCCGCTGTCGAGCACGTGATGGCCAACACCGTCGAAACCGAGACACGTCGCGGCGGCAACGTGCAAGTTGAGATCCCCGATGCTGTGGGGGAGCCTGCAAGGCCGAGAGCGCCCGACGCCGTCGCGTCCGAGGCTTCGTTCGCCACCGCGAGCCCGGTCCCTGCGGAGCGTTTCACAAGCATCGCCTCGCAGCTCGATCTCCAGCGCGACATGCAGGCGGAGATTCGCGCCCGCGTCGCGCGCTTCCGGGCCCATCAGGAGCGCTTCAATCGGGAGCGTCAGGAATATTTCAGCGCGACACTCGCGCGCCTGAAAGCATCGGCCGGACGGAGCGCCCTCCCTGAGGACTAAAGGCGACCGCGCCAAGGATCTAAAATGGCCGAGGGTGCACAAACGTATCCGCAATCGACACGCCGGCTCACAGCCAGGCGCACAGCAGCGCCACATTGGCGACGAAGGCGAGCAGCAGCCCAAAGGCGAGCGTCAGCTGGATCCGCCCGCAGAAGATGTGGAGATCGGTTCCCATGGGCTTAACCATCTGGCGATTCTAGCCCCGGAGTCCCACGGATTCTTTTTTCAAAAATTTAGGACTCGTTTACGACTCGGCCGCCCGAAAAGGCCCCTTTCCTGCCTCAGGCGCGCCAGTGTCTCGCTGCACGTGCCGTTCATTCTCGGTTCATCCTTCGCTTCTCCGGAGCTGTTTGGAATGCCCTACGCGCTGTTTTGCAACGACGCCAAGTTGAGCAAGGCCTATCCGACCGAGGGAGACGTCTGGAGGCTGGCGCGGCAGAGTGGGCTGGTGGTGGACGTGATGATCAATGCGCGATCGACCGCGCATCTGCAGCTCGACAATGATTACGAGATCCGGCCCTGCGCCGCCGAGCCCGAGGAAGATCCCTGGCAGAACCGTGTCGAAGCCGAGCAGGAGTTCAACATCCCGTTCGCATCCTGAGCGGCTGCGGCGGGAAGCGCGCCTTGGATGATACCATTGGCTCTGTGTACGGCTGATCCCCGAGCCTCGGCGTGCCCAGACCGAAGCCGCCGGCAGAAGACATTCACGCATTCATGCCCGTCCGCTCCCGCGGACGACTTGCCTTGATCAAGGATTTTTCGACAGACGGACCCGCGATCAGCGGGCAGCCGGAGCTGCCCGCTGGAAGGTCGCCATGAAGCCCGTTCTCAGGGCGTCGCCGTCGCCAGCGATACCGTTTCGGCCGGAAGGGCGACACATGCGCGCTTGCGGCTGACGCCGCGGATCGCGCCGGTCACCTTCAGCACCTTGCCCGACGGGCAGGACGCGGTTTGCACCAGCGCCACCTCGTAGGGGGCCAGCATCAACGGTTCGGACTTCAGAACGGTCTGGGCGGAGCACGGCAAAACAGCCGCCGACAACAACAGCACGGACACCAAGATACGCATGTGGGATGATCCATCAAACCGGCGGACTGATAATATCAACTGATGGCGAAAGTTTCACGAAGGTTTGAAAATTTTTTCGCACCGCGTGAGCGTCCTCGAAACCATCGCCGGCCACCCGCCGGACAGCAACACGCCCGCACCAGACGGCGCGGGCGTGTTGGAATTGAGGCGCGATACGCTCGACCCGGAAGCCGTCGGCCAGGGGCTCGCGACCTCGCTTAGTACTTGCTGGCGGCCGGCCCGCCCCAGCCGAAGCGGTAGTTCACGCCGACCTTGACCGTATGCTCGTCGCTGTTGAAGCGGCTGCCCACGACCGGAGCCGGTCCGCCCGTGAAGGTCGTATTGCCGAAATTGTAGTACTGGTATTCAGCCTTGGCCGACCAGTTCGGCGCGAACATGTATTCGAGGCCGGCGCCGACGGTGTAGCCGTCCTTGGTATTGCCGGACGTGGTGAAGCCCGTCGGCACGCCGGCGACGCTCACCCCGAGATTGTTGCCGTCCCGCCAGGCGTAACCGCCCTTGGCGTAGAGCAACGCCGGTCCCCAGGTGTAGCCGAGACGGCCGGTGACCGAGCCGAGCTGGTTGGCGCCGGTCGAGGTGACAACCGTCGCCCCCGGGAAGCCGAAATTGGTCGTGTTGCGGTCCATCCAGCTGTACTGGGCCTCGATGCCGAGCACCCAGTTCGGGGCAAACTGGTAGTCGAAGCCGCCCTGCACGCCGCCGAGGAAGCGCCCGTTGTTGCCTTCCAGGCTGTTGTTGCCGGCGAAGGCACCGCCGAGGTGACCACCGAGATAGAAGCCGGTCCAGTTGTAGATCGCCTGAGGGGGCGTGTAGACCGGCGCCTTGGTGTAGGTGCGCGGAGGCATGTCGGCGGCGAAAGCCGGGGCAGCCAAGGTGGTCAAGGCCACTGCACTGATCAAAAACCGCTTCATGGGACGTCCCCGTTATTCGTTTGCGACATCTATCGAACATCATGGCCGCATTTGGGTTGCCCGGTGGCGGTGACGCAGCTGTGATTGCTGCTGCGGTGTCACCAGAGGGCAACAAAGGCCTTTTGTTCCATAGGCTTCCCGAATATTTCGTGAAGCTGACGCCTCGCCCGACATTTGGTCGCCGCAAGGCGACAAAGCGTTCGGCCCGTCCCTGATTTGTGATCGGACGAACCGCTTGGCAAGGCGCTGCGACGACGTGGCAGGCCGTCGAAAACGCCGCGGCCTAACGCGTGAGGCCGGCCAGCTCCGGGAATGGCGTGTAGGTCGACCCGGCACAGAGCTCGCCGGCATCCTCGACCAGGCGGTCGAACCGGCCGTCGACGAACACCGCCGCCCGCTCCTGCGCCGGACGGTAGCTGCCGTCGGACTCGCGCGCCGCATAGCGGAGACAGCTCACATAACGCAGCCGGCCACCGACCGTCCGTTGCACCGGCTCCGCCATGACGCCGTCGCGCACCCCGACCGGATTGTTCAGGTAGGTCCTCAGATAGGACAGGATCTCGCTGCGGTGGTTGGTCGGAAACGGCTGGCTGCCGACGCCACGATCACCGGTATAGGCGATGCCGCGATTGTCCTCGCTCATGAACGCGGCCGGACCGCCGCTCGCGCAGCCGGCCAACAGCAGCGCCAGCACGGTCGCCGGCCACCAGCTCGATCTCCCCATCCCCACGGCGCCCAACTCTTGCAAGCCAATCCCGCGGTCGTTCTAGCTCAAAGCCGACACCCGGGAAATCCGTACCGGCTCACGCCTTCGTCAAGCCGCGACCGCCGGAGCGCTCTGGCGCTCCGGCGGTCGACGATCAGATCTGGCTTGGCCAGGCCGTGGCCGGATCAGCCGCGGCGGGTCGCCGGCGTCACGCGCTTGAGGCTCACCTTGTTGTGATGGCTGAGATGCGCGACGTGGCGATGCTTGTGGCGGACAAGCGAGGCATGCGGCTTGGTCTTCGTCTTGCCGACGGTGGGCTTCATCTCGTTGGCCTTGTCGCCGGCCTGCATCGCGCCCGGCTTGGTGGCGTCGGTCTTGGCCGCATCGGTCTTGCTCACATCGGTCTTCGCGGTGCCAGTGGTCTGGCTGGACTTCGCGGACGTATCGGTTTTTGCAGGACCAGCGGCGAACGCGGGCGCAGCCAGGATCGACGCGGCGAGCAGCGCAACAGACATTGACTTCAGCATGGTCATCTCCGTGATGTGAAGATCTGGAGGCACCATCCAGTCCGGATAGGCTCGTGATCATGGAGACGACGATAGGGAACCGGCACTGAACCCACCCTGAAGTAAAGCGGTGTTTTCAGTTCATGGACATGAAGGGATAGTCATCGAGGTGACTGGTCTGTCATCATGTCGTCCGTATAATGCACCGATCGCGGCGCAAAATCCGCGCAAATGGCCGGGAATATTTCGCAGCTGCGGGAGTTCTTCTCCGTACGCAGTCACCTGTTGGATCGACAACTCGGGAGATACGAATGAAAAAGTCTGCGATCAGGATTGCCACGCTGGCTCTGTTCTCGATGGCCGTGGCCTCCGGGCCGCTGCTTCTGTCGAAGGCCTATGCCGCGGGCAGCGATACCCCGTCTGCGCCGCCGGCGTCGGATTCGGGCAAGAAGAAGAAGGACAAGAGCTCGAGCATCGAAGATCCGAAGTTCCTGGCGGCCTATCGCACGGCCTACACCTCGATCTATGATCGCGGCGACTACACCACCGCGATCCAGCAGCTCAAGGCGCTGAACCGCGAGGACGTCGCCGACGTCGCCAACCTGATCGGCTACTCCTACCGCAAGCTCGGCAACTACCAGGCCTCCAAGCAGTACTACGAGCAGGCCCTGGCGGATGATCCGAACCACGTGCGCACCTGGCAGTATTACGGCCTGTGGCAGCTCGAACAGGGCAACCGCGAGCAGGCCAAGTACCACCTCGACAAGGTCGCACAGCTCGCCGGCACCAACAGCCCCGAATATCGTTCGCTGGCCGACGCGCTGGAGAAACAGCCGGGCACCGGCCTCGTCTACTGACGGCGCGATCGGAGCAGCTCCGATCTCGACAGTGGCGCAACCCGAAAGGGTTGCGCCATTTTCGTTTGTCCCATGCCCTTCGTCCGCTAAGGATAGGATGTCTCGCAGTTCATTTTCATCACGTCTTTTGGACAGGAGATTGCCTCGTGGAGCCCTGGCTTGGCGCAGCACTCGATTACATCAAGGATTGGCTGGCCTTTCAGGTCGCGGTCTCCGAGCAGCCCGGCTGCATCCTTGCGATCGCCCATCGCGGTGAGATCGTCCTGGAGGCGGCCTACGGCCACGCCAATCTCGACAGCGGCGAGAAGCTGACGCCGCGGCACCGCTTCCGCATCGCCTCGCACACCAAGGCGTTCACCGCCGCAGCCCTCATGCGCCTGCGCGAGCAGAAGCGGTTGAAGCTCGACGACACCGTCGGACAATACGTCAAGGATCTGTATCCGGACGTCGCCGCGGCCACGCTGAACCAGCTGCTGTCGCACACGGCGGGCCTGATCCGCGACGGCAAGGATTCCGGCCAGTTCACCGACGGCCGCTCCTATCTCGACAAGGATGAGCTGCTGGCCGAGCTGAAGCTGCCGCCGGCGATCGATCCCAACAGCCGCTTCAAATATTCCAACCACGGCTACGGCCTGCTCGGCCTGGTCATCGAGGCGATCACCGGCGAGCCCTACCCGACCTGGCTCCAGCGCGAGATCATGACGCCACTTGCCTTGCGTGAAAGCGCGCCGGACATGACGCTGCTCGGCAAGGGTGTCCCGTTCGCGCGCGGTCATTCGCGCACCGTCCCCGTGGGCCGCCGCGTCGTGATTCCCGGCGACAATCCGACCAACGCGATCATGGCCGCGGCCGGCGTGGTCGCGACGGCAGCCGACACCGCCCGCTTCTTCGCCCAGCTCGCCCCGAACGCGAAGAAGAGCCTGCTGTCGGTCGCGAGCCGGCGCGAGATGATCCGGCGGCAATGGCGCGTGCCCCAAGACGTCGAAGAGGCCTATTACGGCCTGGCGCTCATGAGCGGGACGACCGCCGGCTTCGACTGGTTCGGCCATGGCGGCGGCTTTCAGGGCTACATCTCACGCACCTCGGTCATTCCCGCGCGCGACATCACGATCACCGTGCTGACCAATGCCGTCGACGGCTGGGCGCCCGGCTGGGCCAATGGGGTCAAGTTCATCCTGCAGGCCTTCGCCACCCATGGCGCACCGTCGCGCAGGACGCGCGATTGGACCGGCCGCTGGTGGACGCTGTGGGGCGCCGTCGATCTCGTCCCCTTCGGCGACAAGGTCATGGTCGCCAATCCGGTGTTCATCAACCCGTTCCTCGATGCCGCCCGCATCGAGGTGACTGGGCGCGACACCGGGCGCATCGTGCACGCCGCCGGCTATGCCAGCCATGGCGAGGCGGTCAGGCGCGTCCGTACCAAATCCGGCGCGAGCGAGATCTGGCTCGCCGGCGCACGGGTGAGGCCCGAGCGCGTGGTGAAGGCCGAGATGGAGCGGAAATATCCGAAGGGTCGGCGCAAGAAAGACTCATAGCCCGGACGTCGCTGCACTCATCGGGCCTCCTCCCTGCCCTCCTTCATCAGCGCCTCGGCCTCGCCGCGGAAGGCCTTGCGCGCGTCGTCGCGGGAATAGAACATGTGGCCGCCCGGATAGACCACGAGCTTGACCCGCGGCGGCCGCGCGAAAGCCGGCAATTGGTCGAGCAGGATCTTCGAGCCGTAATATGGCGTGGCGAGATCGAACAGGCCGTGGCCGACCAGGAGCTTAAGCTTGGGATCGAGCGCGAGGATCTGCCGGAGCTCGGCGGTGGACTCCGGCGGGCTGGTGCCGCGGCCGAAATCCCATGACCGGTTCACGGCTCCGCTCAGCAGCTCATAGGAGCCCTCGGGGCGCCAGTTCAGCTTGCGCGTCGTCAGCTCGACCGCCGCACTGGTCAGCGGCGCAGTGAGTACGTCACCCGATGGATCGGAGCTGCGCGACCGACTCGAATCCGGATAGGGATCGATGCCGAGCACCGAGCCGTCATAGCGGCCGGTGATGCGGCCGTTCTTGCGGTCGAACTCGCGGCGAAACTCCGAGACGTCGAAGCGCCCGGCCAGCCTGCGGCTGACCGCCTGGTCGATGCCGGTCAGGCTCGCGACCTTGTCGGCGAGCCGATTGGTTGCTTCCACATCGGCCTCGCCCTTGACGAGGTCGAGCAGGAACTCGCCGCTGGCGTAACGCTCGACGTCGGCAAGATCGGCGCGGGTCACCGGCCCCTTCAACTGCTTGGCGACGGCGGCATAGCTCGGCAGGCTCGCGACATATTGCATCAGGCTCGAGCCGGAATAGTCGCGAAAATCCATCAGCGGCGACAGCAGGATCAGGCCGCTGATGCCGATGCCCTGGTCATGCTGCAGGTTGTTGACGATCTTCGGACCGCGAATGCCGCCATAGCTCTCAGCCGTGATGAACTTGGGCGATGCGAGACGGTCGTGCTTCTCCAGCCAGCGACGCACCACGAGCGACAGCGAACGCACGTCGCCATCGACCGAGAAGAACCGTTTGCGCACCTCGTCGCCGGTCGCGACGAAACGGCTGTAGCCGGTCCCGACGGGATCGATGAACACGAGATCGGTAAAGTCGAGCCAGGTGTCTGCATTCGGCATCAGCTCCGGCTTCGACGAGGGCGTCACGCTGGCCGCATCGATTCCGATCCGCCACGGACCGGCATTGCCGAGTTGCAGATAGGCGGATGAGGCGCCAGGGCCGCCGTTGAAGAAGAAGGTCACCGGGCGGCTGGCGCGATCGGCGCCATCGAGCTGATAGGAGGTGTAGGCGATGTCGGCCTGCGGCTCGCTCTTGTCGTCGAACAGGCGGATCGAACCGGCAGTCGCCGTGAACGACAGCGTGCGGCCGGGCAGTTCGAGCTTCTGCGTCGTGGTGGAGTCCGGCGGCAGCTTGTGCTGCTCGGCGGTCGATGCTGAGCCGGGCGGGCTCGCGGCGCGATTTCCAGCCGAGCCGGTGCGATGTGACCCCGGCGCCGCGGCGTCCTGCGCCGCCGGTGGCGCGTCCTCGGCGTGCAGGGCCGGCCCGGCGAGCACTGCCGTCAAGGCCAACGCCATCAGTCCCGGCCACGCGACGGACGATCTCAAACCTGCCATCAGCTCACTCCCTCGACCAGGCGGTTGGCGTAACCCGCCATTTCTGCAAGCGCATGAACCGCGGCTTGGGAGCAAGCTCAAGCAACTCTTCCGTGATCCAGGTCACATCAGCACCCGTGCCTGGTCCCCTCAGGTGTGTTATGGGCTCGAACCTCTCCAGCGCTTCCGACGTCCCATCACCGGGACACCCAGGTTTGGGACAAGAGGCGCGCCGCCGATCGCGATCACGGAGTTCATCATGAAGTTGCCGACGCTCATCATCGCAGCCCTCACCGGGCTCGCCGGACCGGTCGTGATTGGACCGCCGGCGGCCTGGGCCGGCCCGCCGGCGGCGCTGGTCGAGGACGTCCAGGGGGATGTGGCCGGCGCCGAGCTGATGGACTATGTGGCGCCCGGCCAGGTGATCAAGCTTGGCCCGGATGGCGCCGTGGTGATGAGCTACCTCAAATCGTGCCGGCGCGAGACGGTCAACGGCGCCGGCAGCGTCACCGTGGGACCCGGCGAAAGCACGGTCGACGGCGCGACGCTCAAGAGCGACATCGTCAATTGCGACGCCAGCCACGCACAGGCCACCTCGCGCGAGACCAGCGAGGTCGCGGCCACGATCGTGCGCAGCGTCGGACCGGACAGCGCACCGGTGGCGCAGGCGATCATCTACAGCGCGTCGCCCATCTTCGAGGCCAAGGGCCGCGGCACGCTGGTCGTCGAGCGCCTCGACCAGCCCGGCGAGCGCCAGCAGGTCGAGCTCTCGGGCCGGCAATACAAGGGACGATTCTACGATTTCGCCGGCACCAGCCACCCGCTCACGCCCGGCGGGACCTATGTTGCGAGCTTCAGCAACGCGCGGATCGTGTTCAAGGTCGACGCACAGGCCAAGGCGGGACCTGGACCCGCGGTCGGGCGATTGATCCGGTTCAACTGAGACCGAAGGCTTTTATCGGTGGCGATCGGACGCCGGACGCGCGACGCCATTGCCGTCATCGCCATCGCGCTGGCGTGCGCGGGCCTGTTCGTGTCGCCAGTCTTCGAGCGCGGCCGTGGCCTGTCGCTGGATGCGCTGACATGGCTGCGCTTCGAGACCTTCGGCAACCGTCACGATGCGGCGGCGAGTCCGGCGGTGGTGATCGCGGTCGACGAGGAGAGCTACCAGGCGCCCCCCTTCAAGGGTGCACCGCTGTTGACATGGACCGGCGAGATCGGCCGCGTGATGACGGCCGTGCTCGATGGCGGCGCCAAGGTGGTCGGCTTCGACATCGTGTTCCAGACATCGATCGAGCAGTCGGAGATTCCGCTCGGCGACAGCACCCTCGGCGAGAAGACGCGCGGCTTCGATCGCGACTTCCTGCGCGCGCTCGCTGCCGCGGCCGCCGGCGGCAAGGTGGTGCTGGGCGAGATCTTTGCCGAGCCGCCGATCCTGCCCGCACCCGGCCAGCGCATCGCGGTGCGCCAACAGCAGAACCTTCGTCCGCTCAACACCTATACTGACAGCGACGATGTCGTCCGCCGCCATCCGCTGACGCTGTCGGTCGACGGCAAGGCCGTCCCGAGCATGGCGCTGGAACTGGCGGGGCGCGCAACCGGCACCGCGCCGCTCATTGCCGCTGACGGCGTCACACTCGGTGCGTACAAGGTGCCCGGCAGCGTGCCGAGCACCATGACCCTGAATTTTGCCGGCGGGGCCCAGGACATTCCGACCTATTCGTTCGCCGACTTGCGCGCCTGCGCGCTGAAAGGCGACAAGGACTATTTCCGCCGCGAGTTCGCCGGCAAGGTCGTCCTGCTCGGCACCGTCGGGATCGAGGATCGGCGGCTCACCTCGAAGCGCTTCGCAACCCGCGCCGAGGGCGCGCGGCGGCCGCGCTGCGTGCTGGACGAGCGCAGGATCGCCGAGACGTTCGCCCGCAGCACCATTGCCGGCGTCTACATCCACGCCACGGCGGTGAACAATCTGGTGCGGCAGGACGCGGCAACCGAACTCGGACGCCCTGCGATCTACGCCATCGCCGCAACCATCGCGCTGCTTGCCGCGCTGCTCGCCCGACTGCTGCGGCCCGCCTCCGCAGCGGCCATCCTGGCCGTGGTCGCCCTGCTCTACACCGTGCTCGCAACCGCTCTCTTCGACCATGCCTACGCGCTGCCCCTGGCGGAGCCGCTCGCAGCGGGCGTGCTCGCGCTGGCAGCGACCACCGGCTATCGCTTCATGGTCACCGACAAGGACCGCAGGCTGCTGCAGAAGAGCTTTGCCTATTACCTCGCACCGCACGAGATCGACCGCATGCTCGCTTCGCGCCGGCTGCCGCAACTCGGCGGCGAGACCCGCGAGGTCACCGTGTTCTTCTCCGACATCGAGGGCTTCTCGCGCCTCGCCGAGCAGATGACGCCGGAGCAGCTCATGGCCCTCACCAACGAATATCTCTCGGCCATGACCGACGTCATCGAAAGCCACGACGGCTATGTCGACAAATACATCGGCGACTCCGTGGTCGCCGTGTTCGGCGCTCCGCTCGACGATCCCGATCATGCGCGCAGCGCGGCGCGCGCGGCGCTCGACTGCAAGGCGAAGCTCGCCGAGCTCAACAATACGTCGACGGCGTTCCAGGGCATCAAGGTGGCACAGCGCATCGGCATCAACAGCGGCGCCGCGCTGGTCGGCAATTTCGGCTCGCAGCGCCGCTTCAACTATTCCGTGATGAGCGACGCCGTGAACGTCGCCTCGCGGCTCGAGGGCGCCAACAAGTTCTATGGCACCACGATCATCGCCTCCGAGAGCACGGTGACGCTCGCCGGCACCGAGTTCGCCTGGCGCGAGCTCGACACCATCCGGGTCAAGGGTCGCGAGCAGTCGCTGAAGATCTACGAGCTGCATGGCCGCGCAGCCGAGCTCAGGCCGGAGGAACAGGTCCTCCTGACCGGCTATGCCACAGGCCTCGCGCATTGGCGCGCCCGCGAGCTGCCGCAAGCGGCCGACTGCTTCGCGCGGGGCGCACCGAGCGATCCTCCGAGCCGCGTCTTCGCCGAGCGGGCGAAAGCAACCCTGGGGACCGGCTCCTCGTCCTGGGATCCCGTGCGGAGCCTGCAGGAAAAATGACGCCCCGATGACTTCCGCGCGTGCGCGTATGTCCTGGCCACATCAGCCTCACCGCGGCCCCATTGCCCCAGGATACCGGCCGCGATGGACAAGCACGGGCAAGGTCGGCTAGACGACACGGCGCCTGTTACCGGCCAACCGACCAGCGAGCCCTGCGACGCATGACCACGTCCAAGCGATATGAGCGGATCGCCTTCGTTGCGAGTCCGAGTGCCGAGGCCCAGGCCGCGCTGACGCAGCTCTCCGCGCTCTATGGCAACTCCGATCCGGACCTGGCGGACGTCGTGGTCGCGCTCGGCGGCGACGGCCTGATGCTGCAGACGCTGCACGACCACATGCGCTCGGGCAAGCCGATCTACGGCATGCATCGCGGCACGGTCGGCTTCCTGATGAACGAATTCAGCACGATCGATCTGCATGGACGGCTCGAAGCGGCACAGGAATCGGTGATTCATCCGCTGCTGATGCGGGCGACGGATGCTGCAGGCGTCGTTCACATCCACCACGCCATCAACGAGGTCTACCTGTTCCGCCAGACGGCACAGACCGCGCGGCTGCGCATCCTGATCGATGAGCGCGAGCGCATGCCGGAGCTGATCGCCGACGGCGTGCTCGTCGCGACGCCCGCGGGCTCCACCGCCTATAATCTCTCCGTGCAGGGCCCGATCCTGCCGATCAACGCCGCGCTGCTGGCGCTGACGCCGATCAGCGCGTTCCGGCCGCGGCGCTGGCGCGGCGCCCTGCTGCCGAACACCGCCTATGTGATCATCGAGGTGCTCGAAGGCGACAAGCGGCCGGTCGCGGCGGTGGCCGACCATGACGAGGTCCGCAACGTCCAGCGGGTCGAGGTGCTTTCCGACAAGACGATCTCGATGCGGATGCTGTTCGACGCCGGCCACAGCCTGGAAGAGCGGATCCTGAGCGAGCAGTTCGGCTACTGACATCTCGGTTGTCCGCGCCTTTTTGCGCCTCAGCCGCCCCGCGCAACGCTTTGTTAACCCGCGGCTCCGTATGGTTAATGCGCGTTGACCACCTTCACCGGTGATCCCTCCGGGCCGGCCCAAATGTATCGCATCGACTTCAACAAGCTGCGCTTTCTCGTCTGCGACGACAACCCGCACATGCGCCGCATCCTGCGCACATTGCTGCATTCGTTCGGCGCCCGCGAGGTCAACGAGGCCGAGGACGGCGCGACCGCTCTCGAGATGTACACTCATTTCTCGCCTGATATCGTCATCACCGACTGGGCAATGCCGATCTTCGACGGCCTCGAGCTCGCGCAGATGATCCGGCAGCCGGAAGCCAAGGGCAATCCCTACGCGCCGATCATCATGCTGACAGGGCATTCGGAGAAGCGCCGGGTCACCGTCGCGCGCGACGCCGGCGTGACGGAATTCCTCGCCAAGCCGATCTCGGCCAAAGGCCTGTATCAGCGCATCCTCAACGTGGTCGCCAATCCGCGCCCCTTCATCAAGACAAAGACCTATTTCGGCCCGGACCGGCGCCGCAACACCAACACGGCCTATATCGGGCCCGAGCGCCGGATCGGCGGCGAGGCGGAGATTTTCCAGCAGCCGTCACTTCTGGATAAAGCGCGCTCCGCAGTTTAGGGGCGCGGCAGTGAGCCGGCGTTAACGCAATCCGGGGATCGGCGCCCAGCGCTCCAAGCTCCTCGGATATGAATCGGGGCGATGCGTCGAAGTGCGCTGGTCGGCATCATCAGGGGATATCGAGATGGCAAAAGACAAGACCCCGGCGATCCAAGTCAAGACCTACGCCTCGCATCACGTCATCACCCAGCCCAATCCGCTGAAGAAGGTGCTGCGTCGCGCCGAAGAGAAGGATCTCGACGATCCGATCGCGCGTGCCGAAGCCGCGCTCGAAGGGCTGTCCGGCGAGTTCAAGTCGTGGATGGACACCGAGGCCGATCGCCTGACGAAAGCCTATGCAGCAGTCCTCAAGACCGGCTTCGACGACGATGCCTGCGAGGAGATGTTCCGCGCGGCACACGACATCAAGGGCGACGCCGCGACCTTCGGCTATCCCGCCGCCGCCGAGGTTGCCGACAGCCTTTGCCGGATCATCGAGCACGCGCCGGATCTCGAAAAGGTCCCGGCCGAGCTGTTCGAGCATCACGTCAACGCGATCCAGGCGATCGTGCATGATCATACGAAGTATGACAGCGCGACGGTCGCAGGCGAACTGAGCCGCCGGCTGCGCCGCGTGGCGGACGACTATCTGATCCAGGTCAACCGCAACCGGCCGGAGCATCTCGAAGCGATCCTGGCGCCGAGCCTCGTGCCGAGCGATCAGCCGTAATCGGATGGCGATCACGTAGGATGGGCAAAGCGCCGCCGCAAAGCGGCGGTCGCGTGCCCATCATGGATCGGCAGTCTTTGCAGCAAGTCGGTGGGCACGACGCCCCCGCGCGCTCGAACGTGGCAATATCTGCGACGCGCCTTTGCCTACCCTACGGCAGCGCACACGGTTCACGCCGCGATCAGTCCGAACTCCAGCCCGGCGACGAAATCCTCGGCCATCACCTCGTCGCAGAACTCACGGGCCTCGTCGCGCGCGGATTCGGTGGCGAAGCGGCGCAGCAGGATCAAGAGCGGCGCCGCCGCGTCGCGGTCGGTGGCGCAATGGGTGAGCACGCGCTCCACCATCTTGCGGCGCAGGATCGCTGCCCCGCTCAAGGTGTCGGCAAAGCCGTTCTCGCGGCAGACCTCGAGCGCGATGCTGAAGGCGTCGAAGGTGGTGTCGGGAATGCCCGCCTTGCGCAGCAGCCCCTGCAGGCTGGCGCGGCCGCGATCGTTGAGCAGCGCCGCCACCCGCGCCCGTGGCATG
Organism: Bradyrhizobium sp. SZCCHNS3002; assembly: GCF_032377435.1. Lineage (NCBI taxonomy): Bacteria > Pseudomonadati > Pseudomonadota > Alphaproteobacteria > Hyphomicrobiales > Nitrobacteraceae > Bradyrhizobium > Bradyrhizobium sp. SZCCHNS3002. Next base: position 166,917 of record NZ_JAUHHY010000003.1, read on the forward strand.
TCGGCGAGCTCCGACAGCGCGATCTCGAACAATTCGACATTGCCGGAGAGCAGCGCGCGCAGGATCAGACCCGCGGTGAGTTGCGAGGTTGCGCGCAGATGCTGGACCAGCCCGCGCAGCTCCTCGCCGCGCGAGCGCGCCGCGATGGTGATGGTCGAGCGGTCGCGCGCCTCATTGGTGATGCGCCCTGCCCTGTCGGCGCTGAGCCAGTTCCTGGCGACCACGAACTGCGCCAGTGTCTCTGAGAGCTTGTCGACCAGCGCCGCGCGCGTCGCGGCCGGCAGATCGTCCAGCACCAGCATCGCTTCGCGGATGGCGGCGAGATGGCCGTGACGCTCGACGATGCGGTCCCAGGAAAACGGCGCCAGCTCGGCATAAGCATTCTCGATCAGCTCGAGCGCTGCAGCGGCGCTGCCGACCTCGGCGATCGCTGCGCACACCGGCGCCGGCAGGCCGACGCGGCGCGCGATCGCGCATTGGGTTTCGGAGTTACCAGTCGCGACGATGTCGACGAGGTCGGCATCGATCAGCAGCGGCGAATATTCGAGGATGATGGCGGCGACAGAAGCCTGGTCGGTGGCGAGCGCCTGGACGATGGCGGCCGGCGCCTCCTCCGAGCGGGCGAACACCTCCGCCATCGCCTGCCGCACCAGCGGCGACGGATCGTCCAACAGCATAAGGAGCGCGCCCTCCGCGGCGCCGCGATCCTCGTCGCAGAGATCCGACAACAACCACGCCCGCGCGAGCGCCCTGGTGGCCTCTGCCCGCTCACCGGCGGGTGCGGTTCTGACCCAACTGAGAAACTGCCGAACGATCATGGTCTTTCCGGCTTACGCAACTTGCAGACAAAGGCCACGAGGGCCTCAACAGCACCGAAAATAAACCACGACGCTTAACAAAGCGTTCACCATAAGTAGCTGGTTTTGTTGATGTTTTGTTAAGGCGACAGGTTATTTCTATACTATGATACCACTCAACGCCTCATTTGGCCGTAATCCGACGGGGGAAATGCGGCCGCCGCCGACGGTGCGAGCCGCGGCGGGACGTCAAAAATAGTTCTTTTTCATCAATGGTTCAGCGACGCGTGCGACCGCCTGCGCCGGCGCATCAGCCCGAGAAGGTGCCGTGCGGATCGCTGAACAGGTCGAGCCTGCGCTGACCATTGCCGCTGGCATCGTTGCTGCCGCCCTCCGGCGGGGTCGCACTGGCAACCGATGAATGGCCCCACAACTCGCGCACGGTTGGCGAGACCGCCTGGCTCGACTGGCCGTCGACCTGGAATAGCGAACGAAACATCGGATCCGCCGGACGGTTGACGGCCGATGCGTCGGCCGTCGTCGAGGCGCCGGCCCGGGATGAGCCGCGCGCATCCGGAAACATCGACAGGAAGGTTGCGGTGTCGGTCGTCGGTAGCGCGCCGCCGCCGGCCGCATTGGCCGCGACATTCGTCCCACCGTAGAGCGCAAGCGCGCCCCGGGTGGCCGAGGAATTGGCGGCGCCGGCATAGCGCGTGTTCAGGACTGCATAGACCTGGGACACGCTGCGGGCTTGTCCGTCGCGATCGTAGAAGATCGGCCGGTTGGCCGCGGCGGCACCGGGAAACATCTGCGTAGCCGATGCGTTCGGCGTCTCCCGGGCGCTGGTGATCAGCTTCGCGGCGCCGCCGACGCCCATGAAATGCGCCATGTAGAGCTCGGCATCGGTCGGCCGGCGGCCGATCTTGCCGGTGAGCTGGAAGCTGTTCGATTGCGTGAGCGCAGCGGCCATGGCGGACGACGCCTGCGGGTCGTCGCGCAGCTTCATGATCGCCTGCCGCATGGCGGGATCGCTGACCGTATAGTCGCCCGACGATGTCCGGGTGATCGCGTCGGCATATTGGCCGTAGCCGAGATCGGCGCCGGCTTCCTTCACCGTGCCCAGCCAGGTCTGGTCGATGAACTGGTAGAGCCCGCGCGCTGACGACGTCGAGGCGCCGGCGGTCGGATTGAAGTCGGACTCCATCTTGGCGGTCGACAGCAGATATTCGAAGCTGGTGCCGACGCTGTCGGCGGCCTGCTTGATCGCGCCGGCGACCTTCGCCCGGACGCCATCGAGGAAACCGGTGGACGAGGAGTTGGATGCGTCGACCGACATGGGAAGACCCGCTGTTTGCAGATTCGCTGGCAGACGAACGCGCCGGAAACGTCCGGCAAAATGCGGCGGGTATGGTTAATGGCGGGTTAATTCGCTGGGCCCGGCCGGGCCAATGAACGACAGGACAGACCCGGAGGAAGGTCGCTGGCCTACTTGCGATAGACCTCGGCCGGATCGAACAGCCGGTCGGCCTCGACAAACACCAGCCGCGCGCCCTCGCCCTCAGCCCGCTCCACCTTGCGATAGAAGCAGGAGTGGCGGCCGGTGTGACAGGCCGCGCCGGTCTGCTCGACGCGCAGCCAGACCGCGTCCTGGTCGCAATCGGTGCGCATCTCGACCACGCGCTGGGTCTGGCCCGAGCTCTCACCCTTGCGCCACAACGCATTGCGCGAGCGGCTGAAATACCAGGCTTCGCCGGTTGCCACCGTCTTGCGCAGCGCCTCCTCGTTCATGTGGGCGACCATCAGCACGTCGCCGCTCACGGCGTCCGTCGTCACGCACGTGACGAGGCCGGCCGCGTCGAACTTGGGCAGGAAGGCCAAGCCCTCCTCGCGCTCGACTGAGGATGAGGACACGAAACTCTCGCTAAGATGTTGCTGGTCTTACCGTTGCGGCGAGCGCACCATCGACAGGAAGCGCCCCTGCTCGGCCGGATTGTCCCTGAACATGCCGGTGAAGCGGCTGGTGAAGGTGATGGCGCCGTGCTTGGCGACGCCGCGCACCGACATGCAGGTGTGCTCGGCCTCGATCATGACAGCGACGCCGCGCGGCTTCAGCACCTCGTCGATCGCAGCCGCGATCTGGGCGGTCAGATGCTCCTGGGTCTGCAGGCGGCGGGCGAAGATGTCGGTCAGGCGCGCCAGCTTGGACAGGCCGACGACACGCTCGACCGGCGTATAGGCGATATGCGCGCGGCCGTAGAAGGGCATCATGTGATGCTCGCATTGCGACGTGAACTCGATGTCGCGAATCAGGACGAAGTCGTCGTAGCCGGCGGTCTCGCCAAAGGTACGGTCGAGCACCTCGGCCGGGCACTGGTGATAGCCCTGGTACAGCTCGTCATAGGCCTCGACGACCCGGCGCGGCGTATCGACCAGCCCTTCGCGGGTCGGATCCTCGCCGATATAGTTCAGGAGCGTGTAAACCGCGGCCTCGGCTTCGGCGCGCGACGGCCGTGGCCGGTCCGGCCGCACGGCAGCAGCAAGAAAATCGGCAGGATCGAGCTCTGCAGCGCGGGGGTCGGTCAGCTTGGCGTCTAACGGCTTGCCCTCGGGCTTGGTGGTGCGCAGCGTCTTGATCAAAGTGTCCATCTCAACTCCGTTCGACCGGTCGGCGGTCCGACCGGAGTGTCACCGGCACAGCATCACCTTGAGGGCGTCACCTGCAGAGGCGCCACACGCAGGCTTGGCGCCTCTGGCGCCGGACGCCTGTGGATGTGGCTGGAATTCCTGCCAATCGTTTCCATATACTCGCAATATAGGGCGATGAAACCCGGCCGCCAAGGCCGCCACGCCGGTAATTCCGGGACGTCAGGCACATGCTGAACGACATCTACAACAAGCGCATCATCGAGCTGGCCGGCAACATTCCGCGGCTCGGACGGCTGGACCACCCGGACGCCACCGCCACCGCCCATTCCAAGCTCTGCGGCTCGACCGTCAAGGTCGACCTCAAGATGGATGGGCCCGTGGTGACCGACTTCGCCCACGACGTGAAAGCCTGCGCCCTCGGCCAGGCCTCCTCCTCGATCATGGCCCGCCACGTTATCGGTTCCAGCGCCGCGGAGCTGCGCGAGCTGCGGGAGACGGTCCGGAGGATGCTGAAGGAAAACGGCGCGCCGCCGGAGGGCAAATGGGCCGACATCGCCCTGCTCGAGCCCGTCCGGGATTACAAGGCCCGCCACGCCTCGACGATGCTGACCTTCGATGCCGTGGTCGATGCCATCGGCCAGATCGAGGCGAAGGCCAACGGCGCGGAGCCGGCCGCCGCCCAGGGCTGAGGCAACGCCGCTTCCCGCCCGCGCGAGCAGAATGACCGATCCGTAGCCCGCATGAGCGCGGCGACATGCGGGAGCAGTATTTCGACACGCCGATTCTTGGCGCGAGGCCCGGCTCACCCAGGCGACGTCGATGCCTATTGCTGTGGCGTCGCGGCGACGGTCGCGGGCGGCAACGCCTCGGCGGTACGCGACAGTTGCGCCTTGTCCAGCGCAACGGGGAAGCGGTCCTGCTGCTTGTCCTTGGCCTGCGGCTTCGGCGCGAGCTCGGCGACCGGTGTCGTGCCCTTCGGCGGCAGCACCTCGGCGATCAGATCCGTGGTCACGACATTGGTGAGCCGCAGTTCGGCGCGCGACAGCTCATGCAGGTCTTCCCACGGCGGCACGTTCAGCGCCAGCGACAGCAGATCGCCCGCTCCACCCATGTCGAAGGTGTATTTGGCGAGACGCCCGATGTCGCGCTCGACGATCATCAGGTCCTGCGCCGTGTAGCTCGCCGCCTTGGCGTCGTCGGCGCGGTCTCCCATCCAGATCTGGTGGACGCGGACATGGGCCGCATCCGGAACATAACGCGTGGTTCCGGCCAGCAGCAGGAACACGCACATCGACTCGCAATAGGCCTCGGGCATGACCCGCGGCCGATCACCCCCGCGGCTCGGGCGTTGGGTCATGCCGACGGTGGTGCGCATCTTCAAGCCGCGGAACCGGCGGCCCAAGGTGATCGCGTCATTGACGGAGCCGCCGCTGGAATCGAGCACCAGCGTGGTGCCAGTCAGGTCGCGATCCCTCGCGAAATCCTCGAAATCCTTCGGCGTATCGCCGGTGACGATCCCGACCGCGCTGACCCAGCCGCAATTCGGCTCGCAGGCGACCCAACCAAACCGCATCGGGAGTTTGCGCTCTTCGAGCGCGCCGCCGGCGCGCGCCGTGTTTGACATGATGGTGATCGCGCCACCGACCACCATCCCAAGCGCTGCAACACCGAGTAGCATCCAGCGCAATTCACGCGACCGCAGCAATCTCACGCGCAATCCGTCCCCCTCGTCAAGCTCGGTACGCAGTTCCTCGGTTTTCTTGCGGAAAGACCTGACAACTTGGCCTCAAATCCGTTATTAGTCTGTCACATCCTTGCCGAGAAACGTATCCGGGCAATCACCTACCGTCCAGCTGCGGCGTGCTGCGACGCCGCTGAAAACCGGCCATTGTTGCATCACATCACCACAAATGACCGAGAGCCGGGTTCCCTGCCGAGGAACCGGTCAGAAGCTCGCCCATCCATCTTGCATCGCGCTCATGAAGCACTCATGCTCTGACATCGGCTGCCATTCTGCGCACATCGGGTCGCTGCTGGCCCGACTCCCGCGGCGCGCTGCTCATGCGCTGATCTGGCTGTATCGCCACACCTTGTCGCCACTGGTCGGCTACAATTGCCGGCATCTGCCGACCTGCTCGGTCTATGCCGATGAAGCCATCGAACGCTTCGGGCTCTGGGCGGGTGGGTGGATGACACTCGCTCGGCTGCTGCGCTGCCAGCCCTTTGGCACCTCGGGCATCGACAACGTCCCAACGACGGCTCCTGTGCGCGCCCGCTGGTACCTGCCGTGGCGCTACGCGCGATGGCGCGGCGTCAACGGCCCGGACTGATGTGCAGCGCAACAGACGCCTCGCCCGTCGATTGATCTGCAGAAAAAGGGCCTGGCGAAATCTGTAGTCAGGCTTATTCTTACGCCAAGAGCCGGCGCTCCCAGCAGGAACCGCGCTGCCTCGGCCTGCATTGATGTGACGCTTCCTTCGGGAGGAGACAACGATGCGCTGGACAATCAGTCCCAGAAGCAACCGATCGCGCAAGAGCATCGGTCCCGACCATGCCGACCACCACGATGCCCGTCAGGTGGACCTGCTCTGCATCATCGCTTTGTTGATCGTCATTGTCGGTGCCTGGCGCTATCTCGCCGACAGCACCGCCCTGCCCCCGCCGACGACGTCCTACATCGTGCCCAGCCAGAGCGTGCACTGGTGAGATTCACCCCTACCATCTCGGCCAAAAGATGAAATCGTCGCGCCGCGGCGGCGGATAGAGAGGAACGGGCTCCGGCGTCCGCGGCACGCGCCGGGCGCGCGGCGGCGGCTGATAATCCGTCTCTGGAGGGGCGCTCGCTTCGGCCGACACCGTCGCGTCGGCAGGAGGCGATCTCACCGCGAGCAGGACATTCGATTCCCGCGTTCGCCAGCGATAGCCGATCCCGAACTCCAGCGGCTGCGCACGCTCGAACAGCTTCGCATAGCTCCTCTGGTACATGTCCGGAAACTTGTCGATCGGCCCGGCGTAGCGTCCGAACGGCAGGAAACGCCAGGCCCGCGCCTCATAGCTCGCGAGCGGGATGCCGGAATCATCCTGGACGACGGTCGCACTGTTCTTGAGCAGCCAGCTGCGGACCCGTCCGAAGCCGTTCTCATGCAACAGATAGGACGCGCTCTTCAGCAGGCTGTCGCCTGGCCCCAGCGGCTCGCAGAACTTGAGCAGCCCACTCGCCTTCACGCCGGCATCGGAGAGATCGGTGGAGAAGTAATAGAGCGTCTTCACGACCCCGTCGGCGCCGGCGAACAGAATACGCGCGCCCTTTGTCGCATTGCGCGCCGGCGGCTCGGAGTTGCCGTGCAATCCGCCGTTCTCGTCCAACCAGATCAGGCTCGCCTCGCGGATCGTCTTGCCGGTGCGTGCCAGGAACACGTAGAGGATCGGCAAGGTCCCTTCGAGCTCGCCTTCGCGCAGGTCGACCTTCATGTCCTTGGTGATGAAGAAGGAGAAGCTCAGGATCGACTGCAACGAGCGTTCGACATAGGACAGTGCCGGGCCAATGCCGCCGCGCGGCAATCTGGACAGGTCCGGGATCGGGCCGGTTGGCTCGAGCGCCGCCAGGACATAGGTCGTTGCCTTCGGGTGAAAGGCGTCGGCATAGAGAAAATCCGGCCCCGAGAAGAAATAGAACATCGCCGGCTGCGGGGCCGTCAGATTGGCATCCGTCCAGGCCCTGATCTTCGACAACTGCCGCTGCTCGAGCTGATTGAAGGCGTTGTCGAAGAAAGCCGCGTGCCGCCGCCACGCCGGATCCTGTACGAAGGGCGCAAGTGGCGAGCCCGCCGCCGGCGCCATCCCCGCCAGCACCCGCGCCGTATCGTCCGGCGTGACGGACTGAGCCCGAGCCTCGAAGCTCGGGGCAAGCATCAGACATGCGACGGCGAACCAGACTCTCGAGACCCACAGCATTTCAATCCGAACCCGATGCGAGCGTTGCGGCGACACGGCGCGACCGCGCGTGAGCGAACCAATAGATCACCAGTCCCGACGCCATTGCGCCTGCGCCGAGCCCTGCCTGCAACGGCCGCGTCATGACGAGATAGTACATCATGAAGAAGGTCACGCTGAGGAAGATCAACGGCGTGACCGGATAGCCCCAGGCGCGATAGGGTCGCGGGAGATCTGGCTGCACGATACGCAGCTTGAACAGTCCGACCACGGCGAGAAACGAGCAGGACAACAGCGAGAACTGGACGAGGTCGAGCACCGACTCGAAGCTCTCAGTGAACAGCATCAGCGTGGCCACGGTGAGCTGGAACAGCACCGCATAGGCCGGCGCGCCGTTGCGCGAGCGCCGTGCGAACACCGACAACGCCGGAATGTCCTCGCCCATCGTCATCAGCACGCGCGGGCCGATCCACATCATCGCGGCGATGGAAGGAACCAGTCCGATGCAGATCATCGCGGCCACGAAGCGGCCGCCGGCTTCGCCGAAGATATGACTGCCCGCGATACTCGCAACCTGGAGCTGGCCCGCGAGCGCGTCCATCGGTGCAGCCCGCAGGAAGACAGCGTTGAGCGCAATGTAGAGCACCAGAACGATCACCGTGCCCAGCAGCAACGCGCGCGGCAAGGTTCGCTCGGGCGCATGCAACTCGCCGATGATGTAGGTCGCCGCGTTCCAGCCGGAGAACGCGTACATGACGAACACCAGTCCCGTCGCGAACGCAGCGCTCGTCACGTGGCCGAGATCGGTCGCGGCCGGCAGGAACGTCACCGGTTGCGGGGCAGCGATGGCATAGCCGGCGATCAGGAAGGCGGTGATGAGCCCGAGCTTCAACAGGGTCGACAACAGCTGGAAGCGGCTCGACTGCCTGATGCCGCCGAGTTGCACTGCCGTCACGAGCCAGACTGCGCCCGTGGCGAGCAGCATCGGCGGAACGCCCGGGATGACGGCACGGCCATATTCTCCGAACGCCATGGCCGCGAGTGCCACGGGCGCTGCGAAGCCCACGGTCGCCGAGACCCACCCGGCCATGAAGCCGATCGCCGGGTGGAACGCCCGCGTGAGCAAATTGTACTCGCCGCTGGAGCGAGGAAACATCGTGCCGAGTTCGGCGTAGGCCAGCGCCCCGCAGATCGACACCAGTCCGCCCACCGCCCACAGCGCCAGGATGGAGAAGCCGGATGGGATGTCGCGGACCTGGAAGCCGAGGCTGGTGAAGACGCCGACCCCGATCATGTCGGCGATGACGATGGCGGTCGCGACCGGCAAGGACACGGATGGAACCCGGTCGCCGTCCGCCCGGCCCAGGCTGGGATCGTCCGCCTCGGATGCAGCCATTTCGTCGAGGGACGCCGTGCGCCCCTTCCTCTGCCTCAGCCCAGGTTCCCGCCGAAGCATTCAAACATCGTTAACGGGCGTTAAATATGACCTTCCTCAAGGGTATTTTTGAACCGATTTCGGCCGGGGCAGGCTGCGGCATTGCATCGGGCGGCCAAACGACCCACAATCGCGACACGTTCGCGTGGTGTGTCCCGGTGCGCCCGGGGTTGACCGGACACGATCCTTAACGCGACCTCAATTTCGGCGGCGCAGGTTGAACGAAATCCGCTGGTTGAAGAGCCGCGTTGGGGCTCGAACGCGTCTTTGGGGACGGATGATCGGGGAACACCAGAACGTCATGAGGTCTGTGCGCCAGGGCTTGCGCCTCTGGTGGCGCGCGGCATCGGCGCTGGCAATCTGTCTTTCCGTCACGCATTGCGGCAAGGCGCCGAATCCCGAGGCGTTGGCCGCCAACGCATCGACGGCCCAGGGGCTGACCTTCGACGACCGTTTTCCGGTACCTGAATTCAGCGACCGCTTCCCGTCCGCGCAGGAGAGCTTCCGGCTTCACACGCCCTCCGACTTCGCTTCGAAGCCCGCGCCCTCTCAGATCGCATCGCTGGAGCCGCAACGGCCGGAACGGCGGCAGCGTGAGGATCTGACGACCCTCGTCAGCATGAAGTCGTCGGCCTTTCCCTATTTCGGCAACAACCCAGCCTCCGACGCGCCGTTCCTGAACGTCAGCAACGGTGAGCGACGCGGCCACCGCAGCTTCTCCGGCCGCGTCTACTGGCAGGACCAGACCTACAACGACAGCCGCGTGCTGGTGCACGTCCCCGAACAGTTCGATGTGCGCAAGCCGGGCGTGATCGTCGTGTTCTTCCACGGCAACGGCGCCACGCTGGAGCGCGACGTGCGCGACCGCCAGTTGGTGCCGCAGCAGATCACGGCGGCCGGCGTCAACGCGGTGCTGCTCGCGCCGCAGATGGCCGTCGACGCCGCCGATTCGAGCGCCGGCAAGTTTTGGCAGCCCGGCGGCTTCAAGCGCTTCATGGACGAGGCTGCGGCCAGCCTCGCCCGCCTGACCGGCGATCCCGCGAGCGCGAAGACCTTCGCCGGCATGCCCATCGTGATCGTCGGCTACAGCGGCGGCTTTCTCCCTACGGCCTGGAGCCTCGAGGTCGGCGGCATCAGCGACCGCGTGCGCGGCGTGGTGCTGCTCGATGCGGTCTATGGCCAGCTCGACAAATTCGCCAACTGGATCGAGCGCAACCGCTCCGGCTTCTTCATCAGCTCCTACACCCGCTATACCGCGCGGCATGATCAGGAGCTGATGACCATGCTGCGCAATCGCGGCATCGAGGTCTCCGAGGGCATGGACCGGCCGCTGCGGCCGGGCAGCGTCGTCTTCGTCGAGACCGACGAGGGCATCACCCATCGCGACTACGTCACGCAGGCCTGGACCCGCCAACCGATCAAGGACGTGCTGATGAAGATGGCGGCCGCCCAGCCGCCGATCCGGATTGCGGCCGGAGCCCAGGATAGTTCGAACCGTGTGTCGAGCCGCTGAGCGGGCGGCCGACGCCGCGCTTCAGGACTTCGGCAGCTTCGGCATGTTCTCGACGAAGCCGTTGAAGCAGGCGAGCCGCTCGTCCTCTTCCTTGGTGAACTTGCAGTCGGCGACGGTCTTGGCCTTCATCGCTTTCGGCTTGGCTGCCGGAGGAATAACGGCGTCATAGCAGTTCAGCCGCTCCTTGGTTCCGTCGTCGATGTCCAGGCAGGCCTGGAGCTTGACGGCTGCCGATTGCGGCTTGGCCGGCGCGGCGGCGGCGGTCTTCGTTCCCTTCGGCTTGACCTGCACCAGCGGGCGGTCACCGACCATCGGCGCGCTCTGGGCCAGCGCAGGGGTGCACAGCAGCACTGCGGCCAGGCTCAACATCATCTTCTTCATGCCATATCTCTCTTGTCCGACCCGTGGGCACGCGAGGACGTCCGCCGATGCTACTCGCCGGCCGAGGCAGAATCCACGCCCCCGGCAGCCCCCAACGACATCGGCCTTTAATCCGGTCGGACCGGTCTTGCCAAGCGTCAACCCGCTGCTCGGGCCGGAACCGCGATCTGCGCGCGCTGGCGGCTGGCCAGGATCGCCAGCAATGCCAGGGTCAGGAACATCAGGGCGACGTAGCCGGTGGCGCCGAGCAGGTCGCGTGCAAACAGGCTGCCGCCGATCGCGGAGCCGATGGCCTGGCCGATATAGAGCACGGACGTGTTGAGCGACACCGAGGCCGAGGCGAGCGGCGGCGCGGCTGCCACCAGCCGAACCTGCTGCATCGAATTGGTGGACGCAAATCCCAACCCCCAGATCGCGACCGCCATCGCCATCAGGACGTAGGTGCCGGCCGCCAGCGTCCAGGCCGATACGCCGGCGAACATCAGGCAGGTGAACAACAGCGACGTCCGATAGGCCCCCCAGCCATCGACGATCCGGGTTGCGATGACGACGCCGAGAAAGCCGCAGGCGCCGTAGATCGCGAACACCAGCCCGATCTGGTTGGAGTCGGCGCCGGTCAGGCGCTTCAGCAGCGGTCCCATGAAGGTGAAGATCACGAACTGTCCCGACATCTGCAGGGTCGTGACCAGGAGCAGCAGCACCACCAGGCGGTTGCGGCCGAGCTCGGTCCAGGTCTTCAACGCGACCGGCGCGCCCTTCAGGCCGGATGGCAGGCGCCATGTCAGCAGCACGAAGCTGACCGCGCCGGCCGCAGCGACCGCGAGATAGGCGGCCCGCCAACCGGAATGACTGCCGATGAAGGTGATCATGGGCAGCCCCACGGCGGCCGCCAGCGACCAGCCCAGGAAGACATAGGCGATGGTGCTGCCGCGCTTCTCGACCGGGCTGATCAGCGCCGCGGTCCCGGCGGCCTGCGGTGTATAGAGAGCGCCGACCGCGAGCATCACCAGGCGCAGCGCCAGCAGGCTCGCATAGTCCGGCGCAAACGCCGAGGCGAGATTGCCGAGCGTGAGCACCAGGAGTGTCGCCGCCAGCAGACGGCGCCGGTCGAAGCGGCTCGTCAGCCAGGCGGTCAAGGGCGAGCAGATGCAGAGCACCACCGCGCCGAAGGTGATCAGCAGCCCCGCCGTCTGAATTCCGACGGCGAGATCCGAGGCGAGCTCCGGCAGCAGGCCAGCGGGCGCCAGCACCGAGCAGCCAGTGACGAGATTGCCGAGCATGAGCGAGGTCGGCGCAAGGCGCCCGGAAGCGGAAGCGGATGTCATCGCGCCTCAATAGCAGAGAATTTCATGCATTTGCATGAAATTGTCTCATGCCGTCCATGACTTTCTCTCGTCCTCCTCCCTTGTCCTGGCCGCTATTCTCGTCAGCGCGCGGGGGCAGGCTGCGCCGCCGAGGCCTGCGGCGAGGGAATCTGCCTCCAGGGAACCGGCGTGCCCGTCGGACGGACGATAGCCTTGGACGGCGGGCAGCTCTCGGTCAGCATCTTCAGAGCAGATTGCAGGCCTTCGCTGCTCACCGGAAATGTCGAGACATTGCGACGCGCAACATTCAACAGGGAATCGCTCAGCTCGGCAGACGGCATCAAGGACAGCGTTTTCACCTGGCTTGCATTCAGGAACACACCCCAAGTCTCGCGATCGCCGGACCGCCGCGGCGGCGAGAGGAAATTGAGCCGCAGATCTCCGCTCGTCATCGCCAGCGGAGCCGGCGGCGGGCCGGCCGGCGCGATGCGCTCGACGTCGAGCTCGAAGCGGTCCTGATCGAAGCAGACCATCTGCAAGCGCGTGGTCTGGAACGTGCTCTCACCCTCCTTGCGTGCGAGAATGGTCTTGTAGGCAATCCCACGGCTGGCGGTCTCGAACATCCAGGGGCTTTCGACCCGCTGCCGCCGGTCGAGCGCGAAGCGCGCAATCTCCTCCCGCGTCAGGATGCGCATGCTCTCGAACGGGACAGACCGCGCCACCGTGAGCAGAGCGGGATCCGCGCCGAGCCTGGTGATGTAGTCGAGCACCATCTTGTCGGCCCGCGCCATCGCCTGCTGCATTGCCTGCGCCCGCATCTCGCGGGTCGGGACGCCGCCGGTGAAGTTCAGGATGACGCGCGGCGAATGCACCGCGAGCGTCGCATCCGCTGCGATCTCGCGCGTGGGCGCGCCGAGCAGCAGGTAGGGACAGGCCGAATTACAGATCGCCCCTCGGGTCCAGACCTCGCCGTGCAGTTCGCGCCCGGACAGCTTCAGCTTGGTGCAAGCGTCGCCCTCCTGAGGCTCGAAGCCGCACTCGCGCAAGGTGGTGCGTCCCACCCGCACGGCGGCCTTGCGCTCGCGCAGCATGTCGCCGATGGCGAGCGCCTGCTGCAGATTGCCGCCTGGCGAATTGAAGTAGATCGGCAATCGGCGCTCCCCGATCTGCTTCATGAACTTGCGAAACCGCGCGGCGGCGCTGCCGTCGATCTTGCCTTCGGCGGCGATCCAGCTGTCACAGCCATGTCCGCAGACATCCGAGGAGCCCTTGACGAGCGCGAATGCGATCGGCGTGGAGCCGTCTGCGATCCGCGGCGGCGACGCCCGGCGCACAGCCGGCTTGGACTCCGTGGCGGGCCTGACCGGGGTGGCCGGCCTCGCCTGTGCCGCAGGCTTTGGCTGGGCCGCCGGCCTCGTCATCGTCGGAGCGGCCGCGAGCGGCGACAGGCTCGACAGCACGCACATGATCAGCGCGGCCCCGACATGCGCGCCACCCCGCCGAAAAAGAGAGAGCGGCGCCTCCCCTGCAGACTCCATCGCCAAACGCGTCCCCACGCCCCGAACACTTGAAGTTGTATCATACCGGCCCGCGGCGGCAATCACCGCATCGCCCCGTCGGCCGCAATTGGCCGGTTTTCCCCTCCCTCCCCGGGTTGCAGCCTCCGAATCCCCTGCTATACCCCTTGCTCCCGCTTACCTGCGCTCGTTCGCAGGAGTGAGCTCAAGGAGAGACCCATGCCTGATTCCAAATCGCCCGACGCGAAATCCGCCGCCGACCAGTCCAAGCCCGGCTTCCAATACAGCCTCAGCAACCTGAAGCCCGCCGCCCCGGTCGAGAAGATCACCATCAGCTTCCCCGACGGCGCCCGCCGCGAATATCCCAGAGGCACCACCGGCTTCGACATCGCCAAGGGCATCTCGCCCTCGCTCGCCAAGCGCACCGTCGCGATGGCGCTGAATGGCGACCTCGTCGACCTCATCGATCCCATCACCGAGGACGCCAAGCTCGAGCTCGTCGACCGCGACGACCCGCGCGCGCTGGAGCTGATCCGGCACGACTGCGCGCACGTGCTTGCGGAAGCCGTGCAGGCGCTGTGGCCCGGCACCCAGGTCACGATCGGCCCCGTGATCGAGAACGGCTTCTATTACGATTTCTTCCGCAACGAGCCGTTCACCCCCGAGGACTTCGCCGCGATCGAGAAGAAGATGCGCGAGATCATCGGCCGCGACAAACCCTTCACCAAGGAGGTGTGGGACCGCGAAAAGACCAAGCAGGTGTTCCGCGACAAGGGCGAGGCGTTCAAGGTCGAGCTGGTCGATGCCATTCCCGGCAGCGAGCCGATCAAGATCTACTACCAGGGCGACTGGTTCGACCTGTGCCGCGGCCCGCACATGACCTCGACCGGGAAGATCGGCAACGCCTTCAAGCTGATGAAGGTGGCGGGCGCCTATTGGCGCGGCGATTCCAACAATCCCATGCTGACCCGCATCTACGGCACCGCCTTCGCCAAGCAGGAGCAGCTCGACGCCTATCTGAAGCAGATCGAGGAGGCCGAGAAGCGCGACCACCGCAAGCTCGGCCGCGAGCTCGACCTGTTCCACTTCCAGGAGGAAGGCCCGGGCGTCGTGTTCTGGCATCCGAAAGGCTGGAGCATCTTCCAGGCGCTGATCGCCTACATGCGCCGGCGCCTCGCCGGCGAGTATGACGAGGTGAACGCGCCGCAGATCCTCGACAAGTCGCTGTGGGAGACCTCGGGCCACTGGAACTGGTATCGCGAGAACATGTTCGCGGCGCAGTCCGCCGGCGACGAGGCCGAGGACAAGCGCTGGTTCGCGCTGAAGCCGATGAACTGCCCGGGTCACGTGCAGATCTTCAAGCATGGCCTGAAGAGCTACCGCGACCTGCCGTTGCGGCTCGCGGAGTTCGGCGTCGTGCATCGCTACGAGGCTTCCGGCGCCATGCACGGCCTGATGCGCGTGCGCGGCTTCACCCAGGACGACGCGCACATCTTCTGCACGGAAGATCAGCTCGCCGAGGAGTGCCTGAAGATCAACGACCTCATCCTGTCGACCTACTCGGATTTCGGCTTCGAAGGCGAGCTGACGGTCAAGCTGTCGACCCGGCCGGACAAGCGCGTCGGCACCGACGAGATGTGGGATCACGCCGAGCGCGTGATGGCCACCGTGCTCAACGAGATCAAGGCGCAGAGCAACCACATCAAGACCGAGATCAATCCGGGCGAAGGCGCGTTCTACGGGCCGAAGTTCGAATACGTGCTGCGCGACGCCATCGGCCGCGACTGGCAGTGCGGCACCACGCAGGTCGACTTCAACCTGCCGGAGCGGTTCGGCGCGTTCTACATCGACGCCGACGGCGCCAAGAAGGCGCCGGTGATGGTACACCGCGCGATCTGCGGCTCGATGGAGCGCTACATCGGCATCCTGATCGAGCACTACGCCGGCAGCTTCCCGTTGTGGCTGGCGCCGACCCAGGTCGTCGTCACCACCATCACCTCGGAGGGCGACGAATATGCCAAGCAGGTGCTGGCGGCGCTGCGGCGGGCGGGACTGCGGGCCGAGATCGATCTGCGCAACGAGAAGATCAACTACAAGGTCCGCGAGCATTCGCTGCAGAAGATCCCGGCTTTGCTCGTCGTCGGCAAGAAGGAGGCCGAGACGCATTCGGTCTCGGTCCGCCGGCTCGGCCGCGACGGCCAGACCGTGATGCCGACGGCGGACGCCATCGCGGCGCTGGTCGACGAGGCGACGCCGCCCGACGTGCGGCGCCGCCAGCGCGAGGCGGCCTGAGGTCAGCCTATCCCCGCATAAGCGGGCCGACACGCGGGAACGGTATTCCCGCATGTCGCTTGCGCTCATCCGATCAACACATTCCCTCGCCGTCATTGCGAGCGCAGCGAAGCAATCCAATGTCTTTCCACAGGGACAGTCTGGATTGCTTCGCTGCGCTCGCAATGACGCGGGGATAGATCTTGCGCCCGCATGGGCCGGCTGTCGCGAGCGGCTACGCTGACAGAGTGACAACGACATCAGCGGAATCTCTATCTTTGCCCGCCGCCTGCAGCGCTACCTCGGCGCATTCGGCCATGTAGAGAAACATCGTCGCGAGCATCCGCTCGATCGCCTCGCGGCCGCGCAGCAGGATGGTGATGGCGTCGGTGCCGCGGGCGAGCAGGCCCTTCTCTTCCGCATCGCGCAGCAGTGTCAGCACATGCTTGCGCGACACCGAGAAGCGCGTCGCCAGGGCGTTGATGGAGAGCGGCACGGGTTCATCCGGCGGGAACGGCTGCTCGGGCCCTGCGCCCTGGGCCAGGCTGAACAGGATCACCATGCCGGCTGTGCGCTCGGCAAACGGCTCCAGCTCGGGCGCGCCGTCGAGCACGCGCAGGCCGGCGATGAAGCGGCGGCCGAGCTCGAGCACGAAGGTCTTCACAAAGGCCGGATCGTTCAGCGCCGTCCGATAGACCACGGCGGCCGGAAGTACCGCGCTCATCGCGTCGAACTGCACGCCCCAGCGCTCCTGATGCAGCGCGATCAGCTTGTCGGTCGGCACCAGCGGACGCCGGCGACGGTCGAGATTGGCGGCGGACGCGACCAGCCCGGCCGCGCGCATCAGCGCCAGCATCGCCTCGCAGCGGCCGCCACTGCACAGATCGAGTCTGGCGCACATCTCCTTCATGGCGCCGACGGTCAGGCCGAGCTCGCCGTCGCGCTGCTCGGCGAAATGCAGGTACAGCGCGACATGCGGAAACAGCGCCCTCGCCCGATCGCTCAGCAACGCATTGAGGATGCGGTCGCCACGGTAGAGCCGGACCGCGGCTGCGGTCGAGGCTCGCATCGCCGCGGCGAAGCCGGGCGCGCCGCGCAGCCGCAGTACGGCATCAGGTGAAGGTGTCAGCGCTGTCATTCCCACTGCAAGGCTGGTGCCCGGCCGGCCGCGAGCTGCGGTCGCCAGCGTCATCTTTTTACCGATCCACCCCAACTTCCACAATTGCCGGCGCCAGGCCGGGCTGCGGACCGATGGCCGCAGCCCGTACGACCGGCGCCGCCGCACCAGGCGAAAGATGGCCGGCTTCACGTCACGGCTGCACGCCGGCTCGAGCAAAGGGTCCGCCTGCGGCCGCGGCAGCACGCGGTAGAACCGATCAAAACGCCGTGCCGTGATCTCGTTGCGGGCGGGGGCGCATGCTATCTGTCGCGGATGCAACCAACGAGACCTGACGACGTGACCGACGCGATTGAACTCCTGAAGACCCGCCGCTCCGTAAAGCCGCGCGAGATGAGCGGTCCCGGCCCCTCGCCCGCCGAGCTCGACACCATCCTGACCATCGGCGCCCGCGTGCCGGACCATGGCAAGCTCGCGCCGTGGCGCTTCATCGTGTTCGAGGGCGACGGCCGGCGCCGCGCCGGCGAAGTCATTGCATCCGCCTTCGCCAGGAAGAACCCGCAGGCGACCGCTGCCGAGCTGGAGGTGGAGAAGAACCGCTTCATGGAAGCGCCGCTTGTGATCGGTCTCGTCAGCTTCACCCGGCCGCATCCCAAGGTGCCGGCCTATGAGCAGGAGCTGTCGGCCGGCGCCAGCGCGATGAACATCCTGACCGCGGCCACCGCGCTCGGCTATGGCGGCTGCTGGCTGTCCGGCTGGTTCATGTTCGACCGCGACGTGATGGACGGGCTCGGCCTGAAGCCGGAGGAGAAGCTCGCAGGTCTCATTCACATCGGCAAGCCGACCAAGCCGAGCGAGGACCGCCCGCGCCCGGCGCTGGCGGACATCGTGACGCGGTTCTGAGCGCGACAATCTCCGCTGTCGTCCCTGCGAACGCATGCGAACGCAGGGACCCATAACCACCGGCGGCAGTCGCGACACAAGCTCGTTCGACACCATCCGTCACCACATCTTCCTGGGGTTATGGATCCCGGATCGGCGCGCGCCTACGGCGCGCTTGTCCGGGACGACGGTTGAGGGTGTGGCGGCCGTCATCCCATCACGCCGCCTTGGACGATCGCCCACCGAACTGCGCCAATAGCCCCGCGATCTCCGAGGCCGGCTTGGCGGCGCTGAACAGATAGCCCTGGACCTGGTTGCAGCCTTCGGCGCGCAGCCAGTCGAGCTGATCCGATGTCTCGACGCCCTCGGCGGTGGTGATGATGTTGAGACTCCTGCCGAGGCCGGAGATGGCGCGGACGATGGCGAGGCAGTCGGAGCGCTGCGCGAGGTCCTTCACGAAGGAGCGGTCGATCTTGATCTTATCGAACGGGAAGCTGCGGAGATAGCTGAGGCTGGAATAGCCGGTGCCGAAATCGTCCATCGAGATGCGGATGCCGAGCTGGCGCAGCTGATGCAGCGTCGCCAGATTGGCCTCGGTCTCCGCCAGCAGGATCGACTCGGTAATCTCGAGCTCGAGCCGCTCCGGCGCCAGCGCCGACTGTGCCAGCGCCTGCACCACGACCTGCACCAGATTGCGGCTGCGGAACTGCACCGCCGACAGGTTCACCGCCACCTTGATGCCATCGGGCCATCGCGCCGCCTCGTGACAGGCCTCGCGCAGCACCCATTCGCCGAGCGGCACGATCAGTCCAATGTCTTCGGCCACGGGGATGAAGTCGGCCGGTGAGATCATGCCCTTGTCGGGATGGCGCCAGCGCAGCAGGCATTCGAAGCCGGAGATCGCGCCGGTCGCGACGTCGACCAGCGGCTGGTAGTGCAGCTCGAATTCGCCCTGCGCGAAGGCGCGGCGCAAATCGTGCTCCATGTCGCGGCGCTTCTGCGCCTGGCGGTCCATCTCCTTTTCGAAGAACCGATGCACGCGGCCGCCGTCCTGCTTGGCGCGGTACAGCGCCATGTCGGCGTTCTTCATCAGTTCCTCGCAGCTCGCGCCGTCGCCCGGCGACAGCGCGATGCCGATGGAGGCACCGATCACGAGCTCATTGCCGTCGATGTCATAGGGAGCGCTGAGCGCCGCGATCAGACGCGCGGCGCTCTCGCTGGCGTCATCGGCGCCGCCCTGACGGATGATCACCGCGAACTCGTCACCGCCGAGCCGCGCCGCCAGCTTGCCGCCATGCATCTGCTGCGTCAGGCGGCCCGCGACCGCCTGCAGCAGCCGGTCGCCCATCGGATGGCCGAAGGAATCGTTGACGGTCTTGAACAGGTCGAGGTCGATGCACATCACCGCGATGCGCCTGTCCGCCGACAAGGCGCCGTCGAGCTCCTGCGTGAGGCGCTGCTGGAAGAATTCGCGGTTCGGCAGGCCGGTCAGCCCGTCATGGTGCGCCATGTAGGCGATGCGCGCCTCGGCGCGGCGGCGCTCGGTGATGTCGACGATCGCGACCAGCACGCCGTCGCGGCCATCGAAGCTGATCTCGCGGCCATAGGTCAGCACCTCGATCTCACTGCCATCAGCCTTGCGATGGCGCCAGTCGCGGTGAAACAGATCGCCGTCGGCGAGCCGCAACAGCGCGTCATCGAGGCTTTCCCATTCGCCCGGCGGCCAGAGATCCCAGACGTTCATGCACAGGAGATCGGCCCGGCCGTAGCCATAGTGCCCGACCATCGCGTCGTTGACGTTGAGGATCTGCGCGGTCTTGGCGTCGAGGATGCACATCGGCACCGGATTGGCGTCGAACAGCAGCCGGAACGAGGCCTCGCGCCGCTTCAGCGCGGTCACATCGGCAATGGTCAATGAGATGATGTCGCCGAAGGCGTGGGCGCCGAGCCTGAGACTGCGCGCTTCGCTGTCGAGCTCGAACTGGTCGCTTCGCCCGTGCGTGACCACGTCGAACAGCCGCGCCATCACCTCGGGCGTGCACAACATGTTGCCGCCCTGCTTCAGCCGATGCCATTGCAGCGTCGCCGACGGCAGCCTGAGCAGGTCAGCGGCCGCGCGATTGTGATGGACCACCTGGAAATCGCAGGGCATGCCGACGCTGTCGCGGATGGTCGCGAGCGAGACGACGCCGTCATCGGTCGTCGAGAAGATCGCGTCGAGCAGATTGTACTGCGTGGCACGCTCGTTGACGTAGGTCCCGACCAGCGTGCTGCCCCACCGCGAATTGGTCGGCAACGCCAGGACATCATAGCTGCGGACCATGCCGTCGCGCACGCAATGCGCATGGGCGAGATAGGGCTGGCCGCTGACGAGCGCGCAATTGGCGGCCTCCACCAGCACGGTGGCACAATCCGGCGACACGGCCTCCACCGCGACGTCCCAGCGTTCGTCCTGCAGCCATTGCTGGACGTAGCGACCGCTGCGCGAAATCTGCAGGCCGCCGTCGTCGTTGTTGAGCACCGCGATGTGATCGGCGAGCCGGCCGAGGCTGCCCAGCATCACGTCCTCGTAGCGCGGCAGGCGCTGCCCTGGCCTCAATGCGGCCTGCCATTTGCGCCTGAGTACCGGGATGTCGTCAAAGAGATCGCTGCTGATCGTTGTCAACGCCTTGGTCGTCGCGGCACTCATCATTCCCACTCGATCGCCCACCCTGTCGGTCCCGGCGGTATCTGAAGCAGACGCGGCTTTAACGAGCTGTAAATGCATTGGCTTCGCGCATGGCGCGCAGCGATTGTGACAGTTTTAAGTGGTTCCATGGTTATCGCGCATTAGCGACTGTGACAGCGTCGCTTCACGTTCATCGCCGCTGTCCCAACGAGAGGGAGATACGGCACGGATGCGGATGTGACTGCGCGATCTCGCGACACGATCTGCCCGAGTTTTGCTGATCGAACCGCCCTCTTCAAACAGAGGGCGCAGGGAGAGCCGGACCTCGACTGAGGCCCGTGGCCCGCCTGCGAAAAAAATGCAGGCGGCAGGTACCACAGGTCAGCCGGAAACCCGGCCCTCCCTGCGCGATGGCTTTAACGGCTGCTTCGCGTTCTCCCTGGTGCGCCGGGCTTTCTGGCCACCATCCCCACGCAAGGCGAAGCCTCAACGTGAGTTGATATCAGCGTCGGGATATCAGGACCGCGCGACTTGACCGTGCGCAGCGGATCGTTCGTCGGCGCGAGCAACCCCGCGCTGCAATCCACCACGCCCACCGCTCCCCGCCTCGCGTCTCGTGACGACCGCGATACGCCCCTCATCTCGAGGCGGAATGCGCGGAAAGATCGACCTGATTTGCCCGACGACGCAAGGACAAATAACTGCGACAAAGTAACCCGACGGGCAAAATAATGAGTTCGGTTGGCAGAAAGCCGTAGGGTGGGCAAAGGCGCTGCCGTGACCTCTCCACGCATACGATCGCAGTTGACGCCGTGCCCACCATCTTCCTGTTGCGTGCGCGGATCGACGGTGGGCACGCTGCCGCCTACGGCGGCTGCTTTGCCCACCCTACGGCTCATGCGACAAAGTAACTCGACGGGCAGACGTCGCGAGTTTAGCGAGTCGTGTCGCGCACCACTGCTTCGACGATCACCGCCGTCGTCCCGGCCTTGAGCGGGGACCCATAGCCACCGGCCGCGGCGAGGCGGGCCGCTGACAGCTACGTCCCCGATAGCATCCGCGGTATGGGTCCCGGCGTTCGCCGGGACGACACCATTGGTGGAACGCGATCCTGCAAAAACTCTGCGCTCGCATCACTCCTGCTCCAGACGAATGCCTGCGTCGCTGAGCGCCTCCATGAGCCGCTCGATGTCCTCGGATGCGACGGTGTTGCCTGGACAGATCTCATTCAGCTCGTCGAACGTGATCCATCCCTTACGCTCACCGATCGCGATGGCATGGCGGATGATGTCGGATATCTGCATGCGGCTCTCCCCGGAGATGGGTTCTCATCAATAGCGGGGAGAGTCGGTTTGCCCCTGCAGGCTTTCGCGCGTCCTACCGCGCCAGCACCTCGACCTCGCCGTCGACGCCGTTGACGACGCTGAAGGAGCGCTCGAACACCTTGCCTTCGTTCTTGGCGATGGCGCGGTAGTCGCCTTCGGACAGCACGACCTTGGGAAAGGCGCCGATCGATTCCTTGATCACGTCGCCGCCGGGGTTGATGACCGACCAGGCGGTGTTGGCGAGCGCCTCGCCGCCCTTGTCGGAGACGAGCTTCAAGGTGATGACCGCGGCACGGTGCGTCACCGTGACGTCGGTGAGCTTGCCGGCCTGGACGCGGATGTCGGAGCGCACCACCGAGTTCGCGTCGCCATAGTTGGAGACGATGTAATAGGTGCCCTCCGGCAGCATCAGCATGTCGCCGGCGGCGACGTTCGGCACCAGCGGCGCCCGCTCGCGGCCGTCGAACTGGCTGCCCTTGTAGATGGCGAACGAGATCTGGTTCTGCGGGATCTTGCTGGTGCCGACCCTGCCCTCGAGGCGCAGGCCCCCGGCCGGCAGCACGAACGATTCGCGATCGGTCTCGGTCTTCAGGTTCACCGACCTGACCGCGCTGACGAGGCCGAGCGCGACATGCACGACATAGGTGCCGGGCGGCAGCACGATGTTCGGCGTCGGGCCGCGATCCTCGCGCAGCATCTTGAAGGCGCCGGATTCGTCCGGCCGGTCGGCGAACACGCGCCAGACCAGACCGCCATTGATGTTCGGCAGGTCCTTGCCGAACCGCGCCGACAGCGACAGCACGCCCTGATTGGGAAGCGCGGCAGGCGGAGCGGCCACCGGCGGGATCGCGGCCGGCGCGCCGGGGGGGATCGCGGCGACCGGGGGTCCCGGCAGCGCCTGCGGGGCCGGCGGCGGAATGGGCCCGGCGGCGGGGCCGGAGGGGGGCGCCAGGCTGACCGCCGCGCCGGGATCGGGCACCGAGGCCGGCGGAACCGGCGGTGGCCGGTCGCCGAACAGTTGCGCCGCGGCCGGCGACATCACGAAACCGGTCAGCGGGCACGACAAGGCGAGCACAAGCCATAGCCGCCCGCTGCGCCGGAATCTGGTGAACCCGCGACCTGTCGTCATCGTCCTGCTTTTGACCGAAAACGCGGCAAATTCAAGCCTGTACTCAACCGTCCCTGAGGAACCGCGCGAACGTCGCGCGACCTGGTCGCATTCTCCGGCGCCTCAGCGCCCGCGGCGCGCAGTCTGCCCGGCGGAGCGTTCAAATCAGCGGCATCCGGCACTCCCGTCGACCCGGCATAAAGGATGCTTCTGGTAGGCTGGTGCTAGGCTGTCATGCGTCATGAGTCCGTTGCCGACTCGTTGCACACAGTATGCGTAGGCGTGGAGATCTCGGTGCTGGATATTCTGAAAGGACGCCGTGCGAGCGGAACCGAAGGTTCCGATGTCGGTCTCGGGACGATCCGCAAGCCGGTGATCGGGCTGGCGCTGGGTGGCGGCGCGGCGCGCGGCTTTGCCCATATCGGCGTCATCCGGACCCTGATGGCCCACGGCATCGTGCCCGACGTCGTGGTCGGCACCTCGATCGGCGCCGTGGTCGGCGGCGCCTATGCGGCCGGCCAGCTCGATACCCTGGAGGAATGGGCGCGCAGCCTGCAGATGCGCAACATCCTCGGCTATCTCGACATCCGCCTCAATGGCTCCGGCCTGATCGGCGGCGAGAAGCTCGCCGCGCAGCTCGAAGCCTCGCTCGGCCGCATCACGATCGAGGAGCTGCCGATGAAGGTCGCGACGGTGGCAACCGAGATTCGCACAGGGCACGAGATCTGGCTGACCCATGGCAGCCTGGTCGATGCGATGCGCGCCTCCTATGCCCTGCCCGGCATCTTCGCGCCGGTCCTGATCGGCGACCGCTGGCTGGTCGACGGCGCGATGGTCAATCCGGTGCCGGTGTCGGCGGCGCGGGCGCTCGGCGCCGAGATCGTGATCGCCGCCAACCTGTCCAGCGACGTGTTCACGCATTCGACAACGATCTACGCGCATGGCCAGCCGGTCCAGGTGCCGGAGACGGTGATGGAAAGCACGCCGCCGAAGCGGCGCTTCCGCAGGCTGTTCTCGCCGGAGCGCGCGGTGAAACGGCAGTTCTTCGGCGAAGGCGGCCGGCCGGGCATCTCGTCGGTGATGGTCGACGCCTTCAACATCATGCAGGACCGCATCACCCGTGCGCGCCTCGCCGGCGATCCGCCGGACCTGCTGATCTCGCCGCGCGTCGGCCAGATCGGCTGGTTCGACTTCCATCGCGCGGCCGACCTCATCGCGTTCGGCACAAGGGCGGCCGAACGTGCGCTGGATTCAATCCAGGAGGCGATCGGCGCAGTCACGCCGACCGGCGGCGGAGCGACTACGCCGTCTTGATATACTGGCGGAGCGCTTCCTGCTCGGTCTCGTAT
The DNA here is from genome assembly GCF_032377435.1 of Bradyrhizobium sp. SZCCHNS3002. Lineage (NCBI taxonomy): Bacteria > Pseudomonadati > Pseudomonadota > Alphaproteobacteria > Hyphomicrobiales > Nitrobacteraceae > Bradyrhizobium > Bradyrhizobium sp. SZCCHNS3002. Next base: position 191,163 of record NZ_JAUHHY010000003.1, read on the forward strand.
TCCTGGACGCGCCACTTCACGACGTCGCCGATCGAGATCAGGCCGACCACGCCGCCCCCCTCGATCACCGGCAGATGGCGGAACTTGCCGTTGGTCATCATCTCCATGATCGAGGCGACCGTATCCGCCGGCTTGCAGCTCACCACCCGCCGCGTCATCACGTTCGACACCGGCTCGGTCAGCGCCGCGGCGCCGCGCTCGCCGAGCGCGCGGACGATGTCGCGTTCCGAGAGGATGCCCTCCATCCGGCTGCCCGACATCACCAGCACCGCGCCGATCTTGCGCTCGGCGAGCCGCTTGGCAGCCTCGGCGAGTGTGGTCTGGGACTCGACGCTCTCGACCTGGTGGCCCTTGATGTCGAGGATCGCACGTACTGTCATTGCTCGTCTCCTTGAAAGGCCGGTGCGCCTTCTTGAACGAGGCGTCGTTGCGGCCGATGCTTCCAGCGATCGTCAGTCAAGCGAGTCTTCAATCAACAGTCTGGCAGCGCAACCGATCCAACGCATCCGGCCCGACCGCGTCTGATCCAACGCAGCGGATCGCGTTGTGGTTGCAACGCCCTTCGCAGGCCTGCCGCATGGCACAAAAGGGCCTGCTTTCGTTCGCCCGGAATCGTGTCCCGGTTGTGGTGGACGCAAATGATGAATGAAATCACCCGCGCTCGCAAGCGCAGGATCGCGGCAACTAATGGTCGGCCGCGTCGGACGGCAACGCAGGCGCAGCATCGCCACGCACATGCGGGATGGGATCGAACAGCGCAAACAGGATCAGTCCGGCGATGAAGCCGCCGATATGCGCCTGCCAGGCGACGTCGGCGCCCTCGGCGCCGGGCGTGATGCCGCCGATGCCGAACACGATGTTGACGCCGAACCACACCGCCAGAAAGCCGAGGACCCGCGGATTGCGCAGCGCACGCGTCAGCGACAGCGCCGGCACCCTGGCCGCCGCATCGGCATCGCCACGGGTGAACGACAGGAAGCTGCCGCTCACGAAGGCGAAGCGCATGGCCGCCGCCATGGTGCCGGACACCGAGGCCGAGGCACCGATCATCGGCGCCAGCGCATGCTCATGGGTGAGCAGATGCGCCAGTGCACCGGCCGCCGCCGTCACCGCCAGGAACAGATAGAACCTGAGCGCTCCGAAGCGGCGCGCGAGCGCGCTGCCGAACGGCAGCAGCCACAGCACGTTGAAGCCGATATGCGCCAGATTGGCGTGCAGCAGCGAGTAGCTGAAAAAGGTCCAGATCTTGGCCGGCGTGCCGCCGGGAAACGCCCCGTCCATCAGGGTCTGGTCGTATCGTTTCGGGACAAAGGCGAACAGGTCGATGATCCCTGCGTTCCACTCGTCCGGCAGCAGCACGCGCAGATGGATCACCGCGATCAGCAGGATGTAGGCGGTCAGTGCGCCCGGCAGATTGAGGATCGGCTCCCGCGCCTGCTGGAGCGGCGGATCCTGCGTGAGGTCTGACGAGGAGGAATCCAACGGAACGCACGCCTTCGACGAGAGGAACAGATCCGTCAGATAGGCGGCTTTGGCCGGCCTGCGCAAGCGCACGGCGGCAGAGTTGATGTGTGGGGCGGAGGCAGCGGAGGCGAAAGGGCGACGGATCCGCCAAAAGAACGAGGGAGGGTCCTGAGAAGACCCTCCCTCCGAGACTTGCCGGCCTTTGCCGCGTCCGGAGCGCCCGGGGTTGTTGTCCCCACCCCGCCCCGTCGCGACGACCAGACTTGTTTGACGCCGCCTGCGTGTACCTCACCGTATCGCGGCGGACCTTGCACCGTCCGGCCGCGATCTGATGAACGCATTGTTAACGATCGCCGGGACGCCGCCAAGCTCATCGTTAATTTAACCTTAACGCGCGGAAGGCCGGGGCAAAGCCGGCACGATCGCACCATCGGCATGGACGCTGCACCACCCCTCCTGCGAAAATCAACCAGGGAGGCGCCTGGACGAAAGCGGGACAGCAATGTCCCCCGTGACGTCGAGGGCGCGAGGGGTTACCGAGATGAAACATCCGTCCAATCGCGAGCTCTTCGCCTATTGGAACGACAGGCGCGGCCATGCCAAGGCGCCGGAGCGCTGCGACTTCGAGCCGTCGGCCGTGCGCGAGCTGCTGGGCGACATCTTCGTCCTGTCCTGCGATGCCGACAGCGGCTTTCCGTTCCGCATGGCCGGCACGCGGCTGTGCGCCCTGCTCGGCGGCGACGTCAAGGACCGGAGCTTTCCGGCGCAGTTCGCGCCGGCCAGCCGCCGCGAGATCGAGGAGATCACGGCGGTGGTCTGCGAAGAGTCGCTGCCGGCGATCGCCGGCGTGACGGCGCAGGCGCCGGATCGCACGACCGCGCATTTCGAGCTGCTGCTGCTGCCGTTCGCGACCCGCGCGCATGAACCGATCAGCCTGACCGGCCTGCTCGCCCCGTTCGAGACGCCAAGGGGCGCGCTCGGCCCGCTGGAGATGGTGTCATGGCGCTACATCCATCTGCCGGTCGAGCCGATCGTGCCGCGCGCGCTGCGCAAGCTCGCGCTCGCCCGCGGCCTGATGGTGTATGAGGGACTGCGCTGACTTCCTGCAGATCCGTGTCCCGTAAGCCTCGTCGGGGCCCCAGCTCTCTCCCCGTCATTGCGAGCGCATCATCCGGACAAGGCCCGGAATGACGGAGAGAGCCGTCATCAGCGGCAATGCTCGTCTTGCGCGAACAAGATGAACGCCTGCGGTGCTGCGATAACGCTGAATTAACCGTGCAGGACTTAGTTTCAACACTGGATCATCCGGCACGCTAAGAGCCGGCTTTGAGTGGCGAAACATGGCGTTGCCGAACAAAAAACTCTCTCTTCCGGCCGCCGAGGAGCGCCGCCGTTTCCAGCGGGTCAAGGTCCACCTGCTCGGCCGCTACATGCTGCCCGACCGGCGCGAGTTTCCCTGCCAGGTGATCAACATGTCGCCGGGCGGGCTGGCACTGCTCGCACCCGGCATCGGCAATGTCGGCGACCGCGTGATCGCCTATCTCGACCATATCGGCCGCGTCGAGGGCAAGATCACCCGCATCATCGACAACGGCTTCGCGATGACGATCGGCGCCACCGCGCGCAAGCGCGACAAGCTCGCCGCGCAGCTGACCTGGCTCGCCAACCGCGACATCCTCAACCTGCCGGAGGATCGCCGCCACGACCGTATCATTCCGCGCAACCCGATCGCGGTGCTGACGCTCGAGGACGGCACCAAGATGACCTGCCGCATCATCGACATGTCGCTGTCGGGCGCGGCGATTGCGGCGGAGACCAGGCCGCCGCTGAAATCGCAGGTCATGCTCGGCCGCGTCCAGGCGCGCGTGGTGCGAAATCTCGAAGGCGGCTTCGCGATCGAGTTCATGCACGCCCAGCTCGCCGAAACGCTCGAAGACAGCGTTACCGCGCGGTAAAGCCGCAAGCCTCTGAAATCCCGCAACTTCACGGAGCACACGGCGTCCGCCACCACGGGCGCCGTGTGGCGTTCGGCCATCGCACAGGCAGTCCAGCGCAGTTAATGGTTGGCGGGAAAAGCGCACGGGACCCTGCAACGGCAGCGGTTCCCGGCTTAATGCAGCGCATTCGATTCAACCGCGAATGATTCAAATTTTAGCTAGATTCGATTCAAGTGAAAGTCGAATAAGCCCTTTGTTTTACTTGGATTTGCGTCAAATCCATCGTGGCGATTTAGCGGCAGCGAAAAATCTTTGTGAGACAGATGGTCCCAACGAAAACGGGGGCCAAAATGGTCAAGCGGACGGGACAGGCAACAGGGTGGGCGGTCGCAGCCTTCCTGATGGCGATGGGCGGGGTGGCGCATGCCGGTGATGACCGGGTGCTCTATGCGAGCCTGGGCGACACCGCGCGGGCGCCGATCGGCTGGGTCGAGTTCTGCACCGAGACCCCCGAGGAATGCCGCGGCGGCGCGTCGCAGCCCCGCGACATCGTGCTGTCCCAGACCGCGTGGCGCGATCTGCTAAAGGTCAATCGCTGGGTCAACGAGAACGTCAAGCCGATCACCGACATGGACCATTGGGGCGTGGTCGAGAAATGGTCGCTGCCGACGGATGGCTACGGCGACTGCGAGGATTACGTGCTGCTGAAGCGCAAGCTGCTGATCGATGCCGGCTGGCCCCGCGAGGCGCTGCTGATCACGGTAGTGCGCGACAAGAAGGGTGAAGGACATGCCGTCCTCACCGTGAAGACCGACAAGGGCGAGTACGTGCTCGACAATCAGAACGAGAACGTCGTCGCCTGGACCGAAACCGGCTACCGCTTCGTCAAGCGGCAGTCGCAGAGCGACCCGAACGTGTGGGTCTCGCTCGGCGACGGTCGCCCGGCAGTGGCCACCGCCAGCGCCAGATAGCGCTGATCAGAGAGGCGAGACAGGAATTCGAGTTACGCGACCCGGTCACATCCCCACCCCTCCCCGTCCCAGACCGGTTCGCGCGCGGCCAGCTCTCCCCCAAGGGCTGGCCGCAACTTTTTTTGGCGGCGTCGCCCGGCCGACGATAGTTCATGAACGCGTGCGAGTACGGCACGAGACCGGGAAATCTCCCGTTCACCCTCCTGCCGCGTCGGCGGGCTTCCGAAATCTGGTGCCAGGTGCGTTCGGGGACGGCGCGAGTCCGTCTACGTCTATTGGGACGACAATCCAGGCCGACGGGCCATCTCAATGAGCACGACCAATCGACCAGTCCTCGGCAAAGGCTGCCGCCCGGATCTCCCGCGTCGGGCACGATCGACTGTCCCCGCGTATCTCTCCGCGATGCCGTCCTGAGAGCAGGCCGAGATGTAGGCGCCCCCGGTTTAGAGGCCAGCGGCGATCCCGACCGTCCCGGCTCCATCACTTGCCAGGAAGCGCGGAGGCTTCGGCCGGCAATGGACCATTGTTCAAGCAGGTCTGCGGCAGCCGGTCGAACGCGCGAACAAATTCCGACGAGAACCGCTTCGCGCTGTCAAATGACAGATGCACCTCGTCGACGAAGGTGAGATCGTCGCCGGTGTCCGCGTCGATATACATGGCTCCGATCGTCTCGGCGAGTTGGCTGGTCGGATCCGGCTTTGGCCAGATTTCGGTCGTCGGCATCGGGACCAGGACGACACAGTCGGCAGGCATGCCAATTCGCTTCAAGAAGGTGTTCGCCTCGATCGCCGCGAGCGGCACATTGACCTGAAAGTCCCGCAACCGATCCCGACGAACCCGCGGGCGCTGGCGATCCGCCATAAGCGAATCCCGCCAGAGAAAATAGCCATCCACTGACGATCTGAAGGCCGTCGGCGCAATTTCGCAGTCGATAAACCGAAATTTGCATAGGGCTGGCTGGGCCCACATCTCCCCCTTCTTGACCAGAGCCCGCCCGAGCTCCCATCGATCATGCATCGCGGCCAGAGCGGGCTCGCTCACACGGTCGTTGAAATAGGGGTCGACGCCAATCACCAGCACACGTGGACGCAGATGGTGCTTCACTGCAAGCGCAGAGAAGAACGCCTGCTGGTCCTCATAGCTGAATCCGAGATTGAACTGCCGTAAACCGCGTGCGGCAAAATACGACCGCACTTCGGCCGTGCTGAAAGCAAACATCGTGCGGCTCGATCCCGTGAAGACCACATCGGCTGCCTTCAGGTTGGCAAGCGCCCTGCGCTCGATCCCGAACCAAAACGCAGCATGCTCGAAGTCTCCAAACCGGCGCGCACTGCACGAGCTGATGAACTGATCACGCTCCGGCGCCGGCTTGCATCCGGCGATCGAGATACCCCTGCCGCTATATGCGATCGGAGCTGCCAGGCAGCCCGATAAGATGACCATGGCAATATAGATTAACAACCAAAGCTTGTGCCTCATCACGCACGCACGCGCCCCCCGGGCCGACCAGAACAACGGTTATAAAATACCACATGCGTTCGCCATCGCGCGCAATAAAATCGACCTCAGATCGAATTCTGAGTTTGAAGTTAGACGTCTTGCCGCCGGTCGCGGACGGTGAGAGGCACGGCATCGCTTCGCGTGAGGCCGTCTCGATGCGCAACTTTTTTTGGCCTTGCTTTGACGATATGTCGCCAGCGGGGCGCGGCACCGGCCGGCCAACCTTGTTTTCCCTCGACCGTCGGGTTTAGGTTGTCGGCATGATGATGATCCTGCGAAGCGCGACCTTGCTGGCCGCGGCCCTGACCCTGGCGAACTGCTGCATGTCCGGCACCGGCTGCTCGGGACCGCTGGCCTCGGCCGGCACACCTGCAGCCGCGCCGGCGATGGCCGCTACGCCCGCCGTGATTACCGCGCAGCCGACGAGCGCTGCGGCCGACTGGGACGGCCGTGTCGCCACCTCCGACGCCGACACCGAGATGGTGACGGAGCCGGACATCGGCACGCCGCGCAAAGGCGCCAAGCGCCGTGGCGACTCGCGGGTCGACGTGATGTCCGCGCAATCGAGCTCCGGTTATCGCGGCCGGATGAGCTGGGAGGAGGAACAGGCGGCCGACCTCGCCGACGAGGCCCGCCTCAAGCAGAAGCTCACGATCTGCCGGAACTGCAGCGCAACGCAGTAAGCATTTGTCCGTCCGCAGTTTTCGGCTGGTCGCGACCGCGACCTGGAACCGCTGCGACCGCGCGATTTCAGGCTTGCAGGCCTCGCTTTTGTCGGATTTCCTAATCAAACGTTGACGACTTGGTTCGTTCGCCAGATGCACGATTTGCGGGCTCGGCGGACAGCGTTCTCTGCTCGAGTTTTTCGCCTCTCCCAGTTTTCGGGAGGAGCATCCGAAGCTTTTTCAATTTGGGTGGTTTCGTGATGAATCCGGTGACGCGCGACACCAGACGCTACCCCGAGAAGCTCAGCCCGAGCCCCGTCAAGGGCGCCCAGCCGATCGCGCTCGCCGCCGCGACGCTCGTGGTGCTGGTCGCGGGCATCGGCGGCATCATGTTGTGGCGTGCCTATGGCGGCGCGCCGGAAGCCGAGCGCGGCGCGGTGACGCGGCAGTTGCAGGCGCGCACGGTGCAGGCATCCGAGCAATTGGTGGAGAAGACCAAGGGCCTGGAGGCCACCCAGCAGGAATCGATCGATCAGTTGCAGATGATGCAGGAGCAACTGCAGAGCATGCGCCGCCTGCTCGCGGCCCAGCAGGCCGACACCAAGCGGCTGTCGGACCAGGTCTCGACCCTGAAGGACTCCATCGATGGCCTGCGCCAGTCCTTCGCCAGCACGCAGAGCTCGGAGCAGGCCGCGCCTGCTCCACGCAACCGCAGCATCCGCGCCCGCGCCCATGCCAGCCGCAGCAGCCATCGGCATCGTCGCAACCGATCCTGAGACGCCCGGTTCTGACGCCTGCTCGTAGAATTCCTGCCGAATTTTCCCGGGACCCTGTGAAGTGCTTCACAGATTGAAACCGGGAGTCACGCCATCCTGCCTGCACCGGATGGCGAGCCAATTTCAGGATGGCACAGGGCCAATTTCAATATCCGGGGCTGGCAAGGTCGTTGGCGCCATACTGCGCCGACGGCCTTGTTCTTTGTGGGGGCGCGTTCGACCGCCCGAACGGGTCCGACGGCCGAGGCTCTCCGGCTGGTGACTTGCTTTTCCCAACCAAGTCTCGGCTCAATGCACCCGCAAGATGCAGAGGAGCCCCCATGTCCGCCGATCCAGCACTGACGTCCGATGTCATCGGGCTGACCAAAGTCGCCCCCTTCTCACGCCGCGGCTTCATGACCGCATCCGCTGCCGTGACGGCCGGCTACACGCTGGCTGCCGGCCCGGTGCGGGCCGAGGTCATTACCACCGACACCAATGGGCTGAATGCCGGAGATGCGAAGATCAAGGTCGGCGACCGCGACATGCCGGCCTATTTCGCGCGCCCCGCCAGCGCCAGCAATCCGCCCGTCGTGCTGGTCGCGATGGAGATCTTCGGCCTGCATCAGTACATCAAGGACGTGACGCGTCGTCTCGCCAAGCTCGGCGCGCTCGCCGTGGCGCCGGACTACTACTTCCGCAGCGGGACCGACCTCACCAAGATCACCGAGATCAAGGACCTGCTGCCGATCGTGAATGCCAAGCCCGACGCGGAGCTGCTGTCGGACCTCGACGCCACCGTGGCCTGGGCCAAGTCGCAGGGCGGCGACACCTCGCGTCTCGGCATCGTCGGCTTCTGCCGCGGCGGCCGCACGGTGTGGGAATATGCGGCGCATAGTTCGGCGCTGAAGGCGGGCGTGGCGTTCTACGGCCCGCTGATCGACCCGCCCAATCCCGCCTGGCCGAAGAGCCCGACGCAGCTTGCGCCGGAGATGAAGGCGCCCGTGCTCGGCCTCTACGGCGAAGCCGACACCGGCATTCCCGTCGCCAGCGTCGAGGCCATGAAGGCCGCGCTCGCCGCCAACAAGAAGACCGCTGAGTTCAAGATCTATCCCGGCGCGCCGCATGGCTTCCACGCCGATTATCGCCCCAGCTATCGCAAGGACGCCGCCGAGGACGGCTGGGCGCAGATGCAGGCGTGGTTCAAGAAATATGGCGTGCTGAGCTGACAGCCGCGGCCCGGGGCGAGCGAACACGGAAGACTGCCCCGCGAGACTTCCCGCAAGTCGCTGGCCGGCTGTCGCTTGCGCTCGGGCGCCGGACCGGCGGCTGTTAGCGCGGCCGACGATCGTCGCGACGAATCTTCGCCAGCTGCCTGCCGCCCTGCTCGAGCTCCCAGGCCATCCAGACCAGCGCAGCGCCCAGGCTGACGACGACGCCCATGAAGACAAACGTGAGTTCAGGGGATGTGAGTGTGTTCATCATGCCTGGATCCCATGCAAGCGTTGCGCCAGCTACTTCTCCGTCGCCGCTCCGCCGATCGGAGCGGCAACAAATGGTCACGAGATGTCGTTAAGGCGAAGTGACCGGATCGGCCGGCCGCCTCGCCCAAACTTCATTCACACACTTCGACGTTGCGATAGCGCCAGCCGTGCGCTGTCCGCACACGCTTGCGCGCGACGTAGCAGCCGCCGAGATCCTCGTAGGTGTACGGGTAGTAGTAGGGATAGCCTCCGTATCCGTAGTAGCCGGGATAGCCAAAACCGAAGCCGAATCCGAGTCCGAAACCCGGGCCAAAGCCATGATGGCCGAAGCCATGATGGAAACCGCCCGGCCCGTGCGCCGACGCCATGCCCGGCATCATTGCCGCCGCAATCACGGCACCCGCCAACAATCCCATCAATCTCTTGCGCATCGATCCGTCTCCAAATTCAAGCGGCATGAGAGCGTCAGTGTACTCGGTGCTCCCAGCCGGAAGTCTCTAAGCCGGATTTGGAACGGCGCGCGGGCAAACCCGCTCACATCTGCGCGATCTCGATGTCGTTGCGTGACGTCTGGAGCGGCGGGCAACATTCAGCAACCGCGACAGATGCTCTTCACCTTCCGGTCGACCGCGTTGTTCTCCTGCTGAATCTGCACATCGGTCGCATCACCGGTACGGTTCGGGCCTGTTGCTGCGGTCCCTCCGTCTCCTCCATGACCCATGCCGGTCGTGACAGCGGAATTACTCGCCCCCGCCCCGCTCGCGCCGGAGCCGGACGATTGCGCCGTGCCCAGGCTGTTAGTCCCGTTGGCACCTGCCGCGCCCGGTTGCGATGACTGTGAGGGATTGCTGCCGCTTCCGGCGGTCCCGGTCGTGCCGGTGCCGGCGGCTCCCGCGCTCGGCGCGCCGCCGCCGCTCACTCCACCGCCAGCGCCGCCCGCACCGCCGCCACCGCCTTGCGCGAACACCGCAGTGCCCGTGCCGAGGCCTGCAATCACGATCAAAGTGCTCAATGAAAACCTGGCCATGGGACCGTCTCCCTTTACACTTCAACCCGACCGGACGGACCGCGTTCCGGAACGAATGTTGATCGGAGAGGATTGATGGGGCGAGGAGAGCAAGGAGCCGTGCGCAAGCTGATCGCCTTTGACGAGGACACGTTCGACAAGCTCAAGCAGCTGGGCCGCGATCAGATGCTGAGTCTGCAGGACCTCGCCGACGAGGCGTTCATGGACCTGTTGGAAAAGCACGGCGTACCGGCGGATCTGAAGGACGCGCTGCGCAAGAGCGCTGCGGAGGATGGCGATGGCGCAGGCAAGCCTGCGCGCAAACGGAAGAACGAGCCGGACGACAAGTCCAGAAACCAGTCGAAGCCCAAACCGAAACAGAGGAGCAGGACATCAGCATGAGCACCGACCCCGATCCGTTTGAACAGGGCGAGCGCGCCGCGCGCGAGAACATTCCGGCCGAGGCCAATCCCTATCAGGACGGCAGCGAACAGCATGCGCTGTGGGCGAGCGGCCACGAACGTGTCGCCAGCGCAGCGGAGGCAGGCGAATCCGAAGGGACGTGAGGAATCTCCGACAGCTCCATCGGCCGTGATGTCAGCCGATCTTCTTCAGACCCTTGGTGTAGCGCGGTCCCTTGGCGACATAGGCCTTGGCCGCGATGCCCATGCGCTCGACCTGCGCCGGCTCCAGCGTGCGAACGACACGCGCGGGCGCACCGATGATCAGCGCGTATTCCGGAAAATCCTTGCCCTCGGTGATGATGGCGCCGGCGCCGACGACGCTGCCGCGGCGGATGTGCGCGCCGTTCATGATGATCGAGCCCATGCCGATCAGGGCGTCATCCTCGACCGTGCAGCCGTGCAGAATGACGTTGTGGCCGACGGTGACGTTGCGGCCGACGCGCAGCGGAAAGCCGGGATCGACGTGACAGGTGGCATTGTCCTGGATGTTGGAGCTCTCGCCGATCTCGATCCAGTCATTGTCGCCGCGGATCACCGCGCCGAACCAGACCGTGACCTCCTTGGCGAGCTTCACCCGACCGATCACGGTGGCATTGTCGGCAATGTAGTAGTTGCCGTCCGCCGGCAGCTCGGGCGCCTGCCCGTCGAGTTCGTAGATGGCCATCGAGGTCTCCCGTTCGCAGGCGACCTTGGCACAGGCTCCGGAGCGATTTCAAGCAAACGCCGCGGCGGCGCCCGGCACGGGAACTAGGCCAGCACGCCCGCGGCGCGCAGCGTCATCACCACGAAGGTGCCGCACATCATGCTCCAGAAGCCGGCGATCACGGTCGCCAGCATCACGAACTCGAAGCGACGGCGCTCGATGCGGGCACCGCGCAGCGTGTTGCGCATGATGATGAAAGGCGCGGCGAACACCAGGAATGGCACCGCGGCGAACCGCCGGGGCGTGACGCCCTCCTGCAGCAGCTCGAAGCCCGGCGGACGTTCGGCATAGGCCTGGTAGCCGCTCGCCAAGGCGCCGGCCAAGGCGAAACCGATGAGGAGCGAGAACAGGGAATTGAACGCCTCTGCCGACATCGTACGCACTCACACACTTGCAAAACTGCCCGATGCTGGTTTGGCAAAAAGCGACCGCACCCGCCACATTATCCTTAAGGAAGGGTTAATGGCGGCCGCGGCCGGTGCGCGGCTCCCTGCAGGTAAGTTTCTGCAGAATGCCGCATCGCCGTGGCATAGTCGGCGCTGATTCGGTCCTTGAGATCCCCTGCCCGCCATGACGATGTTTTCGGTCCGCAGTGCCCGCCCTTCGAACGGACATGGCCACGCCGTGCCGATCATCCTGGGCTGCGTGCTGACGGCGGCCGCAGTCGCCCTCGTCGCCTACCTGCTCTGGCCCACCTGGCGCGCCAGCACCTTCAAGGGGCCCGAACGCCTGCCGGTCAGCATCGGCGGCACCGTGTTCAACGTGCCGGCGGCCGCCATCCGGGTGAAGATCCAGCGCCATACGGGGCCGCAGGAGCGCGTCGATCTCGGCTTCGAATATCCCTCGCTCACCCCGCCCGAGGCGCTGCATCACGTCAGCGCCGACCAGATCGACCAGGCGCCGCACCCGATCGATCGCATCTTCGTCTCGATATCGGCACATCACGACGCGATGTCGCCGGAGACGCGACTGAAGACGATCTATCCGCGCTATCTCAATCCGGCTGCCGTGCCGGTGCAGGACGGATTGAGCATGCGAAGCTTCCGCGCGGGCACAGCGTACGACATGGAGGATCTGTTCACGGCCGAGCAGCCTGTGCTGGTCGCCCGCTGCACGCGTGATGCCGCCACGCCGGGCATGTGCCTCAGCGAACGCCGCGTCGAAGGCGCGGATCTGACCTTCAGGTTTCCGCGCGGCTGGCTGTCACAGTGGCAGGACGTCGCCGCGGCCATGGAGCGGCTGACGGCGCAGATGCATGCGGTGAAGTAGTTGGTCGTAGCCCGGATGAGCGCAGCGACATCCGGGCTCTCCGGCACAACGTGTGAACCCGCATGTCGCTTACGCTCATGCGGGCTACGCGATGCGCGCCGTTCTACTTACTCATAAGCTCATCCCCACGGCACTCGAGGGGCGGCCGATGAGCGTCGACACCTTGGCGAGGTTCTCGTGAATGCGCCCTCTCCTTGTGGGAAAGGGCATGGAGGATCGAGCGGCAAACGCACTTGGGTGAGGGGTATCTCGCGACGAGCGCCGCTGGCGGAGAGAGACCCCTCAAGCGAGCCCATTGATAGGCCGGCGTCGCCCTCTCCCACAAGGGGAGAGGGCGCATTCACTGGCACCGCGCCTGATCGTGCATTCTCAAGCGTGGCGAGAGGATCTACTCCACCAGATCGTCTTCCAGGATCGCCATCTGGAATTGGAACGAGCGGTCGTCGTCCTCGTCGTCGACGAACAGAACGCCGATGAACTCTTCGCCGATATAGACTTCGGCGGAGTCTTCCTTCTTCGGCCGCGGCACCACACGGATCTTGGGATTGCCGAACACGCGCTTCAGATACGCGTCGAGCTTCCTGACTTCCTGAACGTCCACGGTGATCTCCAATCGACAGCGAGGTTTGCAGATGATGCGGACGCTACAGCGCGAACGTCCGTGTCCTTATGACTTCGACATTCCGGCCCAAGGATCGAGGCAAGACGAGCGGCGATGTCGAACGCACTGAAAGGGACGCCGTGGATCTCACATTCATTCCGCCAAGACAAACTCAAGACAAACGGCGGATCGTCAAATCCACAGACGCCGATGTGTTGGCACGAATTTCCCTGGATGAGAAGGTCTTGACTTCGCTGTCGACGGAGGCGGTCGCGGCTCAGATCCCGATCGCGTTGATCATCTGATCCATGGTGCGCGACGGCTCCGCACAACCGGCCTCGCCGACGATCTTCGCCGGCACGCCTGCGACGGTGACGTTGTTCGGCACCGGCTTCACGACGACCGAGCCGGCGGCAATGCGCGCGCAATGACCGACCTCGATGTTGCCGAGCACCTTGGCGCCGGCGCCGATCAGCACGCCATGACGAATCTTGGGGTGCCGATCCTCGTTCTCCTTGCCGGTGCCACCGAGCGTCACGCCATGCAGAATCGAGACGTTGTCCTCGATGATGGCCGTCTCGCCGCAGACGAAGCCGGTGGCGTGATCGAGGAAGATGCCGCGGCCGATGCGCGCCGCCGGATTGATGTCGGTCTGGAACACGGCCGAGGAGCGGCTCTGCAGATAGAACGCGAAATCCTTGCGGCTGTTGCGATACAGCCAATGCGCCAGCCGGTGCGTCTGCAGGGCGTGGAAGCCCTTGAAGTAGAGCAGCGGATCGATGAAGCGCGAGGTGGCGGGATCGCGATCGTAGACGGCGACGAGATCGGCGCGGAACGCATGGCCGAGGTCCGGCTCGTCGCGCAGCGCGTCATTGAAGGTCTGGCGGATCAGGTCGCCCGACAGCGCGGAATGATCGAGACGGTCGGCGACGCGGTGCACGACCGAATCCTCGAGCCGGCCGTGGTGCAGGACGGTTGAATAGATGAAGGTCGCGAGCTCGGGCTCGCGGCGCACGATCTCTTCTGCCTCGTGGCGGATCCGATCCCAGATCGGATCAAGCGTCGCCAGCTTGCCGCCCTGCTGCGGATTGGTCTGATGGATAGCCATGGCTGCTTCTCGCAGTTTCAGTGGGCGGGCCTTATAGCACGGCGCATGGAACGGTGTCCCCTGCGGGCTGCGCGAGGCCGGGGGATCCCTCCAGCCAGCCTGCTTCCCAGAGAACACGGGATTGAGACATTTTACGTTCCGCCGATGACGTTCCGGTTGCGCCGCCATGCCATTCGGCACCGCGTCGGCTCAAGGTGGGCAGCAGGAACCCGAAATCAAGGTGGGCCTCGGGGGTAGCAATCGGTTCCGGCACCTGGGGCACTCTGCGGGAGGGCGGAAGGGACGGATACCGGCGGCTGCGGCAAAAAGGAACCACCCGGGGACAGAAGGCCGGCCATTCCCCCGTTCGATCACGGGAGCGGCTTTACCATCCATCGCTCTGCGTCTACTAGTGAATATCGCCCTGACCATATTTCGGCCACGGTGCTCCTGATCGGGGGACACGGGTATCAGTAACACTCAGATCCTGGACGAACGCGCAACCGAGGCCGGATTGGCCTGGCTCCCCGTCATCGTCATCCCGCTCTTCCTCGTCGCGCCGGCGCTATGGAACGGCTACCCGCTGCTGCAGTGGGACACCGGGGGCTATCTCGCGCGCTGGTACGAAGGCTATCTGGTGCCGAGCCGCTCGACCGTGTTCGGGCTCTATCTGCATTTTGGCGAAGGCTCGAGCTTCTGGCTCAATCTCGGCCTGCAGGCGCTGGCGACGCTCTGGATCCTGCAGCTCACCTTGCGCGTGCTGGGGCTGGCCCAGCCGCTGCGCCTGCTCTGGATCGGCCTGCTGCTGATCCTGACCACCGCCCTGCCCTGGCTCGCCAGCATGCTGCTGACCGACATCTTCGCCGGCCTGTCGGTGCTGGCGCTCTACATCATGGTCGCGCACGCACGCCGGATCTCCATGCTGGAAAGATGCGCGCTGTTCGGCTTCGTGGCCTTCGCCTCCGCCACCCACAGCGCCACGCTCGGCGTGCTGTTCGGCCTGTGCTGCGCCGGCTGGATCGGCTATCCCTGGCTGCGCCGGCAGATCGCGCTCTCCGGCCTGGTCCAGGCCAGCATGACGATCGTCGCGGGTGCGGCGATGCTGCTCGCAGCCAACTTTGCCCTGTCCGGCCAGTTCGCGTGGACGCCGGGCGGCACCGGGGTCGCCTTCGGCCGCATGCTCCAGGACGGCATCGTGGCGCAATATCTGAAGGACCATTGCGCTCGCGAGAAGCTGAAGCTCTGCCCCTATCGCAACGAGCTGCCGCCCACCGCCGACGACTTCCTCTGGGGCAACAGCATGTTCAACAAGCTCGGCCGCTTCGAGGGCATGAACGACGAGATGGGCTTCATCGTGAAGCGGTCGCTCGCGGCCTACCCGCTGTGGCAGGCCAGGGCCGCCGCGGTCGCCACCGCCGAGCAGTTGATGCATGTGGCGACCGGCGAAGGCACCAATGGCTGGCTGCCGCATACCTATGGCATCATCGAGCGCTACGTCCCCTCGCAGCTCAAGAAGATGCGCGCCGCACACCAGCAGCATTGGGACATCAATTTCGCCGACGTCAACTGGCTGCACGTGCCGGTCGCGCTGGCCTCGATGCTGGCGGCGGCGGCGATCGCGGCGCACGCGATCTGGCGCCGGCGGCGCGACGATGTGGCTTTGCTCGCCAGCACCGTGACCCTGGCGCTGCTGGGCAATGCCCTGATCTGCGGTGTCATCTCCGGCCCGCATGACCGCTACGGCGCGCGGATGGTGTGGATCGCCACCTTCACCGCGCTGATCGCCGCGGCGAGGTGGTTCAGCGGCGAGCGCGTGGAAGGCTCGGCGGAACGCCTCCCGTAGCCCGCTTGAGCGGCAGCCGAAGCCCAGAGGGCGAAGGCGGGAGCGACATGCGGGTTCACACGCGCCGCTCGGACAACCCCGGGGGTCGCTGCGCTCGCCCGGGCTACGGCTTCAGCGCCGTGACAGGAAGTCGACGACCCCGGCCTTGTAGACCTTGTCGCCGACAGCGCGCATGTGATCGCGATTGGGGATGTCGAGCACTTCGGCACCGGGGATGAGCGCGCCGAGCGCCGGACCCGAGCCCGACACTTCGTCGGTGGTGCCGACCGCCACCAGCACCGGCACCGCGATGCGGCCGGCGTCCTCGCGCGAGATCAGGCCGCGCGAGCCGCGCATGCAGGCGGCCAGCGCCAGGCGGTCGGAGCGGGTCTGGTCGGCGAAGGCGCGGAAGGTGCGGCCCACGGGATCGGTCACGTCGTCGATCGACGGCGCCTCGAGCGCGACGGCGACGTTCTCGCCGGGACCGCCGCCTTCGATCATCGCCATGCCGATGCCACCGAAGATCGCCGAACGCAGCCGCTCGGGCGCGGTCAGCGCGATATGTGCGGCGATGCGGCCGCCGAGCGAGTAGCCCATCACGTCGGCGCTGGCGAGGCCGAGATGATCCATCAGCGCCGTGACGTCGCTCGCCATCGCCGCGATCGAATACAGCGCGGGGTCGTACAGCTTGCCCGAATCGCCATGGCCGCGATTGTCGAGCGCGATCACTCGGCGGCCGTCCTTGCGCAGCTCGGAGGTCCAGGCCGGGTAGACCCAGTTGACGTTCTTGCTCGACGCAAAGCCATGGACGAGCACGATCGGATCGCCCTCCCCCTCATCGATGAAGGCAATTTCAACGGCGCCGTTGTGAAAGCTCGGCATCGGTCGCGAATCCCGGAACGCTGGAGTGAAGCTGGTCGGACGAAGTCTAGATCATGATGCGATTCCACGGAATCGCATCATGATCTTATCCCTTTGTTTGAGCATGATCTTTTCGGAAAACCGGCTTCCACTTTTCCGGATCATGCTCTAGCCGCAGGACGCGGTTGCGGCCAGTTCGGGAGCGACGACCGCGGCCTGCATCCGGCGCAGGCGGCGTCGCCGGCTCCGGTCGAGCCAGGCCTGGGTGGCCCGCTCGGTCATCGCCTTCAGCGATGCGACGAAGCTGAGCAGCGTCATCAGCGCGCCGAACAGCCACAGCGCGAGATTGAACGCGCCGGCGGTCAAGAGCAGCGCGCCGCGGCCGAGCAGCTTCAGGATCGCCCGCGTCTGCCCACCCTTGGCCTCGGCGAGCCGGGCCGCGCGGGCGATGTCCTTCGGCCCTTCGGCGAGCTTGAGCGAATCCAGTGCGCCGCGCGTGCCGGCCTTCTCAGTGATGCGGCCGACATCCTTGGCGAGCCGCACCAGCGCGCCGGCCTTCTCGGCGCGGAACGCCGCGCGGATCGCGGTCGCGGTCTGGCCAGGACGAAGCACCGAGCCCGAGGCCACCGCCTGCTGCAACAGCGGCGCATCGACCACATCCCGCGCCGAGCGTCCGGCCCAGGCGGCGAGCCCCTCGCCGAGCCGGCCGACCTTTCGCGCATCCTTCACCAGCGTCAGCCCGGCCCGCACCGGCGCGGCAGTGCCTGCCGAGGCATAGGTCGCGGCAGTGACGGCAAGGCCGGCCGTGGCCAGGCCCAGCACCAGGCGGTCGGTCTCCTCGCCCATCACCAGATGCTTGCCTTCGCGCACCGCGTCGCGGATGTCGCCGAACACGAAGAGGTCGCCAGCCACGGTGCCGGACAGGCTCGCGACGTCGTCGGCCTGGCCGGTGACGAGCCCGGTCGCGAACCGCTTGGCGACGCTGGCCGGTGCCTTCTCGGCGGCCGCCGCATCGCTCACGCGCTGCACCAGCGCGTCATCGAGTGTCACCTGATGATCCCGCGCGAGCGCAACGAAGCTCTCGGCGAGATCCGGATCGCCGGCTTCGAGCGCATCCTTGATGCCGCTGGTGATGCGCGCCGGATCGGTCTGCAGCACCGAGGCGACCTGAAGCTCCGACAGCCGCGCCGGATCATCCTGCGCCGCCATGATGGCTCCGGCCCCATAGGCGTGCGGCCATACCGCAGCGCCGACTGCGGCGCTGACGGCAAGCCCGGCCAGCGCCAGACTGAGTCCCAGCTTGATTCGCTTCGAGATCACGCCGCCTTCACGTTTTCGCGGGAACGATGCGAAGAGACATAGTAATTTCCGTGCCTGACACAACGGCCTCGACGAAAGAAGGGCTTCTCGGCGGCCCTGAGTTTGTGTCGAATCCACAAGCCACAACATAACGGCGTGCGTTGCATCAAACGCGGGTTCCCAGCACTAGGAATTGGCATCAAGGCTCAGTATGGTCGCGCCGTTTTCGACGCGTGCGGCCGTGCGACCTCAGTCCCGTCCTGTTCCGTCGTGCTGACCGCATACGCTCCCGTTGCCACGCGAGGTAATACCGATGGCCGATAACATCGTCCCGCATTTCAACAACGATGCCGGTGTCCCCGTCATCGAGATCGGCTCGCATGAGTTCATGTGCGTGGGCGCCAATCCGCCGTTCGATCATCCGCACGTGTTCCTCGATCTCGGCAACGACAAAGAGATCATCTGCCCGTATTGCTCGACGCTGTACCGCTATGCGCCGGACCTCGCCGCCGGCGAGGCGCGGCCCCCGGAATGCGTGCTGAAGGACGTCGCCTGATCGGCGTGTCGTGGCATCGCGTACCGTCTATGTGGCGGGAGCCGGGATCGGCGGCCTGACGGCCGCGCTCGCGCTCGCCACCAAGGGCTTCCGCGTCGTCGTGCTGGAGAAGGCCGAACGGCTCGAGGAGGTCGGCGCCGGCCTGCAGCTGTCGCCCAATGCCAGCCGGATCCTGCTCGACCTCGGCCTCGGGCCGCGGCTGACCGCGCGCGCGGTGGTGCCGGACGCCGTCAGCATCATGAGCGCGCGGGCCGGCGGCGAGATCGCCCGCCTGCCGCTCGGCGAGGCCGCGAGCCAGGCAGCGGGCGCGCCCTATTGGGTGATCCACCGCGCCGACCTGCAGGCGGCGCTGGCCGCGGAGGTGATGGCGCATCCGGACGTCGAGCTGCGGCTCGGCTGCCAGTTCGAGGACGTCGCCGCCCACGCCAAGGGCCTCACCGTGGTGCATCGCCGCGGCAATGAGCGCCGCCAGGACGTGGCGCTGGCGCTGATCGGCGCCGACGGCGTGTGGTCGACGGTCCGGCACCATCTGTTTCCGCAGGTCCGCGCCGAGTTCTCCGGCCTGATCGCCTGGCGCGGCACGCTCGACGCCCGGCAATTGCCGCGCGAACTGACCGCCGCGCGGGTGCAGCTCTGGATGGGTCCCGCGGCCCATCTCGTCGCCTATCCGATCTCGGCTGGCCGGCAGGTCAATGTGGTTGCGGTGGTACCGGGCACCTGGAACCGGCCGGGCTGGAGCACGGAGGGCGATCCGGGCGAGCTGAAGGCGGCGTTCGCGCCGCCGCGCTGGCCGGCGACGGCGCGGCTGCTGCTCAATGCGGTCGACGGCTGGCGCAAATGGGCGTTGTTCGGCGTCCCCGAAGGCATCGAATGGACCGAGGGCAGCGTCGCGCTGCTCGGCGACGCCGCGCACGCCATGCTGCCGTTTGCGGCGCAAGGCGCGGGAATGGCGGTCGAGGATGCGGTGGTGCTGGCCAAGAGCCTGAGCGAGGCGCGCCCGGACGGTCACGGCGCGATCCCGGCTGCGCTGAAACGCTACGCCAAGCTGCGCCGCCCGCGCGTCGGCCAGGTGCAGCGCACCGCGCGCAACCAGGGCCGGCTCTATCACATGACCGGACCGCTGGCGCTGGCCCGCGATCTCAGCATCAAGGCGCTCGGCCCGCAGCGCCTGTCGGCGCGGCAGAGCTGGATCTACGACTGGCGGCCGTAGGCGGAGAGCGCCGTCTCAGTAGACCGAGCCATCCCGCGGCAGGGTCGACGGCGTGCCCGCACCGGAGGCCATCGGCCGCGCGGGGCGCGCCGCCGGCTTGACCGGCCTCCCAGGCTTGGCGGCCGCCGGCTGCGGCGCCGGAGTTTCCTGGCACTTGTTGCGGCGCCAGGCCTCTTCGGCGAACTGGGTCTGGCCTCGGATCGCGATATAGTCGTTGCGATAGGCGACCTCGGCCACCACCGCGCCGCCGGCTCCGGTCTCCGCCTTGGCCATCAGGCCCTGCAGCTCGGCCGCGCGCCCGGCGAGCGCCTTGCGCTCGGCCTCGAGCTGCTTGCAGTCATAGAGCTCGTACTTGGCCGGATCCGCGAAGGCGGTCGACACACTGTCGCTCATGCCGGCGCAGCCCGACAGCAGCGATCCCACCCCGAGCAGTCCCGCGGCCAGCGCGACGCGAAGCCGATCGCTGGTCATGCAGCCCCGATCGTGCAGCGGCCGCGAGCCATGGGGTCGATCTTGGGCTCGATCTTGGGCCGATCGGCCGCGGACATCGGCCCGAACGGCGGCAGCGTTCGCCTCTGCGATGGTCTTCGGATTCGTCACGCTCACCTCGCCCGACGACTGGTCCGCAAGGCATGCGGATCCGAATCGTTTTCTCGTGATGGGTCCGTGCCTTACAACGGCCGCTTCGTCCATGTCTTGCACCAGATGATCCCAGACCTGACAAAGCGCTTCAGCGCCAAGGCAATCTCAAAGCAGCTGGTGACGGCCGGATTGAGGCTTTACCAAGGCGCTCGCGCTGGCTTAAGCAGAGGATGAGCTTTGGAGTCAAAGTGCAACTCGTCCGGCGTCGCCGGATGATGCGTCAGGTCTCCAAGATCAAAGCGCGGACGTGGCGGAATCGGTAGACGCAAGGGACTTAAAATCCCTCGATGGCAACGTCGTGTGGGTTCGAGTCCCACCGTCCGCACCAGCCCTGTGCACGCCTCGCTCGACTGCCCTGCCCGGCTCAGTTCAGCGCCGCCAGCCGCTCCAGCTCGGCGAGATCGGTGACCTCCAGCCTGCCCTCCGCAATCGTCAGGATCTTGCGATCGCGAAACAGCGCGAGCACGCGGCTGACATGGACCGAGGTCACGCCGACGGCGTCGGCGATGTGCTGCTGCTTCAAGGGAAACGGATAGCGGTGGTGCTGGACCACGCCGTCCACCGCGACCCGCCGCATCAGGCTGAGCAGCAGATGCGCGATCCGGCGCTCGGCCGGACGCTGGCCGAGCACGGTGATGAGCTCGTAGGAGGCTCGACCGTTGTCGCCGAGCGAGCGGAACACCTCCATCATGACCAGTTCGTCGGCACGGCACTGCTTGCGGACCTCCTCGCCATCGAGCCGGCTGACCTGGACCTGGGTCAAGGCCTTGGCCGAGAAGCTCATGCCTTTGGCGAAGATCGCCGCCGGCGAGAAGATGTCGCCCGGCAGCAGGAAGCGCAGGATCTGGCGGCCGCCATCCGACAACTGGATGTAACGGAATGCCCAGCCGCTGCAGAGCACGAGCACGTCGTCGCGCGCCTCGCTCTGGCATTTGATCTGCTGGCCGGCCCGGACGCTGAAGAACTGCTGATTGAGCCGCGGCAGCGCCGACTGCGCCCGGCAGGCCCTGAACAGCGCGGCACAGAATCCGGAATCGACGTGGGTGCAGGAGACGCAGCAGCCGGCGAGATCGGGTTCTGATCGCAGCATCAAGGGGTGCGCGCGCTTCCGTCCCGCCGACCCGGATTCGTCATCCGGTCATCGGGACGCTGTGGCGGTCGATCGGGGGCGGCGGATGCCGAAGCCTTCGACCTGCGTCGCAGCTAAAATGGAACCGGTCCGCAGCGATATAACCTGGATTAATCATGCGGCTGAAAGTCGCCCATCCGTCCCGACGGCCGTCGCAGCGCGACACCCGAAGCATGATCGACGCCGCTTGCGCCTACGCCGCCTGCGCTCGCGCCGTCAGCTCCGCCATGGTGGTGGACTTGAAGCTCGGCCGCGCCTCCAGCCGCTCGATCCACGCGACGAGATTGGGATGGCCGGCGGTCAGCTCCGCCCATTCCGGCGTCAGCGACAGGAAGCTCGCCTGCGGCGCGGCCTGCAGATCGGCCAGCGACAGATGATCGCCGACCATGAATGGCTGCTCGCCGAGCAGCCGCGACAACTCCGCGATGACGGCTCTCGCCTGCGGCATCGCGCGCGCGATCGCAGCCTCGTCGGTGGTCGTGCCGAAGAATTGCGGGCCGATGATGCGCTGGAAGAGGATGACGTTGCACACGCCCTGGAACAGGTACCAGTCGCTGATGTTCATCACCTGGTCCATGCGCGCGGCCTGCCGGACATCCGCGGGCGTCAGGGCCGGCTCGGGCAGCACGCGGTCGAGATAGCGCAGGATCGCCTGGGTCTCGTACAACGCGAAGCCGTCATGCGCGAGCGCCGGCACGCGCCCGAAGGGATGACGCGCCAGATGCGCCGCCCCCTTGGAGTCACCCGGCGCCATCGCCGCGAGCCGATACGGAACGCCTTTCTCCTCCAGCGCAATCAACACGCTGCGCCCGAACGGGCTTCCCGGCACGGAATGGACGACGAACTCGGACATCACGATCTCCCCACGCTTATGATGAACTTCTCATGATGACGCCGGCGGCCGCTCGGCCTCGGCCAGGAAACGCTGCAGCAGCCCCGGCCAGCCGCCGTCGACATCCCGCCGCATCGACGCGCCGGCCTCGCTGCCCATGGTTTCGAACTTGTGGTGCAGCAGTTCGACCCGGGTCGCGTCCGGGCCCTCGGCCACGAACTGCACGTCGACCTCCGAGCGCATCGCGGCATCCGGCTTCCACTGCGCATCGACCTGCCACAGCATGATGAAGCGATGCGGCGGCTCCCACAGCGTGATCGTCGCGACCGTGGTCGCCGTGCCGTCCTCGGCGATCTCGAGCCAGTGGCCGCCGAGCTTCGGCTCCAGCAGCACCTTCTCGATCGGCTTGCGGCCGACCCCATGCGTATGCGGCCACCAGCGCGTCAGGCCGCGCGTGAACACGTCGAAGGCATGATCGATCGGCGCCCGGACATGGACAAGCTTCCGGACCGGCGCGATCACGGCACCCTCACTCATCGATCCTCCCTTTCGTCTGCCGATGCGTGCGCTCCGCCTCGATCTTGAAGGCGAGCAGCGCGTCGTCCCAGAAGCTGTCGAGCCAGTCGCGCAGCTCGGCCAACCCCTCACGGCGCAAAGCGTAGATGCGCCGCACCCCCTCGCTGCGTTCCTCGACCAGGCCGGCATCCTTCAGCACCTTCAGATGCTGCGAGACGGCCGGCCGCGACACCGGCATTCCCGCCGCAATCGCGTGGACCGGGCGCGGCCCGCCGCGCAGCCGCTCGAACACCTCCCGCCGCGTCGGGTCCGCCAAAACGTTCAGCGCCACTTCGTAAGTCATGACTTACTGTAAGCCAATACTTACCAAACTGTCAAGGATGCCGGCTCGACGCGGAACACGAGAGTCTGATCCAGCAGATCTCGCCACCGCCGGTTGCAGGGAGAAACCCGCCGTTAACCACAACCGAACCACGGTGGAACCAACGGCTGCCGGCGTTCCGAGTCGATCACCTGCGTGCGACGTTCCGAGGCCAGCCGGGGCTCGCCATCAATGAGAGGCACGATGCTGGGATTCCGCAGCCGAAAGAACGAACCGTCGGATGCCCCGCCCGCCCCCGACACGGACGCACACGACGCCTTCCAGGACACGCTGGCGCGGTGCCTGGGCGACTGGGCGGACGGCAGGCTCAACCGCGATGTCGCTGATGTCGACGCTGCCGCGCTACGTGCCAGGCTCAAGCCGCAACTGATCGAGGCCATCCATCGCCTGGGCATCGCGCTGGCCACCCGCGCCTCCCAGGACCTGGATTCCATCGTCGACCTCTGCATCAACAGCAACGAAGCCTCGATCAGCGCGGCGCGCCTGATCGGCGCCTCCAACAATCAATCCGAGCGCTGCCAGAGCCTCGCTTCGGCCTCGGTGGAGATGCAGGCCTCCGTGCACACCATCCGGGCGACGTCGACCCAGGCTGCAGCCGAGGCCGCCGCGACCCGCCAGGCCGTCGAGGACAGCGTGACCGCGGTGCGGCGGACGTTGCAGACGATGAACGGCATCGCCAGCTCTGTGCGCGACACCTCGGCAAAGATCGCCGATCTCAGCGCCGCCTCCGCCGAGATCGGATCCATCGTCGGCACCATCGACGCGATCGCCAACCAGACCAACCTGCTGGCGCTCAATGCCACCATCGAGGCGGCGCGCGCCGGCGAGTTCGGACGCGGCTTCGCCGTCGTTGCGGCCGAGGTCAAGAACCTGTCGCAGCAGACGACCAAGGCGACGGAGGACATCAAGGGCCGCATCGAGCGGCTGCAGGGCGAGATGAGCGGCATCGTCGAGGCCATGGCCGGCGGCGCCAAGGCGGTCGAGGTCGGCATGTCCGAGATGGACGATCTGGCGCAGGCGATCGATCAGGCCGGCACCCGGACCGCGGTGGTCAGCACCAAGATGGACGAAATCTCCGGCATTCTCGCCGAGCAGTCCGCCGCGACCGACGAGGTCGCACAGGGCATCACCATCATCGCCGATCTCGCGACCGCCAATGCCAACGAGGTGATGTCGCTCGCGGACACCATGGGCAAGACGGACGCGAAGGTCGGCAAGATGCTGGGCGAGATCGCCAAGCTTTCGCTGGACCACCAGGTGGTGAGACTGGCCAAGGCCGACCATGTGATCTGGAAAAAGCGGCTGGTCGACATGTCGGTCGGCCGGCTGCAACTGCGCGCCGACGAGCTCTCCGATCATCACACGTGCCGGCTCGGCAAATGGTACTATGGCGAAGGCGGTCGGCGTTTGGCCGGGGATCCGGCATTCCGCAACCTCGAGCGCCCGCACGAGGCGGTGCACCGCCACGGCAAGGAAGCGGCGCGGCTGTTCAGCTCAGGGCACATCGAGGAAGCGCTCAATGAGATCGG
Organism: Bradyrhizobium sp. SZCCHNS3002; assembly: GCF_032377435.1. Classification (NCBI taxonomy): domain Bacteria; kingdom Pseudomonadati; phylum Pseudomonadota; class Alphaproteobacteria; order Hyphomicrobiales; family Nitrobacteraceae; genus Bradyrhizobium; species Bradyrhizobium sp. SZCCHNS3002. Next base: position 215,847 of record NZ_JAUHHY010000003.1, read on the forward strand.
CCGGGTCGAGGTCGCATCCAGCGAGGTGCTGGCGGCGCTGGACCAGATCAAGGCGTGATTGAAGATCGTCGTTCCGCGTGAGATGCGTAGCCCGGATGAGCGCAGCGACATCCGGGCTACGCATCTCACGCACGGCGGTGGCGAACCCGCATGTCGCTGCGCTCATGCGGGCTACACGACCTCCGCTACTCGCTCTTCTCGACGTTCCAGAACACCGGCACGGCCTGCCCTTCCAGCACGCCGGTGATCGACTTGCGCCAGGCGCTCGGCATGAACCATTGGCCGAGCGGCACGTAGATCACCTGATCGTAGACCTCCTGCTGAATCTGGGCGGCGATCCGCTTCTGGTCCTCCGGCTTGGTGGCCTTGGCGAAGGCGTCGCGCAGCTCCTCCATCCTGGGATCGTCGGGCCAGCCGAACGGGCTCTTCTGGCCGCGTGCGCCGACGAAGGTGCTGCCGATCGGATTGCCGGAGTCGGCGATCACCGAGTTGGTGAAGAACATGTTCCAGCCGCCCTCCTTCGGCGACTTCTGGCTGGCACGCCGCGTCACCACGGTCTGCCAGTCCGTCGTCTGCAGATCGACCTTGAACCCGGCGGCGCGCAGGAGCTGCGCAGCGACCACCGGCTGCGCCTTCAGGGTGATCGCATCGCCCGGCGCGAGGATCACGACGGGCGTGCCGTCATAGCCGGCCTCGGCCAGCAGCTTCTTGGCCTGCTCCATGCCGTTGCCCTTCACCAGCGTCTCCGAGCCGACGTCGGATTCGAGCGGCGTGCCGCAGCCGAACACGGCGCCGCAGATCGTGTAGTACTTGGCGTTGCCGACCAGCGCGTCGAGCACGTCCTTCTGGTTCAGCGCCAGGAAGGCCGCACGGCGGATCTTCACGTTGTCGAACGGCGGAAACAGGAAGTTCATGCGTCCCAGGGTCTGGTAGCCGAACTTGTTCAGCACGTTCATCGACAGATCGGGATTGCCGGCGAGCACCGGCTCGAGGTCGAGCGGCGGGAATTCCATGAAGTCGATGTCACCGGCCTGCAGCGCGTTGACGGCCGTCTGCGCATCGGGCATCGAGACCCACTCGACGCGATCGACCTTCACCACCTTGCCGCCGGCGGTCCAGCTCGGCGGCTCCTTGCGCGGCACGTAGTCGATGTTCTTCTCATAGACCGCCTTCACGCCCGGCTGGAATTCCGCCTTGACGAACTTGAACGGTCCGGAGCCGATCTGCTCCGAGATCTGCTGGTTCGCGGGCGTCTCGGCGAGACGCTTCGGCATCATGAACGGTACGTAGGACGACGGCTTGCCGATGGATTCCAGCACCAGGCCGTACGGCTGCTTCAGCTTCAAGGTGATGGTCTTGGCGTCGGTGGCCTCGAGCGAGGCGGTCGCCTCCATCAGCTTCTGGCCCATGCTGTCGTTGCGGCTCCAGCGCCTCAGCGAGGCGACGCAGTCCTCGGCGGTGACATCAGTGCCGTCGTGCCACTTCAGGCCGTCGCGCAGGGTGAAGGTGTAGGTCAGCTTGTCGTCGGAGACCTTCCAGTCCGCCATCTGCGGCTGGACCTGAAACTTGGCGTCCGTCCCGAGCAGGGTGTCGTACACCATGTAGCCGTGGTCGCGTGTGATGTAGGCCGGCGTGAACACGGGATCGATCACGCGCAGGTCCGAATGCATCACCGCCGTGATCGTCTTCTTGCCGGCGAAGGCCTCGGTCGTGACGCCCGCCATCGACACGGCCATGACCGAAGCGACGAACCATGAAACGAGCGCGGATGCGGTCCGGCGCGGAGTATGTGACATGCGATCTCTCTTGGCGTGAGCTTCCATCCGGGGGCCCTGACACCGATCAAGGCCTGACGAGGCGTCCTGCGTCGCGTCTGCAAACGCTTCAGCGAACAGTCTCGGCGAGGAGACTTGCAGCAGTTCCCTCGCAGGTCAATCGCCATGGGCGCATGGGTCGCCGCATCACGCGGATGCACATATCGCGATTGCGTCGATCACGTCCCGCCATCTGGAACTCGGCGGCTCCCGGTCTGTTATGCGCAGCAGCAAGGAGCCTGATGATGCCGAATGAAGTCACCAAACCGCGGGACAGCCGACGTCCGGCCATGCCGATCCGCACCGAGAAGAACCCGTCCCAGGATCAGATCAGCCCGCCCTTGATGGTCGAGGGTCTCGAAGCGGTGCGCGATCCGCACTGCTGAAGGGCGCTCACGCACGGGCGAATGCGGGAACAAAAAAGAGACGCGGCGAAGTTTCCACTTCGCCGCGTCTTTGTTTGCATCACGAGTGCGTTCGCCGCCTACTCGCTCTTGTCGACGTTCCAGAACAGCGGCGTCGCCGGGCCGTCGAGCACGCCGCTCAGCGACTTGCGCCAGCCGCTCGGTACCAGATACTGGCCGAGCGGGATGTAGATCACCTTCTCGTAGTTCAGCTTCTGGATCTCGGTGGCGATCTTCTTCTGCTCGTCGAGCGAGGACGATCGCGCATAGGCGTCGCGCAGCTTCTCGATCTCGGCATCCTCGGCCCAGCCGAACCAGCCGCCCTTTGTGCCGCGGCCGCCGACCGAGACGTTCACCACGGGATTGGCGACGTCGGCGCCGACCCAGTTGGTGAAGAACATGTTCCAGCCGCCCTCCTTCACAGGTTTCTGGCTGGCGCGCCGCGTCACCACGGTCTGCCAGTCGGTGGCCTGCAGGTCGACCTTGAAACCGGCCTCGCGCAACAGTTGCGCCGCCACCACGGGCTGCGCCTTCAGGGTGGTGACGTCGCCCGGCGCCATGATCGCGATCGGCGTGCCGTCATAGCCGGACTCGGCAAGCGCCTTCTTGGCTTCCGCCATGCCGTTGCCCTTGATCAGCGTCTCGGCGCCGACGTCGGTCTCGAGCGGCGTGCCGCACACGAACACGGCGCCGCAGATCTTCTGATACTTCTCATTGCCGACCAGCGCGTCGAGCACGTCCTTCTGGTTCAGCGCGAGGAAGGCCGCGCGGCGCACCTTCACGTTGTCGAACGGCGGGTTGAGGAAGTTCATGCGGCCGAGCGTCTGGAAGCCGAACTTGTTCAGCACGTCGATCTTGAGCTCGGAGTTCGCCTCCAGCACCGGCAGCATGTCGTAGGGAAGGTTCTCCATGAAGTCGATGTCGCCTGACTGCAGCGCGTTCACCGCGGTCTGCGCATCCGGCATCGTGATCCACTCGACGCGGTCGACCTTCACCACCTTGCCGCCGGACGTCCAGCTCGCCGGCTCCTTGCGCGGCACGTAGTCGGTGTTCTTCTCGTACACCGCCTTCACGCCCGGCTGGAATTCCGCCTTGACGAATTTGAACGGGCCCGAGCCGATCTGCTCGGGAATCTGCTGGCCCGCCGGCGTCTCGGCGAGACGCTTCGGCATCATGAACGGCACCAGCGAGGACGGCTTGGCGATCGACTCCAGGACGAGTCCATAGGGCTCCTTCAACTTGAGCACGATGGTCTTGGCATCCGCAGCCTCGAGGCTCGCCGTGAAGTCCATCAGCTTCTGGCCCATGCCGTCGTTGCGGCCCCAGCGCTTCAGCGAGGCGACGCAGTCCTCGGCGGTCACCGGCGTGCCGTCATGCCATTTCAGGCCGTCGCGCAGGGTGAAGGTGTAGGTCAGCTTGTCGTCGGAGATCTTCCAATCCGCCATCTGCGGCTGGACCTTGAAATTCGAATCGGTCGCCAGCAGCGTGTCGTAGACCATGTAGCCATGGTCACGGGTGATGTAGGCCGTCGTGAATCCGGGATCGATGACGCGCAGATCCGAATGCATCACCGCCGTGATCGTCTTCTTGCCGGCTGCGATGGCCTGGGTGCTCAGCGCCGTCGAGAGCGAAAGCATGGAAACGGCGAGGCTCGTCGCGAGCGTCAGACGTTTCCAGCGCGGGCTGTGGAACATTACGAGGTCTCCTGAGTGGATGGTTTGACCTGAAACTGATCAGATCCAGACCATTCGTTGGGCGTGCAGATCAATCCTTGTGCGAACTAACATGCTGTAAGTCGCGAGCTTTCGACAGTTGCAGAGGTCGCCTTTCGCGTCAATCCGCATTCAGCGCATGCGGCCCTGGGCTGAGAATGCCGTTAACGTCTGCATAGCTTTCGCTTTACAAGGCGCGCGCAACTCCGTCTCGTGTCATGAGATCGCGACAAAGCCTTGAGAGAGCACAAATGAATCCAGCCCATCTTCCCTTCGATACCGACATCATGCTGCAGGGCTTGCGCGGCTGGGTCGAATGCGAAAGTCCGACCTGGGACGCCGCCGCGGTGGAGCGCATGCTGGATCTTGCCGCGCGCGACATGGCGATCATGGGTGCGACGATCGAGCGCATCGCCGGACGCCAGGGCTTCGCCGGCTGCGTGCGCGCGCGATTCCCGCACCCGCGGCAGGGCGAGCCGGGCATCCTGATCGCCGGCCACATGGATACCGTTCACCCCGTCGGCACGCTGGCCAAGCTGCCGTGGCGCCGCGACGGCAACCGATGCTACGGGCCCGGCATCTGCGACATGAAAGGCGGCAACTATCTCTCGCTGGAAGCGATCCGCCAGTTGAGCAAGGCGTCCATCGCCACGCCGCTGCCGATCACCGTCCTGTTCACGCCTGACGAGGAGGTCGGCACGCCCTCGACCCGCGACATCATCGAAGCCGAGGCGCAGCGCAACAAATACGTGCTGGTGCCCGAGCCGGGCCGTCAGGACAATGGCGTGGTGACCGGCCGCTATGCCATCGCCCGCTTCAATCTCGAGGCGATCGGACGTCCGAGCCATGCCGGCGCACGGCTCGGCGCGGGCCGTTCCGCGATCCGGGAAATGGCGCGACAGATCCTCGCCATCGACGGCATGACGACCGAGGACTGCACCTTCTCGGTGGGCATCGTGCATGGCGGCCAGTGGGTCAATTGCGTCGCCACCACCGCCACCGGCGAAGCGCTCAGCATGGCGAAACGGCAGGCCGATCTCGATCGCGGCGTGGAGCGCATGCTCGCCCTGTCCGGCACCACCGACGACGTGACCTTCAAGGTGACGCGCGGCGTGACGCGGCCGGTGTGGGAGCCGGATTCCGGAACCATGGCGCTGTACGACAAGGCGCGCGGAATCGCCGAGCAGCTCGGCCTGTCGCTGCCGCACGGCTCGGCAGGCGGCGGCTCGGATGGCAATTTCACCGGCGCGCTCGGCATTCCAACCCTCGACGGCCTAGGGGTGCGCGGCACCGACATGCACACTCTGAACGAGCACATCGAGATCGACAGCCTCGCCGAGCGCGGCCGCCTGATGGCGGGACTGCTCGCGACGCTCGACTAGATCGCGGCACGCGACGGCGCGCAGCCCGCATGAGCGTCAGCGACATGCGGGTCCCGCTCGTCGGCGCGGTCGCTGCGCTCGCCCGGGCTACGCTGCGCAGCAGCACGGTTTCATTTTCCGGGACCTGCACGGGGCGAGTGGACAATCACTCCGCAGCGCGCGCATGATGGCATGCGGCTTGCAAAGTTTCCGAGAAGGTTCGCCGCAAAAGTGCTGCGACATTGTTCGCAAATGCGATGGTTCGCGCGGATCACGAACACCGTGTCATCCTGCGCGCAGGAGCGGGCGAGCGCACATCGGAGACCTTGAAAGCGATGGACATCGGTGACATGCACACTCTCTCACGACGTTGCGCGCGTCGCCCCAGCACCATGAAGGCGGTTCTCTCAAGATGATCGGTTATCTGCTTCGCCGCATCCTCGCGTCCATCCCCGTGATGGGCGTGGTGGCGCTGTTCGTCTTTCTCCTGCTGCGGCTGACGCCGGGCGATCCCGCCGCGATTCTCGCCGGCGACAACGCGACTCCGGAGCAGCTCGAGCGCATCCGCATCACGCTCGGCTTGCACGAGCCGCTCTACATCCAGTTCTTCACCTGGATCAATCAGCTGCTGCATGGCGATCTCGGCGTCTCGCTGATCTCGAAGGTGCCGGTGCTGCAGATGATCGGCCAGCGCATCGAGCCGTCGATCTCGGTCGCGATCTCGACCATCATCCTGTCGATCCTCGTCGCCGTCCCGCTCGGCGTCATCGCGGCCTGGAAGCACGGCACCTGGATCGATCGTTTCGTGATGGCGCTCTCGGTGATCGGCTTCTCGGTGCCGGTGTTCGTCATCGGCTACATCCTGATCCAGGTGTTCGCGATCAACCTGCGCTGGGTCCCCGTTCAGGGCTTCAAGAGTCTCAGCGCCGGCTTCGGCCCGTTCTTCGAGCGCATCATCCTGCCGACCTGCGCCTTGTCCTTCATCTACGTCGCACTGATCGCGCGCATGACGCGCGCCGCGATGCTCGATGTGCTCGGCGAGGACTTCGTGCGCACCGCCCGCGCCAAGGGCGTCAGCGAGATCGCGGTGCTGCTGCGGCACGCGCTGCGCAATGCGGCGGTGCCCGTCATCACCGTGATCGGCTCCGGCTTCGCGCTGCTGATCTCCGGCGTCGTGGTCACCGAGAGCGTGTTCAACCTGCCGGGCATCGGCCGCCTCACCGTCGACGCCGTGCTGGCGCGCGACTATCCGGTCATCCAGGGCATGATCCTTCTGACCTCCTTCATCTATCTCGCGGTCAATCTGCTGATCGACCTCGCCTACACCCTGCTCGATCCCCGCATCCGCTACTGAGGCCCTGTTCCGATGGCAATCGTCACCACTCCTGAGCCGTCGATCCCGGTCACCACGCGACTCGGGCCCCGGTTCGGCTTTCTGACCTCGACCCCGATCATCGCCGTGGCCACGGTGTGCCTGTCGCTGATCGTGATCATCTCGATCCTGGCGCCGCTGCTGGCGCCGCACGACCCGGTGCTGCTCGCGCCGGCGCAGCGGCTCAAGCCGTCGAGCGCGCAATATCTGCTCGGCACCGACGCCTACGGCCGCGACCTGTTGTCGCGCACGATCTATGGCGGCCGCATCTCGCTTCTGGTCGGCGTCGGCGCGGCGATCATCTCGATCGCGATCGGCCTGGTGATCGGCCTCGTCTCCGGCTTCTTCCGCTGGGTCGACGCCATCATGATGCGGGTGATGGACGGCCTGATGGCGATCCCGAGCATCCTGCTCGCCATCGCCGTGGTGTCGCTGTCCGGCGCCAGCGTCGGCACCGTGATGATCGCGATCACCATCGTCGAGATCCCGCGCGTCGCTCGCCTCGTCCGCTCCGTCGTGCTGACCGCGCGCGAGGAGCCCTATGTCGAGGCCGCGATTTCATTGGGCACGTCGATGCCCAAGATCATGTGGCGGCACCTGATGCCGAACACGATCGCGCCGCTGATCGTCCAGGGCACCTACATCTGCGCCGCCGCGATTCTCACCGAGGCGATCCTGTCGTTCCTCGGCGCCGGCATCAGCCCGGAGACGCCGACCTGGGGCAACATCATGGCCGAGGGCCGCTCCTACTTCCAGATCAAGCCGTCGCTGATCTTCTGGCCCGGCCTGCTGCTGTCGATCGCGATCCTGTCGATCAACCTGATCGGCGACGCCGCCCGCGACGCCCTCGACCCGCGCATGAAGCAGCGCGAGGCCGGCAAGTGACGGCACCGCTTAGCCCAGATGATCATCTCACTTTTCGTCATTGCGAGCGAAGCGAAGCAATCCAGGGCCACGCCCGCGACTCTGGATTGCTTCGTCGCTTCGCTCCTCGCAATGACGGCGGAGACCTGACCTAATGACCGACACCATCCTCGACATCGACAATCTCGTCGTCACCGTCGGCAAGACGAAGAACCCGAACGGCCCGCGCATCATCGACGGCGTCTCGATCAAGGTCGAGAAAGGCGAGACGCTCTGCGTCGTCGGCGAGAGCGGCTCGGGCAAGTCCGTGACCTCGCTGACCACGATGGGCCTGCTGCCGAAGAACGCGCTGCATGCCGTCGGCGGCAGCGTCAAGCTGGTCGGCGAAGAGCTGCTCACCGCGACCGATCGCCGGCTGCGTGAGCTGCGTGCCACCCGGATGGCGATGATCTTCCAGGAGCCGATGACCGCGCTCAATCCGGTCGTGCCGGTCGGCCGCCAGATCGACGAGGTGCTGCGCGCGCATACGTCGCTCGATGCACGGGCGCGGCGCAAGCGCATCCTCGACATGATGGAGCAGGTCCACCTGCCCGACGTCGAGCGAATCTTCGGCTCCTATCCCCATCGCCTGTCCGGCGGCCAGCGCCAGCGCATCATGATCGCGATGGCGCTGGTGCTCGAGCCGAAGCTGCTGATCGCCGACGAGCCGACCACCGCGCTCGACGTCACCACGCAGAAGCAGATCCTGTCGCTGATCCGCGAGCTGCAGCGCGATCACGGCACGGCGGTGCTGTTCATCACCCACGACATGGGCGTGGTCGCCGAGATCGCCGACCGCGTCGCGGTGATGCGCCAGGGGCGCCTGGTCGAGACCGGCGCGCTCGACAAGATCCTGCGCGCGCCCGAGATGGACTACACGCGCAACCTGCTGGCCTCCGTGCCCAGCCTGATCCCGCGCCCGCCCCGCCCTGAGAGCACCGAGCCGGTGGTGCTGGAGACCAACGAGCTCGGCAAGGTTTATCGCGAGCGCTCGTTCCTCGGCAAAGCGCGCGAGGTCGTCGCCGCGCAGAACGTCACCCTCACCCTGCGCAAGGGCCGCACGCTCGGCATCGTCGGCGAGAGCGGCTCCGGCAAGTCGACGGTGGCCCGCTGCATCGTCAGGCTGATCGATCCGACCTCCGGCGGCGTCCGCCTTGCCGGCCACGAGATCTCGATCCTGACGCGGCGGCTGCTGCAGCCGCACCGCAAGCGCATCCAGATCGTGTTCCAGGATCCCTACCGCTCACTCAACCCGCGCCTCACCGTCGGCGAGAGCATCGCCGAGGGGCCCGTCAATTACGGCACGTCGCACGATAAGGCGATGGCGCGGGCGCGCGAGCTGCTGGAGCTGGTCGGCCTGCCCGCGGACGCGATCTCGCGCTATCCGCACCAGTTCTCCGGCGGCCAGCGCCAGCGCATCGCGATCGCACGCGCGCTCGCGCTCGATCCGGACGTGCTGGTGGCGGACGAAGCCGTCTCTGCACTGGACGTGTCGGTGCAGGCGCAGGTGCTGGAGCTGCTCGACGAGATCCAGCGCCGGCTCGGGATCGCGATCCTGTTCATCACGCATGATCTGCGCGTTGCCGCGCAGATCTGCGACGACGTCGTCGTGATGCAGAAGGGCCGCATCGTCGAACAGGGCCCGGCCGGCGAGATCCTGACGCATCCGAAGGAGGCCTATACCAGGTCCCTGCTCGAAGCGGCCCCCGGACGGAACTGGGACTTTGCCAACTTCCGGCCGGTGGCGGAAGCGGTGGCGTAGCAGCGCTGCCGTAGCCCGCATGAGCGAAAGCCGGCGCGCGGAACGCGCGGCGGCGCCAGCGACATGCGGGATCTCACGAACTGCGGCGCTGAACCAGGATGTCGCTCCCGCCTTCGCCCTTCGGGCGCAGGCGTCCGCTCATCCGGGCTACGCGTTAGCGGCATGCAAAACGGCATCGCTCCATCGCTTGCGTGGGCCGCGAACCCGGGTCTAACGTCATCATACGTTCAACGGCCTGAGGCGAAGTAATGACGCGCGTCGCGATCGGCGGCTTCCTGCACGAGACCAATACATTCGCTCCGACGAAAGCGGACTACGACGCGTTTATGCATGGCGGCGGCCGCGGCTCGATCGTTGATGCGACCTCCGTGCTCACGACGATGCGCGGCATCAATGCCGGCCAGGCCGGCTTCATCGCGGTCGCGGAAGCGAACGGCTGGGAGATCGTTCCCACCATCGCCTGTGCGGCGAGCCCCTCCGCACATGTCACCCGGGATGCGTTCGAGCGCATCACGACCACGATGGTCGATCGCATCAGGGCTGCCGGGCCGCTCGACGGCGTCTATCTCGATCTGCACGGCGCGATGGTGACCGAGCATCTCGACGACGGCGAAGGCGAGATCCTCGCCCGTATCCGCAAGGTGATCGGCCCGCACGTGCCGCTGGTCGCGAGCCTCGACCTGCACGCCAACGTCACGCCCGAGATGATGGCGCATGCGGATGCGCTGATCGCCTATCGCAAATATCCACACACCGACATGGCCGACACCGGACGCGCGTCGGCGGAGCATCTCGCGCTGCTGCTGCGGTCGAAAGAGCCGCTTGCCAAGGCATTCCGGCAGTTGCCGTTCCTGATCCCGATCAGCTGGCAGTGCACCAACGACCAGCCGACCAAGGGCATCTACGAGAAGCTCGCGGCGCTGCAGAGCGAGGCGGTGCCGACACTGTCCTTCGCGCCCGGCTTTCCCGCCGCCGATTTCGCCCATTGCGGCCCGAGCGTGTTCGCCTATGGCCGGACGCAGGCCGACGCGGACGCCGCGGCGGATGCGATCGCGGCGATCGTCACCGGCCACGAGGATGATTTCGACGGCCGCATCTACGCGCCCGATGACGGCGTACGCCATGCCATGACGCTGGCGAAGACGGCGACGCGCCCGATCGTGATCGCCGACACCCAGGACAATCCCGGCGCCGGCGGCGACTCCGACACCACCGGCATGCTGCGCGCGCTGGTGCGCAACCGCGCCAGCCGTGCCGCGATCGGCATGATCTACGATCCGCAGGCGGCGCTCGCCGCCCATGCAGCCGGCGAAGGGGCCACCGTGACGCTGTCGCTCGGCGGCAAGAGCGGCATTCCCGGCGATGCGCCGTTCGAGGAAAGCTTCATCGTCGAGAAGATTTCCGACGGCCGTTTCGTCGCGCCCGGCCCATTCTACGGCGGTCGCAAGATGGAGATGGGACCGTCCGCGGCACTGCGCATCGGCGACGTCAGGGTCGTGGTGGCCTCGCACAAGTCCCAGCTCGCCGACCAGGAAATGTATCGCTTCGTCGGCATCGAGCCGACCGAACAGGCCATTCTCGTCAACAAGAGCTCGGTGCATTTCCGCGCCGATTTCGAACCGATCGCCGAACATCTCCTGATCTGCGCCGCGCCCGGCGCGATGCCCGCCGATCCCTCCACCCTGCCCTGGACCAGCTTGCGTCCGGGCATCCGCCTCAAGCCGAAAGGCCCGGCGTTCAACGCATAAACCTCTCAACGGAAACGCACCCATGCCGACCATCGATCGCATCCAAGGTTACGCCGACGAGCTCACCGCCATCCGCCGCGACTTGCACGCCCATCCCGAGATCGGCTTCGAGGAGACGCGCACCTCCGGCATCGTCGCCGAGAAGCTCGCGCAATGGGGCATCGAGGTGCATCGCGGTCTCGGCGGCACCGGGGTGATCGGCGTGCTCAAGGGCAAGGGTGACAGCGGCAGGAAGATCGGCCTGCGCGCCGACATGGATGCGCTGCCGATGGAGGAGAACACCAACCTGCCGTGGCGCTCGACCATCCCCGGCCGTTTCCACGGCTGCGGCCATGACGGCCACACCACGATGCTGCTCGGCACGGCGCGCTATCTCGCCGAGACCCGCAACTTCGACGGCACCGTGCACTTCATCTTCCAGCCGGCGGAGGAAGGACTCGGCGGCGCACGCGCGATGATCAAGGACGGCCTGTTCCAGAAGTTTCCCTGCGACGAACTCTACGGCCTGCACAACGCGCCGGACCTGGAGCACGGCGAGATCGCGATCCTGCCCGGTCCCGCAATGGCCGGCGCCGACTTCTTCGACATCCGGATCTCCGGCTACGGCGCCCACGGCGCGATGCCCGAGCGCTCCAAGGACGCGGTGGTGATTGCCACCAGCGTGGCCCAGGCGATCCAGACCATCGTCAGCCGCAACGTCGAGCCGCTGCAGGCCGCCGTGGTCTCGATCACCCAGATCCATGCCGGCTCGGCCTACAACGTCATTCCCGGCGATGCCTGGCTGTGCGGCACCGTGCGCGCGTTCTCGGACCCCGTGCGTGCGCTGGTGCGCGAGCGCATGCGCGCGATCTGCGCCGGCATGGCGGCGGCGTTCAATTGCGAGATCGATGTCGACATCCGCGACACGTTCAGCGTGCTGGTGAACCAGGAGGAGCAGTCCAAGGTCGTCGAGCAGGTCGCGCGAACCGTGGTCGAGCCGTCCAAGGTGCTGACCCGCTCGACGCCGAAGATGGGCAGCGAGGATTTCGCCGACATGCTGCAGACGATTCCGGGCGCCTATTTCTGGGTCGGCCATGACGGCTCGGTGCCGGTGCACAATCCCGGCTACGTGCTCGACGACAAGATCCTGCCGATCGGCGCCAGCATGTTCGCCCGCATCATCGAGACGCGCCTTAAGGCAGCCTAGCGCGACTGACATACGTCAATGAGCGGGCGGCAGATCGAGATGAACTTCGGCGTGGGAGCACCAGCATGCACAAGCCCGTCTCGGACGACATCACCTCGCTTCACGATCTCTCCGCCGTCGACCTGATCGCCGGCTACCGCGCGCGCCAGTTCTCGCCGTCCGAGGTGATGGACGAGGTGCTGGCGCACGTGGCGGCGTGGGAGCCTGATATCAAGGCGCTGTACCTGCTCGACACCGACGCCGCGCGAGCGGCGGCGAAAGCCTCGACCGAGCGCTGGGCCAATGACGAGCCGGCCGGCGTGCTCGACGGCGTACCGGCGACGGTGAAGGACAATCTCGCCACCAAGGGCCAGCCGATGCCGCTCGGCGCAGCCAGCGTCACGCGCACGCCGCTCGCCGCCGACGCGCCGCCGGTGGCGCGGCTGCGCGAGGCCGGCGCGATCATCTTCGCCAAGACCACGATGCCAGACTACGGCATGCTGTCGTCGGGACTGTCGAGCTTCCATCCGCTGACGCGCAATCCATGGGATCTCCGCATGAACCCCGGCGGTTCGAGCGCCGGTGCGGGTGCCGCCGCCGCCGCGGGCTACGGTCCGCTGCATGTCGGCACCGACATCGGCGGTTCGATTCGGCTGCCGGCGTCGTGGTGCGGCCTCGTCGGCCTCAAGCCGAGCTTCGGCCGCGTGCCGATCGATCCGCCCTATGTCGGCCGCGTTGCCGGCCCGATGACACGCATCGTCGACGATGCCGCGCTGATGATGAGCGTGCTGTCCAAGCCGGACAGGCGCGATGGCACCAGCCTGCCGCCCTCGGACCTGCACTGGAAGATCGCGGAGAAGCCGGTGCGCAAGCTGCGCATCGGCCTGATGCTCGATCTCGGCGGCGTCGGCCAGCCGCTCGAGGAGCCGGTGCGCGCGACGACGCTGGCGGCCGCCAGAGCGTTCGAGGACGCCGGCGCCGTAATCAGCGAGGTCAAGGGCTTCCTGACGCGCGAGATGCTCGACGGTCTCGACAATTTCTGGCGTGCGCGGCTGTGGGACGATCTGGCGCGGCTGGCGCCCGAGGTGCGCGCCAAGACCCTGCCCTACATCCTGCAATGGGCCGAGCGCGGCGCCGCGCTCTCCGGCGTCGAAGTCGTCAGAGGCTTCAACGTCACGATGGCGCTACGCGCCGCCGCAGCAAGACTGTTCTGCGACTACGACTACATCATCTCGCCGGTCTCGCCCGGCGTGAAATTCCCCGCCGAGTTCGCCTCGCCGGTCAACGACCCGCAGGCGCCGTTCGAGCACATCACCTACACCGTACCGTGGAACATGTCGGAGAACCCGGCGATCTCCGTCAATGCCGGCTACGACTCCGACGGCTTCCCGATCGGCCTGCAGATCGTCGGCCGCCGCTTCGACGATGTCGGCGTGCTCGGGATGGCCAAGACGTTCGAGGGATTACGCGGCGAGCAGCGGCCATGGCCAAAGGCTCCGGCTTCACAACCATCCGCCCATTAGACGACGAGCTATCCCCACGCGTGAGCGCGGATTATCACTGCGACGTCGCCCATTGAAACAAGATGACGCTGCGTTATCAGCGAGTCTTGGGTGCAGGAATGGGCGAGTTGCCTTACGCCTTTCCATGCTGCGGAATGATTTATCGGGTCTTTGCCGCCGCGCAACGCTGAACTATTGTGGTCACGTCGCGGGTCTTAGTTTGCGTCGTCATTCCGGGGCGTGCGAAGCACGCACTCGGAATCCATACTCACGATCGTGGTTATGGATTCCGGGCTCACGCCATTCGGGCGTGCCCCGGAATGACGGCGGGATTTTTGGCTCGCCTAACTAATAACAACAGCTAACCAGGAAACCCCATGGCCTACCAGACCATTCTCTATGACGTCGTCGACAAGATCCTCACCATCACGCTCAACCGCCCGGAGAAGCTCAACGCCTTCACCGGCACCATGATGGAGGAACTGATCGACGCCTTCGACCGCGCCGACAAGGACGACGGCGTCAGGGCGATCATCGTCACCGGGTCGGGCCGCGCGTTCTGCGCCGGTGCAGACCTTTCGTCTGGTGCCGACACCTTCGACCGCGATGCCAAGCGCGGTCCGGTGAAGCGCCATGCCGACGGTCGCGTCGACTATTCCGATCCGCAGGTGCGCGACGGCGGCGGCCAGGTGACGTTGCGGATCTTCAAGTCGCTGAAGCCGGTGATTGCCGCGGTGAACGGTCCCGCCGTCGGCATCGGCGTCACCATGCAGCTTGCGATGGACATCCGCATTGCCTCGGACGCTGCACGGTTCGGCTTCGTGTTCTCCCAGCGCGGCATCGTGCCGGAGGCGGCGTCGAGCTGGTTCCTGCCACGCATCGTCGGCATCTCGCAGGCGCTGGAATGGTGCTACACCGGCCGCGTGTTTCCGGCGCAGGAGGCGCTCGCCGGCCGCCTCGTCAGCAAGGTCGTGCCGCCGGATGATCTGCTGCCGACCGCCCGAGCGCTTGCGCGCGAGATCGCGGAGAAGACCGCGCCGGTGTCGATCGCGCTGATCCGCCAGATGATGTGGCGCATGATGGGCGCCGACGATCCGATGGAGGCGCACAAGGTCGACAGCCGCGGCATCTACGCGCGCGGCCGCTCCGACGACGTCAAGGAAGGCGTGGTGTCCTTCCTGGAGAAGCGCCCGGCGCAGTTCAAGAACACGGTGACGGCTGATATGCCGGATTATTTTCCGTGGTGGGACGAGCGGGAGTACAAGTAGTCGTCCGTCATTGCGAGGAGCAAACGGGTCCGCGCAAAGCGCGGCCCGATGACAGGCTCCACGACGAAACAATCCAGAGTCCCGTCTTAGCCCTGGATTGCTTCGCTTCGCTCGCGATGACGGCGAGCGGTGCCAACCCCACCCTCGGTGTCGTCCCGGACAAGCGCGCGGCACGGCGCGCGCCGATCCGGGACCCATAACCACAGGGCGCTGTTTGGCGAAGAACTACGTTCAGGGTGCCACAAGAGAGATCACGCGGTATGGGTCCCGGCTCAAGGCCGGGACGACACCGGTGGTTTGGCGCCGCTGTGTGCCTCAGTCCATCACCAGCGCGACCCGACCGATCGCCTTGCGATCGATCAACAGCCGCATCGCCGCGGCGTAGTCCGCGAACGGCACGCGATGGGAGACGTTCGGCCGCAGCTTGCCCTGCTCAGCGAACTCCAGCAGCGCCGCCATGCGGCGCTGGCCCAGCTCGGGATCCTTCCGCACCGCCTCGCCGGCACGGACGCCGAGCACGCTGGCGCCCTTCATCAGGATCAGATTGGTGCGTGCGAGCCCGATGCCGCCGGTGAAGCCGATCACCAGCAGCCGCGCGCCCCAGGCGATGCAGCGCAAGCTGTTCTCGAACACCTCGCCGCCGACGGGATCGAACACGACGTCGACGCCGCGGCCATCGGTGATGCGCTTGACGGCATCACGGAACGGCTCGCGCGCATAGAGCACCAGATGATCGGCGCCACGCGCGCGTGCCACCGCGAGTTTCTCCTCCGACGACGCCGCCGCGATCACGGTCGCGCCCAGGAGCTTGCCGATCTCGACGGCGGCAAGGCCGACGCCACCGCCGGCGCCATGCACCAGCAGCGTCTCGCCGGGCCTGAGCTGGCCGCGATCGACCAGCGCGTGATGAGCGGTGCCGTGGCCGGCCAGATAGGTCGCGCCTTCAGCATAGTCGAAGGTCGACGGCAGCGGCGTGAGCTGGCTCCCGGCCACCACCGCCTCCTCGGCGTAAGCGCCGAAGCGCATCCGGACGATGACCTTGTCGCCGACGGCATGGCCGGTCGCGGCCGCGCCGACCGCGATGACGTCGCCGGCCGCCTCCACGCCGGGCGTGAACGGCAGCTCCGGCTTGAGCTGATACTCGCCCGCCGCCATCAGGATGTCCGGGAAATTGATGCCGGCCGCGCGGATCTTAACCCGCACCTCGCCCTCGGCCAGCGGGCGTGGCGGAAGGTCTTCGAGCTTCAGCTTCTCCGGCGGCCCGAGCTCGCGGCAGACGATCGCCCGCGCCATCAGCTGGCGCGCCCCTTCGCCCTCGCCAGCGCCTCGCGGATCAGCGGCATCCGGTCGTTGCCGAAATACATGTCGGTGGCATTGACGAAGATGGTCGGCGAGCCGAAGCCGCCGCGCTTGACGACCTCCTCGGTGTTGATGCGCAGCTGGTCCTTGATGCCCTGCTGCGCGATCCCATCGAAGAACGCCTTCGGATCGATGCCGACGCGCCGGCACACCTCGGTCAGCACCGCATCCTGCGAGATGTCCTGGTCCTCGCCCCAATAGATCTCGAACACGGCCCGCGCGAACGGCACCATGTCCTGGCCGAGCCAGATGCAGCCGCGCATCGCCTTGACGCTGTTCACAGGGAACACCGATGGCGGCATCTTGATCTTGAGCCCGGCCGAGCGGGACCAATCGCCGAGGTCCTTCAGCATGTAGGCCGCCTTGGCCGGCACCGGCTTCTCGCGCTGCGCATAGACGCTGGGATTGACGGTGTTGAAGATGCCGCCGACCAGGATCGGCCGCCAGACGATGTCGACGTCGAATTCCTGCGCGAGCGGCTGGATGTTGTGGAAGGCGAGACAGGTCCAGGGGCTGGAGCAGTCGAAGAAGAATTCGATCATGGATGATTTCCGTTCTGGCTGTTTTTCCTCATCCTGAGGAGCGCGCACTGCGCGCATCTCGAAGGATGAGGCCCGCGTCGTGGCCTCATGGTTCGAGACGCGCCTGCGGCGCTCCTCACCATGAGGGTTTCTTATGAACCTCGTTCGATCATCTCTTTCGCCCGCGCGCCGAACATCACATGACGCGACTGCTCGTCGAACGGCTCCTTGACGAACTTGCCGATCGCCAGCCCCGCCTGCAGCTTCGGCCGCGCGCGCAACACCGCGTACCAGCGCTTGATGCCGGGATAGTCGTCGAGCGTAAACCCCTGGGCCTTGTGCGTCATCATCCACGGAAAGCAGGCGATGTCGGCGATCGAGTAGTCGTCGCCGGCGACATAGGCGCCGGTCTTGCCGAGCTGCACGTCGAGCACATGGAACAGCCTGATGACCTCATCACGATAGCGCTGGATCGCATAAGGGATATTCTCGGCCGCATACAGCGCGAAATGGCCGTGCTGCCCCATCATCGGCCCCAGCCCGGCCATCTGCCACATCACCCATTGGATCACACGCGAGCGCGCCCGCATCTCCTGCGGCAGGAAACGGCCGGTCTTGTCGGCGAGGTAGATCAGGATCGCGCCGGTCTCGAACACCGGGAACGGCGCGCCGCCATCGGCCGGCGCGTGATCGACGATCGCCGGAATCCGGTTGTTCGGGCTGATCGCCAGGAACTCCGGCTTGAACTGCTCGCCGGCGCGGATGTCGACGGGAATGATGGTATAGGGCAGCCCGAGTTCCTCGAGCATGATCGAGATCTTCCAGCCGTTCGGCGTCGGCGCGTAATGGAGATCGATCATCCTTCCCCGATTCCTTCCCCGGACCATTATGCCGCGCTGCGGAACACGCGAGGCGGCTTCGTTCTTCTGTACCTGAAGGGTAAGCCATGGCAGACAGGCGCTCAAGCCTGACCGCCTTTATGCTGGAGAGTTCGACCATGCTGTTTCCATCGACCATTGCAGGCTCGCTGCCGAAGCCGGAATGGCTGGCCGAGCCCAACGTGCTGTGGGCTCCGTGGAAGTCGAAGGGCGAGGAGCTGGCGCGTGCCAAGCGCGATGCGACGATCCTGGCGCTGAAGCTGCAGGAGGATTCCGGCATCGACATTCTCACCGAGGGCGAGCAGTCGCGCCAGCATTTCGTGCACGGATTCCTGGAACGTGTCGAAGGCATCGACTTCGCCCACAAGGTCGAGATGGGCATCCGCAAGGACCGCTACAAGGCGATGGTGCCGCAGGTCGTAGCACCCTTGTCGCTGAAGGGCCGCGTCCATGGCGACGAGGCGCGGATCGCGCGCACGCATACGACGCGCGCCGTGAAGTTCACCTTGCCCGGACCGATGACGATCATCGACACCATCGCCGACAACTACTATGGCGACCGCGTCAAGATGGCGTTCGCCTTCGCCGAGCTGTTGAACCAGGAGGCCAAGGCGCTACACGACGACGGCATCGACATGATCCAGTTCGACGAGCCCGCCTTCAACGTCTACATGGACGAGGTACGCGACTGGGGCATCAAGGCGCTGGAGCGCGCCGCCGAAGGCCTGACCTGCCCGACCGCCGTGCACATCTGCTACGGCTACGGCATCAAGGCCAACACCGACTGGAAGGAGACGCTGGGCGGCGAGTGGCGGCAGTATGAGGAGACGTTCCCGGTCATCGACGCCAGCACGATCCAGCAGGTCGCGGTCGAGTGCCGCAATTCGAAGGTGCCGATCGAGCTGCTCGGCCTGCTCAAGAACAAGATCGTGCAGGCCGGCGTCATCGACGTCGCCAGCGACGCGATCGAGACCGCCGAGGACGTCTGCAAGACCCTCGAGGACGTCATGAAGGTGGTGCCGAAGCAGAACATCATCGCCACCACCAATTGCGGCATGGCGCCGATGCGGCGCGAGATCGCCGAGGCCAAGCTGATGGCGCTCGGCACCGGCGCAAAGCTGGCGCGGCAAAGGTTTGCCTGACTCAGAGGTCAGGTCAGACACGAGGCAAGGGCGTCGACGGCTCGCCGCCCCCCGAGGCATCGCGCTCGGGGCCCTGGCTCAATCGCGATCGCGCCGGGAGGCGATACGCACACGGTCCTGGAATCAAAGTAAGAGCGCATCCGAGGTGAGCACGGTCTCACCACGCGCGATTCGCCGCAACAGCACGGCCGCGCCTGTGCCGCCCCTGCACGACCGCCGCGATGGCCACGTCAGCCTTTCATATGCACTGCTCTGTGTTTTGCGGCAGATCGCAGCGATCATCGATCACGGTCGCCGGATGGAAAAAATCTATCCTTGGTAGCAAAATACCAGATGCACAACATTCCCGACGCTGTGTGTCTTTGCTGCGCTTGACAGTATGTGTCCTAACATTTCATTTCTTGGCCACAAGTGTGGCGTGAATTTTTTGCTGCTTAATCCAGTTCGTATCTGACCTCCGCCTTCATTATTGGGGAATGCAATGGCTTGCCTTGCGAGAACGATGTTTGCTGCGCCGAAGTCGCGGCGCTGGCTGACCGTCTCGGTTCTTCTTGCGGGCACCATGTTGAGCACCCAGGCCCTGGCGATCGACGTCGCCAACCAGGCCGACTGGAATACGGCGGTGGCAGCGGTCGCGGCCGCCGGCGCCAACTCGACCGTCACCATCAACATCACCAGCGGCTTCACGCTGTCGAGCTCGCTTGCGCAACTGCAGGCCGCCAACAGCAACGTCACGGTGAACATCACCGGCAACGGCCAGACGATCAACGGCGCCTCCTCGTTTCAGGGCATCGTCGTCAACGGTGCCAACGCGCCGACCGTGAACATCTCCAGCCTGGCGATCACCAACACGGCCGCGATCGGCGGCAACGGCCAGAACGGCCAGAACGGCTATTATAGCGGCGGCCTGGCCTATGGCTCCGGCGGCGGCGGCGGCGGCGGTCTCGGCGCCGGCGGCGGCCTGCTGGTCGGCAGCGGCGCCAACGTCACGATCGCCGCGGTAACCTTCACCAGCAACAGCGCCACCGGCGGCAGTGGCGGCAACGGCGGCAGCGCACAGAACGCGGCAGCCGACCCGGTGAACGGCGGCAATGGCGGCGCGGGCGGCGCCGCCAACAACGGCGGCGCCAGCGGCGGCGGCGGTGCGGGCGGCACCGGCGGACATACCGGCACGCAAGGCACGGCCGGCACCGCGGGCGCCGCGCTCGGCGACGGCGGCGGTGGCGGCGGCGGCTCCGGCACCACCAACAGCAACACCTACACCAACAACAATCCCGGCGGCAGCGGCAACGCCAATGGCGGCAACGGCGGCACCGGCGGCGACGGTGCGACCAATGCCAGCGGCTCGGGCGGCCCCGGGCCCGGCTCCGACGGCGGCGCCGGCGGCAATGGCGGCGCCGCCAATGGCGGCGCCATCTATGTCGCCACCGGCGGCACGCTGACGATTCTCGACTCGCCGATTTCGGGCAACACCGTCACCGGTGGCGCCGCCGGTACCCCCGGCATCGGCATCGGGCCAAGCGCCATCAACGGGTTTTCGGCAGCGGCCGGCGCAGCGCAGGGCGCCGGCATCTTCCTGAGCGGCGTGACGGCCAATATCAGCGTGTCCGGTGGCACCGTGACCTACGGCGACTCCATCGGCGGTACCGGACTGACGACCGGCGGCGTCAACACGGCGATCAACAAGACCGGCATCGGCACGTTGGTGCTGTCGGCGACCAATACGTTCACCGGCAACGTCAACATCAGCGCCGGCACGCTCTCGGTCGGCGCCACCGCCAATCTCGGCAACGTCGCCAACGACGTGATCATTTCCAACGGCGGCACATTGGCGGTCACCGGCACGACGACGTTCGCCAACGGCCGCGACTTCAAGATTGCCGGGCTGTCGACGATCGACATAGCCAGCGCGACCACGACCACGTTGCAAGGCATCGTCGGCGACGGCGCCTCCGCCGGCACCCTGGCGAAGGCGGGCGGCGGCATCCTGCTGCTCTCGGGCACCAACACCTACACCGGCGCGACCAACGTCGACGCAGGTACGCTGCGCGCGGGTTCGGCCGGCGCGTTCGGTGCCAGCACGGTCTTCAGCGTGCTGTCCGGCGCCACGCTGGATCTCAACGGCTTCAACAAGACGTTCGGCACGCTGAGCGGAGATGGCACCGTCACCGGCGCCAACGCGACGATCTCAGGTTCGTTCGCGCCGGGCAACGGCACCCCGGCGTCCTCCATGGCTGTCGTCGGCAACCTCGCGTTCCAGTCGGGCGCGCAATACCTGGTGCAGGTGAATCCGACCACGGCGTCGTTCGCCACCGTCACCGGCACTGCGACGCTCGGGGGCGCCGCCGTCACCGCGACCTTCGCAAACGGCAGCTACATCTCCAAGCAATACACCATTCTCACCGCGACCGGCGGCGTCAGCGGCACGTTCAGCGGCATTACCAACACCAACCTCCCAGCCGGGTTCACCTCGACGTTGAGCTATGGCAGCAACGATGTCTTCCTCAACCTCTCGATGGGCACGTCGTCGGCGAGCATCAACCAGCAGAACGTCAGCAACGCGCTCAGCAACTACTTCAACACGAACGGCAGCATTCCCGTCGTCTTCACCGGCTTGACGCCAGCGGGGCTGACGCAGATCTCGGGCGAGACCGCGACCGGCTCGCAGCAGACGACGTTCAATGCGATGACGCAGTTCATGGGCGTCATGACCGATCCGTTCGTCGGCGGCCGCGGCGACCAGGGCTCTGCGCCCAGCGGCGCGATCGGCTACGCGGAGGAGACGCTCGCTTTTGCGTCCAAGCGCAATCCGAACGACGCGCTGGCCGCGATCTACACCAAGGCGCCGGCCGCGCCCGTGGCCAGGCCGGGCTGGAGCGTGTGGGCAGCCGGCTTCGGCGGCTCGCAGACCACCGATGGCAACACCGCGCTCGGGTCCAACAATACCACCAGCAACATCTACGGCACGGCCGTCGGCGCCGACTACCGCTTCTCGCCGTCCACGATCGCCGGGTTCTCGATGGCCGGCGGCGGCACCACGTTCAGCGTCGCCAATGGCGGCAGCGGCCGGTCCGACCTGTTCCAGGCCGGCGCCTTCGTCAGGCACAATATCGGCGCAGGCTATATCTCGGGAGCACTGGCGTATGGCTGGCAGAACATCACCACCAACCGCACCGTGACGGTGGCCGGCGTCGACCAGCTCCGGGCGAATTTCGACGCCAACACCTTTGCCGGCCGGGTCGAGGGCGGCTATCGCTTCGTGGCGCCCTGGATGGGGTTCGGGATCACGCCTTACGCCGCGGCGCAATTCACGACGTTCAGCCTGCCGGGCTATGCGGAGAATGCTGTCTCCGGCGCCAACACGTTCGCGCTGCGCTTTGGATCGCAGAACGTCACCGATACGCGGTCGGAGCTGGGCCTGCGCACCGACAAGGCCTATGCGTTGGCCGATGGCGTGTTCACGCTGCGAAGCCGCTTCGCCTGGGCCTATGACTTCAACCCCAGCCGGTCGGCCGGGGCCACGTTCCAGACCCTTCCGGGCGCATCCTTCGTCGTCAACGGCGCGCGGCAGGCGCAGAATTCAGCGCTGACCACGGTCTCCGCTGAAATGAAGTGGCGGAATGGCTGGTCGGCCGCCGCGAGCTTCGAGGGCGAGTTCTCGGATGTGACCCGCAGCTACGGCGGCAAGGGCATCGTGCGCTACACGTGGTGACGCGCGGAGCTGCGCGCGGCACATCCGTACGGCGCCTCGATCACCCGACGGTCAGGTCATCGCGCTCGGATGCAGCACCGGCGCGTAGCCCGCCTTGATCGCGCGCAGCGTCGAGGGCGGGGTCAGCAGCAACGCGTCGGTGATCCCTGCGCGTGGCGCGTCATAGCCCGCCGCCGACCAGGGCAGCGCCCTGCCTTCTCGGATCAGAAAGCTCTCCTCGCCTGCCTGCACCATGGCCCCGTCAGGCAAGGCGGCGAGCGGCGTCGATAGCGGATGCAGGCGCTTGCGACCGCGATCGAGGCGCTCGCGATGGAGCACGCGATCAATCTCGGAGATGCGCAGAGCCCCGACGCCGTTGCCCTCCTCCCACGCCGCACGAAACCTCTTGGCGTCGTCGCGGCGGCAGTAGAAGCAGGGGCGATGACCGGCGGCGAGCGCGGTCGCCTCGTCGAGGAAGAACAGTTCGGTCCAGCTCTGCGTTGCCATGACCTTGCGACGCTTGCCGCGAAACTCGCACAGGCAGACCAGCCAGGCGGGACTCGACCAGCGCCGGTTCAGCAGCGTCTTCGTCGCGGGATCATGGATGATGCCGCGATTGCCGGTGAACAGGCCGCGATGCGGCGTGGCGACGATGTCGCCGGTCGGGGTAACACGGTTCTGCAGCGGCATGGCGAGCCTTCGGCTGGCGAATAGCGAATGGGGCGTAGGGAATAGCGAACGGCCCGCCCACCCGAATCCCTATTCGCTACTCCCTACTCGCCATTCGCTCTGTCATGCCGCCCCGTCACGCAGCGGCGGTGCGAACGACAGCGCGGTGTCCCAGGGGAAGAATATCCAGGTGTCCTGCGACACCTCGGTGATAAAGGTGTCGACCAGCGGTCGGCCCTTCGGCTTGGCATAGACGGTGGCGAAATGGGCGTCGGGGAGGATCTCGCGGACCATGCGCCCGGTCTTGCCGGTGTCGACGAGATCGTCGACGATCAGGAGCCCCTTGCCGGTGCCGCCGCCGAGTTGCGCCGTGTCAGCCGAGATGCCCTTCAGGACCTGCAGCTCGCCCTGCTTGGTGTGGTCATAGCTCGCGATGCAGATCGTATCGATGACACGCACGCCAAGCTCGCGCGCCACGATCGCCGCCGGCACCAGTCCGCCGCGGGTGATGGCCACCACGGCATGGAACGGCCCGATCTCGTTCAGCCGCCAGGTCAGCGCCCGGCAATCCCTGTGAAACTGGTCCCAGGACACCGGGAAGGCCCGGCCCGCGCGCTCCTCTGCACTCAAAGTCTTGTCTGGCATCTCATCTCGTCCGTGAGTTCTCGAAAGCTGCACCTGCTTTAGCGCGTCACGTTGAGCCCGGCGAGCATCTCCTTCACGGCCGCCATCGCGGCCGACAGCTTGTCCTGGTCGCGCGAGCGCACCACCAGATGCGTGTTCGGCTTCTGGTCCTCGTCGATGAAGGGATAGCTGCCGATGATGGTGTCCGGATGCGCCTTGGCGATCTCGCGCAGGGGGCCGCCGATGTCGCCCTCGCGGGCATTGGCGCGCACGGTCTCCGACAGCATGCGCACGCCCGATTTCAGCTTCGGCGCGACGATGTCCATCATCGCCTGCATGATCGACGGCACGCCGGCCATGACGATGACGTTGCCGAGCTTGAAGCCGGGCGCCAGGATGGTGGCGCTCTGGATCAGCTCGGCGCCGTCGGGGATGCGCGCCATGCGCAGCCGCGCCTCGTTGAGCTCCTGCTCGCTCCAGCGCTCGCGGAAGCGCGCCACGACCTCGGGATGGTGGTCGATGCCGACGCCGAACGCCTTCGCGATCGCATCCGCGGTGATGTCGTCATGGGTCGGTCCGATGCCCCCGGTGGTGAACACATAGGTGTAGCGATGCCGCAGCGCATCGAGCGCGGCGATGATGTCCGGCTCGTCGTCGGAGACCACCCGAACCTCCTTGAGGTCGATGCCCAGATTGGTGAGGTATTCGGCGATGAAGCCGATGTTCTTGTCCTTGGTCCGGCCGGACAGGATCTCGTCGCCGATGACCAGCAACCCCGCGGTGACGATCTCGCTCATGGTTTCTCCTCGCATCTCGCGTCTCTTTTGGCCCGCCACGGCGCCAATGTCATCCGGAACGTCGCAGTCTATGCCGCGGATTTGAGCACCACGCAGCCGGTTTTTCGGGCACGGCTTTCGCAACCCCCACGAAATGCCGCCGGAGAATGCATATCGCGCTGGCCCGCCCCTTGCTACCATCCCAAGGAGTCATGCAGTGTATGGCGAGGCTGGGACACACGGGCATCTATGGCAGTTGCGTTCGACGAAATGAACGAGCCGGGCGGCGACGTCCGTCAGGCTTATCAGGAGCTGTCGCGGTGGCTGAAGGAAACGCCGCCGGAGGCGCTGGAGTATCGCCGCCACGAGGCGGAGCTGCTGTTCCGGCGAATCGGCATCACCTTCGCGGTCTATGGCGAGGCGGAGGCGCAGGAGCGGCTGATCCCGTTCGACGTGATCCCGCGCATCCTCTCCGGCAAGGAATGGATCCTGCTGGAGAAGGGGCTGAAGCAGCGCGTCAAGGCGCTGAACATGTTCCTGCGCGACATCTATCACGGCCGCGACATCCTCCGCGCCAACGTGGTGCCGGATGACCTGATCTTCCAGAACCCGGTCTTCCGCCCGGAGATGAACGGCCAGGACGTGCCGCACGACGTCTATGTCCACATCGCCGGCATCGACATCGTCCGCGTCGACGCCAACGACTTCATCGTGCTCGAGGACAATGCGCGCACGCCGTCGGGCGTGTCCTACATGCTGGAAAACCGCGAGATCATGATGCGGCTGTTTCCGGACCTGTTCGCGCGCCACCGCGTCGCGCCGGTCGAGCGCTACCCGGACGAATTGCTGTCGTGCTTGCGCTCGGTGGCGCCGCTCAGCGCCTCGGCCGAGCCGACCGTCGCACTGATGACGCCCGGCATCTACAACTCCGCCTATTACGAGCACTCGTTCCTGGCCGACAAGCTCGGGATCGAGCTGGTCGAGGGCCGCGACCTCATCGTCAAGAACGACGAGGTGTTCATGCGCACCACCGAGGGGCTGAAGCGGGTCGATGTGATCTACCGCCGCGTCGACGACGACTTCCTCGATCCCCTCACCTTCCGACCGGATTCGGCGCTCGGCGTGCCCGGGCTGATGTCGGCCTATGTTGCCGGCAATGTCACGCTCGCCAACGCCGTCGGCACCGGCATCGCCGACGACAAGGCGATCTACTCCTACATGCCCGACGTCGTGAAGTTCTATCTCGGCGAGGAGCCGATCCTGAAGAACGTGCAGACCTGGCGCTGCCGCGAGCCAGCCGACCTGTCCTACGTGCTCGACCATCTCGGCGAGCTCGTCGTCAAGGAGGTGCACGGCTCCGGCGGCTACGGCATGCTGATCGGCCCGGCCGCCACCAAGGCGACCATCGAGGCGTTCCGCGACAAGCTGAAGCGCGAGCCGGAGGGTTTTATCGCCCAGCCGACACTCGCGCTGTCGACCTGCCCGACCTGCGTCGCGTCCGGCCTGGCGCCACGCCATGTCGATCTCAGGCCGTTCGTGCTGACGGGACGCGACCGCACCACCATCGTGCCCGGCGGCCTCACCCGCGTGGCGCTGAAGGAGGGATCGCTGGTGGTGAATTCCAGCCAGGGCGGCGGCACCAAGGACACATGGGTGCTGGATGAGTAAGCCTCGCCGCTCTCGCTTCACGCACTTCGTTCCCGTGCATGCCTTCCCCGTGGTTGGGGCGGGTTCACATCGCACCTCATAGATTGCCCATGCTGTCGCGCACCGCCGAAAACCTGTACTGGCTGGCCCGCTACGTCGAGCGCGCCGAGTACCTTGCTCGCACCATCGACGCCACCCTGCGCGTCACGGCGCTTCCCGCGGCCTATATCGGCAAGACCAATGAATGGGAATCGGCGCTGATGACCGCCGGCGTCAATGTCAGCTTCTACGAGCACTACTCCGAGGCCAACGAGCAGAACGTCGTCGAATATCTCTCGTTCAACCAGTCGAACCCGTCCTCGATCAAGAACTGCATCGAGGCCGCCCGTCTCAACGCCCGCTCGGTGCGAACCGCGTTGACGTCGGAGATGTGGGACACCCTCAACGGATCCTGGATCGAGCTGCAGGAAGTCTGGAGCAAGGGCGCCAAGACGCGCGAGGAGCTGGCGCGCTTCCTGCGCTTCGTGCAGGAGACCTCTCTGCGCTTCGACGGCTCGGCCTACCGGACCATGCTGCGCAACGACGCCTACTGGTTCTCGCGGCTCGGCCTGCATCTCGAGCGCGCCGACAACACCGCCCGCATCCTCGACGTCAAATATCACGTGCTGCTGCCCGAGGAGGAGCATGTCGGCGGCCCGCTGGACTACTATCAGTGGACCTCGATCCTGCGCTCGGTGTCGGCGCTCACGGCCTATCACTGGGTCTATCGCGAGACGCTGAAGCCCTGGCTGATCGCGGACCTCCTGATCCTCAACGACACGCTGCCGCGCTCGCTGGCGAGCTGCTACGGCAACCTCGTCCGCAATCTCGACCAGATCGGCGTCGCCTATGGCCGCCAGGGGGCGGCGCAGCGCCATGCCCGCGGCGTCCGCAACCGGCTCGACCACTCCAACATGGACGACATCTTCCAGCATGGCGTGCACGAGTTCATCCAGGAGTTCATCGCCGACAATTCGCGGCTCGGAGAGATCATCACCAAGCAGTACCTGATCTGAGCGCAGTGGAGACAGCGATCGCGGCCCGCTGGACTGTGTCTGCGAGACCACGTCCGGCACCCGGCGCCCTGCCCTCCGCCCGAGGGATCCTCCTCCCCCCTTTCAGGGAGAGGTGAAACGAGCTACCGCGGACAGCACATCTGACGAAGACTGGTCGACCGCCATGCGCCTGCGTATCTCCCATTCCACCACCTACCGCTACGAGCCGGCGGCGACCGGCGTCATCCAGATCATCCGCATGACGCCCGGCAGCAATGACGGCCAATATGTGGCGGAGTGGCAGATCGACGTGTCGACCGATTCCCGCCTCGACATGCATGAGGACGCATTCGGCAACGTCACCCATGTGATCACGCACGGCGCGCTCGAGGATCTCACAATCACGGCCGAGGGTCTGGTCGAGACCCACGACACCGGCGGCGTGCTGAAGGGAGCGGACGAGCGCTTCCCGCCCAGCTTCTTCCTCCGGCAGACGCCGCTTACGGCCGCCAATGCTGCCATGGCCGCAGTCGTGCGCGATCTGCGCGCGGAGTCCGAGAGCGACGTGCTCGGTCTTCTGCACACGCTGATGACGCAGGTCTACGAGCACATGACCTTCGACGAGGATCCGACCCACAGCGGCACCTCGGCGGCGGAAGCCTTCGGGCTGAAGCGCGGTGTCTGCCAGGACTATGCGCACATCTTCATTGCCTGCGCGCGCGCCGCCGGCATCCCCGCGCGTTTCGTGTCCGGCCACTTCCTGCGCTCCGATGGTGCGGTGCACCAGGAGGCCGGCCATGCCTGGGCGGAAGCCTATGTGCCGGATCTGGGCTGGGTCGGCTTCGACGCCGCCAACTGCATCTGCACCACCGACGCCCATGTCCGGGTCGCGATCGGGCTCGATTATCTCGGCGCGGCGCCGGTGCGCGGCACCCGCTATGGCGGCGGCACCGAGACGCTCACCGTCAAGGTGAAGGTCGAGCAGGTCGGCCGCGGCGGCCAGTCGCAATCGCAGTCGCAGCGCCAGTCCTGAATTCCGGAACGCGCGCCCGTAGCCCCGTAGCCCGCATGAGCGAAGCGACATGCGGGTTCTCCGAGAAAGCGCGTGAGATCCCGGATATCGCTCCCACCAGCGCCCTACGGGCGCCGGCTGCCGCTCATCCGGGCTACAGCACTGCGGGGTTGGAGGGACCGTCGATTTTCGCTAGTAATTCGCGCAATGGCTCGAGGGGACTGAGATGACCTATTGCTGCGGAATTCTGGTGCGTGACGGCCTCGTCATGATCGCGGACACCCGAACCAATGCCGGTCTCGACAACGTCTCGACCTTCCGCAAGCTGCACATCTTCTCCAATCCGGGCGAGCGCATCGTGGCGGTCGCCAGCGCCGGCAATCTCGCCATCAGCCAGTCCGTGCTGTCGACCTTGACCGAAGGAATGGAAGACCCCGACACCGGCGAGGTGGAGACGCTGATGAACGCGCCGACCATGTTCCAGGCGGCGCAGCGGATCGGCAAGGCGATCCGCATGGTGCACGCCACCGAAGGGCCGGCGCTGAAGGCCGAGGACATCTCGTTCGACGTCTCGTTCCTGTTCGGCGGCCAGATCAAGGGCTCGCGGATGCGGCTGTTCATGGTCTACACCGCCGGCAACTTCATCGAATGCACCACCGACACGCCCTATCTGCAGATCGGCGAGCACAAATACGGCAAGCCGGTGCTCGACCGCGCCATGCACTACGACGTCGAGCTCTACGAGGCGCTGAAGACGGGCCTGATCTCGATGGACTCGACGATGCGCTCGAATCTCGGCGTCGGCCTGCCGATCGACGTCCTGGTGGTGCGCGCGGAGGCCTGCGAGGCCGACCTCAATCATCGCATCGAGGCCGGCGAGCCCTATTTCCACGATCTCCGCTCGCGCTGGTCGGCGGCCCTGCGCGCGGCGCATAACAACATCCCGCGGCCGCCCTATAAGACTCAGAGCGAGTCAAAACACTGAAACTGCAAAACGCTTGAATTGAAGGTGAGGAAACATGGCTGAAGCGGCAAAGAAGATCGCGCTGGTGACGGGCGCAGGCACAGGGGTCGGCCGCGCCGCATCGCTGGCGTTGATGAACTCCGGCTTCACCGTGGTGCTGGCAGGGCGCCGCAAGGAGATGCTGGAGGAAACCGCCAAGCTCGGTCCGTCCGGCATGAGCCTCGCCGTGCCGGCTGACATGACGGACCCCGCCTCGATCGCGGCGCTGTTCGATACCGTGAAGTCGACCTACGGCCGGCTCGACGTGCTGTTCAACAATGCCGGCATGGGCGCGCCGCCGGTGCCGCTCGAAGACCTGACGCTGCAGCAATGGCAGCAGGTGGTCGCCACCAATCTCACCGCGCCGTTCCTGTGCACGCAGCACGCGTTCCGCATCATGAAGGGCCAGTCGCCGCGCGGCGGCCGCATCATCAACAACGGCTCGATCTCGGCGCATGCGCCACGTCCGTTCTCGTCGCCCTACACCTCGACCAAGCATGCGATCACGGGCCTGACCAAGGCCTCGAATCTCGACGGCCGCGCCTATGACATCGCGGTCGGCCAGGTCGACATCGGCAATGCCGAGACGCCGATGACCGAGCGCATGGTCGGCGGCGTGCTGCAGCCCGACGGCCGCATGATGCCGGAGCCGCGGATGGACGTGAAGGCCGTCGGCGACGCCGTCGCCTACATGGCCGGCCTGCCGCTCGACGCCAACGTCCTGTTCATCACGGTGATGGCGACGAAGATGCCGTTCGTCGGACGCGGCTGATCGCCGTTTCCGATCACGGCCCCCGCTCTCTCCTCACGTCATTCCGGGGCGCGCGAAGCGCGAGCCCGGAATCCATAGCCACGAGCGGTTATTTGGTGCGAGATGGATGTGGCGCTCTTCTCCGCCACACGACGTGTCGCGATTATGGATTCCGGGCTCATCGCTGCGCGATGCCCCGGAATGACGGAGAAACCGTCGTCACAACCCGTTCTCTCCCCCGACGCGAGCCGATGCTGGCCCGCTACTCCAACCGCTCGACCTTCCTCAGCTCGGGAAACAGCTTCATCCACGCCAGCGCGATCGCGATCGTGCCGAGGCCGCCAAGGATGGCGGCCGGCATGGCGCCGAACAGCGCGGCGGTGACGCCGCTCTCGAACTGGCCGAGCTGGTTGGAGGCGTTGATGAACAGGAAGTTCACCGCGCCGACGCGGCCGCGCATCTCGTTGGGCGTGGCGAGCTGGACGAGGGAGAAACGGATCACGACGCTGATCGTGTCGGCGGCGCCGAGAATGGCGAGCGCTGCGACCGAAATCCACATCACCTGCGAAACGGCGAACACGACCGTCGCCGCACCGAACACGATGACCGCCTGGAACATGCGCAGGCCGACGCGCCGCCGAATGGTGTAGCGCGCCAGCACCGCCGTCATCGCCAGCGCGCCGACCGCGGGCGCGGCGCGCAGCACGCCGAGCCCGAACGGCCCGGTGTCGAGGATATCGCGCGCATAGATCGGCAGCAGCGCAGTGACGCCGCCGAGCAGCACGGCGAACAGATCGAGCGAGATGGTGCCGAGGATCGCCGGATTGGCGCGGATGAAGCGGACGCCGGCGAACAGATCGTCCTTGCTGCCCTCGAGCCGCTCGGCCGGCACGTCATCAGGCACCTGCATCAGGCCGGTCAGGGCCATGCCTCCGATCCAGAACAGCATCATGATGCCGTAGGGCACACCGGGCGCGACGGCATAGGCGAAGCCGCCGATCGCAGGCCCCGCGATGGTCGCGAGCTGCGCGGCACCGCTCGACAGCGCGCTCGCCCGCTGTAACGTGCCGGCCGGCGCGATCAGCGGCAGCAGCGCCGCGGTCGCGGGGCTCTCGAACGCGCCGGCAATGCCGAGCACGAAGACCGCCGCGAACAGCTGGAATTCGCCGAGCTGGCCGGTAGTGGCGCCCCAGCACAGATAGAGCGCGGTCAGCGCCTCGACGAGCTGACAGAGCTGCACGACGCGCTTGCGCTGGAATCGGTCAGCGGCGCTGCCGGCGACGAACACCAGCAGGGCCGTTGGCAGGAACTGGATCAGCCCGACCATGCCGAGATCGAAGGCGCGCCCGGTCAGATCGTAGATCTGCCAGCCGATCGCCACCGCCGCGATCTGGCTCGCAAAGCGCGACAGGCTGCGGGACGACAGGAAGAACAGGAACGCGCTCTGCTTCAGGAGATCGCGCGCGCCGATCGGGACGGTGGACGACATGATGCGCCTGCGTGACGCAGCCCTCATGGCTTGTCAATCGCGGGCCCCGCATGGCCGCGCGGCATTGCACGCGGCAGTTCCCTGCGCTCATAATGAAACGGGGTTCGGGGGATCTGATGCTTCAGCTGCAATCGGGGTTCGGGATCGTCGCGCTGCTGGCGATCGCATGGGCGCTCGGCGAAAACCGGCGCGCGGTGTCGTTGAAACAGGCCGGGCTCGGGCTGGTGGTGACACTCGTGACGGCTATCGTCCTGCTCAAGGTCCCCGCCGTCGCCCGCGCGTTCGGCGCCATCAACGATGTCGTGGGCGCCATCTCGTCGGCCTCCCGGGCCGGCACCTCGTTCGTCTTCGGCTATGTCGGCGGCGGCGCCCTGCCCTTCGAGCTGAAGGCGCCCGGTGCCGATTTCGTGCTCGCCTTCCAGGCGCTGCCGATCGTGCTGGTCATGAGCGTGCTCACGACGCTCTTGTTCTACTGGCGAGTTCTGCCGCCCTTGGTGCGCGGCATGGCCTGGCTGCTGGAGCGCACCCTCGGCGTCGGCGGCGCGGTCGGCCTGTCGACGGCCGCGAATGTCTTCCTGGGCATGGTGGAAGCGCCGCTGTTCATCCGGCCATATCTCGCGCAGATGACACGCAGCGAATTGTTTCTCGTCATGACCGGCGGCATGGCCGGCATCGCCGGCACCGTGCTGGTGCTCTACGCCACGCTGCTGGCGCCGCTGATCCCGGATGCCGCCGCGCATTTCGTCATCGCCTCGGTGCTCGGCGCGCCGGCGTCGATCCTGATCAGCCTGATCATGGTGCCGGAGACCTCGAAGCAGCTCACCGGCGGCGCGCTCGCAGATCCCGGGACCGAGGCCACATCGACCATGGACGCGATCGTCAAGGGCACCAGCGCCGGGCTCGAGCTCTTGATGAACATCGTGGCGCTGCTGCTGGTGCTCGTCGCGCTGGTGCATCTCGCCAACGCGATCC
Source organism: Bradyrhizobium sp. SZCCHNS3002 (assembly GCF_032377435.1). NCBI lineage: Bacteria > Pseudomonadati > Pseudomonadota > Alphaproteobacteria > Hyphomicrobiales > Nitrobacteraceae > Bradyrhizobium > Bradyrhizobium sp. SZCCHNS3002. The sequence continues at coordinate 248,426 of NZ_JAUHHY010000003.1, forward strand.
TGTCGCTGCTGCCCGCCATCGGCGGCGCCGACATCTCGCTGCAGCGGCTGCTCGGCCTCGTGATGGCGCCGGTGTGCTGGCTGATGGGCCTGCCATGGCCGCAGGCCGTCACCGCCGGCAGCCTGATGGGCACCAAGACGGTGCTGAACGAGCTGATCGCCTATGTCGAGCTGGCGAAGCTCGATGCAGGCGCGCTCGATCCGCGCGCGCGGCTGATCATGCTCTATGCGATGTGCGGCTTCGCCAACTTCGCCAGCCTCGGCATCATGATCGGCGGCCTCGGCACCATGGCGCCGACGCGGCGCGACGAGATCAACGCGCTCGGCCTCAAGTCAATCGTCTCGGGCACCCTCACCACCTGCCTGATGGGTGCGATCGTCGGCCTGCTGACGTGAGCTGAGCTCCGTCGCCTGCGGGAGAAGCAGCGGCGCGATCCGAGCCATCACATGGCGCGAGCCCGCCGCGGTGAGATGCGCGTGGTCGAAGGACAGCGGGACGTCGCCGACCGTGAGTGGACAGCGGCCGTCCTCGCAGACCGCCGACAGGATCGAGACGTAGGAAAAGCCCTCGCCACTCGGCAGCGCAGCCTGCATGGCCGCATCCAGCGCGAAGATGTCCGAGCGGACGAAAGCCACGGGATCCGGAGTCGCGCCGCGCAAGGTGGCGCGCGCCAGCATCGACGGCAGTCGCGCGCGAAATTGCACGGAGGGACCGAGCAGAACCACCGGAATGCCGGCCTCCTGCAGCCGTTGCAGCGTCTGCTTGAGGTCGCGCACCATGCCGGCGAACCGCGGTGGGCGCGCGTTCTCCAGCCAGTCCGCCGACATCACCACGAGGTCGGGCCGCGCTTGCCCGAAATAGTCGCGCATCTGGCTCGCCAGGGCGCGGCAGGCCGCGACGCCCTGCGTCTCCGCGCTGAAGGTCGGCATGCAGGTGGGCTGGCTCGCCTGCATGATGTTGACGGTGTCCTGATCGAGCTGGGCCCTGAGGCCGTGATAGTAGTGGGCCGCAAAACTGTCGCCCCACAGCAGCACATTGGTCTTGCCGGCCACCGCCTGCAGACAATCCTCGGCGACCCGGCCGTCCGGTGTCGTGAAGCAGGTGCCGTAGCGATAGACCGGCTTCATGTCGTAGGCATTGTAGGCGTCCAGCCGCTGCGCCGCGCGGTCGTTGTCAGACACCGCGCCGGCGCGCAGCAGGCCGACGCCGCTGCCGGCCAGCAGCAGCAGGCTCGCCAGCGCCGCAAGACCGAACGCGGCGCGCGGAGTCGCCGCGAGCCGGCGGTTGCGGAACGGCTGCTCGATGAAGCGCCAGGACAGCGTGGCGACCGCGACCGTGAGGACGAACAGGGCCGCCCGCTCCCAGCCGTCGAGCGCGAGACCGGGCTTGGCGAAGCGCGCGAAGGCGAACAGCGGCCAGTGCCAGAGATACAGCGAATAGGAGATGCGGCCGAAGAACGCCGCCACGCCGAGCGGCGACAGCGGGCTGCGCGGCACATTGGCCACGCCGGCGCCGCTCCACAGGAACAGCGCCGCGCCGAGGCATGGCGCCAGCGCGTCGACGCCGGGGAAGCCCGGTCCGGGGCGCAGCGCCAGGATCGGCACCGCCATCAGCAGCAGCGACAGCGCGCGGGCGCCGCGCTGAACGAGACCCGGCCGCGGCGCGGGAAGGCCGGATATCGCGACCAGGCTGCCGAGCAGGAATTCCCAGGCGCGCGGCGGGCTGAGGAAGAACGCGCTCGCGGACGCGCCGCCGCGCATCAGCATCAGGCCGAGCGCGAACGAGCCTGTGGCAAGCAGCGCGAGAGTGACCGGCAGCGCGAGCCTGTGGCCGCGCGCCAGCCGCAGCACGGCCCAGACCACCACGGGCAGCACCAGATAGAACTGCTCTTCGACCGCCAGCGACCAGGTATGCAGCAGCGGCTTCTCGACCGCCGCGTGGTCAAAATAGCCGGACTGCAGCCAGAAGAAGATGTTCGAGGTGAAGGTGACGACGGCGGCCGCGGAACGGAGGAACTCGGCGCGCTCGGAGCCCAGCATGTCCTGCGACGCCGGGAGCGCCGCGAACGCCACCATGGCGTAGAGCGCCGGCAGCAGCCGCCGCACCCTCCGCTCGTAGAATTGCGCGAACGAGAAGCGGCCCTGCGCCATCTCTGCCGCGATGATGCCGGTGATCAGGTATCCTGAGATGACGAAGAAGATGTCGACGCCGACGAAGCCGCCGAAGATCGCCGGCGCCTCGAAATGGAATGCGACGACGGAGAGCACCGCGATGGCGCGCAGCCAGTCGATGTCCTCGCGATGGCCTGCACCTGAAGCCGAGCCGGCGCCCGCGTTGGCGATGCGAGGCTGCATCGATGCACGCGTGCGAGGCGCGCACGCAATGGTCGGAGCGAACTGGACGACGAAGCGCGGCAACGGGACGGGTACGCCTTTACGCAAGCCCGCGACGAACACGTCTGACGGATTCGTCGCCGGCCCATCCGTCCCAATGACGCGAGACCGGATGTCAACACACACGCGCGATGGGACCGCCGTCCACCGCGTCGCGGATGTTTCCATCCATTTCTGTCGGCTTTACGTCGACAGTTCGACGGTTTTGAAGTCGGCCGGCAGGATCACCTCGAGCAGCTCGACGTCGTCGGAATAGTCGAGGATCATGTGGCGGATCTTCGGCGGCTGGGTCCAGCAGCTGCCCTCCTTCATCAGCGTCTCGCCGACGCCTTCGAGGTAGCTCTTCACCCAGCCCTTGAGCACATAGACCATCTGGAAGTCGACCGCATGGGTGTGCAGCTTGGAGACCTCCTGCGGATTGCACGGTGGCAGCATGCGGATGACATGCGCGCGCGCCAGGCCGTGCGTCGCGTCGGCGATGCCGAGGTCGCGATAATGCGCATAGGCGCGCAGGCCGTCGGCCCTGAAATCCTCCTCGCGGTGATGGCTGATCGCGACCTTCTGCTTGCGCCGGCGCGGCGCCGGTGCTGGCCGCCCCTTGCTCACGAGCGCCTTGCGCGCGGACGGTGCAGCCGCCCTGCCCGGCTTGGCGGCCGTCTTGGCGACAGTCTTCGCCGTCGGCCTTGTCTTTGCGACCTTACGCGGCGCAGCCTTCGCGGCGGTGCGTGATGATGATGTGGTGCTGCGGCTCTTCTTGGCCATGGCGCTCTCCCTGCGAGTCCTCGGGTCAGAGGCTATCACAATTGGGGGGACTCGGCAGAGCTCCAACAAAGGTCGTCATTCCGGGGCGTGCGCAGCACGAGCCCGGAATGACACCGATGGCGGGGTTGTCAGCTCAATGCAGCACGAACACGCCGTCGACGGCGCGCAGCTCGGCGGGCTTGATCAGCTTGGAATGCGCCACGGTGACCGAGTACAGCGGGCCCTCGATCTTCTCCTCCCAGAACGCCAGGAAGTCCTGCAGCGCAGGGAATTTCGGAAACAGGTCGTAGTTCTGCCAGACATAGGTCTGCAGCAGCGAGCGATGGTCCGGCATCCGATACAGGATCTGCGCGGTCGTCAGCCCGTAACCCAGCACCTGTTTCCGAAAGTCCTCGGAAACCTCAACCCTCGACACCATGCCAACCTCCGTTTCTGGAGCGCATGTCCGTGTGGCCAACCGGGGATGGAGCCACCCGGCAACGATGCGCTCACCGCCTAGAAATGTGACGCATGTCCTCAACCCATCTCAAGCTTAAATGTTTAACGACATGTTGAAAAATGCTGCATTAGCAGCCACTTAGCCCAGGTGCTAATACGGGGTTTCGCGGTTCGTTCCGCCTCCGTTAACGCTGTCGGAACGCTTTGGCAGAGCCCGCGATCGACTGCTAATTTTTCTGCTACAAGGCCTTGCCCGGCATAAAACTCTCCCCTAAATCCAGCCCGCGTGCTGGCACTCGCCGGCGCCGACTGCCAAATCTCCAGAAACTGACAATCGCTTCAATACCTTAGGAGGACTGTATGGCTTTCCGTCCGCTTCACGACCGCGTCGTGGTCAAGCGCATCGACGCCGAAGAGAAGACCGCTGGCGGCATCATCATCCCCGACTCGGCCAAGGAAAAGCCCTCGCAGGGCGAAGTGATCGCGGTGGGCCCCGGCGCCCGCGACGAGAGCGGCAAGCTCGTCCCGCTCGACGTTCAGGTCGGTGACCGCGTGCTGTTCGGCAAGTGGTCGGGCACCGAGGTCAAGATCGACGGCCAGGAGCTGCTCATCATGAAGGAGAGCGACATCATGGGCGTTCTCACCGACACCGCGGCCAAGAAGAAGGCCGCCTAAGCGCCGTTGCCCCTCATCCTGAGGAGCCGGCTTGAGCCGGCGTCTCGAAGGATGAGGCCCCAACCACCTCCTCATCTCGTCCTTCGAGACGCCCGCTGCGCGGGCTCCTCAGGACGAGGATCTCGATCAAAACCAGGGAAACCCAATATGTCAGCGAAAGACGTAAAGTTCGGCGTCGAAGCCCGCGACCGCATGCTGCGCGGCGTGGACATTCTCGCCAATGCCGTGAAAGTCACGCTCGGTCCGAAGGGCCGCAACGTCGTCCTCGACAAGTCGTTCGGCGCGCCGCGCATCACCAAGGACGGCGTCACCGTCGCCAAGGAGATCGAGCTCGACGACAAGTTCGAGAACATGGGCGCGCAGATGGTGCGCGAAGTCGCCTCGAAGTCCGCTGACGCGGCCGGCGACGGCACCACCACCGCGACCGTGCTGGCCCAGGCCATCGTCCGCGAAGGCGCCAAGGCGGTTGCCGCCGGCATGAACCCGATGGATCTGAAGCGCGGCATCGACCTCGCGGTCGAGGCGGTCGTTGCCGATCTCGTCAAGAACTCCAAGAAGGTCACGTCGAACGACGAGATCGCCCAGGTTGGCACCATCTCCGCCAACGGCGACTCCGAGATCGGCAAGTTCCTCGCCGACGCCATGAAGAAGGTCGGCAACGAGGGCGTGATCACCGTCGAGGAAGCCAAGTCGCTCGAGACCGAGCTCGACGTCGTCGAGGGCATGCAGTTCGATCGCGGCTACATTTCTCCGTACTTCGTGACCAATGCCGACAAGATGCGCGTCGAGATGGACGACGCCTACATCCTCATCAACGAGAAGAAGCTGTCGTCGCTGAACGAGCTGCTGCCGCTGCTCGAGGCCGTGGTGCAGACCGGCAAGCCGCTGGTGATCGTCGCCGAGGATGTCGAGGGCGAGGCTCTCGCCACCCTGGTCGTGAACCGTCTGCGTGGCGGCCTGAAGGTCGCTGCCGTCAAGGCGCCGGGCTTCGGCGACCGCCGCAAGGCCATGCTGCAGGACATCGCGATCCTGACCGGCGGCCAGGCGATCTCGGAAGATCTCGGCATCAAGCTCGAGAACGTCAACCTCTCCATGCTCGGCCGCGCCAAGAAGGTGATGATCGACAAGGAGAACACCACGATCGTCAACGGCGCCGGCAAGAAGGCCGACATCGAGGCGCGCGTTCAGCAGATCAAGGCGCAGATCGAGGAGACCACCTCGGACTACGACCGTGAGAAGCTGCAGGAGCGTCTGGCCAAGCTCGCCGGCGGCGTCGCGGTGATCCGCGTCGGCGGCGCGACCGAGGTCGAGGTGAAGGAGCGCAAGGATCGCGTGGATGACGCGATGCATGCGACCCGCGCGGCTGTCGAGGAAGGCATCCTGCCGGGCGGCGGCGTCGCCCTGCTCCGGGCCTCCGAGCAGCTCAAGGGCGTCCGCGCCAAGAACGAGGACCAGAAGACCGGCATCGAGATCGTCCGCAAGGCGCTCTCCGCCCCGGCCCGCCAGATCGCGATCAACGCGGGCGAGGACGGCTCGGTCATCGTCGGCAAGATCCTCGAGAAGGAGCAGTATGCGTACGGCTTCGACTCGCAGTCGGGCGACTACGTGAACATGGTGTCCAAGGGCATCATCGACCCGACCAAGGTCGTGCGCGCCGCGATCCAGAACGCCGCGTCGGTGGCCGGCCTGCTGATCACCACCGAGGCAATGGTCGCCGAGCTGCCGAAGAAGAACGCCGGCGGCCCCGCGATGCCTCCGGGCGGCGGCATGGGCGGCATGGACTTCTAAGTCCGGCCTCCTCGCGAAGATACCAAGGGCGCGGCGAAAGCCGCGCCCTTTTCTTTGCTCAGAGCGTAGCCCGCATGAGCGAAGCGATATCCGGGGTCTCGAGAAGCAGAGTCGGCAGTGCCGCATGTCGCTTCGCTCATGCGGGCTACGACATCCGCGACCGGTCTACCTCACCATCGTCCCGATCCGCTCGAAGCGGATGCGGCCGGGCCTGCCTTTGCCGGCACCGGCGGCCGAAAAGAAGATCATGGCGGCGCGGCCGATGACGTTCTCGATCGGCACATAGCCGATCTGGGACAGCACGCGGCTGTCGGTCGAGTTGTCACGGTTGTCGCCGAGCATGAACAGCCGGCCGGGCGGCACGACGAAGACATTGGTGTTGTCGAAGAAGCCGTTGCTGACGCAATCCAGCGTCTCGTAGCTCACGCCATTCGGCAAGGTCTCGCGCCAGCGCTTGACGCGCTCGGTCGCATCGCCCCCGCAGGCCGCCTCTCCGGTCAGATCCTCGACCCGCTCGCGCGCGACGGCCGTATCGTTGATGTAGAGCACTCCGTCCTTCATCTGGACGCGATCGCCGGGCAGTCCGACGACGCGCTTGATATAGACGGTCGCATTGTCTTTCGGCAGGAAGAACGCGACGACATCGCCGCGCGCAGGCGTCGCACCCCAGATCCGCGCCGACGGCGGCAGCGACGAAGGCCATGACAACGGCCAAGTGAAGCGGCTGTAGCCATAGGGATATTTCGACACGAAGAAGATATCGCCGACGAGAAGCGTTGGAATGTTCGAGGATGAAGGAATGTTGAACGGCTGAAACAGAAAGGTGCGGATCAGCACCGGCGAGGCCAGCAGCAGGCAAAGAGCCACGAAGCCCGCGATGAAGATCGCTACGATCGCCCACCACGGCTCGCGCCTCGGCCCGGTCGCGCCCACCTCCAGGCTCGTCATCGCGTCTTCCCCCTCTTCACACCCTGAGGATGAGGGAAGGCCCGAGCCTGCGCAATCACCAAATGAACCGGAAGCCACGCGGCTGCCGAAGATCTCCAGCCCCTGCCCATTCGTCAACGAGAGGCCGCCCGTGGGCGACCTCTCCCTGATCGTAGCTCTCACCGTCCCTTTCGCCACGGCGCGTCGGCTTCCCAGTCGCCGGCCATGATCGAGCCGTAAGGGATCACCTCGTCGATCACCTCGCCGAGCCCGTAGCGTGCGATCTGCGCCCGCACCGACGCGGCGTTCTTGTAGGCCTGCGGCAGCTCCGACAGATCGGGCTTGCCGCAATAGAAGCGCGCGTCGATGCCATCAGGCAGCTCGGGACGATTCTCGCGCAGAAAAGCCTTCCGCCCGAGATTGCGCCCGGCGCCGTGTGGCGCGAAGCCGAGCGCGTCCTTGTTGTCCCGGTGCTTCAGAATCAGCACCGGCTCGGCCATGTTGAGCGGCACGATGGTGCGTCCGTCATCATCGGCCGAGAAGCCGGACCAGTTCGGCGTCGCCCCCTTGCCGTGATAGAACAGGCCGTCGCTCTTCTGGAAAACGAAGTTGTGCTCGTTCCAGAACCGGTCCGTGACGGCGTTGCCGAGCTTCGCCGCCGCGAGGTCATGGATCGCGTGGTGGTTGGCCCTGGTCCACAGCCGCGCCACCTGCAACGCCTCCCAATACGCCCGGCCGTCGTCGCTCGACGCCTTGATCCAGGCGCTGTGCTCCGGGACCTTCGGCGCGTGGATCGCGGTGTGCCGCTTCGCCACCGCCATGCCGCGCTTGTAGAGCTGCGCACCGAAGCCGCGCGAGCCGTGATGCGTCACCAGCGCCGCCTGACCGGTCGATGTGAGATGACCGACATAAGCGAAGTGGTTGCCGTCGCCCTGCGTGGCGAAGTGACCGATCGCGAAGCGCTCCAGCCCCTTCAAGAAGGGGTTGGCCTCGAACCCCGCCATCACCTCGTCGGGCGGCTGATGCAGCCGGTCGCGGCCGCCGGGACCGAAATGGGTCACCGCATTGACGGCATCGAGGATGCGCTTGGGATCGTCCTTGCGCGCGAACACGGTCACCGCCACCGAGCAGCAGATGTCGGAGGAGTGAAAGCCCGGATGGATCGCGTCCTCGCAGGCCACCACGCCGCCGACCGGAATGGTGCCGAGCGCCGTCCCCGACGGGCAGGCGTCCGGCATCACGGCGCCGGCCACGATGGTCGGCACCCGCATCAGGGCATCCATGTGCTGTGCGACCGCCGCGACGTTGGCGCGCTCGAGCTCGTTGTCGGCATCGATCAGCATCGCGAACGGCACGCCGTTGGTGCGCATCAAGGTCTCCACCGGCTGCAGCGCCTGCAGTGCCGCGAAGATCGCATCGTCGTTGGCGCCATCAGCGCGCATCGCATTCGCCGTCTCCAAGCCCTGCTTGAACCAGCGGCCGGGCTTGAAGCCCCAGGCGATCAGGGTGTTTCCGTCGATCATGGCACGTCTCGCATTTCATACAGGTCAGTTTGTAGCATCGGGCGGCGGCTGCGTTCATTGCCGGAACGATGCGCAGCCTGTAGCCCGGATGAGCGTAGCAACATCCGGGGTCTCAAGATCAGCAGTGATCAACCCGCACGTCGCTTGCGCTCATGCGGGCTACGCTGTCCGCCGATACATCACGTCGGTTCGCAACACGTATTTGCGGCGCTGCGTGACAGGATCGCCGCGATGCATGATGGGATGATGGAACAGCAGCGCCATCCCTTTTTCCGGTGCGATGCGCAACGGACCATCCGGCATCAGACCGGTGTCGTCGCAGAACGACGTCGTGCCGCCTCCAAAATCATCGTTCAAATAGACCATAAAGGTGAATTGGCTGCGCTCACCATCGTCACGCTCGAAATGCCCGTCACGATGCCATTCAAACTTCTGTCCGACGTCGTAGCGATAGATCCGCAGCCGCTCGTTCAGCCCGACCGGCTGCCAGCGATGCTGGAACGACGGTGCCAGATGGCCGGCGAGGCGTTCGTAGAGATCCCGCGCGCGCCCGGCGTCATCGATGATGACACGATCGTTGTTGCGATGATCCTTCACGCCGCGAGGCGCAAACAACGTCGCCTCCTCGAACCCCATCAATTCACCCAAGCGGATATACCCCTCGCACTCAGCGGTGGAGAAGAAATTCGCGATCGTCTCGATGTTGTCAGCTCTCCAGGTCATCTCGGTCATGATCTCTCCTCCGTTGGCAGCGAGAAGCCGCCCTTGGGCGGCCTCTCTTGTCCATCACGCCGCATCGGGCGCCTTCAGCCGCACCAGCCGCGTCAGCAGCGCGTCGAGGCCGGCCCCCTCGCCGGCGTGCAGGTCGATGCGGCCGACCTTCTCGACCAGGCGCTCCAGCGACTCCAGCTCCTTGAGCCGCAGCAGCAGCGGGTTCTCCTCCATCAGCCTGGCGGTGTTCAGGAGCGAGCGCGTCGCCGCGGTCTCCTCCTGGCGGCGGATCAGGTTGGCCTTGGCCAGCCGCTCCGCCTCGACCACCTTGTTGACGAGGTCGCGGATCTCGCCGGGCAGGATCACGTCCTTCACGCCGAGCTCCGCGATCTCCACGCCCGAGCCGTCGAGCCGCGCGCGCACGTAGTCGCGCAGCTCCGCGTCGAGCGAGGCCTTCGCCGCCAGCACCTCGTCGAGCGTGCGCGACGCCACCGCCTCCCGGATCGCGAACTGCACCAGCCGGTACAGCCACGCGTCCACGTCGGGCGACGTCGCCACCGCCGCCTCCGGATCAACGATCCGGCGAAACGCCGTCAGCGTCACCCGCAGCGCGATGCGATCCTTTGTCAGCATCTCCTGCGCGGTGATTTCGAGCACCGTGGGCCTGAGATCGAGGCGCTTGACCTCGATCTTGCGGCCGACCGCCCAGAAGGCATGCCGGCCCGGCGCCAGCCGCTCGGTCAGCCTGCCGTCGACATGGAGCAGACCGGCCTCGTGGTTCTCGACCACGGCCTCGGTCACGATGCCCGGCCGGTTGCGCTCGATCATCGCCAGGTGCCGCGCGCTCACGCGCACGTCGCTGGTGATGTCGATGCGTTCGACCTCGACATCAGTCGCGACCGTCCAGTAGACGCGGGTCTGCCAGGGCGTGAGCAGATGCGTCGGCCGGCCGTCGAGGCTGACGATCGCGATCTCGTTCGCGCCGGTCTCCACCGCCTCGAACAGCTCCGCGGCGAGATCGGGCCGTGCGGCCTTCAGCACCGCGTAGCGCTCGGTGGTGTATTCGGTGCGGACGACGTCGAACACCTGCACCTTCAGCCGGTGCAGCGGATCGAGCAGCACATGGCGGCCCGGCGCGAGCACCCGCATGAGCTGGCCGTCGCGCCAGACCAGCGCCCGCTCGCCATCCTCCACCGTCACGGTCTTCGTCACCAGATGCCAAGTCACAACACACTCCCACGGTTTGCTTTCCGGCCCATCGGCCAGAATGCTGATGTCATCGATCAAAGGACGTGAGGACCGGACGACGCTTCCTGCGTGAACTGAGCGGGCCGAGGCTTGAGCGTCTGACGATGCCGGGCGCACGCGCGCAGTCGCGCGAACCATAAGTCCGAGCGTCCTTGCGCAGCCTTCCCGACATCTTCGGACGCGGTATCCACCGCGGCGCAGAGCCGGCTCTGCAGTGTCTTTGATCTGGTCGAAATGCCCTGGGGCAAAACGGCCGGACCGCGACTGAAGCGCGCGTCCGGTCCTCGTCAGAGGCGATTAGCTTTTCAGGCTAAACCGAAGCGCTGGAGCGGGAGTCGAACCCGCGACCCGATGAATCATAATCATCTGCTCTATCCAACTGAGCTATCCTTTGGTGGTGTCGACCGGAATCGAACCGATGCCTTCGGGCCTTCAACCCGACGCTCTCCATGAGCTACAGACTCCTTGCTCTTTGCGACGACGGAACACGGGACCGGACACCGGCCGCGCCAGTCGGGATCTCAGCGAGCCCGAACCAAAGTCATCACGAAGGATCGTTCTGCTAAATGCAATTCCCATTTTACGCAAGACAAACATCTCGCTCATTTTCACTGCCGATCTCGTCGTTACTAATTAGATACACTTCGATCTCTCGATCATTAAAGAATGTCGCCCGCATGAGCGAAGCGGCATGCGGGTTCATACACGCAGCTCGTGATACCCCGGATATCGCTGCGCTCATCCGGGCTACAAACGCGCCACTACAAGCACGTGACCACCACGTAGCCCGGATGAGCGCAGCGACATCCGGGTTCACACGCGCAGCTCGTTGAACACCGCATGTCGCTCACGCCGCCGCCCGACGGGCAACGACGTGAGCTCATCTGGGCACCACGGCCATCGTCAGCGCTCCAGCTCCACGTCCCAGTAGAGATAGTCCTGCCACGTCTCGTGCAGGAATCTCGGCGGGAACAGGCGCTGTGCGGCCATCAGCTCGTGCCGCGTCGGCTCGAACGGCGGCCGCCGCGGCTTGAGGTGACGCCGGTCCTTGCGCGCGTTGCAGGGACTGCAGGCGGCGACGATGTTGCTCCACGACGTCTCGCCGCCATCGGCGCGCGGCACCACGTGGTCGAACGTCAGCTCGCCGTGGAGATAACGGCCGCCGCAGTACTGACACGTGAAGCGATCGCGCAGGAAGACGTTGAAGCGCGTGAACGGCACCCGCGTCGCCGGTCTGACGTAGTCGCGCAGCGCGATCACCGACGGCAACCGCATCGTGACGCTCGGACTGCGGACGACGCGATCGTACTCGGCAACGACGACGTGCGATCCGCCGACCACGGCCCTGACCGCATCCTCCCAGCTGAACACGGACAACGGAAAGTAGCTCAGCGGCTGGAAGTCGGCGTTGAGAACCAGCGCCGGATTTGTTGCTGACATCGTCGACCTCCTCTCTCGGCTCGTGATCTCATCGGGTCATGTTGGCGCCCATGACGGGAATCGAACCCGCCTTACCGGATCGACAGTCCGGTCCCTTCGCCAGATGGGAACATGGGCCTGTTCGTCGCGCCCGGCCTGCGCCGGCACGATCATGGTCAATCAGTCGAACCCAGCCGGAGCATGCTCCGGCCGAACGCCATTGATGTAGTCGAGATAGATCTGGCGAGCGCGCGCCTCGGTGACGCCGCGGCAGGCCATGACGATGCGCACGAAGGCAAGCGCCACCGGCGAGCACAGTGCTCGCGTGTGGTCGGTTGTCTCGGAATCTGGGCTCATCATGCGGGTCATCAGACCCTCCGCTCTTGGTGCGGAGGGTCGAGATCCCGCCGCGAGTTATACTTGTGCTGGAATTCGCAGTCCCGATTTGTCCGGGGACAGCACGAGATTGGCAGGACCCTGACAGGCGACGCCCATGCCGGACCCATCGCGCGACCAGGTAAACGGTCGTTCGTTGGCGGGGGCGTTCGCGAGATGTGAGCGTAGGCTCAACACGGTCGTGGTCCTCAAGAGCGCGCCGGCAAACGGCGCATCGATTTCGATGGGGCAGAGCTATGCGCAGAATTTCCCGAAGCCGTCAAGGCCGCAGCGCGAAGCGATGGCGTTGCAGTCCCCTGCACCGCGACAGATTTGCAACAACCAGACTGCTCGTCGGGCAAATCAGTTGCGCATTCTCGCGAGCTACAAGGTCGCAAATGGTCATTCGAGCGATCGAAAATGCGTGCGCGCGGAAGCTCATTTGTCGAGCACAGCCAATGGGATCACCACGCTCACCGCCGAGCCCGAACATTTTCCTATTTCCAAAAATCAGAAATCATGCATTCTATGCCGGTCCCGCCCTCATGAGAGGGGCGCTTCGCGATCGTCATGAACGTGGAGGGCGGGATGCGGTGGGCGCATCGCCTCGCAGCGTGACTTCGGTCATGCCGACGAACGCGGAGATGCGCACGGCGAAGTCGTGATGTCCTGACACCCCGACGCTGGTGTCAAGGTCGAGAGAGACGAATGCTCCGACCGATGGTGGCCAGACAGCCGGCGCACCAGGGAGACCACGTATAAGCCGTCAATCCATCGCGCGGGGAATGCCGGATGATGCGGCTGAACCTGTGGTGACTGCCGCCTGCTTTCTTTGTTGCAGGCGGGCCATGGGTGAGGCCCTCACCCGGCATTCCCCGCGCCCTCTCACGATTTTCGAGGGCGATGTCGCTGGCATCACTCGGGCGTCATTCGCCGCGAGAATGCGACGTCGTGGCCGAGGTGTTCGAGCTGTGTATCCGTCTGCCCTTCTTCCCCTGCGATCGCATGAAGCGGTCGCCCGGAGCGACGCCGATCCCGAAGCCGCATCACTGCGCTCGTTGCCGCACGGCATCCAATGGATTCTCGAGCTTGTGGCTCTAAGAGTGCATGCTCTTGGAGATTGGGAGATCGGACGAGCGCTGCGAGTGAATGCGCCCTCTCCCCTTGTGGGAGAGGGCATGTAGGAGAGCACGGCGTGCTCGGTTGGGTGAGGGGTCTGCCTCCGCGAGTTCGCTTGCGGAGAGATGCCCCTCACCCAACCGAATACTCGGAAGGGCCGTACATGCCCTCTCCCACAAGGGGAGAGGACGCTGTATCGCGCAGCGTAGTAGTTGGCGATATAGCACTCGTGCGGCGGGGGTCACGGCGCACCTTTGCACGCCCTCCAGTTCGGAACTACTGCTGAGTGCGAGGGCGGCCATGCAGATCACACCTCAACGCCCCCTGCCCGCCTCACTCGATGCGGGCGAGGACGGCGAGCTTGCGGATGCCCTTGTTCTTGTAGGCATCGAGGAACGCGTAGTAGTCGCGGAACGACACGCAGCCGTTGGAGTCGCCGTTCGGGCCGAGCATGAAGGTGTGCGCCAGCAGGCCGTTGCGGCCGTGGATGGCGTCCTCGCCGCCGATCGGGTTCAGCCGCAGCGCCGGCACGCCATGGAACAGCGCCTCGCGCGGCTTCAGCTCGTAGATGTGCGGCGGCGTGACGCCACGCATCTTGATTTTCTCCGAGCTCGGCTTGTCGAGGTTCTCGCCGAGGCCGGAATGCGCCTCGAGCTTGGTACCGTCGGGCAGATACACCGCCTTGGCCGAGATGTCGTAGACCGCGGTGCTCAGATCATAAGGCGGCCGGCCGCCGCGGGTCGGATCCTTGGCGATGCTGGCGGTGATGTTGGAATCAGCCGAAGCATAGGCCAGGAGGCCGCCATCCTGGTTCTCCGGCTTGCCCCAGAGCTTTTCCTGGATCGAGTGACGATCACCCGCGATCGACAGCACCGCCGCCTTGGCGCGCTCGGTCATCGCGCGCAGCGAGAAGCCGCTGCTCTTCGGCGCATTGGCCTCGGCAGCCTGCGCCGGCGTCACGGGCTGCTGCGGCTGCGCGGCCGGCTTGGTATTGGCGAGCGCCAGCTGCATCGGCGGCCGGGCATCCTTCTTCGGCGCCTCGGCAACCTTCGCAGGCTCAGCCGGCCTGGCTTCGGACGGCTTCGTCTCGATCTGCCTGGCCTCGACGGGCCTGGGCGGCGCGGCTTCGGCGAGCTTGGACAGCGGCGGCGCGCCGTTCGCGGCGTTGGAGGCCACGCCCTGCGGCACGGCCGCGCCGAAGCGGTCGTTGAACATCTGCGGCGTGATGGCGGCGACCGTGGTGACGGGGGGAGATTCCGGGAATGCCGAGAAGGCGTCGCCCACCGCTTCGGCGGCGCTGCGCGTCGCGAGCCGCGGCGCGGGGCGCACGACGGGCTCGTCCTGCTCGATGCTGCCCAGGGTCGGATAGGCGTCGGCCGCGATGATCTTGGTATAGACCGTCACGGCGCAGCCCCCGATCAGGCATGCGATTGCCGCGCCACCGATCAATTTGTGAGAGAACGCGATCAGGGAGGACTTCCTGCGATTTCGTGCGGCCAACGCAGCTCGACTGTTACTCATTCACTCACGCCCGAACGAATACTCGACAACTCTCGCTCGATGCGCCACGGACACCCGCTTTGCATCTCGCAGAAGCACAGAGCTTCATTAAGGCGACTTTTAGTTAAATGCTGATTAAGTGTTGGCGGATTAGGGGCGGGTTAACCTTCAGGGCCTGTTTTGCCGTCAAACAGGGCGGAAACAGGGCAAAACTGCAGCCACATGCAATATTACCGTACCGGGAAAATCCGGAGAGGCAGCATCCGTCGGCTGCGCCGATCCGTAAAACAGCGCACGCCGCGTTAACGATTGGGCCGGGGCGGCGGCGCGCGATCGATGATCTCTCGTTTGCGCGCGCTGACGAGGTAAAGGCCGCAGGTCTCGCCGGTCGAAAGCCCCCGCTCCGGCAGGCCGGGCGCGACAAGCGCATCCGTAGCGACCCGGAGCTACAGGCGCTGTGGCCGCTGGCGGCAGTATGGTACGGGACGATTCTCTGCGACACTCCGTCGGCGAATCGTACCGCGTCCGCTCCCTGCCGAGACGACACGAGAGGACCTCTCCATGCAGATCCCCGACCGGAAGCTGGCCTTCGTGCTGGCCTCGACCAATCAAGGTACGATGATCGTCAACCGGCTCGACTATCGCATGATCGACGCCAACCGCGGCTACGGTGTCGGCTTCCAGATCCTCAACACCGGCGCGTTCGATCCGGGAGAGGTGCAGCTCGCCGTCCGCCTGCTCGGCGTGCGCCGCAGGCACTATGGCGACGGCGCGGTCGCAATCGACTGTGGCGCCAATATCGGCGTCCACACCGTCGAATGGGCGAAGGCGATGACCGGCTGGGGATCCGTGCTCTCGATCGAGGCGCAGGAGCGGATCTACTACGCGCTCGCCGGCAATATCGCGATCAACAACTGCTTCAACGCGATCGCGATCCATGCCGCGGTCTCCTCGGAGCGCGGCGTGCTCAACATCCCGAGCCCGAACTATCTGACCCCGTCGAGCTTCGGCAGCCTCGAGCTGCGCCAGCGTCCCAACACCGAGTTCATCGGCCAGGCCATCGACTACGCGAACGATACCGTCGAGGTGCGCAAGCTTCCGCTGGACGATTTCAACCTGCCGCGCTGCGACCTGATCAAGCTCGATGTCGAGGGCATGGAGCTCGAGGCGCTCGAAGGGGCGGCGGCGACGATCGAGCGCTGCACGCCGATCATGCTGGTCGAGAAGATCAAGACCGATGCCGACCAGTTGCGGCAATGGTTCGATCGCCGCGGCTACAAGACCGTCGACGCCGATATCAACATGGTTGCGATCCACGGCCGGGACAAGGCGCTGGCCGATATCATCCCGCAGGCCTGACGCGCGCGTCAGCGCTGCAGCTCCGGCGGCGACGTGCGGTCGAGGAGCTCGGCCTTCGGCTCGCCGAGCGAGTAGAACGCGTAGGTCTCGATGGTCAAGGGCCCGCGCTTGCGCGCGGCCTCGCCGACCTTCTCGATGCGGCCGAACGTTTTGCTCACGTAGACCCGCGTCGCGATCTGTGCCTCGTCGACGAACAGTTGCGTCCCCGCGAGCTTGGCCGGATCAGGCTCGGGAAAATTGACCCAGCGGATGCGCTGGATCGGCTGCAGCACGCAGGTCCCCGGCGGGAGATAGAACGACAGCCAGGCGGTGGTGCCATAATCCATCGCCAGCACGCAGGAGGCGCCGACGCGCACGCGTGCCGCCTCGATCTCGTCGGCCAGTGGGCGCCAGCCGACGCCGACACTGCGCACCGTGGCGTCGCGCCGGTAGCCGGACAGCAGGCCCGTGTTCGCCTGCACGATCAGCGCAACGAACATCACGACGCCGGCGGGCAGCGCCCAGCGCAGGCAGAATGCCGCGGTGCGCTGCTCGCGCGCCGACCAGGCGACGAGATGGGCCGCCGCCGCAGCAGCCACTACGAAGGCCGGATAGATTGGCGCGAACCAGTTGGCCTCGACGCGGGCATGCAGCGAATGCCAGACGAAATAGGCGACGATGACCCAGACCATCGCCTCGATCAGGACGCGTGCCGCCGCGTCCCCTGCCCGGCGGCGGGCCAGGCCATAGAGGCCCATCACGCCGAGGATGAAGACCAGCGGCGTCGCAAAGGCGAACTGCGTCGGGATGATCTCGGCGATGTAGACGGGCCTGACCGCCTCGACCCTGGCGCGGCCGAGCTGCTTGATGAACGACACCCATTGGTGATCGGCATTCCACAGGATCACCGGCGCGAACAGCGCGAATGCCACGAGGCCACCGAGATAGGGCCAGGGCGAGGCCAGCCAATGCCGCAGCCTCGGCACGGCGACGAGCCAGATCAGGATCGCCGCGCCGAAGAACAGCGATGTGTATTTCGACAGCAGCGCCGCACCGACCGCCGCGCCGACGGCGAGCCACCACGCGCCCCGGCCCGTCTCCAGCACCTTGGCGCAGAAGAACAGCACGAAGCTGGAGGCGACCAGCAGCGGCGCGTCGGGGGTCACGATCAAGGTGCCGACCGCCGCCATCAGCGTGACGTTGAGCAGCAGCGCCGCGGTCGCCGCCACGCGCACGCCGCCGAACAGGATCTCAGCGGTGCGATACACCGCATAGCTCATGGGCAGGCCGAGCAGGATCGAGACCAGGCGCACGCCGAGCTCGCTGTCCCCCGCGATCAGGGTGCCCAGCCGGATCACGACCGCCACCATCGGCGGATGGTCGTAATAGCCGCCGGCGAGATGCTTCGACCACATCCAGTAATAGGCTTCGTCGAAGGTGATCGGCGTGACCGCGGCCGCGATCAGCCTGACAATGACGAGGCCCGCGATGGTCAGCCAGACATTGCGGACCAGCCGGGCGTCGTCGGCGCCTGCCGCAGAGGTCATCGCTTGCGCCAGACGAACAATCCGGAGATCGCGTAATTCCACACCACGCCCATCAGCGCGCCGGCCGCGCCCGCCAGCCACCAGATCGGCTCCTGGTCATAGACCGAGAAGGCGACGCCGACATTGGCGAGCAGCCCGACCGAGCAGACCAGATAGAACACGAGCAGGCCGCGCAGGATGGCAAAGCCCTTCAGCCGCTGGTCGCGATAGGTGAGGAAGTTGTTGAGGATGAAGTTCGAGGTCATCGCCACGAAGGCGCCGAGCGCCTGTGCCTCGGCGAACGGCATGTCGAACAAATTGAGACCGAGAAAAAGCGTGGCGAGATGGACCACCAGGCCGGTGCCGCCGACCATGGCGAACAACAGGAAGCGCAGCGACACCACGTCGTTGGTCATCTTGGCCAGCACGAGGCCGAGGAAGTCGAGCGCGACCATCGAGTCGAGCTTGCTCTCGCCATGCAGGCGCGAGCCGAACGTATAGGGCACCTCGACCGTCTTCAGACCGCCCTCGGCGCTGGCGATGATGTCGAGCAGGATCTTGAAGCCCTGTGTCGACAGTTTTGGCGCGATCTCCTCGAACCGATCGCGGCGGATCATGAAGAAGCCGCTCATGGGGTCGTTGACCTCGACCTTGAGCGCGCGGCGCGCGATCTCGGTGGCGAAGGCGCTGGCCCCGGCCCGCTTGCTGTCGAAGCTCGCCGCGCTGCCGCCCTCGATGTAGCGGCTGCCCACCACGAGCTCGGCCGCGCCGCTCTGCAGCAGCGACAGCATCTTCGGCAACTGGGTCTCGTCGTGCTGCAGATCGGCGTCGATCACAGCCGCATAGGGCGCGCTGGCAGCCAGGATACCCTCGATGCAGGCGCCGGACAGGCCGCGCCGGCCGATGCGGCGGATGCAGCGGACGCGCTGGTCGTTGCGCGACAGTTCGCGCACCACCTGCCAGGTGCCGTCCGGCGAGTTGTCGTCAACGAACACGACCTCCCAGGGCACGTCCTTGAACGCCGCCTCCAGCCGCCGATACAGCGTGGTGACATTGTCGCGCTCGTTGAAGGTCGGAACGACCACCGAAACGATCGGAATTTCAACGGTTTGCTGGGCCACTTGCGGGGCCGGTCGGAGGGCGTCGGTCATGGTGCGGATGCGTATATCCGCCGCGTTCCGCACTGCCAAGCGCGACGGCCGCCGGAAACTGCAAAAAGGGCGAACTGTGGTGCCGCCGTGCACCGCCGCAAATCCGGCCCAAAAACGCCAACGACCACAAACAAAGGGCGCGCGTACATCCGGCGCAGCCGCTCTGCCGTGGTCGTCTCGGTGCCGGAGCCGTTGAGCTCGACGTCACCCTCCTTCCCCAAATGGGGTGCGCCGGCCGAAATGCAAGGGCCGTCCGCCGTAGCCCGGCTGAGCGCAGCGACATCCGGGTTCAGGCGAACTCTTCGGGAGACCCCGGATATCGCTCCGCTCAGCCGGGCTACGAAAGCCAGCCTAGTTCGGAACCTCGCGGACGACCGGTCCCCGCACCGCCGGGGCCACTGGGACGGTCTGCACCGGCGTGGGCGGCAGCTCGACCTTGGCCGGCTGCATCTGACGGGCCATCGGCCCGACGGGAACATAATAGAAGGCTGCCGCCAGCACGGCGGCCCCGACGATAGCGCCCAGCAGGCCACCGACCGATTCCGCTCTCATTGCCATATCTCCCCTTCCCGGCCCACGTCCTGGATACACGAGCCTCCGGAGCACGGGAAGAGCGACGCCCCAACAGCGCCGAACTGGCCAGAACCGGTCCGGTTGACTATCGTCTCCGTACCGCAACACCCTCGGCAATCAGCATCGGAATCGGTCCGTGAGCAAAGCCCCCGCACGCGCCTCGCAATCCAAGAGCCACATCTACATCGGCATTGGCGGCTGGACCTTCGCGCCGTGGCGCGGCGTGTTCTATCCGGACAAGCTGCCGCAATCGAAAGAGCTCGAATACGCCGCCTCGAAGCTGACCTCGATCGAGATCAACGGTACCTATTATGGGTCGCAGAAGCCGGAGAGCTTCCGCAAATGGGCGCGCGAGGTGCCGGACGGCTTCATCTTCTCGCTGAAGGGGCCGCGCTTCGCGACCAACCGCCGCGTGCTCGCCGAGGCCGGTGATTCCGTGAAGCGCTTCTACGACACCGGCGTGCTCGAGCTCGGCGACCGGCTCGGACCGGTGCTGTGGCAGTTCGCGCCGACCAAGAAGTTCGACGAGGCTGATTTCGGCAAGTTCCTCGAGCTGTTGCCGCGTGAGCTCGGCGGCCGCAAGCTGCGTCACGTCGTCGAGGTCCGCCATGACAGTTTCTGCGTCCCCGGCTTCGTCGCGCTGCTGCGCGAGTTCGCGACGCCGGTGGTCTTCGCCGAGCACGGCAAATATCCGGCGATCGCCGATGTCGTGGGTGATTTCGTCTATGCCCGGCTGCAGAAGGGCAATGACGAGCTTACGACGTGCTATCCGCCGAAGCAGCTCGACGCCTGGGCAAAGCGATTGCAGCTCTGGGCCAGCGGCAGCGAACCGGACGACCTGCCCCGGGTTGACGACAAGCCGGCGAAGAAGATGCCGCGCGACGTGTTTGCCTATGTCATTCACGAGGGCAAGGTGCGCGCGCCAGCCGGGGCGATGGAGCTCATCGAGCGCGTGAGCTGACGCGAGGGGACGCACGATGGCCAAGAGCAAGACCCTGTTCACCATCGGCTACGAGCACACGCCGGCCAAAGCCGTGCTCGACGAGCTGCAATCGGCCGGCGTCAAGCTGCTGGTTGACGTGCGCGCGGTGGCGGCCTCGCGCCGGCCGGGCTTCTCCAAGAGCCAGCTCGCCGCCGGGCTCGACGAGCGCGGCATCAGCTACGTCCATCTGCGCGGGCTCGGCACGCCGAAAGAGGGCCGCGAAGCCGCGCGCAGCGGCCATTACGACACGCTGCACAAGATCTACAGCGCGCACCTGAAGACGCCCCAGGCGAAGGAGCAGATGGACGAGCTGGCCGCGCTGGTGAAGAGCGCCGGTCCCGTCTGCCTGCTCTGCTACGAGCGCGACCACGCTCATTGCCACCGGCAATGGATCGCCGAGATCATCGAGGACCGCGACCAGGTCAAGGTGAAGAACCTGGTCGCGCCGCAGGTCTGACGCCTCACTCCGCCGCGCAGGTGAAGGATGACGCCTGCTCGACATCGCCGCCGATATATTTGGCGAATTTCGGCCATGGGCACAGCGGCCGCGTCCGCTGCGGGCTCCATGTCGATGGCAGCTCCTTGTTGGCCGCATTGACCGAGGCCGTGATCGCCTCGGGCGCCTTGCCCTTCTCGACCCAGTCCATCAGCGCGCCCAGCGCATCGAATTTCTCCAGCGTGACGCCGCCGCCGCAATGGGTCTCGCCGGGCAATGCAAACAGGCGCGCAAACGTTTCGGCCTTGCCCTGCACGTTGGCATCGAGCTTCTCGTACCAGCGGATCGTGTCGTTGATCGAGAACACCGGATCGGCCTGACCGTGGTAGATCAGCATCTTGCGGGCCCCATTTTGGAACGCCGGCAAGGTCGGGTTATCGACCGCGGGCGGCGCCATGAAGTCCATCGCCGATTCCGTGAACGGGCCCTCCTTGGCGTAGATCTTCGGCGCGTCCTTGTCGAAGTCGAAGGTCTGCAGCTTCTCCACGAGCTTGTCGGGCGAGCCCTCGATCTCGATCGGCGGCGTGGAGAAGATGTAGTTGAGCGAGGCGCCGCCCATTGTGGCGATGATCGGAAGGTTGTTCCAGGGCGCCACCGGGCTCTCGACCTTCCAGGCGCGCCAATTGCCGGTGCCGACGCCGCCATCCACCGGCCAGTCGGAATACAGCGGCTCGCCCTTGGAATTGTGCGGACCCGCGAAGACCTTCTTCAGAGCGTCGACCTTAGCCGCCGGCAGGCAGGCGTCGGTCGCGCCGGCGGCGCAGCGCAGGCTGTCGAAGTCGAACGCCTTCTGGCAGGCTTTCAGGTTGGCCGTGAGGCCGTCCTTGGCGCCGTCGAGGCCGTCGCAGACCCCCGTGATCCTGGAGGCGATCAGCTTGGCGTCCTCCCGCGTGATCGACTTGCGGATGTCGGCATCGGCCTTGGTCAGCGCCTGCACGTCCCAGGCGTGCTGCACGGCAGCGCGCGGCAGGTTGAAGCCGGGGTTGCCGACCAGGAAGCCGTCATACTGCTCGGGCATGCGCTCGGCAGCGACCATGGTGTGGCGCCCCCCGTTGGAGCAGCCGGCGATGTAGGAATAGTCCGGCTTCCTGCCGTAATGCGCGGAGATGATCGCCTTCGCGATCGGCGCCAGCGTGATGTCGGCCGAATAACCGTAATCCCGGCGCGCCTGCGGATCGAGGCCGAAGGCGGAGCCGGACGCAAGCCCGCGCGGCTTGTTGGCGGGATCGTTGCCGGAGTGGCCGCTGTCCGACGACAGCACCGCGAAGCCGCGGGCCAGCGGCGTGATGCCACCGCTGACCAAGCCATCGGCCTTGTCGCCGAGCGCCGGCACCACCACGCCATCATTGCCGCCATTGACCTGATGCAGGAAGCGGCCGTTCCAATTCTCCGGCAGCCGGATCTCGAACTGGATCGCATAGGCGTGGCCGTCGACGCCAGTGCGCTCGTTGACCTTGCCGGAGAGGATGCAATGCCGCGGCAACCCGTCGGCGGCCTCCTGCAGCTTCGATCCCGTCAGGGTCAGCCCGGCGACCTTCAGCGCCTCGGCCGTCACCTTGCTGCAGGCAACATCCTCGGCTCGCGCTGGCCCCCCGCCGGCTGCGCACGCGAGGCTTACCCCGGCCAAAAACAGCGCTCCGGTTCGGATCATGCATTCCCCCTGATGATGCTTCTCGTTGGGGGCAGTTAAACGCGGAGACCGTGCAATGTAAATCTCCGACAGCGCGCGACGGCTTGCCAGTCAGTGCAATTGCCAGACCTCGAACGGCCGGTCGTAGCCGCGCACCGACACCGCGCCGTGGAAGACGGCGTCGCGCGCCCCGTCGCCGGCGGCCTGCCGCACCTCGCTCGAGATCAGGAGGCGCGAATCGAGCTCCTTGTTCAGCGCCTCGAGGCGGGAGGCGAAGTTCACGGTATCGCCGATGACGGTGTATTCCTTCCGCCGCGGCGACCCGATGCTGCCGGCAACGACCTCGCCGAGATGAACACCGATCCCGATCCGCAGCGGCCAGGACGACATCGCATTGACGCGGTCCATGGCGGCGACCATCTCGCGGGCCGCCGCGACGGCCTGCGGGGCCGCATCGCGCGACTCGAACGGCGCGCCGAACAGCGCCAGGAAGCCATCGCCGAGGAACTTGTTCACGATGCCGCCATGGCGCTCGAGAATCTCGACGAGAACAGCAAATGCGCCGTCGAGCCGGTCAACGACCTCCTGCGGCGTCTTCGACCGCGCCGCCGCGGTGAAGCCGCGGAAGTCGACGAACATCACCGCGACCTCGTGGATGTCGCGTGCCTCCGCCGTCCCCTCCTTCATCAGGCGCTCGACGACCTGGGGCGAGACGTGCTGGCCAAACAGATCCGTGACGCGGTCGCGCGCCGACGCGGCCTCGATGCTCGCCGCGAACTGGCGTCGCAGCTGCACGCTGACAGCACCAGCGAGCATCCCGCACAGCAGGATGATGAAGCTGCGCTCACCGTGATAGTAGATCTCCGGATTCTGGCTGAGATCGATCGAAGGCCGGTCGAACAGCGCCACCACCAGCAGCTCTACCGCGGCAACCAGACCGGTGAAGCTCGACAGCCAGAAATCGAGACGAAGCGTCGAGAGAACGATGAAGATGAAATAGACAAGTGGCGCGCCGAAGCCCAGTGCCTTGTCGTGACCGATGCCCTCGATCTGCAGAACGAGGACGAACGTTGGCAGCGAGGTCTCGACCAGCGCGCTGACATAGCGCCAGATCACCGGCACGTCACGGCCGTGGCGGATGTCCGACTTGATCCTGAACAGGATGAGAGTCTCGAAGCCGATGAAGACCACGATGATCGCGTAGACGTAGAGGACCCCGATCCGGCTCGGCCAGATCCACTCCGAGATCTTGGGTTCGAAGGTTTCGACCAGCATCGATATCACGAGAAACAGCGCCGCAGTGTTGATCAGCACCCTCACGCGCAACAGCTCGGTGTTCAACGTCTGGCGCATCAGCGCCTGGTTGAACGTAGCCGACGCCGCCGGCTCCGCGCCGGCCTGCCCTTCCCACGAGATCGTCATCCTGCCCCAGCCGTCTTCTGAGCCCGGCCGCCATTGTGCCTCAATCGAGGGTGCGGCGGAAGCGCAAGACGGCGACCGTCATGGCGAACAGCATGAGGCCGAACAGGGCGATCGTGTCATGCTGCAGGTTCTGGAGCGTCGAGCCCTTGAGCATGATGGCGCGCACGATGCGCAGATAGTGCGTCAGCGGCAGGCATTCACCGAGCACCTGCGCCCATTGCGGCATGCCGAGAAACGGGAACATGAATCCCGACAACAGGATGCTAGGCAGGAAGAACATCATCGACAGCTGCATCGCCTGCAATTGGTTCTGCGCCAGCGTCGAGAAGGTGTAGCCGATCGAGAGGTTGGTCGCGATGAACAGCGTCGACAGCAGCGCCAGCAGCAATAAGCTGCCCATGATGGGAACGCCGAACAGCAGCACGCCGATGCCGATGATGATCGTCGCCTGCAGGAAGCCGACCATCACATAGGGGATGATCTTGCCGAGCATGACCTCGACCGGCTTGATCGGCATCGACAGCAGGCTTTCCATCGTGCCGCGCTCGATCTCGCGCGTCACCGAGAGCGCGGTGAAGATCAGCATGGTCATGGTCAGGATGGTGCCGACAAGGCCCGGCACGATGTTGAGCCGCGACGAGGCCGCCGGATTGTAACGGGCATGGGCCCTGATTTCGAACGGCGTGGTGACGGGATTGCCGGTGTAGAGATCATGCGCCAGCGCGGTCTGCACGATCATGCCGAGCGAGGACAGTGCCGAGGACGCCGCGACCGGATCGGTCGCGTCGGCCGCGACGAGCAAGGCCGGCCGGTCGCCGCGGCGGACCGCGCGCTCGAAGCCGCGGGGGATCTCGACGCCGAACAGGACCTTGCCGGACAGCAGGAGATCGTCGAACTCAGCGACGCTGCTGACTTCCCGGGTGAAGCGGAAATAGGCGGTGTTCTCCATCGCCTTCAGGATCGAGCGGCCGAGGTCGCTGTCCTCCTGCAGCAGCACCGCCGCCGGCAGATGATGCGGCGTGGTGTTGATGGCGTAGCCGAACAGCATCAACTGCATCACCGGGATCATCACGATCATCGCAAACGAGACCCGATCGCGCTTGAGCTGGATGAACTCCTTGACGAGCATCGCATAGGTGCGCCGCCAGAAGCCGAAGCGCGGCTCGGAAGACGTGGGATGGACGGCCGCATCGCTCATTGGAAGTTGTCCCGCGAACGGTTCATCAGGTCGATGAAGACGTCCTCGAGCGAGGGCGCGGCGGGCTGCCAGTGCAGGTCAGCCTTGTCGCGCCAGGACGCGATCGCCGCGTCCAGCGCGTTGCGGTCGCGGCCGGACACGTGCAGGCTGGTGCCGAACGGCGCCACCATGTCGACACCCGGCTTGCCGGTGAGGTCAGCCGTGAGCTCGCGCAGATCGTCGCCGCTTACCGTGTAGGTCGTGAGCGCCGATTGCGCGATCACCTCGGCGACGGTGCCGTGCGCCAGCAGATGACCATAGGCGATGTAGGCAATCTCGTGACAGCGCTCGGCCTCATCCATGTAGTGGGTCGAGACGAGCACGGTCAGCCCTTCGCTGGCGAGCGCATGAATCTCGTTCCAGAAATCGCGCCGCGCCTTGGGATCGACGCCGGCAGTGGGCTCGTCGAGCAGCAGCAGTTGCGGGCTCGGCAGGGTGCAAGCCCCGAGCGCCAGCCGCTGCTTCCAGCCGCCCGACAACTCGCCGGCGAGCTGCCGCTCGCGGCCGGCAAGCCCAAGCCGCTGCACCATGTCGCGCGCGGCCCGGCGCGGATCGGACATGCCATAGAGGCGCGCCACGAATTCGAGGTTCTCCCGCACCGAGAGGTCCTGATAGAGGCTGAAGCGCTGCGTCATGTAGCCCACCCGGCGCTTGATCTTGTCAGCGTCGCGCCGGATGTCGAAGCCGAGGCAGGTGCCCTCGCCGCCGTCGGGTGTCAGCAGGCCGCACAGCATCCGGATGGTCGTGGTCTTGCCCGAGCCGTTCGGGCCGAGAAAGCCGTAGATCGAGCCGCGCTTCACCTGCATCGACAGATCATGCACGACCTCGCGGCCGTCGAAGGACTTGGTCAGTCCCTGGACGTCGATCGCGATCTCGGCCGGTCCCGTCCCGTTCATTGCTTGTCCGCCACCGGAGTCTTCCGATCGGGAGTCTTGAGGTTTGGATAGATGCTGACCGGCTGGCCGACGCGCAGCGCGTCCGGCCTCGAGGGCCGCGCCTGGATCAGATAGACGAGCTTGTTGCGCTCATCGAGGCTGTAGATCACCGGCGGCGTGTATTCCGCCGAGGTCGCGAGGAAATAGATTCTGGCGGTCAGATCATCAGCGCAATTGTCACAGGTGACGCGGACCTCGTCGCCGATGGCGAGTTTCGGCAGATCAGGCTCGGGCACGTAGAAGCGCAGCTTCATGTTGCCCGGCGGCATGATCGACAGCACCGGCCGCTGCGCCGCGACCATCTCGCCCTCGCGGAAGTAGATCTGCTGGACGGTCCCCGCGACGGGCGCCACACCTTTGCGCCTTGCCAGCCGCGTCTGTGAGGTCACGAGATGGGCCTCGGCGACGCGCAGCGCCGAAACGGCGGAGTCGAGCGTCGCCTGCGTCCCAGCGCCCGTCTTGCTCAAGGCGGCGGCGCGGTCATAGGTCTGCTGCGCATTGGCCAGCGTCGCCTTGGTCTGGTTGAGATCGGCCTGCTGCAGATCGTCGTCGACCGAATAGAGCGGATCGCCGATCTTGACCACGTCCCCCTCATGCACGTTGAGCTTCGTGATCCGGCCCGCTTCGTCCGGGCTGACGAAGATCATGTCGGCCTCGACCCAGCCCTGATAGCCGGGATCGCGCGTCTCCTTGCAACCGTTGAACGTGAAGGCCGTGACCAGCACGGCGAGGCAGTGCAGCAGACTCATGTCGGCCTCCTCGCGCCAAAGATCAGATCGAGATGCGTCTGCAGCATCGCTTCCGCGTCGAGCGGCGCATGACGCTCGAACAGGCTCTTCCAGATCACCGCGACCATCATCGGCGCGATCATCAGTTGCGGATGTTGCGCCAGCTTGGGCTCGCGGATCTCGCCGCGCGTGATCGCCAACTGGATCAGCGCACGCATGGCCGCGAGACCGCGGGAGACGACCTCGCGATAGTAGAAATCGGCAATGGACGGAAAGCGCGGCCCTTCCGCGATGATGAGCCGGACGAGATCGGCCCGCCGCGTGCCGGCGATTTCCTGCAGGAACATGCGCGCCAACGCCTCGACCATGTCGCGCACCGAGCCGCCGGCCGGCGGCGGCGCCGCAAGACGGCCGACGAAGGGCACGATCGCGGTCCGGATCAATTCCTCGAACATCGATTCCTTGTCCTTGAAGTGCAGATAGATCGTCCCCTTGGCGACCCCTGCCCGCTTGGCGACGTCGTCCAGCCGGGTCGCCGCGAAGCCTCGGGCGATGAACTCGTCCATCGCCGCCTGCACGATCGCCGCGCGGCGCTCGGCGGAGCGATCCGCCCGGCGCGAGGCGCCGGCTGCCGCCGGCTTGACGGGCTCAACTCTGCGCTCGGACAATTTCGACGGCTTCGACATTGAACAATTATGACTGACTAGTCAGTCATTGTAAAGAGGCCCCGAGAAGGCTGAGCCGTCGGCGCGGGTCAGGAGCCCGACCCGACCGCGCGCGGCCCCTCATCAGACGAAGTCAGCGCGATCACGCGCAGGACCTGATGTAAGGCCGATTGATCTCCCAAAGCTCGTCCACGATCTGGCGCGCGGCGGCGGCCGAGTTGACGACGGGATCGATGAGGAGCGCCTGCAAGGCGAGATCCTTGGACGCCGTCATGGCCGCCTGCACCGCCAGTTGCTGAACCTGAACCTGGACCGACATCAGCTTGGCGACGGCATCTGGAAGCGGGCCCAGCGAAACCGGATGGATGCCGACGCGATCCGCGACAACGGGCACTTCGACAGCGGCCTCGGCAGCCAGGTTGGGAATGACGTGACGGTTCAGAACGACGCCGGACTCGATGACCTGCTTGCGATCGTGCAGCACCGAACCGATCACGGTGACCGCGCGCTCTCCGGATGGCATTCGCCACCAGTCCGGCATGCCGGCTTTGCCCGCCAGGACCTCGTCGATCTGCCGAATCAGCTTGGCCCGCTCCGCCTCGTCCCACGCAAAGTCGTACCCGCTCTCGCCCGCTTCCCAGCCATACGCGAGATACTCGCCGACATGGCTGTCGCCGCAGCCCAGCCAGAAGCCGAAGTCGCGCAACAGCGCCCGCGTCAGCGGCGCGACCTTGGGGTCGTGGCTCCCGGCCTTTTCGCGAAGCAGTGGATAGAGATCGGCCCCGGTGTCGCGATCCCGGATCTGCACGAGGCATTGGAAATGATTGAGCCCGGCGCCCCACACGTCCACGCGCTCCTCGGCGAGTCCCAGAATGGAGGCCACCTGGCTGCGCGCGATGAAGATGCCATGGCACAGGCCGATATGCGCGACGCGGCTGTGAAGCCCGAGCGCGAGGATGATGCGGCTCTCGGGATTGGAGAAGTTGATGAACAGCGCGTCCGGACAGCGCCGCTCCATCTCGCGCACGAAGTCGAAGACGACCGGCAGGGTACGGAGCGTGAAGAACAATCCACCAGGCCCGCCATTCTCACCCAGCGTGTGTCGGATGCCGTATTTGCGCGGCACCTCGAAATCGAGCTTCCACAGGCGGTTGCGGTCGATCGCGGTGGCATGGATCACGAAGCCGGCGCCGTCGAGCGCCGCGCGCCAATCCGTGGTCGCCTCGATCTTGAGGCCGGCGCCGGAGAGGTCGTTGAGCAGCCGGGCGAGTGCTTCCGACCGGGCAAGCCGGACCGGATCGCGGCCGATCAGCACGAGCGTCGAACCGGCGAGATCATGCGTCGAGAACAGGTCTCGGAAAACGCTGAGTCCGAAGGACGCGCTGCTCGCGCCGAGGAAGACGATCTTGGTGACGGCTGCCATGAACAATTTGTGCCAGCGCCGCGCGTCCCCCTTCCTGATCCAGATCAAACCGCCGCGAAGTGTTCGGCGCGGCGGCGCACCAATCGGTCATGCTGATCAGCCGAAGTCGAGCACCACGCGACCGTCGATCTTGCCGGCCTTCATGCGGTCGAAGACGGTGTTGATCTCCGACAACGGCGCCGTGGTCACCTCGGCCGTCACCTTGCCGTCCGCGGCAAACGCAATGGCTTCGTCGAGGTCACGCCTGGTGCCGACGATCGAGCCGCGCACGGTGATGCGCTTCAGCACGACATCGAAGATCGGCGTCGGGAATTCGCCCGGCGGCAAGCCGACAAGGCTGACCGTCCCCTTGCGGCGGACCATGTGCAGCGCCTGGGCAAAAGCCGGCGTCGACACCGCGGTGACCAGCACGCCATGAGCGCCGCCGCCGGTGATCCGGATCACCTGCTCCACGGCATCCTTGTCGAGCGCGTTGACGGCATGTTCGGCGCCCGCCTCCAGCGCGAGTTTCAGCTTGTCATCGGCGATATCGAGACCGATCGCCTTCAGCCCCATCGCCTTCGCGTACTGGATGGCGACATGACCGAGGCCACCGACGCCGGAGACCACCACCCACTCGCCGGGCCGCGTGTCGGTCTCCTTCAAGCCCTTGTAGGTGGTGACGCCGGCGCAGAGGATCGGGGCGATCCTGGCGAAGTCCACATTGGCCGGCAGACGCGCGGCGAACGCCGCGGACGCGATCACGTATTCGGCAAAGCCGCCATTCACGCTGTAGCCGGTGTTGTGCTGGTGCTCGCACAGTGTCTCCCAGCCGGTCTCGCAATACTCGCAGCGCAGGCAGGCATCGTGCAGCCAAGCCACGCCCACGGCGTCGCCGACCTTGAAGTCGGTGACCCCTGGCCCGAGCGCCGCGACGATGCCGGCCGCCTCGTGACCCGGGATGAACGGCGGCACCGGCTTCACCGGCCAATCGCCGGAGGCGGCGTGAAGATCGGTGTGGCAGACGCCGCAGGCCTTCACCCTGACCAGAATCTCGCCGGGTCCCGGCGCAGGAATTGGAACGTCCTCGATGACCAGCGGCTTGCCAAAGGCTTTGACGACGGCGGCTTTCATGGTCTGCATCTGTCTGCTCCTCATGTCGCGGCGCAAACTAACGACGTCGGAGTCGTCCGGTCTTGATCGGCGTCAAGCCGCGCCGCCGCATGAAGTAACAGTTTGATGACAGCGCAATGCGCCCGTTTCTGTCAGGCGTGAAATTTGAGTCCGTCGACGACCTTGTCGACCACCTTGCGCTCGGCACGAAACGCCAGTCCCACCAGATTGAGATCGGTGCGCGCCACCGCCTTCACGGCATCGCGGTTGGCCTCGTCATGCGTGGTCTTGAACATGTCCTCGGTGTAGAGCGCAGGCTTCACGCTGCGCGACAGCGCCCGATCCAGAGCACGCGCCAGCGCGGCACGATCCGGCGCGCCGTAGATCAGGATCGGCTGCCCGATCAACGCGTGATACAGGGTTGCCGAGCCGTCCTCATAAGGTGCGCCAATGCATTCGGGAAATGCGGCGGCGATGCCGCTGGAAAGAAACGCCGCGACGTTGAGCTTCTGCCAAGCTTCGAGATCGTTGCGGATGATCAGCGCGATCTTGGTGTCGAATTGCATGTCACTTCCGGGGTTCGATGTCATCGAACGCCGAGAATAGCCGAGCCGTTCTCGGGGTGAAGCATCGAAATGAAAGCGGACGTGGAACCCCGGCAGCCGAGCCGTTGAGATCATCAGACTTGAATCAACCCTTGGCGTCGCAGACCCAGGCGCGGATGACGCATTCCTTGCCGCCATATTTGTAGCATTCCCGGGTCGCCTCGTTGAGCGAGGTCGAGATCGTCGGCCGAACAGCATAGCCGTGGGCGCCGCAGGGATTGGTGAGATCGACCGCGAACGCGGCGCAGGCCTTCTTCATCGTCACCGCGGTGCAGTCGCCCTTGCACTGCTTCAGCGCGGCGGCCTTGGCGAGATGCTCGGCGGGATAGTCGAACGCCTGGCCGTAGGCGGCGCACTGGCCCATGGCGAAGGCGCCGGCGGCGTGGGCCGGGCTGATGGCGCTGGTGCTCGCGATGCGCGCGGCAGCAACGATCACAGTCAGTCCAAATGCAAACAGCGCGAAACGTCGCGCAGCGGTCGAAATGATCACTCTCTCCTCCCCCGAGGCCCAATGTCGGCAAATCTAGCCGGGGGTCGTTGAGACTTGGTGAATGGGAGGTTGAGGGCGGGCTACGTGGGCTCAGCCACGCCGCGCGGCTTCCAGCGCCTGCGGCGTGTCGATGTCGAGAAACGCGCTGTCACCGTCGACCGGCACCTCGGCGACGGCCTCGGTGTGCTTGGCGATCAGGTGCCGCGCGCCGACGTCGCCGTCCAGCGTCATCAGCTCGGCGAAGAAGCGGCGCGACCACAGCACGGGGTTGCCGCGGCGTCCTTCGGACACGGGCACCACGATCAAATTGCCGCGATCGGGCGCGAACGCGGCGATCAGACGGTCGAGCAGATCCGAGGAAACCATCGGCATGTCGCCGAGGCACACGACCGCGCCATCGACGCCCTCAGGCACCGCGGCAATGCCTGATTTCACCGAGCTGGCGAGGCCGCCGGCGAAATCGGGATTGCGGACGAAGCGGACCTTCAGGTCGGACAGCGCCTGTTCGACCAACTCGGCCTGATGACCGGTGACGACGATGACCTCGCAGGCCCTGGAGGCCAGCGCCTGCTCGGTGACCGTCCGCACCAGCTTCTTGCCGTCGAGCTCGGCCAGCAGCTTGTTCGGTCCGCCCATCCGGGTCGAGCGTCCGGCGGCAAGAACGACCGCGGCGACCTTGCGCTCACCCTCGGCTTCCGGCTTGGCACGCGGCTGCGGCCGCGTCACGATTTCCATCAGCAGGCCGCCGACGCCCATCGCGGTCAGCTCGGCGCGGGTGACCTTGATGCCGGCGAGCAGCCGCATCAGCACCCAGTCGAAACCGTTTTCGGCCGGCGAGCGGGCGCAACCGGGCGCGCCGAGCACCGGCACACCGCCGGCATTGCCGATCAAGAGCAGATTGCCGGGATCGACCGGCATGCCGAAATGCTCGATGGCCCCGCCGATGCCGGTGATCGCGGCGGGAATGACGTCGCGGCGGTCGGCGATCGCGGACGCGCCGAACACGATGACGAGCTCGGCGCCCAGCGCCAGCAGCTCCCTGATCGCAGCCGCCAGCGCGGCCTGCTCATGCGGCACGCGGCGCTCGGCGATGATGGTGGCGCCGGCCGGTGCGAGCCGCTCTGCGGTGACGCGCAGCGTCTTGTCGATGACCTTGGGCGCGAGCCCAGGAAGAAGCGTCGAGACCACGCCGACGCGCTTGATCATATAGGAGGCGATGCTGAGCGCGCCCCTGCCCGCCGCAGCGACGGCGGCATCGCGCAGGCGGCCTTCGACGCCGAACGGGATCAGCTTGACGGTGCCGACCATCTCGCCTTCGACCACCGGCTTGAACGCCGGCAGGGTCGCAAAGGTGATGGCCTCGTCGACGCCGTTGATGCGCTCGACCGCGGCGCGGTCGATCATCAGCACGCCGGCCTGCGCCGCGAACAGATTGGCGCGCCCGGTGAAGGCGCGATCGACGTGAATGCCCGTGCCGGCGACGACCTTGGCGACATCGGCGGCCGCCTCGTCCTCGGAGACGTCGCCGGTCTCGAGCCGGACGACGACGATCTCCTTGACCCCTTCCCGAGCAAGCGCCTCGACCTCCGCGGGACCGATCAACGTGCCCTTCTTCAGCACCAATGATCCCTTGCGCAGGGTGTGCACCGTCACCCCGCCGATCGCATCGGCCGGACTGGCAGGACCGAACTTCATGCCGCCTGCTCTTTCTCCTTGGCCGGCAGCCGCAACGTGGCGGTGATCTCGGCCATGATCGAGACCGCGATCTCCGACGGCGACACCGCGCCGATGGCGAGCCCGATCGGCGCATGGATGCGGGCGATGTCGGCATCGCTGGCGCCTTGCGCGCGCAGCCGGTCGCCGCGCTTGGCATGCGTCTTCCGCGAGCCGAGCGCGCCGATGTAGAAGCAGTCGCGCGAGAACGCGTGCAGCAGCGCCGGATCGTCGATCTTGGGATCATGCGTCAGCGCGACGAAGGCCGTGTAGTGATCGACGTTGAGCGGCGGCAGGGCCACGTCGGGCCATTCCGCGATCAGCGGCACGTCGGGGAAGCGTTCGGGGCTGGCGAAGGCTGTGCGCGGGTCGACGACGGTGACGTCATAGCCCAGCGACTTGGCGATCGGCGCCAGCGCTTGGCTGATATGGACGGCGCCGATGATCACGAGCTTGGCCGTCGGCGCGTAGACATTGAGGAACAGCCGCTTCCCGTCCACCTCGACCATGCCGCTCTTGCCCATGCGCAGATGGGTCGACAGCTCGTTGCGCAGCGGGTCAGTGGCGATGGCGGCGGCCTTGACCAAGCGCTGCGCGCCGGAGGCGACGTCGGTGACGAGGATGGCCGGACGGCGCGCGGCACGCTCGGCGTTCAGTTCTGCCAGCGTTGCAAGTTGCATCGGTCAGCCCACTTTCTCGACGAACACGCGGATGGTGCCGCCGCATGACAGCCCGACGTTCCAGGCCGTCTCATCGGCGACGCCGAACTCCAGCATCTTGGGCTGGCCGCTGGAGATGACGTCGAGCGCCTCGGTGACAACGGCGCCCTCGACACAGCCGCCGGACACCGAGCCCAGGAACGTACCCTCGTCGTTGATCACGAGGTTGGAGCCGACCGGGCGCGGCGCCGAGCCCCAGGTCTCGACCACCGTGGCCAGGGCCACGCCGTGACCGGATTTGTGCCAGTCCTCTGCGGCCCTGAGGATGTCTTCGTCGCGATTGAGCATGGTCATCTCCCTCTCAGGCGGCGGGCCGGATCGCGCTGCGCTGATGCGGCGGCAGCGGCGACGACAGCGCCGAGATCAGCGTCTCGATCGAGGTCAAGTTATGCACCGGGCGGAATTCGTCAACGTGGGGCAGCATGGTTTTGATGCCCTGCGCCTTCGCCTCGAAGCCGGAATAGCGCAGCAGCGGATTGAGCCAGATCAGCCGCCGGCAGGAGCGGTGCAGCCGGTCCATCTCGAAGGCGAGCTTGCTGTCGGCCTCGCGCTCCAGCCCGTCGGAGATCAACAGCACGATGGCGCCCTGCCCGAGCACGCGGCGCGCCCACTGCTTGTTGAAGGTCTGCAGCGAGGTGGCGATCCTTGTGCCGCCGGCCCAGTCCTCGACATTGGCCGAGCAGCTCGCCAGCGCCTCGTCGGGATCGCGCTGCCGCAGCGCGCGCGTCACGTTGGTGAGCCGCGTGCCGAACAGGAACACCGAGACGCGCTTGCGCGCATCGGTGATGGCGTGGAGGAAATGCAGGAACAGGCGGGTGTACTCGCTCATCGACCCCGAGATGTCGAGCAGCGCCACGATCGGCGCCGGCTTCTCGATCCGCCCCAGGCGATGGAAATTGATGATCTCGCCCTCGGTGCGCAGCGCCTGGCGCAGCGTCTTGCGCATGTCGATGCGGTGGCCGCGCGGATCGGTGGTGTGGCGGCGCGTCTTCAGCTCGGCCTGCGGCAGCCGCATCTTGGCGATCGCCCTGGTGACCTCGGCGATCTCCGCCGCGCTCATCTGCGCAAAGTCCTTCTTCTGCAGCACCTCGCGGTCGGACACCGACAGCCGCAGGTCCTGCTCCTGCGCCTGCGGCTCCTCATGCGTCTGCGGCTGCGACATCGCCTCCTGGACCCGGCGCGAGGCCGGCGGCGGCTTCTTCTTGGCGTGATCCGGCAGCGGCACCGAATCGAGCATCGACTTCCATTCCTCGGCGGGACGGAAGAACAGGTCGAAGGCCTGGGCGAAGATCAGCGCATGCTCGTGGCGCTTGACGAAGATCGATTCGAGCGTGGTGAAGACATCCGGCCGCTTGCCGATGTCGATGACCTCGAGCGCGGTCATGGCATCGATGACGGCGCCGGGCCCGACGGGCAGGCCCGCGGCGCGCAGCGCCCGCGCAAAGCCAGCGATGTTGTCGGCGATGCCGCCAGTCGGCGGCGCGAGGTGATTGATGCTGGTGGGCATGGCTCTATCCCCTCGTCATTCCAGACACACCTCAACTTGAGACCGTCATTCCGGGGCGCCCGAAGGGCGAGCCCGGAATCCATACTCACGATCGTGGTTATGGATTCCGGGCCTGCGTGCTGCGCACGCATCCCGGAATGACGACCTTTGTTAGAGGCACCAGCGTGAACTACGTCTCGCTGGTCGCGTCTTTGATCACCTTGTTCAACGCATCACCCTGCATGCGGGCGATGTCGTCCTGATATTTCAACAGCGCGCCCAGCGTGTCGCCGACGACCTCGGCGTTCAGCGAGCGCGCATCGAGCTCGGTCAGCGCGGTCGCCCAGTCGAGCGTCTCGGCGACCCCCGGCGACTTGTAGAAATCCTGGTCGCGCAGCGCTTGGACGAAGCGCACGATCTGCTGCGACAGCCGCTGCGAGATGCCGGGCAGCCGGGTCTTGACGATGGCGAGCTCGCGCTCGGCGGAGGGATAATCGACCCAGTGATACAGGCAGCGCCGCTTCAGCGCGTCATGGATCTCGCGGGTCCGGTTCGAGGTGATGATGACGATCGGCGGATGCGGCGCCTTGACGGTGCCGAACTCGGGGATCGTGACCTGGAAGTCGGAGAGGATCTCGAGGAGATAGGCCTCGAACGCCTCGTCCGCGCGGTCGAGCTCGTCAATGAGCAGAACCGGCGCGCCGGCGACATCCGGCTCCAGCGCCTGCAGCAGCGGGCGCTTGATCAGGTAGCGGTCGGCGAAGATGTCCGACGTCAATTGATCGCGGTCGACCTCGCCGCCCGCTTCCGCCAGCCGGATCGCGATCATCTGCGCCGCCGAGTTCCATTCGTAGACGGCGGAGGCGACGTCGAGACCCTCGTAGCACTGCAGCCGGATCAGCTTGCGGCCGAGCGCCGCCGACAGGACCTTGGCGATTTCGGTCTTGCCGACGCCGGCCTCGCCTTCGAGGAACAGCGGCCGGCCCATGCGCAGCGACAGATAGGTCACCGTCGCCAGCGATCGCTCGGCCAGATAGCCGCGCGAGGACAACAATTCGAGCATCGCGTCGACCGATGCTGGCAGGGCCGGAGCACTCATGGGCGAGACCGCTTCCTTCTTCACGCGTCCGTCACGAAGCCGGAGCCTCGGGTTCGGCGGCTCCCTCCGACGCGGTTGAGGCCTTGGCGCCGGTATTGGCCGCATCGACCGCACGGCGCGCCAGCACGCCGATCAGATGGGCACGATATTCGGCGCTGCCGTGAATGTCGCTGTTGAGGCCTTCGGCCGAGACCGGAATGCCTTCCAGCACCTTCGGCGAAAACCGCTTCTGCAGCGCCTCCTCGAAGGCGGTGACGCGGAACACGCCGTTGCCGCCGGCCCCGGTCACGGCGACCCGCACGTCCGACGGACGGCGCGCGACGAACACGCCGACCAGCGCGTAGCGCGAGGCCTGGTTGCGGAACTTCACATAGGCCGCCTTCTTCGCCAGCGGAAAGCTCACCTTGGTGATGATTTCGTCGGGCTCCAGCGCGGTCGTGAACAGCCCGAGGAAGAACTCCTCGGCCTTGAGCTTGCGCTTGTTGGTGACGATGGTGGCGCCGAGCGCGAGGCATGCCGCCGGATAGTCCGCGGTCGGATCGTTGTTGGCGATCGAGCCGCCGATGGTGCCGCGATGGCGCACCGCGGGATCGCCGATCAGGCTCGCCAGATGTGCGAGCGCAGGAATCGCCTCGCCGACAGTGGCGGAGTTGGCGACGTCGGCGTGACGCGCCATCGCGCCGATCACGAGGTTGCGGCCCTTCACCTCGATCGTATCGAGCCCCTCGACATGGGAGAGATCGACCAGATGCGGGGGGCTTGCGAGCCGCTGCTTCATGACCGGCACCAGCGTGTGGCCGCCGGCGACCAGCTTGGCGTCTTCGTTCTTGGTGAGGAGATTGGCGGCCTGGCGCACGGTCGCCGGCCGATGATATTTGAATTCGTACATGGGGAAATGTCCTGTGCGCAGCGGGCGGACTAAGGCGAGGTCAGACGTTTAGGCGAGGTCCGATTTGGCCATCGCCTTGGCGCCGGCGGCGATCGATTGCACGATGTTCTGATAGCCGGTGCAGCGGCAGAGATTGCCCTCCAGCTCCTCGCGGATGGTCTCTTCGCTGAGCTCATGTCCCTTGCGATGGACGAGATCGACCGCGGTCATGATCATGCCGGGCGTGCAGAAGCCGCATTGCAGGCCATGGTGCTCGCGAAACGCTTCCTGCATCGGATGCAGCGGCGCGCCGTCGGCGGCGAGCCCCTCGATCGTCCTGACCTCATGACCATCGGCCATGACGGCCAAGGTCGTGCAGGACTTGACCGCCTTGCCATCCAGATGGACGACGCAGGCGCCGCATTGCGACGTGTCGCAGCCGACATGGGTGCCGGTGAGGCGCAGATTCTCGCGCAGGAACTGCACCAGCAGCGTCCGCGGATCGACGTTCGCCGTGACGGGATTACCGTTCACAATCATGGAAATCTTGGCCATTCAGGACTCTCTATTATCCGCGCCACAGCGTTGCACTGCAGCGCAGCCCAGCAAAATCAGTCGAAAACCATCATATGGGCGCTCCCGGCGGCGGGCAACCTCGCCCCCGGCCGCGCATGGGTCGGTTGCGATCAGCCTTGAACCGCCTTGGCGAAGTTGGCGAAGAACTCGTCGGCGAGTTTCTTGGCGGTGCCGTTGATCAGCCGCTGGCCGAGCTGCGCCAGCTTGCCACCGATCTGCGCTTCGACATTGTAGGTCAGCAGCGTGCCGCCGTCCTTGTCCGCCAGCGCGACGACCGCGCCACCCTTGGCGAATCCGGCGACACCGCCCTCGCCTTCGCCTGAGATCTTGTAGCCGTTCGGCGGATCGAGATCGCTCAAGGTCACCTTGCCCTTGAAGCGCGCGGAGACCGGTCCGACCTTCATCTTGGCGACGGCGCGGAGGCCGCCATCCTCGGTCCTCTCCAGCTCCTCGCAGCCGGGAATGCAGGTCTTGAGCACCTCCGGATCATTCAGCTTGTCCCAGACCTGCTCTCGCGAAGCGGCCAGCTGGACCTCGCCCGTCATCGTCATTGCCATGTGCATCTCCCCCCGATTGGCGCGGTTAGAGGCATTCAAGTAAAGCACCGAACGCCCAAAAGGAAGGGCGGGCAGCGCCCGGAAGCGTTGCAGAAAAGCCGGAGCACCGCAGCATTCCGGACCTCGCCGCCGTCGGGTTTTGATTGGCAGACGGCGGCGGCGGTGCTTAGTTCGCCATCAAATCTGCACGATTCCTCCGGCGGCGCGACCGCCTGCGACAAGGATTCCGCCCATGCCGATGATCGATGCCGACGGCTGTCTGTTGAATGTCACCGTCGAGGGCCGCGACGGCGGGCCGACCCTGATGCTGTCGAACTCGCTCGGCTCGACCCTGCAGATGTGGGAGCCGCAGATGCGCGCCTTCACGCAGGTGTTCCGCGTGATCCGCTATGACCGGCGCGGTCATGGCAAATCGCAAGTGCCGCCCGGGCCCTACTCGATCGAGCGATTCGGCCGCGATGCGCTGGCGATTCTCGATGACCTCAACATCGAGAAGGTGCACTGGTGCGGCGTGTCGATGGGCGGCATGGTCGGGCAGTGGCTCGCCGCCCATGCCCCTGAACGCGTCGGCAAGCTCGTGCTCGCCAACACCACCTGCTACTACCCCGATCCGGCAATCTGGGACGCCCGCATCAAGGCGGTCGAGGACAGCGGACTCGCTGGAATCGCCGACACCGTCATCGCCGGCTGGCTGACACAGGAGTTTCGCGATCACAATCCTGATGTCGCCGATCGGATGAAGGCGATGCTCGTGGCCACGCCCGTCGAGGGCTATCTTGCCTGCTGCGCGGCACTGCGCGCCTTGGATCTGCGCGAGGATCTGCCGGCCATCAAGAGCCCTACCCTCGTCGTGGCCGGCCGCTACGACAAGTCGACGCCGATCGCGATGGCGGAAGCGATCCGCAGCCGGATCGCCGGCGCCAGCATGACCATCGTCGATGCCGCGCACATCTCGAATGTCGAAGCGGCGGGCCAGTTCAACGACGCCGTGCTGGGCTTTCTGACCCAGCGCTGATGCACCGCGGTGGATCGGGGCGTCATGCCTGCTGCGGCGACGGCGTCGCCGTGGACTCCATCATCTTCGGCGGAGCGGATGCGGAAGACGGCGAGGCCTGCGTCGACGGCTTCTCCACCAGCATGACGATGGCCGTGCCGAGCAGCATCAGGAGTTCCGTGGCATGCAGACGCAACGCCTGGGGCTCCCCGACTTTGGCGGCCATGATCATGCTGAAGAAGGCGAGCATGCTGCCGAAGCCGAGCCCGATCGACAGCGCCTCGACATAGCCGGCCACCTTTCGCACCCGCGGAACCAGGATCAGCACCAGGAACATCGCGAAGAAGCCTGCGACCGTCAGTCGCGCCAGCGCAAGCAGCCAGGCGGCACGGACCGTCTCGATGCCCGACAGCTGCAGATGGTCGCTGATGAACAGCGCCACCGCGATATTCGGCCGCGCGAACAACCCCTGGATCGGCGAAACCATGATCTGAAACGCGATGATGGTCCAGGCGGGCACGAAATAGAGCGCCAGCAGCACACCGTTGACGCAGCTGAGCCGCCAATTCCTGATCACGCAATCCTTGATCATGTCACGCCCACCTTTGCATCCCACAAACCGCCCGTCCGGCCGATTTCCAGACGAGCTAACGCCCGGCAAACCCGCACGGCAATTTAAACCATTCGTTTACCTTAACAGGGGGGCGACGGGCGCGAGAGTCCACCGTCCAATCGCCGTGGAGACGGTGCTGATGACCTCGCCGGTCAGGCCTCGAATATCCGCGTGACAGCGGCCTTTCCGACCATCGACGCGTCCTCGAACATCTGCATCGCATCGAACATTGCGCCCGCTCGGTCTTCACCCCCGCGATGCGGCTCCTCCGGCGAAAGACCGCCGTCGCCGACGCCTGCATCAGGGCACGATCGATGCGCCGGCAGCCCGATCGCGGCAACAGCCGCTGATATCGCCCAGGCGCCTCGCAATTCTGTGCCGCCCCATCGGTGTTCTTGACTAGCGTCAAAGTAGCCGGACAATTAAATACTATCTTAAAACGAGCGCCACTGCGTGTCGCACAGCGGGATGGTGATGCGGCAGGCAGCTGCCGAGCGGGAGTACCGCATGAGAGTAGCTCGGATCTTCGTCGGCATCCTCCTGCTCGCCGGCGGCCTTTACATCCTGATCGGCGAGCATTTCGCGGGAACTTCAGGCGACGCGACCGTCAATGCCCGGCTGTACGTCGTGCGCGCGCCGATCGAAGGCCGCGTGACGCTGGGGGTGAGCAATATCGGCGCCAGGGTCAATGCCGGGGAACTCATGGCCGAGATCGTCGATGACCGATTCGACACCACGCGCCTGCTCAATCTCGAGCGCGAACGTGACGAGCAGAAGATCGCGCTCAAGCGGGTTCCAGCGCAGCGTTCGGCGCTCGAGCAGGCCCGGGCCGCCTTCGCGACCCAGTCGGCCAACTACAAGACCGGCCGCGTCCGGCAGATCGCGGCACGCATCGCCGAGGCAAAGGCGGCGGAAGATGCCGCGGCCGCCCGGCTGAAGCTCGCGGATCTCACCTTCACGCGGGCCAACGAGCTGAAGGAACGCGGGGTCCAGACGATTGCCAGCCTCGACCAGGCCAGCGTGTCGCTCGACATCGCCAAGCAGGATGTCGAAAGCGCGAAGCAGCGCACCAACTATTTCGAGACCGAGCTGGGCTCCGCGCAATCGGGGGTCTTCATCGGCGACTCCTACAATGACGTGCCGTTCTCGATGCAGCGCATCCACGAGCTCGACCTGCGTCTCGCCGAACTTGCCGTGGACGAGCAGCAGATCCAATCCCGCCAGCTCCAGTACGAGCAGCAGATCAACGCCGAGCGCGTCCGGATCAATCGACTGACCTCGGCGACGCTGAGGGCCCGCGTGCCGGGCATGGCTTGGGACTTCCTCGTCGACGATGGCGAGTATGCCCGTCGCGGTCAGGATCTCGTCAAGCTGGTGGACTGCAACAGTCTCGTGGTGACCGCGAGCGTTCCCGAAAGGCTCTACGACAGCCTGTCGATCGGTGTCCCGGTGCAGTTCCGTCTGTTCGGCGACGACCGGATATTCGATGGAACGGTGACACGTCTCGGCGGCTCGGGCGCCTCGCAGCTCTACGCCAATCTCGCCGTCGGCCCGACGCCGCAGCACTTGCAGCGCTTCGACGTCACCGTGGCGGTGCCAGATCTCGCCAAGCAGCCGGACCTGTCCTGCGCCATCGGGCGCACCGGCCGGGTGATCTTCACCAGCGGACCGGTCGCGGCATTCCGCCGCTTCGTCGCCCGGTACGGCTACTGATGCCGACGCTGTCACCATTTCTGTCCGCGTTCGCAGTCATTGCAGTCGTCATCGGACTGCGCCTCCTGGTGTTGCCCCTCCTGGACCCGAGGAAATGGTACTGGCGGGCCCTGCTCCTGAGCGGCTCGATCCTGCTGGCCTGGCGCTATGTCGCCTGGCGCTTCACGGAGACTCTTGCCCCGCTTGGCCTTACGCCGGATGGGATCCTCAGCTGGGGCTTCGCCATTCTCGAAGCGCTCACCGTCGTGTCGTCGTCCTTCGCCTTCCTGATCCTGACCCGGACCAAGGAGCGGACGACGGAAGCTGATCGCCATGCCGGCTGGTGGCTTCCGAGGCCGCCGCCTCGGGTCGACATCTTCATCACAACCTATAACGAGCAGCTCGAAGTCCTGGAGCGAACCATCGTCGGCGCCAAGGCCATCACTTATGCGGCATTACGCGTTTTCGTCCTCGACGACGGCAGCCGGGCCTGGCTCCAGAATTACTGCGCCGAGCACGGCATCGGCTATGTCGCCCGTACCGACAAGTCGCACGCCAAGGCCGGCAACATCAACAATGCCTTGCGGCTGCGCGCGGCGGATGCGGACCGGCCGGATTTCGTCGCCGTTCTCGACGCCGACTTCGTGCCTCATGTCGACTTCATCGAGCGGACGATGGCGCTGTTTCACGACCCGGCTGTGGGCCTCGTACAGACGCCGCAACACTTCTTCAACCCGGACCCGATCCAGCACAATCTCGGCATCGGCGCGGCCTACCCCGACGAGCAGCGCCACTTCTTCGACAACGTCGAGCCGGCGCGCGACGCCTGGGGCATCGCCATGTGCTGCGGGACCTCCTCGATATTCCGCGTCTCCGCCGTGGAGGAGATTGGCGGCGTCCCGACCGAAAGCGTCACCGAGGATTTCCTGCTCACGCTGCGCCTGTCTGCACACGGCTACCAGACCGTGTACCTGAACGAGGCGTTGTCGGAGGGATTGGCGCCGGAAGGCCTTGCCGAATACGTCGTGCAGCGCGGCCGCTGGTGCCTCGGCCTCATGCAGATCGCGCGCAACGTCTACAATCCGTTCGGCTCCCACGGTCTCGATGTCTTCCACCGGCTCAGCGTGCTCGACTCGCTGCTCTACTGGACGTCGACCTATCCGTTCCGCCTCGCCGCGCTGATCTGTCCGCTGCTTTACTGGTGGGGCGGCGTGACCGTGGTGAATGCCTCGATCGCCGACATCATCCGGTACTATGGCCCATATTATCTCTCGATCATGTACACGCTGAACTGGCTGTCCAAGGGACTGTTCATTCCGATCGTCAACGATGTCTCGCAGATCGTTGCCGCCTGGCCCGTGCTCCGCGCCGCCGCTCTCGGCC
This sequence comes from Bradyrhizobium sp. SZCCHNS3002, assembly GCF_032377435.1. Classification (NCBI taxonomy): domain Bacteria; kingdom Pseudomonadati; phylum Pseudomonadota; class Alphaproteobacteria; order Hyphomicrobiales; family Nitrobacteraceae; genus Bradyrhizobium; species Bradyrhizobium sp. SZCCHNS3002. The sequence goes on from NZ_JAUHHY010000003.1 coordinate 291,297, forward strand.
TTCTCTTCCCTGGTCCGCACAAATTCTCGGTCACCGCCAAGGGCGGCGACCGCGCCAAGATCATCGTCCAATGGCCGCTGATGCGGCCCTTCCTGATCCTGATGGCGCTGACGGTCGGTGGCCTGATCGTGTCGCTGACGTCCGATTTCGTCTTCAATACCACGGCGACCGCGGGAGACGGCGTCGTCATCGTGATGTTCTGGACGGTCTACAACATTCTGGTGCTGTCGGTGGCGATCGCCGTTTGCATCGATCGTCCACGCTACAACCGGCCGCAACGTCAGATCGTCGAGCCGATAACCCTGACGATCGACGGCAAGGCGCAACGCGGCTGGATCGTCAATCTCGGTCCCGGCGGCGCGCGCGTCAGCGGTCCCGTCGGCCTTGCGACCGGCACCACCGGCACGCTCACCCTTCCCCTGATCGGCGAAATCCAGACCAAGGTCGCGGCTCCGACAAACGACGGCTACCGGCTCATATTCGGCGTAACGCCGCAGCAGCGCGCCCAGATCATCGAGCGACTACACACGGCAAGTGGAGTGCCGGGCGCCGACAGCGGCGATCTCGGCCGCATGCTGAAAGAACTCGCGCGAGCCGTGGCCGATTGAGGAGAACACGATGACCAGGCGACGGTGGAGCTTACAGACTACGGTGTTCCTCGGCGGCGCGACGCTGATCCTCGTGACGGCGCTGGCCGTGGCCATTCTCTATTCGGCGTCTCTGCAGCGGCGCGGCGAGGAACTCGCGATCGAGCAGTTGAGGACCCGCGGTGAGCTCAGCACAAACCTGCTGGCGCGACAGATGTACGGCACGTGGAGCGACGTGTCGCGGCTCGCCGCGATCATCGACCCAGCCGACGTCGCCGAGGCGCGCCGACAGATCCAGTTCGTGAGCGAGCTCGAGCCGCGCTATGCCTGGCTAGGCATCGCCGACCCCGGCGGCAAGGTGATCGCGAGCAAGGACCGGATGCTGGAAGGACGAAGCGTGGCCGACATGCGCTGGTTCCGGCAGGGTCTCGGGACGCCGACGGCTGTTGATGCCCACGAGTCGGAGGCGCTAGACCGGTTGTCGCAGACCGCTTCGGGATCGTACCGCTTCATTGCCATGTCGGCTCCGCTGATGCGCGACGGCACTCCCGGCGGCGTCATCGGGGCTCAAGTCGATTGGAAATGGGTGATCGAATCCGTCGCGGCGCTGGCGTCGCGCAACATAGACCTGGTGTTGCTGTCGCGCGAAAGTATCGTGCTGTTCGGGCCGCCGGATCTCGTCGGCAAGCAACTGACGATCGGCTCGGCGCAGGCCGCAAGCCGCGGGGCCTCGGTCGCGCTCATCGAGCGATGGCCCGACGACAAGGACTATTTCACCGTCACCATCCCCACCGTGGGCTACGCCGATCTGCCGAGCTTCGGCTGGTCCGTCCTGGTCCGGCAGGACGCCGTTGCCGCGATGGCCCCGACCCGCCAGTTGGTGCGCTCGTTCTGGTTCAATGTTGCCGGCGGCGTGTTCTCGATTCTGGTCCTGCTCAATTTCGCCGCGCAATGGGTGGCGACGCCGATGCGCCGTCTCGCCCAGGGCGCCGAGACCATGGTGAAAGATCCGTTCTCCGGCCTGCTGGCTCGGGAAACCCGGTACGACGAGGCGACGCGGCTGCGCGACGCCCTGGTCCGGCTTCAGTCGAAGCTGATGGGGAAAGTGCCTGGGCCGCCGGAAGACAGCGGTAGCGGCATATAGCGGCGCCGCAACCAGTGCGAGACCCCCCCTTTTCGGCGCTCGGTGCTGGGTTCCCTGGCGTTCGTTTGATGGCGACGGCCGGCCCCGAGGAAGGCAGGGGAACCGCGCCATCAAAGGAGGCGGGATAAGCCCGCAATTGTGGCACTGCACGCTGTTGCGGCACCCGGTTCCTAGCTGTTAGTACTGCCGCACGCGTCGCCTTGGGCGCGGGTGCATCTCCAGGCATACCAGCACCCGCTCTGCAAGGCCCCCGCCGCGTTGCGAACCGGTATCGGCAGTCTCACCCACGGCAGTTCATGGATTATTTCGCGCAACAGCTCATCAACGGCCTCGTCCTCGGCTCGATCTACGGCCTGATCGCCATCGGCTACACCATGGTTTACGGCATCGTCGGCATGATCAATTTCGCCCATGGCGACATCTTCATGATCGGTGGCTTCATCGCGCTGATCTCCTTCCTGGTGCTGGTATCGCTGGGCCTGACTGCGGTTCCGGTGATCCTGCTGATCGTGCTGCTGGTGTCGATGGCCATCACGGCGCTCTATGGCTGGACCATCGAACGCGTCGCCTATCGCCCGCTGCGGCACTCGTTCCGCCTGGCGCCCATGCTGTCCGCCATCGGCATGTCGTTCGTGCTCACCAACTATTCGCAGGTGTCGCAGGGCGCGCGCGTCAAGCCGGTGCCGCCGATCATCACCGGCGGCTACACGCTGCACGAGGGCGCGAGCGGCTTCGTCGTCCAGCTCTCCAACATCCAGATCGTGGTGGTCATCACCACCATCGTTCTACTGGCGCTGTTCACCTGGCTGGTATCCCGCACGCGGCTCGGCCGCGACATGCGCGCCTGCGAGCAGGATCAGACCATGGCGGCACTGCTCGGCGTCGACGTCGACCGCACGATCTCGATGACCTTCGTGATCGGCGCGGCGCTCGCTGCCGTCGCCGGCATGATGTACCTGCTGTATTACGGCCTGGTCGATTTCTTCATGGGCTTCGTCGCCGGCATCAAGGCGTTCACGGCGGCGGTGCTCGGCGGCATCGGCTCGCTGCCGGGTGCGATGCTCGGCGGCCTCGCGATCGGACTTATCGAGACGTTCTGGTCGGCCTATTTTTCCGTGGAGTACAAGGACGTCGCGGCGTTCTCGATCCTGATCGTGGTGCTGATCTTCCTGCCGACCGGCCTGCTCGGCCGGCCCGAAGTCGAAAAAGTCTGAAGATGGAGTCCGCGTGAGCGCGTCCCTTCCCGCCTCGTCGAAAGGCTCCGAACCGGTTGGAGCCGCCTTCATCCTCAGGAAGGCCTTTCTCAGCGCACTGGTCGCTCTCGGCCTGTTCTCCCTGATGGTCGGCGTCCGCACCGAAGCGGGCCAGAGCGGCCAGCTCGTATACTGGACCCGCTTCGGCGACCTCGCCAGCCTGGTTGCGGCGGTGTTCGTCGGCTCGATCGTGGTCGAGCTGCTGCGGCTATGGCTCGGACCGCGCGGCGGCCTCGGCAGCTTCGTTCCGCCGTCCGTGCAGAGCGGCATGTCGGTCGCCGGCCGCTATCTCGCGCCGGCGCTGCTGATCTTCACCCTCCTGGTGCCGGTGATCTTCTACAATCAGCGTTACATCCTCGACCTCGGCATTTTGGTCCTCACCTACGTCATGCTGGGTTGGGGCCTCAACGTCGTGGTCGGTCTCGCCGGCCTGCTCGACCTCGGCTACGTCGCCTTCTACGCCGTCGGCGCCTATTCCTACGGCCTGCTCTCGACCACCTTCGGCCTGTCGTTCTGGATCTGCCTGCCGCTCGCCGGCATTCTCGCCGCGTTCTGGGGCGTGCTGCTCGGCTTTCCGGTGCTGCGGCTGCGCGGCGACTACCTCGCCATCGTCACCCTGGCCTTCGGCGAGATCATCCGCCTCGTCCTCATCAACTGGCAGGACGTGACCGGGGGTCCCAACGGCGTCTCCGGGATTCCGCGGCCGACGTTGTTCGGCATTCCGCTCACACCAGGCGAAGGCGGCCTTGCGTCGATGCTCGGCATCCCGTTCTCGCCGACGCATCGCATCGTCTTTCTGTTCTATCTGATCCTGGCGCTGGCGCTCTTGACCAATTGGGTCACCATCCGGCTGCGCCGGCTGCCGATCGGCCGCGCCTGGGAAGCGCTGCGCGAGGATGAGGTCGCCTGCCGCGCGCTCGGTATCAACATCACCACCACCAAGCTGACCGCATTTGCGACCGGGGCGATGTTCGGCGGCTTCGCCGGCGCCTTCTTCGCGACGCGCCAGGGCTTCATCAGCCCGGAATCCTTCACCTTCCAGGAATCGGCGCTGGTGCTCGCCATCGTCGTGCTCGGCGGCATGGGATCGCAGCTCGGCGTGGCGCTGGCGGCGCTCGCCATGATCGGCGGCTTCGAGCTGTTCAGAAGCCTCGAGGACTACCGCATGCTGGTGTTCGGTCTCGCCATGGTGCTGGTGATGATCTGGCGTCCCCGCGGCATTGTCGGCCATCGCGCGCCGACCGTATTCCTGGAAAAATCCAAGAGCATCTCTTCGGACCTCGTCAAGGAAGGCCACGGATGAGCTCCGCTCCCATTCTCGCACTCGAAAACCTCACCATGCGCTTCGGCGGCATCGTCGCCGTCAATGCGCTGTCGTTCACCGCACAACGCACGCAGATCACGGCCCTGATCGGCCCCAACGGCGCCGGCAAGACCACCGTGTTCAACTGCATCACCGGCTTCTACAAGCCGACGTCAGGCGTCATCCGCCTGACCCATGATGACGGCGCGCAGTTCGAGATGCAGAAGCTGAAGGACTTCAACATCTCCAAACAGGCCAAGGTGGCGCGGACGTTCCAGAACATCCGGCTGTTTCCGGGCATGACGGCGCTCGAGAACCTGATGGTCGCGCAGCACAACGCGCTGATGCGCGCGTCCGGCATGACGCTGCTCGGCCTGCTCGGCGTGCCCTCGTGGCGCGCGGCCGAGCAGAGCGCGATCGACAATGCGGTGTTCTGGCTGAAGCGCGTCGGTCTGATCGACCGCGCCGACGACGCGGCCGGCAATCTGGCCTATGGCGACCAGCGCCGGCTGGAGATCGCGCGCGCGATGTGCACCTCGCCGGCCCTGCTCTGCCTCGACGAACCGGCCGCCGGCCTCAACGCGCGGGAGAGCGCGGCGCTGAGCGAGTTGCTGCTGTCGATCCGGGCCGATCACGCCACGTCGATCCTGCTGATCGAGCACGACATGAGCGTCGTCATGGAAATCTCCGACCGCGTCGTCGTGATGGACTACGGCGTCAAGATCGCCGAGGGCACGCCGCGCGAGATCCGCGACGACCCGAAGGTCATCGCCGCCTATCTCGGCACCGATGAGGAAGAGGCCGCAGCCGTGATGGAGGCCGAGGCGTGAGTGCGTCCCTGCTCGCGATCCGCAATCTTCGCGCGTCCTACGGCAAGATCGAAGCGCTGAAGGGCGTCGATCTCGACATCAAGCCCGGCGAGATCGTCGCGCTGATCGGCGCCAACGGCGCCGGCAAGTCGACGCTGATGATGTCGATCTTCGGCCGCCCGCGCGCGAGCTCCGGGCACATCGTCTATGACGGCAACGACATCACGCAGGTGCCGACGCATCAGATCGCGCGGCTGCGCATCGCACAGTCGCCCGAGGGACGCCGCATCTTTCCGCGCATGAGCGTGGCGGAAAACCTGCAGATGGGCGCCGATGCCGGCGAGACGACCGACGCCGAGCGGGCCGCCACGCTGGAGCGCGTCTTCGCGCTGTTTCCCCGGCTGAAGGAGCGCATGGACCAGCGCGGCGGCACGCTGTCCGGCGGCGAGCAGCAGATGCTTGCGATCGGGCGCGCGCTGATGAGCCGGCCCCGCCTGCTGCTTCTGGATGAGCCCTCGCTCGGCTTGGCGCCGCTGATCGCCCGCCAGATTTTCGACGCCATTCGGACACTCAACCGCCAGGACGGCCTCACCGTGCTGATCGTCGAGCAGAACGCCAATCATGCGCTGAAGCTCGCCCATCGCGGCTACGTACTGGTCAACGGCATGATTACGCTGTCGGGCACCGGCACCGAGCTGCTGCAGCGGCCAGAGATCCGCGCCGCCTATCTTGAGGGCGGCCGCCACTGAGGCGGGCCCTCAAAACCCGGCCAGAATGGCCTTAGTCCTTCGTAGGTGTGGTCAAAAATTGCCGGTGACTTCGCCGGAAAATCAGCCACAATGCGCGCGGTCTGCGGCCCGCCGTTCGGGCCGTTCCGTGTCGACCTACCCCCCGCGAGGATTTCTCATGAAACCACTCAAACTCATCGGCTTGGCCCTGGGCGCATCGCTGGCGCTCTCGACCGCAGCTTTCGCCGAAGACATCAACATCGCCGTGGCCGGCCCCATGACCGGCAGTGAATCGGCCTTCGGCCGCCAGATGCAGAACGGCGCCGAGATGGCGGTGGCCGACCTCAATGCCGCCGGCGGCGTGCTCGGCAAGAAGCTCGCACTGCAGGTGGGTGACGATGCCTGCGATCCGAAGCAGGCACGCTCGGTTGCCGAAAAGCTCGCCGGCTCCGGCATTCCGTTCGTCGCCGGCCATTTCTGCTCGTCGTCGTCGATCCCGGCCTCCGAGGCCTATGCCGACAGCAACGTCCTGCAGATCACGCCCGCCTCGACCAACCCGCTGTTCACCGAGCGCAAGCTGTGGAACGTGGCGCGCGTCTGCGGCCGCGACGATCAGCAGGGTCTCGTCGCCGCCAACTACATCGCGAAGAACTTCAAGGGCAAGAACATCGCGATCCTCAACGACAAGACCACCTACGGCAAGGGTCTCGCTGACGAGACCAAGAAGGCGCTAAACAAGGCCGGCGTCACCGAGAAGATGTTCGAGTCCTACAACAAGGGCGACAAGGACTTCAACGCGATCGTCTCCCGCTTGAAGCGTGACAACATCGATCTCGTGTATGTCGGCGGCTATCATCAGGAAGCCGGCCTCATCCTGCGCCAGATGCGCGACCAGGGTCTCAAGACCATCCTGATGGCGGGCGACGCGATGAACGACAAGGAGTTCGCCTCGATCACCGGTCCTGCCGCGGAAGGCACACTGTTCACCTTCGGCCCCGAGCCGCGCAACAAGCCGAGCGCGAAGGCGATCGTCGACAAGTTCAAGGCCAAGAACATCGATCCCGAGGGCTACACGCTCTACACCTACGCCGCGATCCAGGTCTGGTCGCAGGCGGTGAAGAAGGCCAATACCACCGACGCCAAGAAGGTGATGGACACCATCAAGGCCGGCGAGTGGGACACGGTGCTGGGCAAGCTCGGCTTCGACGCCAAGGGCGACATCAAGCAGATCGACTACGTCGTCTACAAATGGGACGCCAAGGGCGGCTACGCCGAGCTCGGCGGCAAGGGATCCTGATAGGAACTCCCGCTTCGATTATCAGCTGGATGCAAACGCCCCGGTCATCGACCGGGGCGTTTTGTCGAAGCGCCTGAAGGAAATTGCGAAACTCCGTCATACGGAGAGAAAGTAGCAGGCCGGCTCAGCCGGCACAGGCCGAAAGCGATGCGGCCCCCTTCGCCGCGACTGCCGACCGGGCCGTTTCGACGGCGCGCATCAGCTCCGCCGGGCGGAACGGTTTCTGCAAGTACACGACACGGGTCAGCTCGTCCGACATCGACGCGCCATCGAAGGCGTTCATGCCGGAGACGGCGACCACCGGCACGTCGGGAACCAGCGCACGCATGCTACCGATGAGATCGAGCCCATTGGAATCATCGAGATAGATGTCGACGATGGCCGCATCGAATGCCTGGTCGCGGAACAGCTGCAGTCCGGACGCGGCGGTTCCCGCTTCGACCACGTCGAACTGATTGACGCGCAGCACCATGGAGATCATGGCGCGCACATCCTTCTGATCGTCGACCACCAGAATCCGTGGCATCAACTTCTCCAGAATTTTTCCGTTGGACAGCCTACAACATCGAAGGAAATCGAGCACAACTACCGGTATATTTATCTCATTATCGGTAAAGGTGCAGTTACTTCTACTATCGACTCATTCTACAGAACGTCTCGATCTGGTACCATACAACCTTCATTAGAACATTGATTTTTATCGCGCACAAGTGGTGGCCGCCGCGTTTTGCACGTTGGCTCTGTTGCGCAGGATTCCTGGAGATGCAGAGCATCGAGGATCATCGCGAAGTCCTTCTGTCGACGTCCACCGCGACGCGCCGAGACCAGATCGCAGCATTGGCTGCGATTGCGATCTCGACCCTGCTGTTTGCCGCTGCCGCTCCCTTTGCAAAGGTGCAGTTGCCGGCAGTGCCTGCGTTCGTCGCGAGCTACCAATCGGCGTTGGCGCTAAACGATCTCATCACTGCGTTCCTGCTGTTCTCCCAGTTCGTGCTGCTGCGCTCCCGACCACTGCTGTGGCTGGCCTCCGGTTACCTGTTCACCGCGCCGGCGTCGCTGCTGCATACGCTGGTGTTTCCGGGGCTGTATTCTCACAGCGGCCTGCTCGACGCAGGGCCGCAGACCGCGGTGTGGATCTACATGATCTGGCACGGCGCGTTCCCGCTGTTCGTTCTCGCCTATGCGCTGCACGACCGTGTCCATCCGACACCCGTCAAATCCGTCGCGCTGTCGCTGTCGGTCGCCATTCTCGGCGTGGCGATCGCGCTTGCGGCACTGACCTGGGCGGTGATCGCCCATGATGCAGCGCTGCCCGCGCTCGTCCGCGCCGACGCTGCCACGCCGGCATTGAAGATCGTGGTCGGCGCCATCTGGTGCGTGACGTCGGCTGCCCTGCTCGTGCTGGCGCTGCGCCGGCCGCACAGCATTCTCGACCTCTGGGTCATGGTGGTGCTGTGCGCCTGGCTGTTCGATCTCTCGCTCTCCTCGCTGCTCAACGCCGCCCGATTCGACCTCGGCTACTACGCAGGGCGCATCTACGGCCTGCTGGCAGCGAGCTTCGTGCTTGGCGTCCTGCTCGCGGACAATGTCAGTCTGCAGGCAAGACTCACGCGGCTGTTGCAACGGCAGCGCCGCGAGAGCGAGAGCGAGCGGGCACGCTTCATCGCGCGCGAGCGGCTGTTCAGCGCCGTGGTGGAATCCTCCAGCGACGCCATCATCACGCTGACGCTGCAGGGCAAGATCACATCATGGAACCGCGCTGCCGAACACCTGTTCGGATATCGCGCAGACGAGGCGCTCGGCCACGACATCGGCCTGATCGTGCCCGCGGAACGACGCAGTGAGGTCGATCGCATCCTGAGCCGGATCGGGGACGGCGAGAACATCGAGCATCACGAGACGATCCGCCGCCACAAGGACGGCCACGAGATCGAAGTGTCGCTCGGCGTGTCCCCGATTCTCGACGCGCGTGGCGCGGTCGTCGGCGCCTCCAAGGTCGCGCGCGACATCACCGAGAGCAAGCGCACCCGAACCGCCCTGACCCGTGAGACCGAGGAGCGCCGCCGCATCTTCGAGACCTCGCAGGACCTGATCCTGGTGGCCAACTCCTACGGACAATTGATGCAGGTCAGCCCGAGCGCGGTGGACGTGCTCGGCTACCGGCCGGAGGAGATGGTCGGCCGCAATGCCAGCGACTTCGTCTTTCCGCCCGAGCTCGAGGCGGTCCGTAGCCAGATGCGCGCCTGCCGCCGCGGCCGCGACGTCCACAATTTCGAGGCGCAGCTCCTGCACAAGGAAGGCCGCGGCGTCGTCCTGAACTGGATGGCGAGCTGGTCGGACCCGGTGCAGCGCCACTTCTTCGTCGGCCGCGACCTCACCGAGAAGCGCGCCGCCGAGGCGCAATTCCGCCAGGCGCAGAAGATGGAGGCGGTCGGGCAGCTCACCGGCGGCGTCGCCCACGACTTCAACAACATCCTCACCGTCATCACCGGCAGCATCGGCATTCTTGCCGACGCCGTGTCCGACCGGCCGGAGCTCGCCTCCGTCGCCAAGCTGATCGACGACTCCGCCGACCGCGGCGCGCAGCTCACGCGGCAGTTGCTGGCCTTCGCCCGCAAGCAGCCGCTGCAGCCGACGGATCTCGACGTCAACGCGCTGTTGAACGAGACCGCAGCCTTGCTGCAGCCGACGCTCGGCGCGCAGATCGAGATCGAGCGCACGCTCAGCTCCGATCCATGTACCGCACTGGCCGATCCGAACCAGCTCGCCACCGCGATCGTCAACCTCGCGCTCAATGCACGCGATGCGATGCCGCAGGGCGGAAAGCTGACGCTGGAAACGGCCAACGTCGCGCTCGACCAGGACTATGCCGACGCCCATAGCGAGGTTGCCGTCGGCGATTACGTGATGATCGCCGTCAGCGATACCGGCTGCGGCATCCCGCCCGCCTATCTCGAGAAGGTGTTCGATCCGTTCTTCTCGACCAAGGGCACCGGCAAGGGCACGGGCCTCGGCCTCAGCATGGTGTTTGGCTTCGTCAAGCAGTCGGGCGGCCATATCAAGATCTATAGCGAGGTCGGCCACGGCACCTCGATCAAGCTGTATCTGCCGCACTCGGCGTCCGCTCCGGCCGCCAGCGCGGGCCTGCAGGCGCCGGACGCGCGCGGCGGCAACGAGACGATCCTGATCGTGGAGGACGATCCGCTGGTACGCCAGCACGTGATCGCCCAGGTCGGCAGCCTCGGCTACACCACCCTGGCCGCAGCCAATGCCGCCGAGGCGCTCGACGTGCTGGAGCGCCATCCGGAGATCGACCTGCTGTTCACCGACGTCATCATGCCCGGCGCCATGAACGGCCGCCAGCTCGCCGATGCCGCCCGCGCGCGGCGGCCGTCGCTGCGGACGCTGTTCACCTCGGGCTATACCGAGAATGCGATCGTGCATCACGGCCGCCTCGACGCCGGCGTGCTGCTGCTGCCCAAGCCCTACCGCAAGCCCGAGCTCGCACGCATGATCCGCATCGCGCTGGAGCGATGAAGCAGCGCGCTGTTGCATTGAGCCGCCGCGTCGGCCGCGCTATCCATCCGGCATCATCACCTGCAGCGAGGGCGACCGTGCAGAACCTCCTCACCGACATCCCTGGCGTGCGCGTGGGACACGCCGATGACGCGGCGCTCGCATCCGGCGTCACCGCGATCCTGTTCGATCAGCCGGCGGTCGCCGCGATCGACATCCGCGGCGGCGGGCCTGGGGTGCGCGAGGACGCTCTGCTCGATCCTGCGAATACCGTGGAACGGGTCGACGCCATTGCCCTGTCGGGCGGCTCGGCGTTCGGGCTGGAGGCCGCGAGCGGCATCCAGGCCTGGCTGGCGGAACAGGGGCGCGGCTTTGCCGTGCGCGACGCGCTGATCCCGATCGTCCCCGGCGCGATCATGTTCGACCTCTTGAACGGCGGCAACAAGGCCTGGGGTCGCTACGCGCCCTATCGCGAGCTCGGCTATGCGGCCGCAGCGGCGGCCGACACGACCTTCGCGCTCGGCAGCGTCGGTGCCGGGCTCGGCGCCACCACCGCCAACCTGCAGGGCGGACTTGGCTCGGCGTCAGCGACGACGACAGGCGGCATCAAGGTTGCGGCCGTCGCGGTCGTGAATGCGGTCGGCAGCGTCACGGTCGGCGACGGTCCGTGGTTCTGGGCAGCGCCGTACGAGGTCGACGGCGAGTTCGGCGGCCGCGGTCTGCCGGCCGCCTTCACGCCGGACATGCTGGCGATGCGCATCAAGGGCGGCCCGGCGGCGTCGGCCTCCGAGAACACCACGATCAGCCTCGTCGTGACCGACGCCGTCCTGACCAAGGCGCAGGCCAAGCGGCTCGCGATGATGGCGCAGACCGGCATGGCGCGTGCGATCTATCCGGTGCATCTGCCGCTCGACGGCGACATCGTGTTCGCGGCGGCGACCTGCGCCAGGCCGATCGAGCCGCTGGTCGAGCTGAGCGAGCTCGGCATGGTCGCGGCCAACGTCCTGGCGCGCGCGATCGCGCGCGGCGTCTATCACGCGAGGCCGCTGCCCTTCGCCGGCGCGCTGCCGTCCTGGCAAGGGCGCTTCGGCAGTTGAGCTTACGCGCTGACCGCGGTCGTTGAAGACGTGGAGGCCGACAGCATGTTGGACTGTCGCTGGATCAGCTTCTCGATCATGTTGTAGGACGAGGTCGCAGCGCTGGAGGCGGTGGTGGCCGCCGGTGTCGTCAGCGTCACCTTCGAGCCATCCGCGTAGGTGATCGTGGTGGTGGTCGACCCGTCGCTGTTGGTGGACGAGGAGCTCGAGGCGCCCGACAGCGCCTGCATCAGCGCATCCGCTCCTGCTCCCGACGAATTGCCGCTGCTGCCCGACCCGCCAGAGCCGGCCTGATGATGATGATGGCCACGACCGCTTCCCGCCCCCTTCAGCGCCGATGTCAGCTCGTCCATGCTGACACTGCCGTCGCCGTTGCTGTCGAGCTTGCCGAACACCTTGTCGGCATTGGCGAGGTTGGTGCCACCGGCGCCGAGCGCGTTCTCGAATTCCGACTTCGTGATCTGCCCATCGCCATCGCCGTCGATCTGTGAGAACAGGTCCTGCAGTGGGTTGGTCGAAGAACTCGCCGATGTCGACGATCCCGACTGGCTCTGCGCCGCCAGCAACGCGTTCATCGTCTCCGGCGCGATCTGCCCGGAGCTGCTGCTGCCGGAGCTCGACCATGGGCTAAAATTGCCCGAGTTGCTCGAGCCGCCGCCGTTCAGACTGAACAGGCCACCGCCGGAATTGCCCGATTTGCCGGAACCGGACTTGGTGGATCCCAGCGACTGCAGTCCATCCAGGACCGACGACGCGGCCCCCAGTGCAAGACCCCACATGGCGAAACTCCGAGAAGGCCGCTATGAGCCGCGGCGACAACAATCCTGCGCCTTCCCTCGCAATCGCCGTGCCACCGCCAAACCGCTGATATGTCGGGATATTGCGCCACGTTGCTGACGCCTGAACCCGGCACTTCATGCCGCGCCCGGCAGATTTTTCCTGCCCGCGTTGCCGCAACCGCGCCCGCATGATACGGCGACAATCCCGATCGCACTGGAACAGCCGTCCATGACCCAGCCCTTCACGCCGCGTCCGCTCGTCATCGCGCCTTCGATCCTGGCGTCGGATTTCTCCAAGCTCGGCGAGGAGGTTCGCGCCGTCGATGCCGCCGGCGCCGACTGGATCCATCTCGACGTCATGGACGGCCATTTCGTGCCGAACATTTCCTACGGCCCTGACGTGATCAAGGCGCTGCGCCCGCACACCACCAAGATCTTCGACGCGCATCTGATGATCACGCCGTGCGATCCCTATCTCGAAGCCTTTGCCAAGGCCGGCTGCGACCACATCACGGTCCATGCCGAGGCCGGCCCGCATCTGCATCGCTCGCTGCAGGCGATCCGCGCGCTCGGCAAGAAGGCCGGCGTCTCGCTCAACCCGTCGACGCCGCTCAACGTCATCGAATACGTGCTCGACCTCGTCGACCTCGTGCTGATCATGTCGGTCAATCCCGGCTTCGGCGGCCAGGCCTTCATTCCCTCGGCGATCGGCAAGATCCAGGATCTGCGGGCGATGACCGCCGGCCGGCCGATCGATATCGAGGTCGATGGCGGCGTCGGCCGCGACAATGCCGGCGCGCTCGCCGCGGCCGGCGCCAACGCCTTTGTCGCAGGCTCCGCCGTGTTCAAGGGCGGCACGGAGGAGGCCTATCGCAGCAACATCGCCGCGATCCGCAGCGCCGCCACGTTGGCGCGCGGCGAAGCGATCTGAGGCACGCGAGGCGGGATGCACACGCTCACGCCGCAGCCGCTGACGAAAGCCGCGTTCGCCGCCTTCGGCGACGTCGTCGAGACCGATGGCGCCCAGCCCATCGACATTAACCAGGGCTTTGCCCGCCGCTGCAACGGCCTCGCCGCCATCGACGTCACCTCGGGCGGCGTCGACGTCAATATCAGCCTGTTCGAGGCCAAGCCGCGGCCGCTCCCGATCGAGATCAGGCTGATGGAGCGGCATCCGCTCGGCACCCAGTTGTTCATGCCACTGCAGGACCGGCCTTGGCTGGTGCTGGTCTGCGCCGATCCGCGGGATCCCGCGAGCTACCGCGCCTTCGCCGCCAGCGGACGCCAGGGCGTGAACTACGCGCGCAACGTCTGGCATCATCCGCTGCTGGTGTTCGACGAGGCCTCGCGCTTCATGGTGGTCGACCGCATGAGTCCCGACAATCTCGAGGAGCTGTGGCTCGACCAGCCGCTGTTCCTGAGCATCCCCTGAATCATGGCGCGCGGGCGTGCCGATCCGCGCGCAGGAGAGACGACGATGGACAAGCCGAACTACTTCGTGCCGCAGGGCGGCCACCCGCCGCAGACCGATCTTCTCACCGGACGCGCCGTGTTCACCGAGGCCTACGCCGTGATCCCCAAGGGCGTGATGCGCGACATCGTCACCTCGGCGCTGCCGTTCTGGGACAAGACGCGGACCTGGGTGATCGCGCGTCCCCTCTCCGGCTTCTCGGAGACGTTCTCGCAATACATCGTCGAGGTGTCGCCCGGCGGCGGCAGCACCCAGCCGGAGCCTGATCCCGAGGCCGAAGGCGTGCTGTTCGTCGTCGGGGGCGAAATCGCGCTGACCATCGCCGGCACCGAGCATCGCTTGGGCAAGGGCGGCTACGCCTTCCTGCCACCCTCCTGCAAGTGGACGCTGAAGAACGCCAGCGCGGCGCCCGCGACCTTCCACTGGATCCGCAAGGCCTATGAGGCCGTCCCCGGCATCCTCGCGCCCGAGGCCTTCGTCACCAACGAGGCGACGATCGCGCCCGTCGGGATGCCCGGCACGGACGGCCGCTGGGCCACCACCCGCTTCGTCGATCCGCTCGACGTCCGCCACGACATGCACGTCAACATCGTCACCTTCGAGCCGGGCGCCGTGATCCCGTTCCTGGAGACGCATGTGATGGAGCACGGGCTCTATGTGCTCGAGGGCAAGGCGGTCTACAAGCTCAACCGCGACTGGGTGGAGGTCGAGGCCGGCGATTTCATGTGGCTGCGCGCCTTCTGCCCGCAGGCCTGCTACGCCGGCGGACCGGGCCGCTTCCGCTATCTGCTCTACAAGGACGCCAACCGCCACATGAAGCTGCGGCCCTTCCGGTGAGGGGCGCGGACCCGCGAATGCTCTGGCAACGCCGGACCTCGTAGGACGCGCGATCTCAACTCTAACGTCTCACGTCCCCGATAGGGCCTTGCCCGGCGCGTCGTCATCCTCATCATCCGCCTCTCGCGCGGCGTGGCGTGTGCGGACGACGGTGACGGTGCACCCCGCCTCCGCGGCGACCTTCGCCGAGACGCTGCCGAGCAGCGAACGCAGCACCGAATCGCGGCGGGCGCCGATGATGATGTGGTCGACCTGGTTGGCCTCGGCGAATTCGATGATGGTGGCGGCAGGATCGACGGCCTCCAGCACATGCACCGTCAGCCGGCTGGCGTCGAGCTTGAGCGGCGTCGCCCAGTGCTTCAGCGCGACCATGCGATCGATGTGCTTGTTGTTGCCCTCCTCGTCCAGGGTGCGGTCGATGGTGAGGCGCCCGAGCTTCAGCACGTTGACGCAGGCGAGCCGCGCCGCAGGCAAGGTCGCGAGGATGCGCTGCGCGGTGAGCCGCAGCGCGCCGTTGAGCTCCTCGCCGCCTTCCGCGGTGTCGATCGCGACCGCCACGATCGGACTGGAGGCGATCTGCACCGCGACATCGGATGCTTTCTGTTCCGGCTGCACCAGGCCGCGGTTGAAGCGGCGCCGCCACACGGTCGTGATCGGATCGCGCTTGACCTTCTCCGCGCGCGCCGTGAGCTTGACCTGGTCGGGATGGCCGAGATCGAAGGCAAGCTGCGCCGCGGTCGGGTAGCGCCAGACCGGCTCGATCTCCAGGCAGCGCAGCACGATCTCCTGCAGCCACGGTGGATAGTCCGGCTTCAATTGCCGCGGCGGATAGGGATCGCGCCAGAGACGCCGGCGCATGCCCCGCAGCGTCTCGGTCTCGCCGAACGGCCGCACGCCGGTGGTGAAGAAGTAGAGCAGTACGCCGAGCGAAAAGATGTCGCTGCGCGGATCGCTGCGCGTGCCCATCATGCGCTCGGGCGCCATGTAGGGCGCCGTGCCGTAAGGCAGGCGGAACTCCTCCTGCAAGAGATCCGGCAAGTGCTTGTGGCAGGACAGGCCGTAGTCGATCAGCACCGCCTCCCCTGACGGCCGGAACATGATGCTGGAGGGCTTGATGTCGTGATGAATGACGTGCTGCCGGTGAATATCGGCGAGCGCGGTCGCGATCTTCGCAACCAGCACCCGCGCCTCCTCGTAAGCCAGCGGCAGCTCGGGCAGCCGCTTGTACAGCGTCTCGCCCGGAATCTGCTCGATCACGACATAGGCCTGGGTGGCGAAATCGCCGGTGCCGAAACAGGCCGGCACATGCGGCCCGGACAGTTTCGGCAGGATCATCTGCTCCATCTCGAAGCTGACGATCGCCGCGGGATCCTCGCCCTCGGAGACGCGCGGCACCTTCATCAGGATGGGACGGTCGATGTCGGGGCGCGTGACGCTCCACAACGTCGCCATGCCGCCGGAATGCACGCACTCGCCGACCGTGAAGCCGTCGATCACGACGCCCGGCTGAAGTTTCGCTCTTGGCATGCTCTACCGCCCCATCGAGAGCCGCTGCGCCAGCCAAGGCGGCAGGCCGTTGTCGCGAATGCGCTGCGCCGCCGCCTCGACGTCATAGGGCACGCGGCAATAGGTCAGCTCGCGGGTCTTGGTGTCGAAGGTCACGAACGACGCGGCCGGATCACCGTCGCGCGGCTGGCCGACCGAGCCGACCACGGCCAGCCATTGCCGGCCGCGCAACAGCTGAATGGGCATGTTGGCGGTCGGGGTGAAGCTCGTCATCTTGGCGGTGGCGGACATCGAGTACAGCGCCGGACGGTGGATGTGGCCGCAGAACGTGACCTGGGCCTCGGTGGCGATCATGCTGCGCGCGGCGTCGGCCGACGACTGCACATAGCGCCAGCGCAGTGGGCTGGACGCCTCCGCATGCACGAACAACCGGTCGTCGTCACCGATGCTCATCGGCAGCTCGGCGAGAAAGCGGCGCTGCTCGGCGCTGAGCCGGCCGCGCGTCCATTCCATGGCTGCCTGCGCCTCGGCATTCATGGTCTCGCTCGCGACCGAGACGGCATTGTCGTGGTTGCCGCGCACCGCCAGCCCGCCCTCGGCGACGATCTCCATGACCGTGTCGACCGACCATTCCGGATCGGCGCCATAGCCGACGATGTCGCCGAGGCAGATGAGACGATCCGCGCCACGCGCACGCGCCGCCTCCAGGCACGCCGCAAAGGCCTGCCGATTGGCATGGATATCGGTGAAAATCGCCAACAGCACCCGTGTCCTCCCGGTTCCACCGTACAAGTGGGCTTCGCACGGAATTTGAGCAACATCAAACCAGGCGGATCGGAGCTAGGAGTTTTCGGCGCGGCCGATCCATCGGCGTCACGACGTCGCGTTCTCGCGGCGGACCTCGCCCGAGCTGTGCGATCGCTGTGCCCCATCGAACGAGCGAGAGGGCGCGGGGAATGCCGGGTGAAGGCCTCACCCATGGCCCGCCTGCAGAAAAAAAGCAGGCGGCAGTCACCACAGGTTCAGCCAAACATCCGGCATTCCCCGCGCGACGGTTTTAACGCTTATATCGTGATCTCCCCGGGGACCGGCTTGTTGACCCCGTCATTGACACAGCGCGCGAGCGCTGGCGTCAGCTTGACCTCGGCACCGGGAGGCCAGGACGACACGACTTCACGTCCGCAGGCCAAGCGCTCGTCTCACGCCAGCCCAGCGTCCGTCGCTCCCCCGCCCCACGTGTCGTGACGATCGCGCGCTACGCCCCTCTGCTCGGGACGGGATGATAGCGTATAGCATGATTTCTGAAAAAATGAAATAGATTTCTTGGATGGCGCTTGCTACACGGCGAAATCCGTTCCCGCGCCTCACGCTCCGGAATAACCGATGATTATCGCTGTTTGGAACGAAGTACTTGGTGGTGTCGATCTGATGGTCGATACCGACGGCGTCGATGTGTTGATAGATCAATTGACTAGACTTAAGACGCAAAACAGAAATCACCTGCATATTTATGATGTCGGGCTGACATCTCCTTGGGGACACAAGCAGGTTGCCAAGCAGATCGTCATCAATTGGATTGGCGAACCCGACCTCTTTGAGGAGGAGGAGTCGTAGTCCGTGCGCCCACGCCGGAAGCGGCAGTCGAGTGTCTCACGCGCTCTGTCGGTGAACCCGGATATCGCTTTCGCTCTTCCGGGCTACACGATGATGAAGACCTCGCTGCTGTCATAGTCCCCGCCTCGCATGGTCGATGAGCGCGCGGAGCTTGGGCGCCAGGTTCCGGCGCCTTGGAAAGTACAGGTAGAATCCGGCAAACGGCGCGGAAAAGCTTTCGAGCAGAGGCACCAGTTCGCCACGCGCGACGTAGGGCTGGAACGTCTCCTCCATGCCGAACGTGATGCCGCCGCCCGCGCATGCGGTGCGGATCATCAACAACATGTCGTTGGTCGTCAGGCTGGGCTTCACCTCGACATTGAAGTCCCTGCCCGCTTCGGTGAACTCCCAGCGATAGGGAGCGGCCAGCGGCGCGGGCCGCCAGCCGATGCAGGCATGATGGATCAGGTCGCGCGGGTGCGCCGGCGCGCCGTGCGCTTCCAGATAGCTCGGTGCGGCAAAGGCCAGCTGCCTTTGATCTCCGGACACCGGGACGGCGATCATGTCCTGCGCGATGACTTCTCCCAGGCGCACGCCGGCGTCGTAGTGCTCGGCGACGATGTCGAAGGTGTCGTCGGTGATGGTGATGTCCAGTTCGATCGCGGGATAGGTTTGCATGAACGAGGACAGCAATGGCCCGGAGATGAAGCGCTCGGCGATGGAGGACACGGCCAGCCTCAGCAGGCCGGACGGCGGCCCGGCCTTGTCGCCGATCTGCTCGGCGGCGGCATTCAGCGCGCCGATCGCCGGCGCGACATCGGCATAGAAACGGCGTCCCGCCTCGGTCAGGCTGAAGCTGCGGGTCGTCCGGCTGACCAGGGAAATCCCGAGATGGTCCTCCAGCCTGCCCATGGCCTGGCTGACGGCAGACCGCGTCACGCCCAGCCGGTCCGCGGCTAGGCGGAAGCTCCCGGCCTCGGCCACCGCCACGAACAGCTCGATCATGTTCTTGTCGACCCGCATTGGTTAGATGCGCTTACCACCGAGGCAAGCATTGGGCAAATTGTCGTGACAATGCCGGCAACCTAGCTTCCGCCCGTCACCAACCGACGGGAGTTGAACATGGACAAGGTCATCCTGATTACTGGGGCGTCGAGCGGCATTGGCGCGGGGATCGCACGAGAGCTGGCCGCCACGGGCGCGCGGCTGCTGCTGGGCGCGCGCCGCCTGGATCGGCTCGAGGCGCTCGCCGCCGAGCTGCACGCGGCCGGCCAAACCGCCGAGGTTCGGGCGCTGGATGTGACCAACCGCGCCGATGTCGCGGCCTTCGCCGAGGCCGCGCGTGCCTTGTGGGGGCACGTGGACGTCATGATCAACAATGCCGGCATCATGCCGCTGTCGCCGATGGCCGCGATGAAGGTCGACGAGTGGGATCGCATGGTCGACGTCAACATCAAGGGCGTGCTGAACGGCATCGCGGCGGTGTTGCCAGGCATGCTGGCGCGCGGCTCCGGACACATCATCAACATCGCCTCGATCGGCGCTCTGCAGGTCGTGCCGACCGCCGCAATCTACTGCGCGACCAAGCACGCCGTGCGGGCGATCTCGGACGGGCTCCGGCAGGAGAATGAGAAGCTGCGCGTCACCTGCATCCATCCGGGCGTGGTCGAGAGCGAACTCGCCAGCACCATCACGGACGAGACCGCAGCCGAGATGATGCGCAGCTACCGCGCGATTGCCCTCCAGCCGGACGCGATCGGCCGCGCCGTGCGCTATGCCATCCAGCAACCCGACGATGTCGACGTCAACGAGATCGTCGTTCGTCCGACGCGGGCGCCGTGAGGCGCAGGCGGCTCTACCGCAACACCACCTCGAGAAGGTTGGCGAGCCGCGCAGCGGCGAGCGCGGCCTGCTTGCGGGCAAGGTCGCGGGCGTTGGTCTCGTACTCGCGGGTCAATTCGACCGGCTGCTTGTCCGTGCGAACGGGAGAGGCATAGGCCACCGTCTTGGCGAGATCGAAGCTCTCTTGCGCCCACACCGCGGGGTCGATGATCTGCGCCTTGCCGGCGTCGGGCGTGACGGTCGACAGGCCTCCGCGCTGGTCGGCGTCGAAGATCGCGCCGAACACGGTCGAATAGCCGCCGAAGATGCCGTCCCAATAGGCGTGCAGATTCTGCGTCTCGCCGTTGGCGGCGATCACCTGCTCCTCATTGCCGCCGCGGTCGCCGCCTTTGTCGGGAAGCGCGGACGAATAGCGGGCGATGGCGTGCAGCGGCTGGTGCAGATCGCCGACGAGGTGGATGCTCCAGCTGAGGCTGTACGAACGCAGCGGCTCCGAGGCGTCGGTGTTCGCCGGCAGCTTGGCGATCATCAGCTTGAGCTGCGACACCGCATCCACAGCATCAGGGCGCGGCAGCGGCGTGTCGTCGGCCGAGAACAGCGCGTCCTTGTAGTGCCAGTACTGATGCTTGAGGTGGCCGTACGGCACCAGCTGCTTCGCTGTCGAATCCGTCACCTGATCGTCGTAATAGTCCGGCTTCATCTTGATGTCGTCCGGCCAGGTCGCCGCATGCACGAAAGCGTATAGCTTCTCCTGTCCCGCAGGCGCGCCGGCAACCCAGCTGGCGTAGTCGGGATTGAGCTTGAGCAGCGCATCGGCCCGGTCCCGCGTCGCCGGGGACAGCTTCTTGTAGGCCAGATAGGCGATCTGCATGTGGCCCTCGTCCCACCAGGCCAGAGCCGGTCCGGCCGGCCACAACATCAGGGCCAAAAACGCAATCATCAGCTTACGCATCGCGAAGCCCCCCTCGAGATTCAATCAACAAATGAAACGCGCATTCGGCTGGATTACTAGACGATCCTGAGCCTAGCTTGAATGGAGAAAGTTGGCAATTTCACCGCTTGCGCCGCGGTCATTTTCCGCCGTCATTGCGAGCGCAGCGAAGCAATCCAGGGCTGCGAACTGGACCCTGGATTGCTTCGTCGCTTCGCTCCTCGCAACGACGGTGGCGAGTTATCGACTCTCCGCTGGGAGGCTCTTCCGCGTCGCCCCGTTCACTGCTCGTCCTTCGGCGGCATGCGCGGCGGCAGCAGTGGCGTGAACGAGACGCCGTCGCCGGCGTTCTTGGCGGCCTTGAACTCGCCGGTGGAGGGATCGCCGCCGGCGGTCTCGATGATGGTCTTCGGCAGGATGTATTCGCGCGCGGCGTCGATGACCCCGCCGTCGCCGGTGCCGAAATCAGCGGCGCGACCGCCCTGCGGATGACCGGCCGCGATCTGGTCGGCGGCGTGCTGGGCCTTGTCGGCAAGCCGGTCGCTGTAGGGAATGCGATAGGCGCGTGGCACGCCGCTCGGCCTGTTGTCGTCGTCGAGCGCCTCGACCCACAGATAGACCGCGCCGGGATCGCCCTCGACGGAGTGCGGATCGACGATCCGCACCTGCAGCACCTTGAAGCTCTTCGGCAGCCGGTCGACGCTGGCCCAGCCGAGCAGGCCGCGGGCGCCGACGAAGCTGCCGACATAGAACGCGCTGGTGATGATCACCGCCACCGCCTTCACCTGCCACGGCAGCCTTGCATAGACCAGCACCAGCAGGAGCAGCGCGCCGATCAGCGCGTAGCAGACGGACAGCGTGACGATGACGGTCTGCAGATTGCTCATCATCGCCTGATCATCCTGACACCCGTCTTGGGATCGAGATCGGCGCCGTTGGCGCGGACGTTCCGGAACGTCTCCAGCAGCGACTTGGGCCGCCGCTGGACGTCGATCACCTTGCCTTCCGCATTGAGCTTGAAGCGCAACGCCGTCTTCTCGTCGCCGGAGTGGTCGAGCACGACCTTGTCGTCGAAGATCACCTGCGCGGTCGGGTTGAGCTTCTGCACCTTCACGATGGCCTCGACCGGGGCGCCGCTGACGTTCTGGAAATGCGAGATGTTGACGGTGTACTCGCCGGCGACAATGCCTCTGATGGTGACGATCTCCTCGCGGATCGGCGACGGGATCTTCAGGCCGTTGACCAGGATGAAGTCGTTGGCGCCGCCGCGGTCGTCGCGGTCGAGCGTGAGGAAGCCGGCCTCGCGATGCCGGTACCAGGCGATGTTGCCGACAGGGTCCTGCACGAACAGGTCGAGATCGTCGGGATGGTTGTCCGGCCAGTCCATCGTGATCAGGAACTCGGCCTTGCTGTCGACCTTGCCGTCCTTGGCGTCGGGCGAGATCGCGAGCACCGCGATGAAGAAGAAGAACGCGACGATCTGCAGCGCCTTGAACAGCATCACGCTGAACGGGTCGAACTGCTCCTCGCGCGGATAGAGTCCGAAATCGTCCATCATGCGCCCTGCTCCGGCGCGCGATCCATCGCGCGCTCGAGCCGCGGCGTCACCCGCGTCTCGGTGAGCATGACCGCGTCCGAGAACACGCGCCCGGTCGCCGCATCCAGCATGTAGTACTGGATGCGCACCAGGATCGAGCCCACGAGGCCGGCGAGCGTCGTGTACATCGCCACGGCCATGCCGTCGCTCATCAATCCCATCGAGGATTTCATCGCCAGCTTGTCGTTGATGTCGAGACCGGCAATCGGCGCCAGCATGATGATGAAGCCGATGATGGTACCGAGCAGGCCGAGCTTCATCAGCGTGTCCGAGGCGAAGCCGCCGAAGCCGTTGGAGCCGCGCAGGCGGTCGGCGAGCGTCCGCAGCAGCAAGGTCTGGTCGAGACGCCCTGCCCCTTGCGTTTGCGCCTTGGTGACGAGGCTGCGGATGTGGTTGGTGACGAGCCCCTTGGGAAGCAATTGCGCATCAGGTTCGAGCGCGCGCGCCGCATCGGGCCCGATCAGCACGGCCCTGCAGCGCCGCGCTGCATCCGCCTCGCGCGCGATCGCTCTGGTCCGCCAGAAGCAATGGCAGCAGGTCACGACGTAGAGCACGGCGATGACGCTGGAGATGTAGGTGCGGTCGGAGGCGACCATCAGGTGGAAATAGCCGTAGCGGGCGAGCACCACGGCGGCGAATATCGTGAGGCCGGTGAAGATCATCCAGAGCAGCAGCGGCCCGCGCTCGGCGCTATCGCGCGCAGGTTCCACCCGTTCGGCACTGCTGACCACGCTCATGCAAGACCTCCCGATGCGCGCCGTTTCGTTCGGCGCTTCGCAGAGGAGTTAAGCAGAGCGACGGAACAGCGTCCAAAGACATCTGCCTTGGGGCTCTCGGGAAAATTTCCCAACCTGCCGCTTGCTGCAGTGCATTTGCTTGGCGGAGCACCAGCCCATGGTTACGCTGCGGCAAAAGCCGTGGAGAGGATCGCATGCGTCTCGTGCTCCAGCTCATTGCGCGCCTCGCGCTGATCGTGCTGCTGTGTCTGGCCGCCGCGGCCGTATGGGTCACCGTCGACGCCTATCGCAGCGTCGACCGCGCCACCGCGGCATCGGCCGACCGGGTCTCGCAGGCGCTGGAGGCGCTGTATTGGCGCGAGCTGCTGCTGCGCGGCAACCGGTCGCGCGAGCGGCTGCTGCCGCTGCCCGACTGGCGCACGACCGAGACCATGAAGCTGATCGCGCCCGGCATCTGCGTACAGCTCAAGCCCGAGGCCGCCTTCGAAAAGCCGCTGTGCGGCCAGAGCAAGGGCCTCGGCGCCGCGCCGCCGCGCTGGTTCTCAGGCGCCGTGGAAGCCATCCTCGGCGATCACGCGGCGGTCGCGCAGCCGATCAGCGCGCGCTCCACCACGGCGGGAACCGTTTCGGCGATCGCCGATCCCGATGCGGCGATCCAGCTCGCCTGGCTGCGTATCCAGGACAGTTTTGGCGTGGCGCTGGCGATGGCAATCGCGATCGGCGTGCTGGCCTCGCTGGCGATCGCGCATGCGCTGGCGCCGGCGCGCAGCATCGTCCAGGCCCTGCAGCGGATGGCCGAGGGCGACCACCGCCCCGCACTGCCGCGCTTCCGTTCGATGGAGCTCGCCATGATCGGCCGCGCCGTCGGCGAGCTCGGCGACCGGCTGGCGCAGGCCAACGAGCAGCGCGCCGCGCTCACCGAGCGCCTGCTCGACATCCGCGACGAGGAGCGGCGGGCGCTGGCGCGCGAGCTGCACGACGAATTCGGGCAGAACCTCACGGCCATCCTCGCCTTTGCCTCGACGATCGAGAGCACCGGCAGCGGCCGCAACGATCAGGTCGCGCAGGATGCGCGCATGATCACGCAGTCCGTCAGCCATCTGATGGCCTGCCTGCGCGGCACCTTGAGCCGGCTGCGCCGTCCGCTCACCGAAGAGCTCGGCCTCGCCGCAGGCCTGATCGCGCTGACCGAGAACTATCAGCATGCCGCGCGACCCGCGATCCGGCTCGCCCTGCACGGCGATCTCGCCGATATCCAGGGCCCGGTCGCGGTCACCGCCTATCGCATGGCGCAGGAGTGCCTGACCAACGCGCTCCGCCACACCAGCGCGAGCGAGGTGTCGCTGCGGGTCGAGCGCCGCCCGGGACCGGAGAGCGCGCTCGTGATCTCGGTCGAGGACGACGGCGGCGGCGATGCGGCATTGCTGGCGCAATCGCGCGGCTTCGGCCTGACCGGAATCCGCGAGCGCATCGCCGCCGTCGGCGGCTCGCTGTCGATCGGACCGGCCGCGCGCGGGCTCAGCGTCTCCGCGACAATTCCACTGGCCGCCTGAGACAACGGGGATGCCCGAGCGCAAAGGCATTTCGATCCTGCTGGTCGACGACCACCCGGTGGTCCGTCAAGGCTATCGCCGCGTGCTGGAGAGCCAGGAGGGGTTTCAAGTCATCGCCGAGGCCGACAGCGCCGCGGCGGCCTATGCCGCGTTCAAGGCGCATGCGCCCGACGTGGTCGTGCTCGACATCTCGATGAAGGGGGCCAGCGGGCTGGAGGCGATCCGCAACATCCGCGCCCGCGACAATCGCGCCTGCATCCTGGTGTTCTCGATGCATGGCGAGGCGCCGCTGGTGAAGGCGGCGTTCGCCGCCGGCGCCAGCGGCTTCGTCACCAAGAGCAGCGAGCCGTCGGCGCTGGTCCGCGCCATCCGCATGGTGATCGCCGGCGGGCGCGCGCTCAGCGACGACGTCGCCCATGTGCTGGCCGCCGACAGCCTCGATCCGCAGCAGACCGTGCTGGATCGGTTGGGCGAACGCGAGATCGAGATCCTGCGCCAGTTCGCCTCGGGGCTGACCACCGAGCAGATCGCCGCCAACCTGCATCTCAGCGTCAAGACGGTGCAGAACTATCATTATCTGGTGAAGGCGAAGACCGGATTGCAGACAGATGCGCAGCTCGTGCGGCTGGCGGTGACCAGCGGGCTGACGGATTTGTAGGACACCAAGGACCAGAACAGGTCTTACGAACGGTACCCGTCAACAGGGCCAAGGAAATCAAGAGACAACATCGTCTGCAAAAATCTAGGAATCTGTCCTCTCCTCCGGTAGGATCAGATGTTATGACTATAAGTACATTATGGTTCGCTAATAATGACTGATCCAATCAATAGCACGAATGCCGCGACCTCAACACTCTTTCTAGGCCACAATGGCGAATGGTGGGATTTTTGGTTGATCATATCGGTGATCGCTGCGGCAGTTGCTGCCGCCGCAATTGGCGTTTCGACAGCTGGGTCAATTATTTCTCACAAACGAGAAGCGGCGAGCGCCGAAGAGGCTCTTGAGCGATACAAGCTGGGAACTAGAGAGCAGATTGCTGAAGCAAACGCTCGCCAAAAAGAAGCTGAATTGAAGCTCGCGCAACTACGCAAGCTTGCCGGCCCGAGAGAGATTAATTTCGATAAATTCAAACAAGCCCTTGAAGGTCGGCCCAAGGTGCCCGTTGTTATTTGGTACATGCCCGAGGCCTCGGATGGATATTGGTTTGCATCGCGCTTATTTTCTGCATTGCAGATGGCTGGATGGGAAGCATCGTGGCCGCAAACCATTCCTGCGTTGACAAAGGAAAACGTCAACGCGATCATGCCGGATGTTTCAGGTCAGCTATTTTCGCTTTTGCATGGACAACCGCCCGCACTGAATGCAGGAGGACAGCCCAGTGGAATTTCAGTCGTCGGCGATGGTAACGACCTGAACCTCGAGCCAAATGCGCCAATGACGCCATTTAAGGCACTCTTTCAAGCCTTAGCAACGAGCACCGACCTTGCAATATTTGGGAACGGAAGCAGCCAATTCATGCCGGTCGCAAAGGGAACGCTCAGAGTTGTTGTTGCAGCAAAGACAGATCCCATCTTTGCCGATCAGACCATTGACAAGAGATAAAGATCGTCTAGGTGGCGCAGCCCAATATCTTTCTGTCTCAAACGTTAGCCAGCACGTCAATTGGTGTGAGCGAATTGACAGCTCATTGGCTGAACGTCGACCGCTTTTCTTCCGGGTGCCCCCGCGCCGCAAGCCCGCGCAGCAACAACGTCAGCACCGCATCGACCCGGGCCTGACAGGTGCATTCGGCCCACTCGTCGGCGTGGGCGGGATGGTGAAAACTTCTCGTCGCATCGAAGATCGCGGCGGCCGCGGTCTTGGGATCAGCGACATCGAACGCGCCCTGCGCCACGCCCTCGGCGATCATGCCTTCGACCTGGGCGATCAGGTTCTGCTTGTGCGCCTTGACCACCGAGCACGCCTCGCGCGCCAGGGTGAGATAGGTCGCGAACATCTCCGGATCTTCGCAGACCCGCTTCTGCTTGGCGCCGAACAGCTCGCGCAGCCAGCGCTCCAGCTTGGCCGGCGCGGGGCCCGGCTCCGCCGCGATCTGCGCCAGCGGCGCGCTGACCCGCTCGAGCCAGCGCTTGGCAACCGCCTCGCGCAGCGAGGCCTTGCTGGGAAAGTGACGATAAACGGAGCCGTGGCTGACATCGAGCGCTCTCGCGACGTCGACGACCGTCGCTTTGGCGAGCCCGTACCGGCGCAACACATCCTCGGTGACTTCGAGGATGCGCTCGGATGTCAGAACCACGGCCTCATTCATGCGTGCACCATATCGGCGTCCGACGTATGCGCCTTGATCTGGATCGTCTCAGCCCGATCGGCGGACGACGGCGCGCGGAACTTGGCGGCCTGGGCCTCCAGGTGACGCGCGACCTGGAGATTCAGCCAGTCCTGAAATTGTGAGTGCAACAATCGCTTTTCAATCTTCATCGAAGCGGTCCTTCGCAGTTGAAACCGCTGAACCCAAGGTCAGACAGTGGAAGTTGGTCTTAAGCACGGTGACACAATCGATATACATCATCGCGCTGACAGATTTCAATATCTGTCAGCGCGATTTTTGAGAAATGGTATTATAATCTTGAATTGCCCCCCCGGCTCGCCGGAAAGACCGCCGTTTGTGTCGATCCGGCGGCTCTGGTAAAGCGCGGCGTAAAATGCCGGCGCGGACGCTTGGTCCCGCCCACCTTCCCTCCCGCCTCGGAGCGCCGTCGATGATCCCCCGCTATTCCCGTCCCGAAATGGCCTCGATCTGGGAGCCGCAGACCCGGTTCAAGATCTGGTTCGAGATCGAGGCGCATGCGGCGGACGCCCTGGCCGAGCTCGGCGTGATCCCGAAGGACGCCGCCAAGACGATCTGGGCCAAAGCCAAGGACGCCACCTTCGACGTCGCCCGCATCGATGAGATCGAGCGCGAGACCAAGCACGACGTCATCGCCTTCCTGACCCATCTCGCCGAGATCGTCGGCCCCGAGGCGCGCTTCGTGCACCAGGGCATGACCTCCTCCGACGTGCTCGACACCTGCCTCAACGTCCAGCTCACCCGCGCCGCCGACCTGCTGCTCGCCGATCTCGACCGCGTGCTAGCGGCGCTGAAGACGCGCGCCTTCGAGCACAAGATGACGCCGACCATCGGCCGCTCGCACGGCATCCACGCCGAGCCGGTGACCTTCGGCCTCAAGCTCGCTTATGCCTATGCCGAATTCTCCCGCGCGCGCGAGCGCCTGGTCGCCGCCCGCAAGGAGGTCGCGACCTGCGCGATTTCCGGCGCCGTCGGCACCTTCGCCCAGATCGATCCGCGGGTGGAAGAGCACGTCGCCAAGGCGATGGGCCTGTCGCCAGAGCCGATCTCCACCCAGGTGATTCCGCGCGACCGCCACGCGATGTTCTTTGCGACCCTCGGCGTCATCGCTTCGTCCGTGGAGCGCCTGGCGACCGAAGTGCGCCATCTGCAGCGCACCGAGGTGCTCGAAGCCGAGGAGTTCTTCTCGGAGGGCCAGAAGGGCTCGTCGGCGATGCCGCACAAGCGCAACCCGGTGCTGTCGGAGAACCTCACCGGCCTCGCCCGCATGGTGCGCGCCTATGTGACGCCCGCGATGGAGAACGTCGTGCTGTGGCACGAGCGCGACATCTCGCACTCCTCCGTCGAGCGCATGATCGGCCCCGACGCCACCGTCACGCTCGACTTTGCGCTGATGCGCCTCGCCGGCCTGATCGAGAAGCTGCTGGTCTACCCGGCCAACATGGAGAAGAACCTCGACAAGCTCGGCGGCCTCGTGCACTCGCAGCGCCTGCTGATCGCGCTGACCCAGAAGGGGGCGAGCCGCGAGGACTCCTACAAGCTCGTCCAGCGCAACGCGATGCCGGTCTGGCGCGGCGAAGGCGACTTCCGCACCTTGCTGAAGGCCGATGCCGAGGTGAAGAAGTATCTCACAGATGCCGAGATCGACGAGCAGTTCGACCTCGGCTACCACCTCAAGCACGTCGACACGATCTTCAAGCGCGTGTTCGGGGAGGCGTGATCCCGTGTCGGGCAGGCGGACATCGCGTCAGTCCGCCTCCTCGCACTTGTCCTGCTTGACCTTGAACATCTTCCGAAACTGAGTCTCGAGCGCGCTCCGCATCGCCTCCATCTTCTTGGCGCCGGTGTTGCGGAGGTTGTAGTTGACAGCGCAATTGGTCCAGCCGAAATTGACGAGGTAGATCCGCATGCGCTCCTGCCCGTCCACCTTCTGGGCTTCGGCAGAATAGCGGGCGTTGCAGGCCTGCGGGCTGGCGTTGTTGGCGCAGCCCTGCGCGACGGTCTGGCGAAACATCTGCTGCAGGTCGGTCTTGCCCTCGATCGCGTCGACGAAGCGTGCGCAGGCGGCGGCAGGCTGATAGTCGCGCAATGCCGAGGGCGTCTTGAAGCCGCGGGTCTGTGCCAGCTCGAAATCGCAGCTGTCCTTCAGCTCCGCCACCCTGGCGCGGCGATAGTCGTCGACGCCGGGCAGCGCGATGAACTCCAGCCGGGCGGCGGCGTCGAGCGCAGCCTTGCAGGTGCGATCGATCTTATCGGGGTCGAGCGCGGCGACCGCCGTCGGCTCGAACGCCGGCAGCGTGCCCGGGGACTCGAAATCGGACGGGCCGAACAGCAGACGCGTGGTGTTGCGCAGCCGCGTCTCGTCGTACTTGGCGGGATCGTACCGAACCGTGAAACGGCAGCCGCTGTCCCAGGACATCGTCCGCTCGGCTGCATTGGCGCTGGCGGCGGCGAGCGTGACGGCGGCGAGCGCCAGGCTTGCGATCCATCCGGTCCAGCTTCGTCGGGTCATGGCACTCCTCGCAGGCGACCTTTGCCTGCATCCTACCCTGTCCCCGCGCCGACGCCAGTCCGTGCCGCACACATCCGCAGCGCGACGTCGTCACGCTCGACGTGGCGATGCCAGACCTGGCGGCGCGCGCAGCTACAGTTTCTTCAACGAGACGACCGCACTACCCTTGTTGTTGAAGTAGAATCGATACAACAGCCAAGGAAACAGGATGGACGTGTCGTTGACATAGACGAACACCTCCCCATCGCTGCGGGCGGTGAACCTGGCTGTCCAGCGGCTGCTGCCGGGCGTTTCCTGCTGGAAAGCCGGGAGATGCTCCTCAAGCCCGGTGCTGCCCACCCGCACGATCGGCGCGAACCAGTTCGACCAGATCAGACGCTTGAACGGGACGCCGGGCAGTTGGGTCCAGGTGCCGTAACCGAAGCCGGCCGGAGTCGCAGGGATGCCGCCGTCGCTCCATGCCTCCCCGACGTCGAGCACGATCTGATAGGTCTCGCCCTGCGCCACGGTCAGCGCCGTCGGATAGCAATGGTGCCGCGTCTCGAACACTGGCCGAATGCTTCCACCAGGGTATGCGCCGATCTCTGTCTGCTCGACCTCGGTCGGCCTCAACGTCTCCTTGCAGAACAGCCCGGCCGTATTGGCCGCGCCGAACCCCAGCCACCAGAACAGCCAGAACATGATGGCGAACGGGAAGATCCACGTTTTGAGGAGATAGAAACCGGCAACATACCAGCCCTGGCGGCGCAGCGAATAGACCGTCGCGCGCCAGCCGGTCACCGGCGTGTGCCGTGACGGATCGTTCCAAGCGATGCGTGCGGCGTCGCGGATCGTTCGCTGCAGGGAGGTGCCCCACGCCGTCAGGCCGAGGGCCACGGCTACTCCGATCAGCAGGAACCCTGGGGAATCCCGGAATGCGACGAACCAGGGATCGAGAAACTTCGGCAGGAACGCAGCGGCCGCGTTGACCACCGGATCGCCCACCACGTGCAGCGGTACGTAGAGGAATCGCGGCCAGTAGATGACGAAATAAGGGATCGCCGCGACGAACAGCAGCGCGAACATGGTCGTGAAATAGACCACGCGGCGCAGCCACACCCAGCTCCAGACATCGTCCTGGACACGTATCCGCGCGCGTCCCTGATCGCACGGATGCAGCGCATCGACTGATGTGCCCGAGTCGTCGGTCACGCGGTAGCTGGCCGGCACGACGACCGGTGCATAATGATCGGTGCCCGACCGGATGCGTTCGAACACGGTGTGGTCGATGACAGGCTTCACCGGCGGCAACGGCGGCTGTGGCAGGCTCGGATGCAGATCGCCGGCCAGAAGCTCCGTCTGCGGCTTGAACGGCGAATGCAGCAGCCATTTCATGCGCCTGATATCGTAACGCAGCGAGAGCTTGTACGGCGGCGCGTCGTAGATCTCTCGCAGATTGCGCGGCTTGTAGCGGTAGTAGGCCGCAAGCCCCTTGCGGGAGTCGTTGAGCTTATCGAGCGGATCGATCTCGGGGTCGTAGAGCAGGCTGCGCCGCTCGTCGAGATAGACGAGACCATAGGCCTGAGCCCGGTCCAGCATCCAGTCGAGCGTCACATAGGACAGACCATCCTGCGGATAGCCGCCGCCGATGTCGGAGTGCACGCCGGTGAACCACACCTGGCTGATGCGCTCGCGGTCACTGGCCGGCAGATCGGTGCGCAGATGCGGCGGCGGGTCGGCGCGTTTCGCGGCCTCGCTGCGTGGATCGTGATCGATGCCGAACAGCCAGTCCTTCTTGTCACTCCGGCCGGGCACCGCCTCGTCACGCCCCCACACGTAGCGCTCGTCCCAGATCACCGGGCGGAACGCATCGCGCTCCTCCTCGATCGCGAGCGCATGGCAGGCGCGATGGACCTTCGAGCTCATGAATTGGTCTGGCATCGACAGCGGCCAGATCCAATAATCGATGGCACGGGTCATCTCCTCGATCGGACCGCCATAGGCGTCGACCGTGTCCCAGATGCCGACGAAATGAATGCTCTCCACCTGAATGGGCGGCGGCTCGGGGGGCAGGTTACGCCAGCTGCGCAGCTTGCGGATTCCCCAATCGCGGATCCCGCGGAGATCGAGGCCGATCCTGCCGAGATAGCGGAGGATGCCGCTGTTGTAGCGCCGGCGGTAGCGGCGATAGGCATCGGCGGCGAACCGTGCCAGATCAGCGTCATTGTTGTTGTAGGGAACGAGCCCCTGCCCCGCGATCATCGCCGCCACGATGCGGATCGTGAAAGCGCCGCGGCTGAAGCCGAAGCAGTAGATGCGATCGCCAGGCCGGTAGTTGCGGCAGCAGAAGCTATAGAGCGCAATGACGTTGCGCTTCAGGCCGAAACCGAAGATGCCGCCGAGCGCCGCGAACAGCTTGAACGACGAGGTGCCGACGCCGTCGTCGTAGAACGCGATCTGCCGGCTGGGATCGCGCAGATCGAGCAGTTGGAACAGCCGC
Source organism: Bradyrhizobium sp. SZCCHNS3002 (assembly GCF_032377435.1). Classification (NCBI taxonomy): domain Bacteria; kingdom Pseudomonadati; phylum Pseudomonadota; class Alphaproteobacteria; order Hyphomicrobiales; family Nitrobacteraceae; genus Bradyrhizobium; species Bradyrhizobium sp. SZCCHNS3002. The sequence goes on from NZ_JAUHHY010000003.1 coordinate 323,216, forward strand.
CAGACATTCGTCTTGAACAAGGCCTTGGCACTGTTGCCGGTCCCATCCGACAGCAGCACGATGTTTCTCGCAGCAGAGTTGGACATGAGGCCCCCCGACCAGAATGCCGGAGCGGAGCTTGGGACCCAATTGTAATAAAAGCAAGGCGCAATCCCCGCGCGAGCGACTTGGGCTGCTCGGCCTGTCAGATTGCTCTCGGGATCGCAGCAGCGACCGTCTCCGCGCAGCTCGCATCACCCAGAAATGATCGAGAGAGACCCTCATCCAGTTGTCGTGCGAGAGGACGTCGACCTCTGATCCTTCGACATCGCGCCAGCGTGGTCTTATGCAGGCCGCTCCCTTGCGCGTGCGAGACCCGGATATGATCGAGACGACGACCGCCTATGATCCCCTGCTGCGATGGATTCACTGGACCACCGCCCTGCTCTTCATCGCGGCCATGCTGATCGGCCTGTATTGCGGGCTGCAGCCGGCGGGGACGTCGCCACGGCGCGAGCTCCTGGAAATCCACAAGTCGCTCGGCATCACGCTGTTTCTGCTGGCGATCGCCCGGCTGATCGTGCGGGCCCGCACCAGCGCCCCGCCCGCACCCGCGGCGTTCGGTCCGGTTGTCCGCGCGCTGTCGCAGCTCAATCACTGGGCGCTCTATGCCGTGCTGCTGGTGATGCCGGTGACCGGCTACATGTTCTCGTCGGCCGGCGGCTATTCGCTGCGTTATTTCGGAACCTTCAGCTGGCCGCGGCTGTTCGCCGGCGACAAGGCGATCGCCCATGCCGGCGAGGTCACGCACGATACGCTGGCCTATCTGGTCTATCTCGTGGTCGGCCTGCACATCGCGGCCACGCTCTGGCACGCGTTCGTCAAGAAGGACGAGACCTTGGCCCGGATGTGGCCGCGGCGGTGAGCGTAGGCGCGTCGCATCTCGTCGTAGAATGATCACTCTCGCCCGTCATGCTCATCGATCAACCGACGAGCAGGAGACCCATTAGATCGGCTTCGCTGCCACGACGAGATCGCCGGCGCGCTGGTCCTGCTTCAGCAGCGCGGCCAATTCGCTCTCATCGAGCGTCTCCTTGACCAGCAGCCGGCGCGCGGCGCGCTCCAGGACGTCGCGCTTGTCCTGCAGCAGCTTGCGGGTGCGCTCGAGCGCTGCGGTCACGATGGTACGCACCTCGGCGTCGATCGCGTCGCCGGCCGCCTCGCCATAGTCGGCGCTGCGCGAGGCGCCCGGCGCCAGGAACGACTGGTTGTCGCGCTCATAGGCGACCGAGCCCAACTGCTCCGACATGCCGTAGCGCGTCACCATCGAGCGGGCGATGTCGGTGACGCGGCGGAGGTCGTCCGCGGCGCCCGTCGACAGATGGCCGTAGACCACGAGCTCCGCGGCGCGGCCGCCGAGCAGCACCGCCATCTTGTTCTCGAGCTCCTCGCGCGTCATCAGGAAGCGGTCCTCGGTCGGACGCTGGATGGTGTAGCCGAGCGCGCCGACGCCGCGCGGAATGATCGAGACCTTGTGCACGGGATCGGTGCCGGGCAGGCTCATCGCCACGATCGCATGCCCCATCTCGTGATAGGCGACGATCTCGCGCTCCTTCGGATTGAGCAGCCGGTTGCGCTTCTCGAGCCCTGCGACGATGCGCTCGATCGCGTTGTTGAAATCATCGAGCGTCACCTCGTTGGCGCCGCGCCGCGTCGCCAGCAGGGTCGCCTCGTTGACGAGGTTGGCGAGATCGGCGCCGGTGAAGCCCGGCGTCAGCGCCGCGACCTTCTCGGGATCGACGTCGGCGGCGAGCTTCGCCTTCTTCAGATGCACGTTGAGGATCTGGATGCGGCCAGGCTTGTCGGGACGGTCGACCAGCACCTGGCGGTCGAAGCGGCCGGCGCGCAGCAGCGCCGGATCGAGAATCTCCGGCCGGTTGGTCGCCGCGAGCAGCACGAGGCCGGTGGAGGAATCGAAGCCGTCGAGCTCGACCAGGAGCTGGTTGAGGGTCTGCTCCTTCTCGTCATGGCCGCCCGCGAACGGGCCCATGCCACGGGCGCGTCCGAGCGCATCGAGCTCGTCGATGAAGATGATCGCCGGCGCCTTGGCGCGCGCCTGCTCGAACAGGTCGCGCACGCGCGCCGCGCCGACGCCGACGAACATCTCGACGAATTCGGAGCCCGAGATCGAGAAGAACGGCACGCCGGCCTCGCCCGCGACCGCCTTGGCGAGCAAGGTCTTGCCGGTGCCGGGCGGGCCGACCAGCAGCACGCCCTTGGGCATGCGGCCGCCGAGCCGGCCATAGGATTTCGGATCCTTCAGGAAGGACACGATCTCGCGCAGCTCGTCCTTGGCCTCGTCGACGCCGGCGACGTCCTCGAAGCGGACGCCGGTGTTGGCCTCGACATAGACCTTGGCCTTGCTCTTGCCGATCTGCATCAGGCCGCCGCCGAGCCCACCGGCGCCGCCCATCATCCGCCGCGAGAGCCAGTACCAGACGCCGAAGAACAGAGCGATCGGCATCACCAGCGAAAGAATGTCGCCGAGAATGTTGCTCTCGACCCGGCCGGTGAAGGTGACGTTGGCCTTGGCGAGCTCCTTGGCGAACTCCTGGTCGACGCGGGTGGTCGCGAAGCGCGTCTGCCCGCTCGGCAGCGGCTCCTTCAGCGTGCCTTCCAGATAGTTCTCGGAGACGCCGACCTCCTTCACCTTGCCGGCGTTGAGCAGATCCTGGAATTGGCTGTAGGGAATGACGGCGACCTGGCGATAGCTCGTCCACGCATTGTGGATCATCATCGCGACGAAGATCGCGACAACAGCGTACCAGAGATTGAAGCGGGTCTGCTTGGTCATGGGTCTCTCGATCGGTGATCAGTCGAAAACGGGCGGCCGCAACCTGCGGATCATCCGGCGCCGCCCTCAGGTGCGGTCCTGCGCTGCGGCCTTGGGCACGAACACCGCCACCGCGCGCGGCAGCACGGAGAAGCGCGCCGGCGTGAAGGTGACGAGCTCGCCGTCGGCATTGATCGGGCGCGGCCGCCGGGTGCGGATCTCGAATGATGTGTCGCGCGATGCGCGCACCTCCTGCCACAGGCCGTGGCGGCCCCTGCGGAAGTCATAGGCCATCGCCAAGAGCTTCCAGACGCGGCCGATCTCCAGCGAATAGAGATCGAGGTGGGAATCGTCGATCTCGGCACGGTGGTCGACCGCCATGCCGCCGCCGTAGTAGCGGCCATTGCCGACCGCGATCTGCAGCGTCTTGACGCGCACCGCGCCGTCGGACGACACGATCATCGCGCGGAACGGCCGGGCATTGGTCAGCACCTTCAGCGCCGTGACCGCATAGCCGAGCCGACCGAACCTGCGCTTGGTCTCCTTGGTCAGTTGACGCGCGAGCTCGGCGCTCAGGCCGAGGCTGGCGACGTTGAAGAACGGATGGCCGTTGACCTCGCCGAGATCGATCCGGCGGCGATGGCCGGCGGCGATCACGTCGACCGCGGCCTCCATGTCCTGGGGCAGGCCGAGCGTACGGGCAAGGTCGTTGGCGGTGCCGGCCGGAATGATGCCGAGCGGCAGGCCGGTCCTGACCAGCGCCGGCGCAGCCGCGTTCAGGCTGCCGTCTCCCCCAGCGACGACGACCGCCTCCGCGTCGTCGGCATGGGCCTCGATCCACGGCGCCACCTCGCGCGGACTATGCGGTGCCGAGATCACGAGATCATAGCCGGCCGCGCTCAGCCGCGACACGGCAATGCCGGCCGCCTCGCCGCCGGAGCGGCTGCCGCGGTTGATGATCATCAGGAGGCGGCGCGTTGCCACGGCGGGGCGCGACGGCGGCGCCTTCGCGATCGATACCTGGTCACCCCCCGTGGTCACGATTGTCTCCCGTACACAAGATGCCAGCGCGCCTCGGCGCGCGGGTTCCATACAAAGTGGCGAGCAGGCACTCCGGTTCCATCACGATCCCGGCCCCAACCGGAGGATTCCGGAAGGCACGCGGATGACGATTGTCGGGATGGTGAAGTGGGGGGCGAGAGCCGCGAGGGCCGATAGCTACAAGCGACGCGTGCGGCCGCATCTCGTCAAACTCCTCCGCGCTCCAAAGCGCGCAATACCGTCAGCGGTATTGGTCATGAAAGCGAGTCCGACATCATAGTCCCGGGGACTATCAGAGGGGCCCGGATCTCCGGTCCTCTGGAATTAGTTGACCGACGCCCGCCTGCAAGACGCCTGCCGGGGTGGCAGACACTCTGTCGCACCTCGCCGTTCATCTTGCTGAACGTTGACGCAAACCGCGGGCTCTTGAAAACCAATCGGCACACACCTACGTCCGTCGCCTACCCCTGGTCCGGGCCCCTCTGGTGAAGCTGCCGGTGCGCTCACGATGTCGGACCTGACATCAATCTCACCGGCCTGATTAAGAGGACCCGTCGTGGAATTCCTGTTCATCGCGTTTGCCGGCAAGCCCGTCTGGATGTGGCTCGCCTTCCTCGCAATCGTGCTCGCTCTCCTCGTCTTCGACCTCGGCATCCTCCATCGCAAGACGCGCGAGATCTCGGTCCGCGAGAGCCTCGTCATGAGCGCCGTCTACATCATGCTCGCCCTGGCCTTCGGCGCCTGGGTGTGGTGGCAGCTCGGCGCCGAGGCCGGCACCGCCTATCTCACCGCCTTCACGATCGAGAAGGCGCTGGCGATGGACAACGTCTTCGTCATCGCCATGATCTTCAGCTATTTCGCGATCCCGCGCGCCTATCAGCACCGCGTGCTGTTCTGGGGCATCGTCGGCGTGATCGTGCTGCGCGCGATCATGATCGGCCTCGGCGCCGCGATCGTCGCCCAGGCGAGCTGGGTGCTGTATCTGTTCGCGCTGTTCCTGGTCGCGACCGGCGTCAAGATGCTGGTGTTCAAGGACAAGCCGCACGACGTCGGCGCCAATCCGGCGCTGGCCTGGATGCGCCGCCGCTTCGACGTCACCGACCGCCTGCACGAGGAGCGCTTCTTCGTGCGCCAGCCTGACGCGCGCGGCAAGCCGACCTGGTTCATGACGCCGCTGTTCCTGGCGCTGATCCTGATCGAGTTCGCCGACGTCATCTTCGCGGTCGACTCGGTGCCCGCGATCTTCGCGATCTCGACCGACCCGTTCGTGGTCTACACCTCGAACATCTTCGCGATCCTCGGCCTGCGCGCGCTCTATTTCGCGCTGGCCGCGATGGTCGATCGCTTCCAGTATCTCAAGCTGGCGCTGGCAGCGGTGCTGATCTTCATCGGCTCGAAGATCTTCCTGGCCGACCTGCTCGGGCTGGAGAAGTTTCCGCCCGCCATTTCGCTCGGCATCACCTTCGGTCTGCTCGGCGCAGGTATCGCGTACTCGCTATGGAAGACGCGGCCTGCGGTCGGGCAGATGAAGTGAGGCCGATCAGAGGACATGAGGTTGCTGCGTGGCAATGAATGATGTCGTATCAGACGATGAGGACTCCTCGGCGCCGCGCCGACACAACGGGCCGATCAACCGCCGGCTGCTCGCGATCGCCCGCACGGTGCGGTCCGAGGAGCCGTCGATCGGCGAGTTGTTCGACCGGCTGGAGTCGGAAGGTCTCGGCCTGACCCTGCTGCTGCTGACCCTGCCGGCGCTGATCCCGTTGCCTGGCCCATTCGGCATGGTGTTCGGCACGTTTGTCGCGCTGGTCGCGTTGCAGATCCTGTTCGGCGCCGAGCGGCTATGGCTGCCCGAGCAGTTGCGCCGCCGGCCGGTGCCGCAGCGGCTGCTGCGCAAGATCATCCGCGCCGGGCTGGACTGGGCGGGCTATGCCGAACGCGGCCTGCGCGAGGACCGGCTGGTCTGGCTGACCGGCCGGCCGGCGCGGATGCTGCTCGCGCTGCCGCTGCTGCTGATGGCCGTCACCATCATCCTGCCGATCCCGATGGGCAACGTGATGCCGGCGCTGGCGCTGATCGCCGCCTCGATCGGCTTCATGGCCGGCGACGGCCTCGCGGTGCTGGTGTCGATCCTGATTGCAATGGCCGCTGTGGTGTGGACGGCCGTTCTGCTCTACACCGGCGCGGCGGCGGCCGATTATGCCGCAACTCTCCTGGCACGGCTTGCGGTGCAACTGCGGGCCATGCTGGAAAGCATCGGTGTCGATCTCGGCTTTGCCGCCGGCGTGACAACCGTGTTTGCAGTGGCAACCGGCATCGCCGCGCTGGCCCTCTGGGTGCAGGCGGTGCGCCACCGCCGCAGCCGGCGCGCATCCTACGATCCGGCGCAGGATCCCCGCGAGCGCTCCCGCGCGCTGGCGCGTCGCGGCCGCGGCCTCGTGGCCGCCGCGAGCATTGCGACCACCGCAGCCGCCGTCTTCGTCGCCACGCGCTTCATGCTCACCGGCTCGATCTGAAGTTCCCGCTGTGGCAGCGCGGCCGCGCGACGGTGCATTGCGGCTGCGACGGACATATCTCCGTGAGCGCCTGTCCGCGCAAGCGCGAGCACTTGTCATTGAAGCGGCAACAAAAAATGCGACCGGTAAGCGCCGGCGCGTCGCGTATCATCGACGCCCTGCGAGAAATGCCACTGTCCCTTTGGGCCGGCTGCAGCTATACGAGAGATGACTGTCACTAAACGGTTACAGAATCGACACATGCCCGATTCGAACGCACCGGCGTCGATCCACGGCGATGGCCATGCGGTCGGCGTGCGGGAGGGTGGCGAGTCGGCGAGCAGCGATCCCGGCGGCGCCGCCGACAGCTTGACTGCGCAGCACCTTGCCGATCATGCGGTCACGCAGGGTGATGCCACGGCGCCCAGCGTGGACGCCGCAGCGCCGTCCTTGCCGGATCCGGCGGCCGGCAGCGGCCACGAGATCGAGCTGAAGCTTCTCGTCCCACCCGATCAGCTCGCCGGCTTCAACAACGCGCCGGTCGTCATCGCGCATGCGCGCAACAAGGGCTCGCGCAAGCATCTGACCTCGGTCTACTACGACACGCCGAAGCGCACGCTGTGGAAGAACGGCTTCACCTTGCGGGTGCGCCAGAGCGGCTCGCGCTTCGTGCAGACCGTGAAGGCGCAGCACTGCGACGATCCGCTCAAGCGCGGCGAATGGGAGGCGAATGTATCTTCGCTGGCGCCCGATCCGGCGCTGGCGGCCGCGCTGCTGCCGGAGGAGCTGCGCGCGACGCTGGCCGATGCAACGCTCGAAGCGGTGTTCACGGCCGACGTGCATCGCCATGCGCGCATGCTCGACGTGCCCGGCGCGACGATCGAGATCGCGTTCGACAGCGGCGTCATCAAGGCCGCCGAGCACAGCGAGATCGTGAGCGAGATCGAGCTGGAGCTCAAGAGCGGCAACCCCGCCGCCATCTACGAGATCGCACAGCGCATCGGCGATCACGGAGCGATCCGGCCTTCGATCCGCAGCAAGTCGGCGCGCGGTTTCGATCTCGCCACGGGCAAGGCTCCCGGCGCCGAGAAGCCGCGCAAGCCGTGCCTCGATCCAGCGGTGTCGCTGGACGAGAGCTTTGCGATCGTCCTGCGCGGCAGCCTGCATCATCTGTTGCAGGCGATGCCTGCGGCGGAGGACGGCCGTGATCCGGAAGGCGTGCATCAGTTGCGGGTGGCGCTGCGCCGCCTGCGCGCCGCGCTGCATCTGATGCGGCCGCTCGGGACCTCGGCGAGGCTCGACGGCCTCGAGGCGGATGCGCGCTGGCTGGCGCAGAGCCTCTCGGCAGCGCGCGACCTCGACGTGTTCCTGACCGACACGCTGCCCGAGATCGCCGAGGCCTGCCCGACGGTCGCAGGCTTCGACTCCCTTCGCGCGTTCGCCGAGCGGCGGCGCGAGCTCGCCTATCGCACGCTGCGCATCGCGATTGCCGAGCGCCGCTGCGCCGCTTTCGTGCTCGGCCTCGGCGAATGGATCGAGACCCGCGGCTGGCGCAACGACGTCTCCCCCGACGATCTCCGACGCCTCGCCGCGCCCGCGATCGATTTCGCCGGGCCCGTCCTGTCGGAGCGCCATCAGAAGGTGCTCAAGCGCGGTCGCCGCTTCAAGAAACTGCCGGCCGAGCGCCGCCACCGGCTGCGTCTTGCGCTGAAGAAGCTGCGCTACAGCATCGACTTCCTGCTGCCGCTCTACGGCGCCAGCAAATCGGCGAAGAAATACGCGAGAACGCTCGCCGGCTTCCAGGAGCAGCTCGGCCACTACAACGACATGGCGGTCACCGCCGGCGTGATCGAGACCCTCGGCACCACCTCCACCGACGCGGCGATCGCGGCCGCCGCGATCACCGGCTGGCAGTCGCATGCCATGGCGGGCGTGGAGGAGCCGCTGCGCGAGGCGTGGCGCGCCTTCACCAAGGCGCCGACGCCGTGGGAGGCCGAGGAGGCGTGACGACCGGAGGCCGATGACGTCGGTTCATGGACCGCATTGATCTGGTTCAAGACATCCGGGCGAGAGATGTAGGAGCGTGATCCCATGAAGATATCCAGCGTGACGTGTCCTCATTGCCGTGCCGCCTACGAGATCGCGGAATCGACATCCGCGGTCGGCTCGGCCGGCCGGTTCGACTGCGGCGTCTGCGGGACGCCATTGGCGGCGTGGGACGAGCCGAAGCTGCGGGCCTTCCGGCTGGAGGTGCCGCCCGAGCACAAATACCCGCGCGTGCCGGCCCCCGCTCCGCTCGCCTGACTCCCGTTCCGAAATCCGGAACGACCGGCATGGTCGGTCGAGATGACCGCGCATCTGCGCATGGCACCATGGCCGGGCGCAACTTGCCTGGCTTTTTTGACCGGGTCATAGTCGGTGACAGCGCGGTGCTGCCGGCCGGTCTGGCCGCATCACTGCAGCGTCCCATTCCACTTCAGCGAGTCATCCGGTCCTCATGCCCATCCTCAACAGCATTGCCGCTCTCTCCGACGAAATGGCCGCCTGGCGCCACGATTTCCACGAACATCCCGAGCTGTTGTACGAGGTGCATCGCACCGCCGGCATCGTCGCCGACAAACTGCGCGAATTCGGCTGCGACGAGGTCGTGACCGGCATCGGCCGCACCGGCGTGGTCGGCGTGATCCGCGGCCGCAAGTCGGCCTCCGGCAAAACCATCGGCCTGCGCGCCGACATGGACGCGCTGCCGATCGAGGAGACCTCGGGCGTGCCCTACGCCTCGAAGACGCCGGGCCTGATGCATGCCTGCGGCCATGACGGCCACACCGCGATGCTGCTGGGTGCCGCCAAATATCTCGCCGAGACCCGCAATTTCGACGGCACGGCGATCGTCATCTTCCAGCCGGCCGAGGAAGGCGGCGCCGGCGGCAAGGCGATGGTCGACGACGGCCTGATGACGCGCTGGGGCATCCAGGAGGTCTACGGCATGCACAACATGCCGGGCGTCCCCGAAGGCCATTTCGAGATCTCGCCCGGACCGATGCTCGCCTCGGCCGACGCGATCCACATCAAGGTCACCGGCAAGGGTGGCCATGGCGGCGCCGGCCCGCACCGGGCGATCGACAGCATCCTGATCGCCTCGCAGATCGTCAACGCGCTGCAATCGATCGTCGCCCGCAACGTCGACCCATTGAAATCCGCCGTCATCTCGGTCTGCTCGATTCACGGCGGCACCACCTTCAACGTGATCCCCGAGACGGTCGAGATGCTCGGCACCGTGCGCACGCTCGATCCGGAGATCCGCGATCTCGTCGAGAAGCGGATCGTCGAGGTCACCGAAGCCACCGCGCGCGCCTATGGCGGCTCGGCGGAAGCGATCTACGAGCGCAAATATCCGGTGACGATGAACCACCCTGCGCAGGCGGCTTTCGCCGCCGACGTCGCCCGCGAGATCGCTGGCCAGGAGCGCGTCAACGACCGCGCCATTCCGCTGATGGGCGGCGAGGACTTCGCCTTCATGCTGGAGGCCCGCCCCGGTGCGTTCGTGTTCCTCGGAATGGGTCCCGGCAACGAGTGCCACCATCCGGCCTACCGCTTCAACGACAACATCCTCAGCGCCGGTGCGTCGTACTGGGTGAAGCTGGTCGAGAAGAGCATGCCGGCGAACTGATCGGCTGACGAAAACGTAAGGTGGGCAAAGCAGCCGCCGAAGGCGGCAGCGTGCCCACCGTCGCGCGGCATTCTCCGCTGCGAGATGGTGGGCACGGCGCCACCACGATCTCACGCGACGAAACAGCACGGCCGCGCCTTTGCCCACCCTACAGACTGGATTCCTTCGCTCGCAATGACGCCGGTGGTGGGCACCGGAAGCCCTCCAAGCTCCGACATCGCGAGCGCCAGCGAAGCGATCCAGGGGCGCAGTGCGCGAACCAGACTGGCGTGCGCTTCGAACTCCAAGGGAACAGTTCGCTCCCTATCGAAACGTCGCGCGCGGCCAGCGGCTAGGAGAAGGGCTCCCTCTCCGTCCGCGAGGCCCATATGCAGCGCAGCTCCGACCTCCCCCGAGACCTCGCCCTCCTGCTTCTGCTCTCCACCCTGTGGGGCGCCTCCTACACCCTGATCAGGATCGGCGTCGAGACGATCCCGCCACTGACCCTGATCGCCGCGCGCACGCTGATTGCGGGGCTGCTGCTGGCCGCGATCATCCGCAGCCGCGGCCTCGCCTGGCCGCGCGAGCGCAGGATCTGGCAACGCTTTCTGATCCAGGCCGGCCTCAACAGCGTCGTTCCATTCACGCTCATCGCGTGGGCCGAGCGCACCATCGAGGCAGGCCTCGCCACGATCCTGAACGCGACCTCGCCGATCTTCACCTTCCTTCTGACCGCGCTGGTCACGCGCCACGAGCCCGTCACGCTGCGCAAGCTGATCGGCGTCGCGGCCGGCCTCGCCGGCACCAGCCTCATCGTCGGCGTCGAGGCGCTGCACGGGCTTGGCCAGCAATTATGGGCCCAGCTCGCGATCGTCGCCGCCACCATCTGCTATGCCGGCGCTGCGATCCTGGGCAAGAGCTTCAAGGGGCTCGATCCGATGCTGCCGGCCGCGGGATCGCTGCTGTCGGGCGCCGCGGTGCTGATACCAGTCGCGCTCGTCGTCGACCATCCATGGGCGCTGGCACCGTCGCTGCGCTCGGTGCTGGCGCTGACCGCGCTCGCGACCGTCTCGACCGCCGCCGCGATGGTGATCTATTTCCGCTTGGTGCAGACGCTCGGCTCGATCGGCGCGACCGCGCAATCCTATCTGCGGGTGCCGATCGGCGTTGCGATCGCCGTCGCCGGCCTCGGCGAGCACCTCGCGCCGACGGCGTGGATCGGGCTCGGCTGCATCATCATCGGCGTGCTCGCAATGACGATGCCGGTGCGCAAGGCGGTCACGAAAGATCGGGAAGCGTCGTAGCCCGCATGAGCGCAGCGACATGCGGGGACGGTTGCCCGGGGTCGCTTCGCTCGCCCGGGCTACGCGGAGCGAGCAAACCACGCCTCACCCGATCGCGATCGCGACCTTCCCGAGATGCGCGCCGCTCGCCATGTAGTGGAACGCCTCGCGTGCCTCGCTGAACGGAAACACGCGATCGACCACCGGCTTCACCTGATGCAGCGCCAGCGCGTTCGCCAGCGCCTGGAGATCATCGACCGCGCCGACCGTGACGCCCTGCAGCCGCTGCTGCTGCATCACCATCAGCGGCAGCCGCAGCTCCGAGGCCGGCGCGCCGGCGAGCACGCCGATGAAGGCGATGGTGCCGCCGATCCGGGTGGCGCGGATCGATTCGTTCAGCGTGCCGACGCCGCCGACCTCGACCACGAGATCGACGCCCTGCCCGGTGATCTCGCGCGCCTTCTTGCCCCAGTCCGGCACCTGCTTGTAGTTCAGCGTCACGTCGGCGCCGAGCGCCGCCAGCCGCGCGATCTTGGCCTCGCTCGACGACGTCGCGATCACCCGCGCGCCGGCCATCTTCGCGATCTGCAGCGCGAAGATCGAGACGCCGCCGCTGCCTTGCGTCAGCACGGTCTGGCCGGGCCCGATGCCGCCGAGCTTGATCACCGCACTCCAGGCGGTGACGCCGGCGCAGGGCAAGGTCGCAGCCTCGATGTCGGTGAGATGCGCCGGCGTCCGCACCAGCGCCTGCATCGGAAACACCCGATACTGCGTCAACGTGCCGTCGACGGCGCCGCCCAGCGCCGCGCGCATCTTCGCCTCGCTCGGCTCGCCGCCGGTCCAGCTCTCGAAGAAGCTGCCGATGACACGGTCGCCGGCCGCGAACGCCGCGACACCCTCACCGACCGCCTCGACCACGCCCGCGCCGTCGGACAGCGGCACCAGCGGAAATTTCTGCCGCGAGCCGTAGCCGCCCCTCACCGTGAGCAGGTCGCGATAGTTGATGCTCGCCGCGGTTAGCCGCACCAGCACCTCGCCTCGCCCCGGCTGCGGCACCGGTTTGTCGACCAGCGCCAGCGCATCGATTCCGCCGGGCCCCTGCAGCTCGTAACATTGCATCGGATGTCTCCCGCCCCTGCGGCGCCGCCTTGTTGTTCTGACGGGAATGGTGAAGCGTTTCGTGCCGGCGATCAAGCCGAGTGCGTTCCGCGCGACGGACAAACGACGCGGCCCTCAGTCATCGATCAGCGGGATCACGACATGGTTCAGCACATACTCCGTGCCAACCCAGGTGATGGTGATCGAGAGCAGCAGCAATCCAACCAGCAGCAGCATGTCGCGTCGTTCCATCGAACACATACGCGGCAGCGCTGCTGCGCGTTTCGCATCGCAGCCATGCCGCGCGCCGCGAGACATGCGACGCCTGCGAGGAACCGCACACCGACCGACGACACGCCGTCACATCGCCGCTTCGAACCTGATCCGGCAGACCAGACCTTCGTCGCGATAATCCTGCTCGATGCTGCCGCCGATCGCCGCAAGGCTTGCCCGGATCATGCGCGTGCCGAACCCCTCTTTCCCGGGCGGCTCGATCGGGTGCGGACCGAGTTCGCGCCAGGCCACGGTGCCCCGGCCGCCTTCCTGCGCAATCTGCAGCTCGAGCCGTCCGCCCGGGCCGCGCAGCGCGCCGTATTTGACGGCGTTGGTCGCGAGCTCGTGAAACACCAGCGCGAGGTTGCGCACCGCCTCCGGCCCCAGCGGCATGTCCGGCCCCTCGACCGTCACCGCGCCGGAGGCGCGATACGGCTGCAGCTCGACGTCGAGCAGCATGCGCAAGGTCATCAGGCGGTGATCCGACCAGGCCAGACTGTTGGCGCGCGCGACGGCATCGAGCCGCAGCGCGATCGCTTCTCCCTTGGCGCGATCCTCGCCCGACAGGCTCGATCTGACGATCGCCTGAAACAGCGCGAGCTGATTGTTCACGCGATGCCTCAGCTCGCCGAGCAGCAATTCGCGCGCATGCTCGCTGCGCTTCAGCTCGATCAGCGCGCCGCGACAGAGATGCGCAAGCCAGATGATCAGCGCCGCAGTGCTCAGGAACCCGACGAGGTTGACCGCCTCGGTATGATCAGGACGGTCGGTGAAGCCCACCAGCACCACTGTGGCCGAGAGCCAGGCGGCAAAAATGGCCGCGGGAATGCCGCCGAGCAGCGCGGCGAACACGACCGCGGGATAGAAGGTCGCGTAGGGCAGCGTCGCGCCGGCGAAATCCAACCCGATCCGGCCTGCGGTCGAAATCGCGACAGCAAACGTGGTGAGCAGAAACGTGGTCGCCGACCACTGTCTGCCCCGACCGATCCAATCTGAGAAACGCTGACCCACTCGCACGACTGACCCCGAGCGCAACGTCTATCGCCCGACGCCGCCGGGAACAAGCTGAAGGAACTGCCACTCAGGTGCAAAAATTTTAGGAACTTTTGCAGTGCCGTTGCGTTCAGCCGTCCCTTTTACCATCGCCGGACCGCATCATGCCGCGCCGTGGGAGAAGCCACCATTCAATCGTGACAGACATGCGTCACTGCATAGCGTGAAGCGCGCTGCATCGGGGCTGCTCGAGGGCATCGGTGCTACTCCGCGTCGCGTCCGAGTAGCACGAATGCCGGACGTTGCACGATCAGTTCGTCGCAGGCCGCGCCGACGAACTGATTGGCGATGGTATCGGAGCGCTGCACGTAAGAGAGCTTGTATCCAGCGCCTCTTGTTGCGCTAATCCTAGCGGCTTGCCGCTGAGCGCCGCAGCGTCGATCATGCGACCATGACGACGAAATCGCGCGAGAGACTCTACGGTGCCGGCATCCGCATCGCGCAGGAGCAGGCCGCGCGCGCACGCAAGGAAGCGGATCGTCTGGCCTGCGACGCCTGGAACAAGCGCATGCTCGGCTACAAGGGACCGGCGCAGCCGTCGCCGCTGCTCGGCGATGCGCTGAACGCGGGCTACTACTATCTCGAAGTGCGCTGCCTCGGCTGCGACACCAATCAGACGGTCGCGCTCGACGTCATCAGGCGCGCCAAGACGACGCCGATCCATGAGCTCGAGCGCTACATGCGCTGCCAGGACTGTTCGCGGCTTCGCGGTCATCCCTACAAGCGCAGCGCGCTGGTGGCATTGCGCGAGACCAAGATCTCGGCCGCACATCCGGCCTCGACATGGTGGCCCGGTGAACGATAGACAGTCGAACCGCGCGCGTCGTGTGTCGCCTCTGATCCGCGGAGGTACTCCGATCAGGACCGAGCGCTGCACTCGCAAAAATACATCGACACCCGGAACAAACATGAAGATCCACCGTTCTGAACTGTTGCCGGCGCGGCAGGGAAGCGGAACATGTCAGAGTTTATGACCCAGCCGGACAAGCTGCGGGCCGACGCGGCAGAATGCGCCCTCATTCGTGATCTCGCCACCGACCGCGACAAGCGCGAGCTGTTCGCGCGCCTGGCCGAGCATCTGAGCATGCTCGCCGCCGAGGTCGAACGCGCGGCGCGCGCACCCGACAGCCACGCGGACGCCGGCCTTCGCTGAACCGCTCTCGCGACGACCTGCTCCGATTGCGCTCCGCTGCTGTCGCGGTGCTCGCCACACAATCGCGCAACTCCACTTCGCTATAGATCGGGATGATCCGCGATCGATTCGCGCAGCGAGCGATCACGCCCCTCTCAGCGCCACAGGTGCCGATCTTGCGACGTCTCCTCCCCCGCCTCGCCTGCCTCGTTCTGCCGCTTCTCCTCAGCTTCCCCGCCGCAGCCGCCGAGCTCGTCGGCCGCGTCAGCATCGTCGATGGCGACACGCTGGACATTCATGGCGAGCGGATTCGCCTGTGGGGCATCGACGCGCCCGAAAGCGCGCAGCTCTGCCGCGGCCGCGACCGCAAGCCATATCGTTGCGGCGCGCTGGCCGCCAACACGCTGGACGCGTTCACGCGCGGCAAGGTTCTGCGCTGCCTGCCGGTTGATGGCGATCGCTACGGCCGCATCGTCGCGCGCTGCGCAGCCGGCGCGACGGATCTCGGCCAGTTCATGGTGGCGCGCGGGCTCGCGGTCGAGGAGCCGCAATATTCGCGCGGCGTTTACACCGCCGATCAGCGCGCCGCCCGCCGCGCCGGCCGCGGCATCTGGTCGGGCCGCTTCACCGAGCCGCCGCTCTATCGCAGCTGCATGCATTCAGGTGGAACGACGGCGGTGTGCTCGGACGGCGGGATCGGCTGGCGTTGAGTGGCGCCGCCTTGTCCACCGGCACAACAGCTCAATTGCCACGCCTCGGCGTCTCGCTGTACGGTCGCGCACCGCAAGGACCAGGGCTGGACGAGGACGATGACAGAGACAAAGACGCGCGTGGCGATCCTGTTCGGTGGGCGCTCGGCGGAGCACGACGTCTCGCGCGCCTCGGCGGCCAACATTGTCCGCTCGCTCGATGCCGGCCGCTACGCCGTCACGCTGATCGGCATCACCACCGAGGGACGCTGGGTGCTCGCCGACGCCGCGAATGACGGCACAGGCGCGGCCCTGACAGTGCCCGCGGACGGCCCGCAGATCGTGCTGCTGCCGGCCGGCCGGGGCCGCGCGCTGGTCATCGGCGACGGGCCCCTGCGCGAGCTCGCCTTCGACGTCGTCTTCCCGGTGCTGCACGGTCCGAACGGCGAGGACGGCACCGTGCAGGGCGCGCTGGAGCTCGCCGATGTCGCCTATGTCGGCGGCCGCGTGATGGGATCGGCGGCGGCGATGGACAAGGACGTCGCCAAGCGCCTGCTGCGCGACGCCGGCCTGCCGATCGTGCCGTTCGTCACGATGACGGCCGCATCACCGGTGAGCTATGAGGCGGCGGTCGCCGCGGTGGGCTCGCCCGAGCTGTTCGTCAAGCCGGCCAATCTCGGCTCCTCCGTCGGCATCTCCAAGGCGCGCAACGAAGCGGAGTTCGACGCTGCCTGCCGCCTCGCGCTGCGCTTCGACGGCAAGATCCTGATCGAGCGCTGCATCAGCCCGGTGCGCGAGATCGAATGCGCCGTGCTCGAGCATGCCGACGGCGAGGTCGCGGCTTCCGAGCTCGGCGAGATCGTGCCCGCCGACAGCCACGGCTTCTATTCCTATGAAGCCAAGTACACCGATGCCAAGGGCGCCTCGCTGCACGTCCCGGCGCAGGTCGAGCCCGCCCTCGCCGCGCGCATCCGCAAGATGGCCACCGAGGTGTTCGGCGTGCTCTGTTGCGAGAGTCTCGCGCGCGTCGACTTCTTCGTCCGCGGCGAGGAGGTCTACGTCAACGAGGTGAACACCCTGCCGGGCTTCACCAATATCAGCATGTACCCGAAGATGTGGGAGGCCACCGGCCTGCCCCAGCCGGCGCTGATGGATCGTCTGATCGCGCATGCGCTGGCGCGTCATGCGCGGCTGAGAGAATTGGCGTCGCAGCGCTGAGGAACGCTTCTGCGGCGGCCGCAGGTCAGCGTGGCGCCACCTTGACGCCGGCGGCGACCCGGTCGCTGGGATAGATGATCACGACATCGCCGCCGGCGACGCCGTCGGCCACGGCGGCGAACCGGCCCGAGCGCCGGATGAGCCGGACGGTGCGCAGCTCGGCGCGCCCATCCTTCAGCGCAAACACCGACCAGTCGTCACCGCGCTTGAACAGCGCGCCGGTCGGAACGATGGTCGCATCCTCCTGCGTGAAGACGACGATCTGCGCATCGAGCTGATAGGCATCGCCGAGCCGCTGCCATTGCTCGGCCGGCGAGACGATGTCGATCAGCACGTTGACGCGCTGCTCCTCGACGCCGAGCGTGGAGATCTTCGTGAAGGCCGCCGGCTCGACCCGGCGAACCCGTCCCGACAGGCGGCCCGCCCCGCCCCAGCGATCGATCGTGACCTCGGCGCCGGGACGGATCTCGACCGCGTCGGTGCTCAGCACGTCGATGACCACTTCGAGATCACGGGGATCGCCGAGCTCGAGCAGCGCCGCGCCTGGCTGCACCGTCGTTTCGCTTTCCTGGGTCACCTTCAGCACCAGCCCGCCGACCGGTGCGGTCACGTTCCAGCTATCCGCGGGCGCGTCGGTATCCGTGTTGCTCCCGTAGCGCGCCAGCATCGCCCTGAGCTGGCTGAGCTCGTGCTCGGCGGCATGGTCGGCATATTCGGCGGCGCGCAGGTCACGTTCGGCAATCCGCATCGCGAGCTCGGCGCGCTCCCGCGCCTGCGCCGTCGCAGCGCCGCTGGCGGCCAGCGCCATGGTGCGCGCAAGATCAGCGCTCGCCTGCGCGCTCTGCGCCTGCGCCCGCGCCACCACCTCCTTGGCCCGCTCGACATTGGCTTCGGCCGCGCCGAGCTGCTCCTCGACCTCGCGGCGGGAGCGCGGATCGAGCAGCGGTGCCGGCGCCGGCGTGATGGTGGCGACGACGTCGTCGGCCTTGACCTGGTCGCCGGCCTTGAAGCGGAGGCGTCCCAGCCGGCCGGCCAGCGGCGCGGCCACGACGTAGCGCTGGCGCACCCGCGTCTTGCCGTCGTCATCGACGGTGGCAACGAACCGCCCTTTCGTCACCGCGGCCGTCTCCACCGGGACCGGACCCGGCATCACCATCCAGGCGATGATGCCGGCCGCGGCCAGAACGCTCGATACGATGACGACGCGGCGCAAAACGGGGGGCATGCTCATTCCCTGGTCTTGAGGGCGGCGACCAGATCGAGCCGATCGACCCGCCTGCGGACGATGATGGCGCTGATCGCGGCGCTGGCCAAGACCACCGCGGTCGCGATCAGGTAGGTCCGCGGCGCGATCACACCCGGGATCTGAAAGCTCTCGCTGGAATGCAGCCGCGCGATCAGCCCGATGATGGCGTGCGACAGCAACAGGCCGAGCGGAATCCCGACCGCGATGTCCAGCGCGAACTCGCCGAACAGGATGCCCGCGACCTCGCCGCGGGTGAAGCCGAGCACGCGCAGGCTGGCGAGCTCCCAGGCGCGCTCCTGCAGGCTGATGCGGGCGCTGTTGTAGACCACGCCCACGGTGATGATCGCGGCGAAGCCGGTGAGGATGCCGGCGGTGACGAACACGAGGCCCGCGATCTTCTCGATGAAGGATGCAAGGGTGTAGGCCTTCATCGTCACGGATTCGATTTTCGGCATGCTCTTGAACCTCGCGCCGAGCGCGGCCAGCGCCGCCGGCTCGACATGGAGGCTCGCCACCGAGATCACCGCGCCTTCGCCGGTGAAGCGGTTGAGCGTATCGATGTCCATGTAGGACGCCATCCCGATCGCCTCGTCGACGATGGCGCTCACCGGCAGGTCGCGCCGCCGGCGGTGGCCTTCCATCGCCTCCACCGTCACGACCTGCCCCGCGCCCAGCGCCAGCCGCTCGGCGAGGCGCCGGGTCAGGGTGATGCCGTCGGGCGCCGCGACGATCGGGCGACGTGCGGAATCGTGCGGCCGGCGCAGCTCGTCGGTGGCCGCCAGTCCGATCACCGAGGTGAGGTAGCTCTGATGCCCGGCCCGCAGCCGCACCGGAACGATGCGCTGGCCTTCGATCGCGAGCACGCCGGGCTGGCGCGCCAGGTCACGCAGGATCGCGCGGTCCATCGGATGGATGAACGTGATCGTGGCGTTGCCGCGCTCGACCAGGTTGAACTGCAGCTCGATCATCTCGCCGATGGCGTCGCGCCAGAAGATCCCGAGCACCATCATCGGCACCGCGAAGGCGATGCCGATGATGGTGAACAGCGAACGGAACGGCCGCCCAGCGACGTTGCGCAGCATCATCATCCGCCGCGCGCCGAACGCCGTGCCGGGCACGATGCGCTCGATCCAGGAGCGGCGGAACCCCAGCGGCATCGCGGGCCGCATCGCCTCTGCCGGCGCAAGGCCGACGACCTCCTGAAGCGCCGTGACCACGCCGAGCGCGCCCGCCGCGACGCTGATCGCGACGCCGGCCACCGCCGCCCAGGGCGCCAGCCGGAATGGCAGCTCGGGCAGACGGAAGAATCCCTGATAGCTCGATATCATGGCATGGCCGAAGCCGACGCCGCTGGCGATGCCGAGCGCCGATCCGATCAGCACGATCACCAGCATCAGCTTGAGATAATGGAAGGTGAGCCGCAGCGTCGGAAAGCCGAGCGCCTTCAGCGCCGCGATCTGCTCGCGCTGCGCGGCGACCAGCCGCCCGAGCGCGCCGTTGAGCAGGAATGTGGCGACACCGAAGAAGATGATGGGGATGGTGATCGACATCACCTTCTGCTGGTTCAACTCGTCCTCGAGAAAGCGGTTCGACGGCTGGTCGCGCCGCGCGATCGCGCCGATCGAGCCATAGGGCTCGAGCAGCCGGTCGAGCTCCTCGATCACGGGCTTGGGATCGACGCCCGGGGCGAGCGCGATCACGGCGTCGTTGAACGCCCCTTTCATATCGAAGGCGGCCTCGGCCGCGCTCCGGTCGACCCACAGGATGGCGTAGAGACGATCGTCGGGGATCGGCAATCCCGGCTTCACCGCGTAGACGTATTCCGGCGACAAGGCGATGCCGGAGACCCGGAAGCCCTGCACGCGGCCATTGAGCAGCACGCGGATGTCGTCGTCCGGATTGACGCCATTGGCCTCGGCAAACGCCTCATTGACCGCGGCGCTGCGCGCGGTCCCCGGCTCGGGCGACGTGCCGCGCCGCAGATGCAAACGCGCCAGCGCTTCGTCGCCCGCGCGGCTCAGCGACACCAGGCGCGCCGAGACCGGCTGCGACGCCGCCGGCCAGTCGACGATCACCTCGCGCACGATGCGCGGCTCGACCGCGACCACGCCGGCGATGGAGCTCAGTCGCGGCACCAGCGCCAGCGGCGCCCGCTTCAGCGTGACGAAGATCTGCGGAAACCGGCCATCGGCATAGAACTGCTCGCAGCCGTCGCGCAGGGACAGATAGGTCGAGACCGAGCCTGCGAACACCGCGACGCCGGCCGCCACCAGCAGCGCGATCGTGATCACCTGCCCGCGCATCGCACCGATGTCGCGCCACAGCTTGCGGTCCAGCAGGCTCACCAATGCACCTCCTCGGCCGACAGCCGCCGTGCATTGCGCTCCTCGCCGACGATGCGCCCGCCGCCGAGCCGCAGCACGCGATCGGCCATGCCGGCGATCGCCGCATTATGCGTGATGATGATCGTGGTCGTCCCGAGCTGCGCGTTGGCGCGCGCGATCGCGGCGAGCACCACCTTCCCGGTCTCGTAGTCCAGGGCGCCGGTCGGCTCGTCGCACAAAAGCACGTCGGGCGCCTTGACCATGGCGCGGGCCACCGCGACGCGCTGCTGCTCGCCTCCGGAGAGCTGCGAGGGAAAGTGGTCGATCCGCCGCTCGAGCCCGACGAGCTTGAGCACCTCGCGCGGATCGAGCGGCCTGTCGGCAATCTCGGTGACCAGCGCGACGTTCTCGAGCACCGTCAGACTCGGGATCAGGTTGTAGAACTGGAACACGAAGCCGACATGTTCGCGCCGGTAGCGCGTCAGCTCGGCATCGCCGGCGCCGACCAGTTGATGATCGCGCCACTGCGCCTCGCCCGAGGTCGGGCTGTCCAGCCCGCCGAGAATGTTGAGCAAGGTCGACTTGCCGGATCCCGAGGGGCCGAGCAGCACCACGAACTCGCCCTCGTAGATGTCGAGATCGACGTCGCGCAACGCATGCACCTCGACCTCGCCCATGCGGTAGGTCTTGGAGAGCTTGCGGGCGCGAAACACGGGTGCGGCACCCGGATGCTCCGGACGCGCGGCAGCGCTCGCGTCGTTGATCGTGGTCGGACTCATGAGGCCGCAGTTCCTGTCCGGCGAAGGCCTACGCAGAACGCCCGAGACACCTCCATGCCATCGAGGCCGGACGACTTCATAGCCCACAATCGGTCAGCAGCCGTCTTTGCCGGTTGATGCATATCAAGCGACCGACATCATCGGGGCGCGTCACACACATCTGCTCACGTCCATCCCAACGTCGAGACCTCGTAGATCAGCACGGCGGCCCCGAGACAGCGGCGCCAGGGATTGACGCCGCGCACGAGCTCATCGACGGCCCAGACGACGAGACCGGCCTTCACCAGACAATCCAGATTCGCGCCCGTCCGACCCGGCGGGTGCAAGGCCCAGCCCACGAGGCTTCCCACCAGCACGATCCACAGCGCCGGGTTCGGCATCTGGGCGATCGTGATCTCGCCGGTCGCGCGATTGCGGAAGAACCAGTTGAGAAAGCGCGACATCGTGCCGCCAGCCTGCCCGGTCACGCTCCGCGTCCCTCCTGCTTCCCACGCTGCAGGATGCGGCCCAGGCCGCGCGAGATCAATGGCCGCACGGGAAGAAACAGCCTGTAGCCGAACTCCAGGACCGCCAGCGCGCCCGGCATCGAGGCCACACGCGCCGCCCAGCACCAACGCGGCAGACGGCGCCAGATCTCGACGAACGCCGCAGCGCCCGAGAGCAGGCGCCCGTCACTGGCACGCACATGAAACCGCGCCATCGCCTGTTGCTGGGTCACGCCATCCGGCGTTTCCGCGCCTGGTTCGGAGACGTCGACGAAACACAGCGCACCCGCCTGATCGGTCCGGCCGTAATAGCCGATCTCCGCTCGACACAGCGGACAGGATCCATCGAAGTACACGGTCGATTGTGCAGGCTCTGGCGCCATGCAGATCTCCTCCAAAACACCCGCTCAAACCTCAGAGCCCTGAACGTCCGCGCCGGGGTTTTGGGTCTGTGGCTGGTTGGATTTCGGTCGGAGGATTTCGGTGACGGTCTTGGGCCGTCACCGAAACGACCACGCTCCCAAGTCTCGCAAACTCACCGCGGCGGCATCTTCTCGAATTTCGGCAGCGCCGGATCGAGGTGATCCCAGGGATGTCCGGCGGCGGTCCACGACACCAGTTGCGGCCGGTAGCGGCTGGGATCGTCGAGGCTTGCGGGCGTGACGATGAACACATCGGGCATCGCCGGAAACGTCAGGTGCATCGACGAGCCGCAGGTCTGGCAGAACGCCCGCCGCTTCACCGTACCGCCATCGCCGATGGTCTGGAAATGCGACACCTCGCCGTCGACCTTCACCTCCGCCGCGACGAAGGTCAGGTGCGACTGATGGCCGGTGCCGCTGTCGCGCTGGCATTGCCGGCATTGGCAATCCAGCATGACCGCCGGCTCGCCCTTGATCTCGTAACGCACCGCCCCGCAGGCGCAGCCCCCGACATAGGAATTGGTCATGTTGCTCTCCTCAGTGCGACCGCTGCGGTGACGCCTGCTCGGCGGCGACCTGATCGAGCTTCTTGACGACGGTCTTCCAGCCCTCGCCCATCTTGCGATACGCCGTCTCGTTGGCCGGCAGCACGAAGCCGGAATGCACGAGGCGAAGGCGCGTGCCCGTGTCCGCTCTGGACAGGCTGAAGGTGACCACCGTCTCCAGCTTCGCGCCGTAGCCGACATTGCTGTCATGGCCGCCCCTCCACGCGTAGGACAGCCGCTCGTTCGGCACGACCTCCAGCACCTCGCAGTGGATGGTGCCGTCCCATTGGCCCGCCGGCGTGGTCTGAAAGGTGAAGCGATTGCCGATGACGGGCTCAAAACCCTTGGGCGCCATCAGCCAGCGGCCGATCAGCTCGCCATTGGTCAGGGCTTTCCAGATGACCTCCGGCGCATGCGGGAAGATGTCCTCGACGACAATGGCCTGCGTGTCCGCGTTCACGGCCTGGTTCATGGATCGATGTCCTTCAGCAGTTTTTTCAGATTGGCGAAGCGGTCGCGCCAGAACACGCCGTAATGGCTCATCCAGTCGGCCAGCGGCTCCAGGCCGCGTGGCTCGGCGCGGTAATAGACCTTGCGGCCCTCGGGGCGCTCGCAGACCAGGCCGGCCTGCTTCAGGGATTTCAGATGCTGCGAGATGGCGCCCTGCGTGACGGTGCTGCCGCGCGTGAGCTCGACGACGGTGATCTCGTCGGCCGCGACGATGCGCTCGAACACCGCGCGCCGGGTGGGATCGGCCAGCGCGCGCATGACGGCCGTGATGGGTTCAGACTGGATCATGCGGAAGCAATAGCAACCACTAATCAATTAGTCAACACTAATATTATACGTGACGCCAATCGCGGCTCGTATGCTCCCGCTGGACGGCGCCGCCAGAAAATCCGAATTTTTATCTTCCGTTTTTCAGAATTCAATGCTATGGTATCGCGTCCCGCCCCGATTGAGGGGCGCATCGCGATCGTCACGAGCGTTGGGTGCGGGATGCGGTGGGCGTGTCGGGTTGCAGCGTGAGCGATCATGCCGACGAACGATCCGATGCGTACGGCGAAGTCGTGTGGTCCTGGCATCCCGGTGCTGATGCCAAGCTGGCGCTGCAAGTTCGACGAGCGCGCTGGCGACGGGGGCAAGAAAGCCGATCCCCGGGGAGATCACGTATAAGCCGTTCAAACCATTGCGCGGGGAAGGCCGGGATGATCCGGCCCGTACCTGTGGTTCCTGCCGCCTGCATTTTTTTCGCAGGCGGGCCATGGGTGCGACCGGCACCCGGCCTTTCCCGCGCCCTCATTGTTAGGAGGGCGACCAGATGAGCAACACTCGGACGCGAAAGCGGGTGCGAGAATGAGAATGCATGTTTTGCCCATGTCTCACCGCCGTCCTTGCGAGGAGCGCAGCGATTGATCTGCGCGACCCCACAACTGTCAACTATGTCCCCGAACACCCGTCAGCGACGTCTCCGGGCTGAACACTGCGCTCGCAATGTCGCTTTCATTTCCGCTGTCGTCCGGCAAGCTGCGGCAACGCGCAAGCGTTGGCGCGGCGCCGACCCGGGACCCCTACGCCGCGGCGGTTGTTTGAGGCACGCTGGAGCGGACGGCCTTGGCGCCAATTTCCGCCGGTGGTCATGGATCCCGGCGTTCGCCGGGAGGACATCGGTTTCTGGATGGCCAGCTTGGCCCACATGCGCGTTTTTGAACCTTCCCTTCTGCCGCTGGAACACACCCAAGCGCCTCACTGCCGCCAAACCCCGCAGAAAAACCGACTGAATCGCCCCTCCCATTCCGGTACACTCGCCGCGTGACCCATCGCCCTACGATTCTCGTGTTCGACTCCGGCCTCGGCGGCCTGTCCGTGCTTCGCGAGGTGGTGCGGGCGCGGCCTGACGCCCACTACGTCTATGTCGCCGACGACGCCTTCTTTCCCTACGGCCATCACAGCGAGCAGGCGCTGGTCGCCCGCGTGGTGCCGCTGATGGGCGAGCTGATCGCCGCGCACCGGCCCGACCTCGTCGTGATCGCCTGCAACACCGCCTCCGTGCAGACGCTGGCGCCGCTGCGGGCCGCCTACCCGACGCCCTTCGTCGGCACCGTGCCGGCGATCAAGCCGGCCTGCGCGCAGTCAAAGACCAGGCGCGTCTCCGTGCTCGGCACCAAGGCGACCGTGCAGCGCGAATACACCCACGCGCTGATCCGCGATTTTGCGCAAGGCTGCAACGTCACCCTGGTCGGCTCGCCGGAGCTTGCGTCACTGGCGGAGGCCGCGCTCAGCGGAACGCAGGTCAGCGACGCGGCCATCGCCGCCGAGATCGCACCCTGCTTCGTGGGCGACGCCGCCGATCCCGCTGATCGAACCGACACGGTCGTGCTCGCTTGCACGCATTATCCGCTGCTGCTCGACCGGCTCGAACGCCTGGCGCCCTGGCCCGTCACCTGGATCGATCCGGCACCGGCGATCGCGCGCCGCGTCGTCGACCTGCTGGGCCCCCCGGCTGGCGACGCCGACGATGGCGGCGCCACCATGATCTTCACCTCGAACAAGCCACATCAGCTCGGCCGCGCGCTCACGCCCTATTTCGGCGGCCGCGTCCCGGCCTGACGGAGACCGCCGATGTCCGCACCGCCCCAACCGCTCAACCGCCTCAAGCAGGCCTGGCGCGACAAGCGGCCGACGTTCGGCGCCATCGCCACCATCCCGAGCATCCAGACCGTGCGCATCATGGCGCAACAGCTCGACTGGATCATCGTCGACCTCGAGCATGGGCCGATCGATCTCTCCACCGCGCACGCGATGATCACCGCCACCGCGGGCACGCCCTGCGTGCCGCTGGTGCGGATCGCCGCCAACGAGCCGCATCTGGCGAAGGCGCCGATGGACCTCGGCGCGCTCGGCATCAACTTCCCGATGATTTCGAGCCGAGCGGACGCCGAGAAGGCGGTGCGCAGCGTGCGCTACCCACCCCGCGGCGACCGCCTGTGGGGTCCGTTCCACGCGCCGTTCCACTGGAACGTGTCGATGGCCGATTACATGGCGACGGCCGATGACGACATGATCTGCATGGTGACGATCGAGCATGTCGAGGCGGTCGAGCGCATCGACGAGATCATGGCCACGCCCGGCATCGACATCGCGGTGATCGGCCCCGGCGACTTGGCCACCTCGATCAACAAGCGCGGCCAGCTCGATGATCCCGCAGTGAAATCCTTGATCGCGCGCGCCGAGGCCGGGATCATCAAGTCAGGCGTGCCGATCGGCGGGGCGGCGCGCAACGCCGAGCAGGCCAATGCGATGATCGCGCGCGGCTACCTGGCGCTGGCGCTGGGCTTCGACTGGTCCCTGTTCCAGCGCGGCATTGCCGCAAGCTTCGAGGGGATCAAGCGCTGATTCAGGGCCGCTTCACGTTCCAAACGAAAAACAGGATTGGGGGAGAAGCCCATGACGAAGAAGACGATTTTGGGCACGTCGCTGGCCATGTTCGGGCCGCTGGCCGCACCGGCGCCCTAGAGCGGCGCTTCCGTAACCCGGCCTGCGGTGTTAACAGCAGCCGCCGCCGGGGGAGCCGGATCAGGCCAAGCACAACAAACGGGAGCGACAGGTTCAGGATGCGCGGAACGACCAGGCCGATTTCGCTGCACCGCCGTCTGATCATCGATCTGATGCATGCCTCGCGCGGCGTGCCGTTCGTGTCGCTGGCCCGGACGATCCAGATCGGTCCGCTGCTGGAGGCCCGCGCCGCGGCCGTCCACCCGCCCGGTTTCGCCGCGATCTTCGTCAAGGCGTTCGCCCTGGTCGCCCGTGACGAGCCGGTCCTGCGCACGCTCTACACCGGGTGGCCGCGGCGCTGCCTTTACGAGCTGCCGCGCAGCGTCGCCACCGTCACCATTGCCCGGGTCGAGAATGGCGAGGATTGCGTGCTGCCGCAGCGCGTCTCCGGGCCTGAGGCCATGTCGCTGGCCGAGATCGACGCCCTGATCCGCCAGGGCAAGGAGGCGCCGGTCGACGACGTCGCCATGTTCCGCAAGATCATGCGCGCGACCCGGCTGCCGCTGCCGCTGCGCCGGTTCGCCTGGTGGGTCGGGCTGAATTTCGGCCGCCAGCGCGCCAACTGGTTCGGCAATTTCTCCGTCACCAGCATCGCCGCCTGCGGAGGCGGCCAGTTGCACGCCCTGAGCCCGGGACCGTTCATCATCAATTACGACGTCGTCCAGCCCGACCAGACGATTCCCATCCTGATCCGCTGGGACCACCGGGTTACCGACGGCGCCATGATCGCCCGGACCGCGATCCGACTCGAGCAGGTGCTGAATGGCGAGATCGCAGCCGAGCTGAGGGCCTGCCCGGTTCCCGGGCGCAGTCCGGCGGAAGCCGACCTGGGATGCGAGGCGGGGCGGCGGAAAATGACCGTCCTGAAGGGGCCGAAAGGGTGATTTTGCCGGCAAAAGCGGCCGTTGCGGTTTGACAAGCCGGCAGTTTCTCGCCTAAGAACCCCCTGCTCGCGGGCCGCTTTCGGCCCGCGTTGCGTTTCGCGACCCGTGGCCTTCTCCCTTCATGCTTTGGGGAGGGGTCTGTCGGTGGACCGGATTTCCCGGACACACAGGAGGGCGCGTTTCCTCAAACCCGAACGAAAGACTTGAAGAGGACGCGATGACTAAGCGCAGTGAGGCGAAGTACAAGATCGATCGCCGCATGGGCCAGAACATCTGGGGCCGCCCGAAGAGCCCCGTCAACCGCAGGGAATACGGCCCCGGCCAGCACGGCCAGCGCCGCAAGGGCAAGCTGTCCGATTTCGGCGTGCAGCTGCGCGCCAAGCAGAAGCTGAAGGGCTACTACGCCAACATCTCCGAGCGCCAGTTCCACGGCATCTATGTCGAGGCCGGCCGTCTCAAGGGCGACACCGGCGAGAACCTGATCGGCATTCTCGAGCGCCGTCTCGACACCGTCGTGTTCCGCGCCAAGTTCGTGTCGACCATGTTCGCCGCGCGCCAGTTCATCAACCACGGCCACATCAAGGTGAACGGCCGCAAGGTCAACATCGCGAGCTACCAGGTCAAGCCGGGCGACGTGATCGAGGTCAAGGAAGCCTCGAAGCAGCTCGCCGTGGTGCTGGAAGCGAGCCAGCTCGCCGAGCGTGACGTGCCCGACTACATCGAGGCCGATCACGGCAAGATGACCGCGAAGTTCATCCGCATCCCGGCGCTGTCGGACGTGCCGTTCGCGGTGCAGATGGAGCCGCATCTGATCGTCGAGTTCTACTCGCGCTGATCTTGACCGGACCGCGGTCCGGCACCATCTGATAATCCGAAGGCCCTGGCACGCGCCGGGGCCTTTGCTTTTTGGGGTTTCGGATGCGGCGAACCGATTCCCGAATGCCACACTTGCCACGAATTCGCCCCAACCTGGGCTGACAGGGAATCCGTCCCGTGATTCACTGTCTGCAGTTGTAAAGTAGCGGGGCGTTCGCCATGGAGTTCAACAGGCGCAATATCATCTTTGGTGCGTTGCCGACCGATGCGGTCGGTGCTCCGCCTCTGCCGCCGTTGCGGGCGCCGCCGCTCAGCGCTCCACCGTTACGCGCACGGACCTCCGGCGTCCGCTACCGGTTCAACGACGGCCTCTATCCCTCGACGGTCTTCGACCTGCTCGAACGCTCCTGCTGGCACGTCCAGTCCGATGCGACAGCCCATGTGATCCGCCATGTCGGGACCGGGCTCACCTTTGCCGATGCGCAGCTTCGCCATGATCCCTACGCGCTCGAGCTCCTCCATTGTTTCGACGATTCGCGCGAGCTCACCGACGAATGGCACACCATGCTGGTGGGCTGGGCCGCGGTGAACATGGGCTGGAACGTCAAGCGGCAGCGGCCGGGCGCCGTGCTGCTGCTTTCACCGTCTCGGCAGAGCCCGCTCGAACCCTGGGTGTTCGACTGCACCGCGGCGCCGCCGCTGGTCGCCGAGCCGATCGAGAGCAGGCCTCTGCGGCGGCCGGACATCTGGCTCAATCCGCCGCGCGCGGCGTAGCTCGCGAGGAGGAGCGTTTTGCGGGAGCGGTACGAGTTGGGTAAGGTCGGGTCGTGATAAGCGAACGAGGACTGCCGATGTATTACACCCCGCCCCCGCGCGATCCCAAGGCGCCGCCCGTGCGCGTCAATCTGTTGTCGGACACGCAGACCCGCCCGACGCCGGCGATGCGCGAGGCGATGGCGCGGGCCGAGGTCGGCGACGAGCAGATCGGCGACGACCCGACCGTGCACGCGCTCACCGCCCGCGTCGCCGCGCTGCTCGGCAAGGAGGCGGCGGTGCTGATGCCGTCGGGCACGATGTGCAATGTCGCGGCGACGCTGGTGCATTGCCGGCCGGGCGACGAGATCCTGGCGCACGAGACCGCGCACATCATCTCGCGCGAGGGCGGCGCGCATGCGGCGCTCGGTGGTTTCCAGGTGACGCAGCTGAAGGGCCCCGACGGGCAGTTCACACCGGAGACCTTTCGCGCCGCGCTGCATCCGCGCAGCCGCTACCAGCCGCCGCAGACCGTGGTCAGCGTCGAGCAGACCGCCAATATCGGCGGCGGCACGATCTGGAAGAAGGCTGATCTCGACGAGATCGTCGAGATCGCCAAGGCGAATGCAATGGCGACGCATATGGACGGCGCGCGGCTGCTCAACGCGACCGTCGCCACCGGCATTCCCGCGGCAGAGATGACCGCGGGCTGGGACTCGGCCTGGATCGATTTCTCCAAGGGACTGGGCGCGCCGATCGGCGGCGTGCTCGCCGGCAGCGCCGCCTTCATCGACGAGGTCTGGCGCTGGAAGCAGCGGCTCGGCGGCGCGATGCGCCAGGCCGGCGTCGTCGCGGCGGCCTGCATCTACGCGCTCGATCATCACGTCGGCCGGCTCGCCGAGGATCACGCCAATGCGCGGGCGCTGGCGCGCGGGCTGTCGCAGATCCAGGGCGTCGAGGTGCAGGAGCCCGAGACCAATCTGGTGTTCTTCAAGCCCGACGGCGCCGGCGTGTCAGGCGACAAGATGGTGAGTGAACTACGCAAGCGCGGTGTGCTGCTGGCGATGATGGACGGCCGCATCCGTGCCTGCACGCATCTCGACGTGTCAGCCGCTATGATTGAGGAAGCGATCGGCCATGTCAGGGAGATCGTGCGCGGCGCATGACGATCATGACGCGAGGGCTGCGTAAACCAGCCGGCCACACAGGCGGCCGCCGTTATCGCGGCGCCCCCTTGCGAGCGCGGCTCTCGATCGCCTTACTCAACGCCTCGTCGTGCAGCTCGGCGCTCGCCTCGGAGAAGCAGCAGAACACGATCTGCGACAGCGAGGTTTCGCCGCTGATGGCCTCGATCGTAGTGGCGACCGCAATCGAGGCGGCGCGATCAGCGGGAAAGCGAAAGATGCCGGTCGAGATTGCGGGAAAGGCGACGGAACACAGCAGGTGGTTGTGACACAGCTCAATCGAGCGGCGGTAGCACGAGGCCAGCAGCTCCGGCTCACCGCGGTCGCCGCCCTGCCAGACCGGGCCGACCGTGTGGATCACATGACGGGCGGGCAACCGGTAGCCCTTGGTGATCTTGGCCTCGCCAGTCTTGCAGCCATGGAGCATGCGGCATTCCATGACGAGGTCGGGTCCCGCCGCACGGTGGATCGCGCCGTCGACGCCACCACCGCCGAGCAGAGACGTGTTCGCGGCGTTGACGATGGCGTCAACGCCGAGCTTGGTGATGTCGGTGACGACGACCTCGAATCGGGTCGTGCCGATCTTTCGGACCGGATAGCTCAGGCGGAGGCCGCCGTGCCGACCGGGATGCCCTTGTCGGTGAACAGCTGCTGCAGCTCGCCGCTCTGGAACATCTCGCGGACGATGTCGCAGCCGCCGACGAACTCGCCCTTCACATAGAGCTGCGGAATCGTCGGCCAGTTCGAGAACGTCTTGATGCCGTTGCGCAGCTCGGCGGATTCGAGAACGTTGAGGCCCTTATAGCCGACGCCGACGTGGTCCAGGATCTGCACGACCTGGCCCGAAAATCCGCACTGCGGAAACTGCGGCGTCCCCTTCATGAACAGGACGACGTCGTTCGACTTCACTTCATTGTCAATGAATTGCTCAATGCTCATCTTCGCTTCCTCTAGGGCGCCTCAAGGAACGCCTGGGGCTCGGTCCGCGCTGATCGCCATCGGACGGATTTCGCCCGCAGCCGATCGCCACTCTTCTATATGTAGCGCAAACCGTTGTTCAGCCAAAGTAAAATGCCGAGGATCGGCCCGCGACCCAGGCCCCCCGGCCGGACCATAGGCTGACGGCAGCAATATTATAGCCGCCACGAGGGTTTCATCCCGTAACCAAGCCCCTATTTAGGACGAACTGTCGAAAGGAACTTGTTCCGTCGAACATCGTTTTCTGCTGGCAAACGGAGACCCTCGTGACCAGTTCTGCCTCCGCTACGGCCTCCATCCCCGACACTGATACGCTTCAGACCGGGTCCGGCTCCCTCGCCGGGCGCCTGACCGAGGCGTACCTCGCCGTTCGGGGCGAGACCGAGCGGCGTGCGGCGCCGCTGAGCCCGGAAGATCAGGTCATCCAGTCGATGCCGGACGCCAGTCCGGCCAAATGGCATCGCGCCCATACGACCTGGTTTTTCGAGCAGTTCGTGCTGGGCGAGCACTGCCGGGGATATATCCCTTTTCACGCCGATTACGCGTTCCTGTTCAATTCCTATTACGTCAGTGCCGGCCCGCGCCACACGCGGGGCGAGCGCGGCCTGATCACCCGGCCGGGCGTGGCCGACATCACGGCATATCGGCAACACGTCGACGCGGCGATGGCGGACTTCCTGGGCAGCGCCGAGCCTGCCACATTGGCCGCTGTGGCGCCGCTGGTGGAGGTCGGCCTCAATCACGAGCAGCAGCACCAGGAGCTGATGCTGACCGACATCCTGCACGCATTCGCGCAGAACCCGACGGCCCCGGCCTATGATCCATCCTGGACCTTTCCTGCCCCGGCAGGCCGGGGCGCGGATTGGATTCACCTCCCCGAGGGCATCCATACCGTCGGACACGCCGGTGATGGTTACCATTTCGACAATGAGGAGCCAGCCCATCGCGCACTCGTCGGGCCGGTGGGCATCGCGCGCAATCTCGTCACCAATGCCGAGTGGCTCGCTTTCATGGATGACGGCGGCTACCGGACCGCCACGCTCTGGCTCATGGACGGCTTCGCCGCCGCCAGTCGCGAGGGCTGGCAGGCGCCCGGCCATTGGTACAAGGTCGAGGGCGAATGGCGCATCATGACGCTGGGAGGGCTGCGGCCGGTCGATCCGGATGCACCCGTGTGCCACGTCAGCTACTATGAGGCCGACGCATTCGCACGCTGGCGCGGCAAGCATCTGCCGACCGAGATGGAGTGGGAGGTCGCCGCGCGCGGCAACCAGCTCAGCGACGCCTTCGGCATTGTCTGGCAGTGGACCCGCAGCGCCTACAGCCCCTATCCCGGCTATCGTGCCACGGAAGGCGCGCTCGGCGAGTACAACGGCAAGTTCATGGTCAATCAGCTGGTGCTGCGCGGCTCATCGCTCGCGACGCCGGCGGGCCACAGCCGCGTCACCTATCGCAACTTCTTCTATCCACATCATCGCTGGCAATTCACCGGGCTCCGGCTCGCGGACTACGCCTGAGCTATCAGCATTCGTTGCCCGACAGTCGCGCGTGTGCGCGTCCAGGAGAGTATCATGAACGTGCACGTCAACGCGCTGCTCGATGCCCATCTCCCCGACGACAAGACGTCGGCCTTTGCGACAGACGCAGTCGCAGGCCTCACCCAGCAGCCCAAGCAGCTATCGCCGAAATATTTCTACGACGCCGCCGGATCAGACCTGTTCGAGCAGATCACGCGCCTGCCGGAGTACTACCCGACGCGCACCGAGCTCGGCATCCTCAGGGATCGCGGCGCCGAGATCGCGGCGGTCATTCCCGACGATGCTGCGCTGATCGAGTTCGGCGCCGGCGCCACCACCAAGGTGCGGCTGCTGCTGGAGAGCTGCCGCTTCGCGGCCTACGTGCCGGTCGATATTTCCGGCGAGTTCCTGACCGCACAGGCCGACAGCCTGCGCCGCGACTTCCCGCAGCTGGCCGTGCACCCGGTCATCGCGGATTTCACCACCGCATTCAAACTGCCTGATGCCATCGAAGGCAAGCCGAAGGTCGGCTTCTTTCCGGGATCGACGATCGGCAATTTCGAGCCGCATGAGGCGTGCCGGTTCCTGCGCTCGGCACGCGAGATCCTGGGGACCGGCGCGCTGATGATCGTCGGGGTCGACCTGGAGAAGGACGAGCGCGTCCTGCATGCCGCCTACAACGACGCCGCCGGCGTGACCGCGCGTTTCAATCTCAATCTGCTGTTGCGGATCAACCGGGAGCTCGGCGGCAATTTCGACCTGTCCGCCTTCGTTCACCGCGCGATCTACAATCGCGAGCAGCACCGCATCGAGATGCATCTGGTGGCACGAAAGCCGCAAACCGTGCGGCTGCTCGGCACCACTCTCTCGTTCCGGGCCGGCGAGAGCATCCACACCGAGAACAGCTATAAATACAGCATCGAGCGCTTCGGCGCGCTGGCCCGCGGCTCCGGCTGGAAAGTCCAGACCGTGTGGACGGATGCGGAAAAAATGTTCTCGGTTCAGGCGCTCGTCGCCGAGGCGTGAGGCTCCGGCTTCGACCGCAGCGACAGCGTCTCCCACAGCGCGACGATCGCCAGCAGCGCGCTCGTCAGCGCTGATAGCACGAGCGGCGACAGTTCGGTCGCGAACCAGCCGAGCCCGATCAGCGCCAGCAGGCCAGCGCCGTGCGACAGCTGCAGGAAGCCGCGGATGTTGAACTTGAAGAGGATGGTCCCGAGCAGAAACACGAACGGACCGCCGATCGTTGTCGCCGCCGTATTCAGGCCGGTATGCCCGAGGGGGTGCTTCAGGATGATCTCGTCCGATACCGCCGAAACGATGATGCCGGCGACGATCGGCATGTGCAGGTAGGTGTAGGCCGAGCGCGCCATCAGCCCGGATTGCGCCGACTGCGAAATCACCTCCGATCCCGCCTCAGCGCCGCGGTTGAAATACACCGCCCACATCGCCACCGTGCCGATGAAGGCACTGGCAAAGGCGGCAATGTTGGCTCCGGTCCAGTCGAGCTCGGCAAAGGTCGCGCCGGTGACGACGATGGATTCGCCGAGCGCGATGATGATGAACAGCGC
Organism: Bradyrhizobium sp. SZCCHNS3002; assembly: GCF_032377435.1. Classification (NCBI taxonomy): domain Bacteria; kingdom Pseudomonadati; phylum Pseudomonadota; class Alphaproteobacteria; order Hyphomicrobiales; family Nitrobacteraceae; genus Bradyrhizobium; species Bradyrhizobium sp. SZCCHNS3002. The sequence goes on from NZ_JAUHHY010000003.1 coordinate 357,018, forward strand.
ACAGCGCTCCGCCATGTGGCCGCCTTCGACCATCCAGTCCTCGACGGTGGATGCACCCAGCCCGGGGACCCAGAAGCGGACGGCCGGCGACACATATTCCAGGGTGAGCGCCGCCCCCCATAGCCCCATCCGCGCCGGGCCCTCGGCAAGGCCGCCGAGCAGCCAGAGCACTGCGGAGGCACTGAGCCAGGAGAGAATGCGGGCGGCGTTGCGACGGACGGCCAATCGCTGCGGCGGCGTCGCGGTCAGCCAGAACGCGGTCCGGCCGACCTGCATGGCGGCGTAGGCCATGGCGAACCACAGGCCGCGGTCCTCGAACGCCCGCGGGATCGACATCGACAGAACGAGGCCCGCCAGCATCAGCGCGAACAAGAGACCTCGGACGAGCGCCTTCTCGGGATCGAGCCAGTTGGTCACCCAGGCGGTGTAGACCCACACCCACCAGACCGCGAGAAACAGAACGGCCGTCTGGGCGGCGCCGAGCGGCGAGAAATGGCCGATCAGATAGTGCGAGATCTGCGTGACCGCGTAGACGAAGACGAGATCGAAGAACAGCTCGACGAACGTGACCCGGCTGTGCCGGTTCGGCTCGATGACGCGAAACAGCGCACCACGCGGATTGTCCACCGCCATCTCCCCGGATGCGTGCTGCGCGATCTGCCCCTGTGCGGTCAGCGCTGGTCCGGCACCCCGGTCTGCAGCGCCAGAGCATGCAGCACGTCACCCATCTGGCCACGCAGCGATTGGTAGACGAGCTGGTGCTGCTGCACGCGGGATTTGCCGCGGAACGATTCCGAGATCACCGTCGCGGCGTAGTGGTCGCCGTCGCCAGCGAGATCGCGAATCGTCACCTGGGCGTCAGGGATGGCAGACTTGATCATCTGCTCGATATCGTGGGCATCCATGGGCATCCCAGTGCATCTCCTTGTGTCGGGCAGGCGCGGCATCTCGTGGACGATGTAGCCCGCAGGGCCCGCGGCTTGGCTGCAGCTCCCATCAGTGGCCCGCCGAGCACGGCGAATCAAGGCGTTCTCGCGGGACCGTGATATTGAATTCTAGCGCGAACCGCTTTCGAGGTCACGCGCGGAACCACTATATACCTGGATCAGACGACATACGTCGGACTGGGTGACGCACCCAAAAGGCCGAATCGTGAGGACGACGACATGAAGCTCCCAGGACCGGATCATCCGATCACCGTCACCCCCAACCCGAAACGCGTACGGGTGATCGCCGACGGGGTCGTGATTGCCGACACCATCCGCGCGTTGACGCTAAAGGAAGCGAGCTACCCCGCCGTTCAATACGTGCCGCGGGCCGACGCCAACATGGCGGCCTTGCAGAAAACTGATCGTGTCACCCATTGTCCGTACAAGGGCGATGCGAGCTATTTCAGCGTCGTCGCCAACGGCAAGACGTTGGACAATGCGATCTGGAGCTACGAGGCGCCCTTTCCGGCGATGACCGAGATCGTGGGCCACCTGGCGTTCTATCCTGACAAGGTGCGGATCGAGGAGGTCGCAGCTGATTGAACCGCGGTGACAGCCCGCCGCGCGGCCGGCGCTAGGCCATACCGGCGCGGCGGTCGTTTCGATCACTGACCTGATGCTGTGCTACACTCTGAAAATCGTAAGCCCGAGAATCAGGAGCACGAGGAAGATCACCAGGAAGATATAGAACAGGATCCGCGCAACGTCGGCGGAAGCTGCCGAGATGCCGGTGAAGCCGAGAATACCGGCCACCACCGAGATCACGAAGAACAGCAGCGCCCATTTGAGAAGTGTCACGGTATGGTCTCCTCCGGTTCTGCGCCCTGCCGGCGCGGCGCCTCACTAACGATAAGGCGGGGAACCGGTTCCTTCGGCCATCGGTCCCGGCGCCGAAGAAATGCGCAACCGACGGCGGTCCCGGCCGTAACTTCGTAGGTCGGCGGTTCGTAAGGATATCGGGAGCGGAAATCGGCATGTGTGAGAAAGCGGCTTGCGGACCGTGGCACTTGCTGATTTGCAGCACCAACGACGACATCTGGTAGTCCGGCGCCGTCATTCCTCGCTTGCGGGCGACTCCAGCGAATGACGGGGCCAAAGGGTCACACGAGCTCATCCACTCATTCCGGCTCGCGCAGCCTTGGACGACGTTTGCATGACGCCCCGCGGCGAAGGGGGATGCGAACGTCCCATCCGCTGCAGGGGCCGGGCAGCAGCGACGCCGGGGGGCGTATGGTCATATCGGTTACACAATCGGCGGCAGCCGCAAAGGTCGAGCTTCAGGCCCGCCCGCGCGCCCGGGCGCGCAACGCCGCGCTCGATCACGCCCGGACATTCCTGACGCTGGTGGTGCTGCTCCACCACGCCGTGATTCCCTATACCTATTTCGGGCACACCGATCCGACGTTCTTCCTCGGCTTCGATGCCATCGTGCTGGCCACCGACAGCTTCTTCATGGCCATGTTCTTCTTTCTGTCGGGCCTGTTCGTGTGGTCGGGCCTTGCTCACAAGTCGACGCTGCAGTTCCTCCGTGACCGGCTCTTGCGCCTTGGCCTGCCTTTCGCCATCGCAGCCCTGACCGTCATTCCGCTTGCCTATTATGCGATCGAGCTGCGCGCCAATCCGGACGCCAGCTTCGCTGCCTTCTGGTGGAAGACGATCACGGTCGGTCCATGGCCGAGCGGGCCGATCTGGTTCATCTGGGTGCTGCTGGCGTTCGACACCTCGGCAGCCCTTTTGTACCGCGTCTCGCCACGCCTGCTGGATCCGATCAATCGGCTGTCGCAGCGCGCCTTCGAGCATCCGCGCGACTTCTTCTTTGCCTTCCTGCTGATCACGGGCGGGCTCTACATCCCGTCCCGGCTCTATTTCGGCCCGACCCTCTGGTTCGAAGCCGGACCGCTCTCGGTACAGGCCAGCCGCGTCCTGCTCTACGCCGCCTATTTCTACGTCGGGGCTGGCATCGGCTCGGCCAATGTCGAACGCGGCCTGCTGGCCGCAGAAGGGCAGATGTCGCAGCGCGGACTCGGGGCCTGGATCGTGGTCACGCTGGTGCCCTATGCGCTGCTCTGGGTGCTCATCACGATCAAGCGCCAGGTGCTGGGCAATCCGCCCGTGTTGCCGCAATGGTACGAGGCAGCCTATGGCTTCCTGTTCGTCATCTTCAGCGCCGCGATCCTGTTTGCGATCCTGTCCTATTTCCTCAACAACCGCCGCTCGGAATTCTCCGTGCTCGATCGCATGCAGGCCGACGCCTATGGCATGTTCCTGGTGCACTATCCGATCGTGCTGTGGATCCAGTACTGGCTGTTCGACTTCGGCCTGCCGGCCATCGCCAAGGCGACGATCGCCTTCGTCGGCAGCATGCTGCTGAGCTGGGGCGCGACCTGGGTGCTCAGGCAGATTCCGGGGGCGAAGAACGTGTTGTAAGGACGGTCCTGCCTCATTGCGATGAGCGCAGCGACGACGCAATCCAAACGTCCCGCCGGAGCTCCGGATTGCGCCGCTGCGCTCGCAATGAGGCGCGTGGAAAGGCACCGCGCTGACAACGGACTCCGCTGTCGTCCTGCGAACGCAGGCACCCATCACAACAAGATCTTGTTGTTGGCGCAGGTCAACGACCAGTCCCGCCGACTACTCCGTACACGGAGTATGGGTCCTGGATCGGGGCCACGTCGGCGCGGTGCGCCGCCGTGGCTTGTCCGGGACGACAGCGGTGGGTCAGGCGGCCGCCCCGCCCATATATTCCGGCAGCCAGCTCTCGAACCGGCTCTTCAGCGCATCCACTTCCACCGAGGCCTCGCCGGCGATCGCCAGCGCAGTGCCGCCTGTCGTGCCGATGCGCGTGCACGGCACGCCGGCGCCGCGCATCTTGGCGAGCACGCGGCCAGCCTCGGTCTCCGGCACCGTCACGAGATAGCGCGCCTGGTCCTCGCCGAACCAATAGGCATGCGGCACGATCGAGGCAGGCGCGGCCAGCAGCCGCGCGCCGATGCCGGAGGCCATCGCCATCTCGGCGAGCGCGACGAGCAGGCCACCGTCGGCCAGATCATGCGCAGCCGTCGCCGTGCCCGCATGGATCATGCCGCGGACGACATCGCCGATGCGCTTCTCGGCGGCAAGGTCGACCGGTGGCGGAGCGCCCTCCTCCCGGCCGCAGACGTCGCGCAAGTAGACCGACTGGCCGAGCCAGCCATGGGTCTCGCCGATCAGGAGGATCGCCTCGCCCTCGGCCTTGAAGGCGATGCTCGCCGACTTGGTGAAATCATCGAGCAGGCCGACGCCGCCGATCGAGGGCGTCGGCAGGATCGCGCGGCCGTTGGTCTCGTTGTAGAGCGAGACGTTCCCGGAGACGACGGGGAAGTCGAGCGCGCGGCAGGCCTCGGAAATGCCTTTCAGGCAGCCGACGAACTGGCCCATGATCTCGGGTCGCTCCGGATTGCCGAAATTGAGATTGTCGGTGATCGCGAGCGGCCGGCCACCGACTGCGGTGATGTTGCGCCAGGCTTCGGCGACGGCCTGCTTGCCACCCTCGAACGGGTCGGCCTCGCAATAGCGCGGCGTGACGTCGACGGTCAGCGCAAGCCCCTTCGGCCCATCCTGCACGCGCACCACGGCGGCATCGCCGCCCGGGCGCTGCACGGTGTTGCCGAGGATGACGTGGTCGTACTGCTCCCAGATCCAGCGCTTGGAGCACAGATCTGGCGTTGCGACGAGCTTCTCCAACGCCGGGATGATGTCCATGGGCGGCTTGACCTCGCGGGCATGGATCACCGGCAGCGCTGATGAGGCCACATGGGGGCGGTCGTACAGCGGCGCCTCGTCGCCGAGTTCCTTGATCGGCAGGTCGGCCATGACGTCGCCGCCATGCTTCACCACGAACCGCTTGCTCGGCGTGGTGTAGCCGACCACCGCGAAATCGAGCCCCCATTTGCGGAAGATCGCTTCCGCCTCCTTCTCCTTCTCCGGCTTGAGCACCATGAGCATGCGCTCCTGGCTTTCGGAGAGCATCATCTCGTAGGCGCTCATGCCGATCTCACGGGTCGGCACGGCATTGAGATCGAGATCGACGCCGAGGTCGCCCTTGGCGCCCATTTCGACCGCCGAGCAGGTCAGGCCGGCCGCGCCCATGTCCTGGATCGCGATCACACAGTCCGCTGCCATGATCTCAAGGCACGCTTCCAGCAGCAGCTTCTCGGCGAAGGGGTCGCCGACCTGCACCGTCGGGCGCTTCTCCTCCGAGGAGTCGTCGAACTCGGCCGAGGCCATCGAGGCGCCGTGGATGCCGTCGCGGCCGGTCTTGGAGCCGAGATAGACGATCGGCATGTTCACGCCGGAGGCGGCCGCATAGAAGATCTTGTCGGCGTCGGCGAGGCCGACCGCCATGGCGTTGACCAGGATATTGCCGTCATAGCGGGTATGGAAGCGGGTCTGGCCGCCGACCGTCGGAACGCCAAACGAGTTGCCATAGCCGCCGATACCGGCCACCACCCCGGACACCAGATGCCGCGTCTTCGGATGCTCCGGCGCGCCGAACGACAGCGCGTTCAGGCAGGCGATCGGGCGTGCGCCCATGGTGAACACGTCCCGCAGGATGCCGCCGACGCCGGTGGTCGCCCCCTGGTACGGCTCGATGTAGCTCGGGTGGTTGTGGCTCTCCATCTTGAACACGACGGCCTGGCCGTCGCCGATGTCGATCACGCCGGCGTTCTCGCCGGGGCCCTGGATCACCCAGGGCGCCTTGGTCGGCAGGCCCTTGAGATGGATGCGCGACGACTTGTACGAGCAGTGCTCGTTCCACATCGCCGAGAAGATGCCGAGCTCAGTGAAGGTCGGGACCCGCCCGATCAGCTTCAGGATGCGCTCATATTCGTCGGGCTTCAGGCCGTGGGCGGCGACGAGCTCGGGGGTGATCTGCGGTTCATTGCGCATGGAGAAATGCCTTTGCCCCGTGGGCCGCTGGTCCCTTAAACCCTGCTTCATAGATACAGAGGCAGAAGCGGAAAAGGCCTTTTACGGCCCTATTCCGCCCTGTCCAGAACTTTGGCCCGGACCCGCCAAGCGGGATATTTGCAGATTGGCGGCCAATCGGATTTAAGACGGTAAATCAACAGTTAAAGGCCCTTGCACGTGCACGACCTGACCCGTTCCGCCTTCGAGAACCGTCCTGGCATCCACATCGCGACCGACGGCGAGTTCGCCGGCTGGCGGACCTGGATGCGCGACAGCTACGAATCCCACACCGGGCCATTCTGGCACCGGATGGAGGACGACGGCTCGATCCGCTGCGCCTTCCGGGTCGAGAAGAAGCACCTCAACGGCGGCGGCAACGTCCATGGCGGCTGCCTGATGACCTTCGCCGACTACTGCCTGTTCGCCTTCGCCGCGCCGATCATGCAGGGCCCGGGCGTCACGGTCTCGTTCTCGAGCGAATTCCTCGACGCGGCGCGCGAGGGTGAATTGATCGAGGCCACAGGCGAGGTCACCCGCGCCGGCGCCTCGCTGATCTTCCTGCGCGGCATGCTGCATTCCGGCACCAAGCCGCTGTTCTCGTTCTCCGGCACCATCAAGCGGGTCAAGCGGCGGACGCCGGAGGCGGCGAACTCGCCGTAGCGCGGGGCAAGAGCGATCAGGCTCAACTCTCGCCGTCATTCCGGGGCATTCGCGCGCAAAATGGCGAAGCCATTTTGAAGCAGCGCGAATGAGCCCGGAATCCATACTCGCAGGCGGAGGTTGGGACGAATATCAGACCACGCGCAGTTCGCGAGACATGCCCGTTCGCGCTGCGCGCGCCCCGGAATGACACGTGGAGGGAGCATGCGTCGCCAGCCGCTCCGAGCTATCCCGCAATCTGCTTCTCGGCGACGGCGATCCACTCGGCCTGAGCCTTGCGGACGTGACGGGGTGAGCGCTTCATCTGGATCAGGAGCTCGGTGAAAACCACCTTGGCCTCGTCGACGCGCCCGGCTGATTTGAGCAGCGTACCGTAGCGCGCTTTCACCTCGCTGCTCGGCGCGTAGTCCAGCAGCGCCTGGTATTCCTCCAGCGCCTCATGGGTGCGGCCGGCGTCCTGCAAGGCGCGCGCATAGAGCAGATGCGCCTCGGCCGAATTGTAGTCCGGCCAGGCTTTCTGCAGCTCGTCGAGCGTCGCCAGCGCATCCGCGGGGCGGCGGCGCGCGAACTGCGCCTTGGCTTTGCCGAGCGCGAACAAGGGCTCGTGGCCCATCGGCAGGCTCAGGATGTGATCGTAATGCTGCTCGGCCTCGTCATAGCGACCGACGGCGACGCATTCCTCGGCAAGCGCCGCGCGATTGGCAATCGTATCCGTCACGACGACGCGATCCGACAACTCACGATAGTACTTCTCAGGATCCAGCTTGTTGGCGACGCGCTTGCGCGCCTTCTGGACGTCGTGGCTGCCCAGCCATTCCGGCACCAGCTCGACGACGATGTAGGCGAGCGCGCCGATCAAGGGGACCAACAAGATGATGAACGCCCAAGGCTGCATCCGCCCGGTCCGCGACGCATGATAGATCAGCGAGATCTGAAGAAGTATAATGACGAGTGCAACCGGCACGGCGGTCCCCACGGCCAATCCCTACACGCCAACGTTGATAGCGTGGCCGCGCGCGGCCGACAATCCCGTCCGAGCCAGCTCAATTGACGATGCCGGTTTGACGCATGAGGACAACGGCCGGTTCAAGCAGCGGAGCAAGGCTCGTTCGATGGCCGTACGGAAGGCGATCCTGTCGCGAAGAAGGGCGGAAGCGCGTCGCGCCCCCGCCCTCGAGCCGCCGTCGTATCGCCACGCCGCTATTGCTGCTGGTCGATGACCTGCACCACCTTCTGATCGCGCGGGTCGACCAGCACGACCTGCTCGCCGATCGCCAGATACTGGTAGTTGGCGAGCTCCGGATTGCTGCGCGCGAGCTCATCGGGCACGCGTCGCAGGCTCAGACAGCTCGTTCCGGACGAGGTCGACGGCGATGTCGTCGATCCGACGGTGCCGGTCTCGGTCGCGGCGCGGCGCAAGATCTGGCGCTGATCGTCGGACAGCACGATGCGGGTCGAGCTCACGCCGTAGCCGCCGCGCTCATAGCCGCGATCGGCGCGCATGCCGTCCTGGGGGATGACATCGACGATCTCGCGGCTGCGCGGATCGACGATGGCGATCTCGTCATGCACGACGGTGTACTCGTAGCCGCGATATTCCGGAACGATGGTGACGATGTCCGACGGCAGCGGACGCGGCCGCACGCGCTCGGGCAGGCGCTCGCCGACGTTGATGCGGATGTCGATGTCGGTGCGGGCACGGTCGAAGTCGTGATCACGCTTGAGCTGGTCGACCACGCGGGTCTTCTGTTGCTCGTTGACCGAAACCTGCGTGCTGGAGCGGGTGCCGTTGGTCTGGGTCTGGTTGCTGGCCTGCCCGGTCGCGTCCGGCTTGCCCGCAGCGGCGCCGGCCGGACCGGTCTGCTGGTTCTGCTGCGCGGTCGTGCTCTTGCTGTCCGTTGCACCCGGCTGATTGGCCTGCTTGCTGCGGCCGGTCTGCTTGTCGGCCGCCTGGTCCGAGGTGCCGGCCTTGCGCTCGTCCTGGCTCTGCCGGCTCTTGTCGCTGCCGCTGCGCTCGGCCTCGCGGTCGGACTTGCGATCCGTGGCGCCCGACTTGGTTTCGGCGGCGCGATCCTCGCCCTTGCGCGGCTCGTCGGCGCGTCCCTGCTGCTGCTTCGACTCAGCCTTGCTCTTGCTGTCAGACTGCTTGTCGGCCTGCTTGCTGTCGGCCTGCGACTTGCTCTCGGCGCTGTCCTTGGCGTCGCGCTCGCGCTGTGCCGAGGCCGGCCCGCGCTCGCCCTTGCTCTGCTCCGCGCTCTGCTTCGTATCGTGCGCCGAGCGCTCCTGAGCCTGCTCGCGCGCGGCCGATGACGGCTCGCTGCGACCCTGCGCGCTCTGCTTCGCCTCCGACGCGCCGTGTTCCACGGCCGCGCCAGCGCTCTTGGCCTCGCTGCCGGGCCGGATCGCTTCGCGTGCGGTCGGGGCAGCGGCGCCACCCTCGCGCTTCATCTCGGACTGCGCCGATGCGGCACCTGATGCCGTGCCGATCGCCAGAATGATCGCGGCCGTTCCCAGCCAATGTTTCGTCGTCATATGAGAACCTCCTTGGTTCCTGTCCCGTGGAATCGGGCGGACAACGCAAACAGCCGCCCGGCGTTGCCGGACGGCGCGAGAAAAAACTACGGAACGATTTCGATGAACGGCGTCAGGCCGCGCGGTCGAGATGGGCGACGAGGCCGGCAAACAGGCCACGGCCGTCGGTGCAGCCCATGATGTCTTCGACGTGATTCTCGGGATGCGGCATCATGCCGAGCACATTCCCGTTCTCGTTGACGATGCCGGCGATCGAATGCGCAGCGCCGTTGATGTTGCTGAGGTCGCCAACCTCGCCATCGGCCGAGCAGTAACGATAGAGCACGCGCCCATCGCCATTGAGCCGCTTCAAGGTCTCCTCGTCGGCCGCATAATTGCCCTCGCCGTGAGCGACGGGCACGCGGATGACCTGTCCCGCATTGTAGCCGCGGGTGAACGGAGAATCCGAGCGCTCGACCCGCAGATGCACGTCCTTGCAGATGAATTTCAGCTTATCGTTGCGCATCAGCACGCCCGGCAGCAGGCCGGACTCGCACAGGATCTGGAAGCCGTTGCAGACGCCGAGCACGAGGCCGCCCTTGGCGGCGTGATCGCGCACCGCGTCCATGACCGGCGCCCGCGCCGCGATCGCGCCACAGCGTAAGTAATCGCCATAGGAGAAGCCGCCGGGGACGACGACGAGATCGGTGCCCTTCGGCAGCGACGTCTCGGCGTGCCAGACCATCGCCGGCTCATGGCCGGAGATCATGCGCAGCGCGCGCGCCATGTCGCGCTCGCGATTGATGCCGGGGAAGACGAGGATGGCGGATTTCATGCTTGCGACCTACTTGCTGGCTTCCTGCAGAGCCTTCTCGAATCGCGCGAGATTGGCTCGGCTGGCGTATTCGTCGTTCGACGAACTGATCAAAACGTATTGTGATGTAGCGCTGTCGACGATACCGGAGAGTCTGTGGCTCGTCGTTCGAACCTCGGGCGGCTCGCCCGAGAGCTCAGCGGCCATCTCATCCCACTTGCGCAGGATGCCCGGAAGCAGCGCCGAATGGGGCGGCTTGCTTTGGCAAACAAGCCGAGACCCAGGCACACAGTCGACACGTGCGCATACGAAGACATGCAGGCCGTTCGGTCCAGCGGTGTAGCGCCATCCGTCCATAGTGACCGGAGCCGCTGCGCTCGCCATCGATACCGATAGAAGGAGACCAACTGCCGCGACGCCCAGTCTGACTTCGTTTCGGCGGATCATGTCTCCCCCTCAGCGCCCTACCCCAGCAGCTCCACCCGGTAATTCTCGATCACCGTGTTGGCGAGCAGCTTGTCAGCGGCGGCCTTCAGGGCCGCCTCCGCCTGGGCCTTGTCTGCGCCGGCGAGCTCGATGTCGAACACCTTGCCCTGGCGCACGGACGCGACGCCGTTGACGCCGAGCGACTTGAGGGCGCCCTCGATCGCCTTGCCCTGCGGATCGAGGATGCCGGATTTCAGCGTCACCGTGACACGCGCTTTCACGTCTTTATCCCTTTTAGCTCTTGACCAGGACCGGGCCGGAGCCCGCCGGACGCTCGTTCTCGATGAGGATGCCGAGCCGCTTGGCGACCTCGGTATAGGCCTCCAGAAGGCCGCCAAGATCGCGGCGGAAGCGGTCCTTGTCGAGCTTCTCGTTCGACTTGATGTCCCACAGCCGGCAGGAATCGGGGGAAATCTCGTCGGCGACGATGATCCGCATCATCTCGTTCTCGAACAGCCGGCCGCACTCCATCTTGAAGTCGACCAGGCGGATGCCGATGCCGAGGAAGAGCCCGGTCAGGAAGTCGTTGACGCGGATGGCCAGCGCCATGATGTCGTCGATTTCCTGGGGCGTGGCCCAGCCGAACGCGGTGATGTGCTCCTCCGACACCATGGGGTCGTTGAGCTGGTCGTTCTTGTAATAGAATTCGATGATCGAACGCGGCAGCTGGGTGCCTTCCTCGATGCCGAGGCGCTGCGACAGCGAGCCCGCCGCCACGTTGCGCACGACGACCTCGAGCGGGACGATCTCGACCTCGCGAATCAACTGCTCGCGCATGTTGAGCCGGCGGATGAAGTGAGTCGGGACCCCGATGTCGTTGAGGTGCTGAAACAGGTACTCCGAGATCCGGTTGTTGAGGACGCCCTTGCCTTCGATCACCTGATGCTTCTTGGCATTGAAGGCGGTGGCGTCGTCCTTGAAGTGCTGGATCAGGGTGCCCGGCTCGGGGCCTTCGTACAGGACCTTGGCCTTGCCTTCATAAATGCGACGCCGACGGCTCATTGGGATGTACCGTGTTTTGTTGAAATCCATGAAATGGTGGGCTCCGGATGACTTTGGACAGGACCACGACGGAGCTGCCGCGAGGGCCCGGACGGACGGAAACAGAACAGGAACCGGGCCTGTGGGAAACCTATCTCATTGGTGTCCCGAGCACAATCGATCCAGACCTCGGGGGCGGAGTTTTACCGCCCTTCCCTGCGGCCTCGTACCCGTTGTATTGGCAAGATGTTCCAATTATTTAGGCGTGCGGCCACCGCCCCGCAACCGCCTGCGCGGTTAACCCTCTTCGGCAACACTGGAAGTTCCGACCATGACCACGTTCGACAAGCGCGAGGACGCCTTCGAGAAGCAATTCGCCCATGACGAGGAATTGAAGTTCAAGGCAGAAGCCCGCCGCAACAAGCTGCTCGGCCTGTGGGCCGCCGAAAAGCTCGGCAAGTCCGGCGCTGACGCCGACGCCTACGCCAAGGAGGTCGTCGCGGCCGATTTCGAGGAAGCGGGCGATGCCGACGTGCTGCGCAAGGTGCTGGGAGACCTCACCGCCAAGGGCGCGGCCGTCACCGAGGCGGATGTGCGCGCGAAGATGAGCGAGCTGCTGACCGCCGCCGTGGCGCAGATCAAGGCGGGACAATAATCAGAGGCGAATAGCGAATAGGGAGTGGCGAATAGGGATGTCCTTCCCTATTCGCTACTCGCAATTCGCTATTCGCTTACTCTTCCTTGAAGCCATATTCCGGCACATTGCCGCTGGCGCCGTAGTATTTGTAAGGCAGGAACTTGCCCGACATCGAGATCTTGACGCGGTCGCCCTTTGGATTGGGCAGGCGCTCCATCACCATGTCGAAATCGATTGCCGACATGATGCCGTCGCCGAATTCCTCCTGGATCAGCTCCTTCCAGGCCGGGCCGTTGATCATCACGAGCTCGTAGAAGCGGTAGATCAGGGGATCGGTCGGCGGCATCTGCACGCCCTCGCCGCGCATCGGCGTTTCGTTCAGCATCGCGATCTCGGACTTCGACAGGCCGAACAGCTCGCCCGCATTGGCGGCCTGCGGCTTGGTCAGCTTCATCTGGCCGAGAATGGCGCCGACGATCAGCACCTCGGAATAGCCGCCGATCGTCTCGCAGATGTATTTCCAGCTCCAGCCCTTTTCGCGCTTGATGTCGAGCAGCTTCTCGGTGAGGTCGGATCGCTTCATGCTTGGTCTCCCTTGATGGGTCTTCGTTGAAGGGTTTGTTCCGGCTGGCCGTCAGCGGGCGACCGCAAGCGGCGGATCGCTCTCGACCGGGTTGGACGCGACGATCGCCGGCTCGGTGCGCCCGATTTTCACCACCGGCACCTTGCGCGGGTCGTGATCCGGCGTCTCGGCAGTGAAGGTCCTGCTGCGGCTGACCAGGAAATCGATGATGTGGTTGCGCAGCGCGTAGTACAGCGGATGGCGGTGCAGGTCGCCGCGCAGCCGGTCCTTCGGCAGCGGGTTCTCGACGATCTCCGCGAGCACGGCGCCGGGTCCGTTGGTCATCAGCACGATCTTGTCGGCGAGATAGATCGCCTCGTCCACGTCGTGGGTGATCATGAACACGGTCTGCCCGGTCTCGACGCAGATGCGGCGGACCTCGTCCTGCAGGGTGCCGCGCGTCAGCGCATCGAGCGCGGAGAACGGCTCGTCCATCAGCATGATCTTCGGCGTGATCGACAGCGCGCGGGCAATGCCGACGCGCTGCTTCATGCCACCAGACAGCTCCGACGGCCGTTTGTGCTCGGAGCCGGCGAGGCCGACGAGCTCGATGTATTTGAGCGCATGCGCCTTGACCTTGGCGCGATCCCATTTGCGCCATTTCGACGAGACCGCATAGGCGACGTTGCCGAGCACCGTCCGCCACGGCAGTAGCGCATGGCTCTGGAAGATGACCGCGCGGTCGAGACTCGGGCCTTCGATGGCCTGGCCGTCGACGATGACGGCGCCTTCGCTCGGTGCGTCGAGGCCGGCAAGAACATTCAGCACCGTGGTCTTGCCGCAGCCGGAATGCCCGATCACGCAGACGAACTCGCCGCGCGCCATCGCGAGCCACAGGTTCTCGAAGATCGTCGTGCTCCGCGCCCCGTCGTAGCGCTTGGCGATGCCCTCGATGGAGATGAACTTGTCTGAGGTCATCGAGCAGACTCCGCGAGGACGGTGCGCTCCCTCTCCCCGTTCTTCACGGGGAGAGGGTTGGGGTGAGGGGCAGCCGCACGAAAGGTGCCTATGGAAAGAGATGATTCGGGGCACACGCGCCGGGAGTGTCCGTGGATGGACCTGTACCCCCTCACCCGGATTGCATCTACGATGCAATCCGACCTCTCCCCGCAAGCGGGGAGAGGTAAGACGGCCGCTCTGCTTGGGATCACGACCGTCATCCCCCTACTCCGGAAACGTCACAAGCCGCGCGACACGGGCCAGGATCTGATCGAGCATCATGCCGACCAGACCGATCATCAGGATCGCAATGATCACGTTGGTGATCGAGAGGTTGTTCCACTCGTTCCAGACGAAGTAGCCGATGCCGGTGCCGCCGACGAGCATCTCCGCGGCGACGATGACGAGCCAGGCGATGCCGATCGAGATCCGCATGCCGGTGAGGATCGTCGGCGCCGCAGCCGGCAGGATGACCGTAAAGGCGCGGCGGAAATTCCCGACCTCGAGCGTGCGGGCGACGTTGATCCATTCCTTGCGCACGCCGGCGACGCCGAACGCGGTGTTGATGAGCATCGGCCACACCGAGCAGATGAAGATCACGAAGATCGCCGACAGGCTGGAATCCTTGATGGTGTAGAGCGCCAGCGGCATCCAGGCGAGCGGCGAGATCGGCTTGAGAATCTGGATGAACGGATCGAGCGCCTTGCTCATCAACGGCGACATGCCGATCAGGAAGCCGAGCGGGATCGCGACCGCGACCGCGATCAGGTAGCCGAGCATGACCCGCCCCAGCGAGAAGGCGAGCTGGATGCCGAGCCCCTTGTCGTTCGGGCCATTGTCGTAGAACGGCCGCCGGAGATGCTCCCACAGCTTGGCGCCGACATCGAGCGGCCCGGGCATCGCCGACTCGCCTTGCGTCGCGGTCATGCCCATCAGCTTGGCGTATTCCGGGCTCATGTTGGCAGCCGTGCCGGTGCTGCGCGTGGCGATGTGCCAGGCGCCGAGGAAGACGGCGAGCAGCACGATTGAGACGACGGCGGCGCGCAGACGAAGTGAGGCGGTCATGCCGTCGCTCCACCACCGGCGTCATCCCTGCGAACGCAGGGACCCATAACCACCGAAATCAATGGATGGATAAGATTGTCGCTACTGCTCCTGCCACAAGCCAGGTTACGGCGTATGGGCCCCCGCGTTCGCGAGGACGACACCGGTGGTGTGGCCGGCAGCGTGCCCATCGCTCCCATCACGACGCCTTCTTGATCTTGAAGCTGGCAACGTAGTCGTCCGGCTTGGTCGGATCGAACGGCTTGCCCATCACCGAGAACGATTTGTAGGAGTCCTTCGGCGGCGTCAGGCCCATGTCGATCATGACCTTGCGGGTGTCGGTGGCGAGATAGATCTGCTCGGCGACCGCCTTGTAGTCGACGTCGCCCTTGATCTGCCCCCAGCGCTTCATCTGCGTCAGCATCCACACCGCGAAGGACTGCCACGGGAACGGATCGAAATCGACGCGTTTCGGATCGGTCTTCACGCCGCCGAGGCCATCGGCGTAGGTGCCGGTCAAGACCTGCTCCATGACGGTCACCGGCGCATTGATATAATTCGCCGGAGCGATCGCCTCCGCGATCTGCTTGCGGTTCTCGGCCTTCGACGCGTACGCGGTGGCATCGACGATGGCGCGGGTGAGCGCCGCGAAGCTGTTCGGCGCCGTCGTGATGAACTCGCGGCTCGCCGCGAAGCTGCAGCAGGGGTGACCGTCCCAGATCTCCTTCGACAGCACGTGCAGGAAGCCGACGCCGTCGAAGATCGCCCGCTGGCAGATGTTGTCAGGCGCGAGAAAACCGTCGATGTTGTCGGCGCGCAGGTTCGCGACCATCTCCGGCGGCGGCACCGAGCGCAGCTGCACGTCGGTGTCGGGATCGATGCCGTGCTCGGCGAGATAGTAACGCAGCAGATAATTGTGCATCGAATAGTCGAACGGAATGGCGAACTTCATGCCCTTCCAGTCCTTCGGGTCACGCTTGTCCTTGTGCTTCATCGCCAGCACGATGCCCTGCCCGTTGATGTTCTCGATCGCGGGCACGGTGAACGGGATCGGCTGTGCACCGAGGCCGAGCGAGATCGCGATCGGCATCGGCGCCAGCATGTGCGAGGCGTCGTATTCCTTGTTGATGGTCTTGTCGCGGATCACGGCCCAGCCGGCGGTCTTGACGACCTCGACGTTCAGCCCAGCCTTAGCATAGAAGCCGAGCGGCGCTGCCATGATGATCGGCGTGGCGCAGGTGATCGGGATGAAGCCGACCTTGAGATCCTTCTTCTCCGGCGCGCCCGCTTCGGCGAAAGCTTCAGTCGCCGTCTTCAGCGGAAAGAATTGCGAGACGGCAGCGAGCGCGGTGGCGACGCCGACCGACTTCAGGAACGCGCGGCGGGTGGCAGCTTGCGGAAACACCGCGCGCAGCACGGCGGACGCGACCACGTTCTCGTAGCGCTTCTCGGTGGACTCCGCCACGGGCTCGCAGCGCAGCGCCAGCATGGCGTGCTCATGTTCGGCCGGGCTGCGATGCTGGCCGCAGATACAACCAGCATTCACGCGTGAATCGGCATCGAACGGATCATCGAAAATCGACATGTGCTGCGCCCCTTTGTCACACCTGCGCTATCAGCGCCTTCGAACTGCTCATCCGGCCGCGTTTTTCAGCGGCCGGACGTGCTCAACATGCAGCTTCTATGCCGCCTTGCTGGTCATCGCCGGCATCGGAAGACCTTCCTCGATCGGCAGCGACGGATCGCGCGACCACTCGTTCCACGAGCCGAAGTACATCCGCACATCCTTCACGCCGGCGTTCTTCAGCGCCAGGAAGGTGTTCGAGGCCCGCGCGCCCTTGAAACAGTAGAGATACACCGGCGTGTCGACGGTGATGCCGACGGTGGCGCATTCGGCGAGGATCTCGTCCTTCGACTTGAAGCGCGGCCCCTCTCCGGTCGGCTTCATCATGCGGTACCATTCGAGCCAGACGGCACCGGGGATGCGGCCCTTGCGCGGACAGAAATCCTTGCCGTAGGGCGAGGAGGAATCGCCGATCCATTCGTCGACATCGCGGACGTCGAGGATCGCGATCGCGGGATTGCCGACGGCGGCCAGCATCGCCTTGGCGTCGATCAGGATGCTCCCCGCCTCCGGAACGATGCTGAACGATGCCTTCGCCGGCGACGGCACGTCGGTCGTCACGGGCAGGCCGGCGGCGACCCAGGCGTCGTAGCCGCCATGCAGCACCTTGATCTTGGGATAGCCGAGCATTGTGAGCAGGAAATAGCCGCGGCACGACTGGCCGAAGCCGGAGTTCATCGACTGCTCGTAGACCACGGCGGTCTCCGCACCCGACAGGCCGGCGGCGCCGAACGCATCGGCAAACTTCGTCTTCAGCTCCGTGATGCCTTCCGGCGTGGAGGTCGCGAGATAGGTGAAGATCTCGTGGACGTTGACCGCGCCGGGAAGATGTCCCGCGGCATAGGCATCGGGATTGCGGGTGTCGATCACGACACACGGCTCGGTCTTGATGAACTCGGCGAGTTCACCGGCAGTAATCAGAACGTCCGTCATGGCAGGCCTCTCCTGGTGGGATTTGTTGGTTGCCGTTCTCGCCGGCGTCAGCCGTCGGCGAGCATCTTGCGGAGCTGCTTGGTCGCGGGGGTCACGATCGCGACGAAATAGGCCTCGCGCAGGCGACGTTCGGCGCGATTGCCCTTGAGGTAGCCGCGGGCTCCGCAATGGAGCATCGCGGCATGAGCCGCAGCGACGCTGGCCTCGCCGGCCCGCAGGCGCAGCGCGACGACCTTGCGCCAATAGGTCTCGTCGGTGTTGAACGGATCGCTGGCGAGCTCCGAAGTTTCCTTTGCGAGCTCGTCGGCGAGCGCGCTGAAATCGACCGGCTGCTGCGGCAGATAGCGGTTGACGTGACCGAGCGGCGCCTCGACCTCCTGCATGATCTTGATGCAGTCCTTGATCAGGCCGAGCGCCATGCCGGCCTGCAGCAGGATGAATCCGGCGCGGATCTTCTTGACGAAAGGACCGGCGGGATCGGCCAGGATCAGCTCGTCCGGCACGAACAGGTCGCGAAACTGGATGCCATAGGTGCCGGTGCCGTCCATCGCCAGGAACGGCTGGCATGGCTGCAGGGTCACCGCCGGATCGGAACAGTCGGCGATGAACATCACGATCTCGCCCGGCGCGTCCTCTCGCTCGAAGATGGTGCCGAACATGTGGTCCGGTCCGAGGTTCGAGACCCAGGGCAGCACGCCGCGCACGACGTAGCCGCCCTCGACCTTGCGGCCCTTCAGCTTGAGCTTCTCGATGCCGAAGAAGCTCTTCATCGGATTCGACAAGCCGGTGCCACCGAGCAACCGGCCGCTCGCGGCGTCGTCGAGCAGACGGTCGACGAGCGCCTTGTTGGGCGAGTTGGCGATGTACCAGACCAGCGTGTTCTGGCACCACGCCATGAAGGCAGAGGCGCCGCAGACCTCGCCGATCGCGCCGATGGCGTCGATCGCGCGGTTGAGATCCGCCGCGCCATTGTCCGGCACGTGGCTGCTCCACGCGCCGACCTCGCCGAAGCGGCGGAGCACGTCGGCCGGGTACACCGTCCCGGCGTCGATGCCAGAGGCCAGCGGCGCGAGCTCCTTGCGCGCGATCGCCGTGACCTGCTCCACGGTCGACGGCACGGGCATCACGCCCGCGCTGTCGACTGCCAGATGCTGTCCGAGTGAACCCATGACGTCCTCCGCTACTCGCAGGCCCTCGGCCGATCAGATTCCGACTTCGAGATTGACGGGGCGGGTAAACGTGTTGGCGACCGGCGACCACTTCTTGACGTGATCGATCAGCGCCTTGACCTCCTCCTGCGGAATGCCCTCGCACTCCATGTCGACCTTGACGCGGACGTCGGTGAAGCCGACCGGCTTCTCGCTGACGTCGCCGGTGCCCCAGACTGCGGTGATGTTGAGATCGCCCTCGAGCTCCAGCTCGAGCTTGTTGACGATCCAGCCGCGATGCACCGCATTGGCGTGCAGGCCGACGGCCAGGCACGAGCCCAGCGCGGCGAGCGAGGCTTCCGACGGATTGGGCGCGGTGTCGTCACCGAGCAGCCCCGGCGGCTCGTCGACGATGTAGGGCGCGAGGTTGCGGATGTAGTTGGCGTGGCGGAACTTGCCCTCGGCGACGGTCTTGCACTTCAGGGTCTTGATGACCTTGGGGTTGGCCTTGCCGTTGACGATGAGCTGCTCGAGCCCGCCTCTGTCGATGGGCGCGAGGCAGCCCGTCAGCGCCGTCTTCTGAACCACAGCGGTCATCTCATTTCTCTCCCTGGGATGAGGATACCGAACGGTCTGTATCCTGCACGAAGCGTGCCAGAGAGGCCGAAAATCAAAAGCCGGAGTGATCCTCGCGGCTTACGCGATCATCGCGGCAAGCGGCGACCCGCTGCGTCCCCTCCGTTGCCCAAGCGCGGTGCAGAATGCCGCCCTCGGAGATCAAATTGCGCGCAACGCTGCCTCGCGCACGTCAGCGGTCTTGCTGACTCACGCGCACAGCGATTAAGCTTGCAGGCATGGCAAAGTCAGTTGCGGGCAAACAAACCGGCAAGAAGCAGGCGATCGCGAGGACGATCGCGGCCGGCGATGACGAATCCGCGCGCGGCCGTCTGCTCGGCGCCGCCACGCGGCTGTTCTGCAAGAACGGCATCAATGCCACCGGCATCGATGCGATCATCAGCGAGGCCGGCACCGCGAAGACCACGCTCTACAAGCTGTTCGGCTCGAAGACCGCGCTGGTCACCGCCGTGCTCGAAAGCGAAGGCAAACAGTGGCGCGAATGGTTCATCGCGGAAATGGAGAGCGGCGGCGGTGACGCCGAGACCAAGCTGGCACGCATCTTTCCGGCGCTGAAGAGCTGGTTCGGCGAGGAGCGCTTCTACGGTTGCCCCTTCATCAATGCGGTCGGCGAGCACGACAAGGATCAGAAGCAGTTTCGCACCATCGCGATGCGCCACAAGAAGGTGGTGCTGGCGCATATCGAGAGGCTCGCCCGCGAGATGGGCGCCGCCGAGCCGGAGAGCTTCTCGCATCAGCTCGCATTGCTGATCGACGGCGCGATCGTGGCGGCCATGGTGTCACGCAATCCCGAGGTCGCGGACACGGCCGGCCTGGCCGCGAAGGCGCTGATCGAGCCGGCGAAGCTGAAGGCGGCACAGCGCAACAGCAAGGCAAACCCGCAGCTCGCGACGGCGTGAGCCGCCCTGCTCTGCGACCGAGCGTCTGGATTAGCGGAAATACTCCGTCACCAGCTTCAGGTCGGCTTGGTCTGCGCACGCGCCGTTGAGGCTGGCATCGATGACGCGGCGGCAGGCCGCGACCGCAGCCTCATCGCCGAGCTCGTTGGCCGCTTCGAGCACGTGCCAGGCCGCATCGGCCGCCGCGCGGTCCGCAGGCGTCTCGCGATGGCCAAGCCGTTGCTCTCTGCGAAGAGGGAGTTCCGTGCCGTTCATCCGCGATCACCTCCGTCCATCGCTGCAGGTTCAATACGCCGCCGCGCGCGGCGTGGACGCCTTGCCGCCTTTGCCCGGATTCTTGCGGGACTGATAGAATTCGAGCACGCTGCGCGACGTCTGCGACTGGAGCTTGGCATAGTCACGCTCCAGCTCCTGCAATTCACCGGCCGTGATGCGATGTTCGCGGGCGCCGAGGAAGGCGAGCGCCATCATCGTATCCCAGGTGAAGCCGAGCGCCTTTGCGAGCATCAGCAGCATCTCGCGGTTACGGTCGAACAAGGCGCGCTCGACGACATCGACCGGTAGTCCCGACAGCAGCGCGAGGCCGATCGTCACCTCCTCGACCTTGTGCGCCGTCGCATAGCTGGCGATGGTGCTCTCGTGCAGATTGCCGAGGCGGTGCTGGATCGTCACGGTGCGCTTGGCGACGAAGTAGTTGCGCGAGCCGGGTCCGAACTTCGACTGGAGGTCGCCGGCGATGTTGGCGACCGAGCTGTTGATTTCACCGAGCAGTTCAGGGCGCTCGCCGGCCAGCCGCTTGCCGACATCGTCCGAGGCCTTGGCGATGAGCTGCTGGAACAGATGGCGCGGGATGTCGAGCCGGCGGCCGAGATGCTCGGCGAGGATCGAGTCGTTCTCGGCCCGCTTGACCATGTGCAGGAATCCGGCGCCGGAGAACTGGGCGCCCTGGTTGCGCGCCACCGCCGTGGCGACGGCGCGGTTGCCGCGCGTCGCCAGCACATCGGTCACCGCCGGGCTCAGCGTTCGGCGTTCGGCGATCGCGAGCAGATGGCCCTGGCTCTTGGTGCTGGCGTTCTCGACCAGCGTGGCGTCATCGAGCCGCTCGGATTCGCGCAGCACCGGGCCGGCGACCCAGATCTCGTCGTCGAAGGCGAGCTTGCGGATGACGCTGGCCGGTGAATATTCGATCCTGGCGAGGCGATCGGCGAGTTTGGCGCGCGCTTCGACCTCGATCTCGTCAGCCAGCCGGCCGATGACCTCGCCGAAGGTGGCGATCTCCTCCTCGCAGTACCGTCCCGCGATCAGCAGGTCGGTCGCATGCCACAGCGCGCGCTCCCGGCTGTCGGCGGTCCCCCGCGCGATCGCATCCTCGAGGTCCCGCAACACCGATCTGGTTTCGTTCATGATGAAAGGCCGCACCGCTGCAACAATGGAAGGGCAATGCGCAGATCATACCGTTCGAACCCGAGCGTTCCGTAACCCGCCGCGTGCGGATTTGACCGGGCATTTTCACTCAAATGCGCGCGTGCGCGTTAAGCATGCGCGCACGCGCATGCTGTCTACGGCATGACGTGGAGCGCGCGCGCCTCGGCCTCGGCGACCGACCGTTCGCGCGACGTCCACCGGCACTCGGCGAGAGCCCGGTCGATCAGCTGCATGGCGTCGCCCTCGCGACCCTGGTGGAGCATCAACTCGCCGGCGAAGAAGCTCGCCTCGCAGCGCCGTGCCTGGCGCGTGGCGGGAGCACCGCGGTCCGCCGCCGCAAGCACGGCCTCTGGCGTTTCCTGGCCGAGAAACAGGCGGACGATCGGCGCCGGCCATTTGCCCATGTCGAGCCGCTTGGCGTGGTCGGCAAGCTCGCTCGCGAGCCCGGCACGGCGGCGCGCCAGGTCCAGCCACAAGGCCGCATCGGCATTGTTGGGATCGATCTCGCTGAGCCATCGGAAGTCGTCCTGCGACTGCTCCAGGAGACCCGCCTGGAAGCTTGCGATCCCCAGCGCGCGATAGGCTTGCGCGCGGTAGCCATTGCGACCGAACGCCCGCCCGAAACCCGACCCCGGCTGCGGCTCGCTCTCGCGCAGATCGGGGCCGGCGCGATCGAATGCGGCAAGAAGACCGGCCGAGGACTGCTCGATGACGATCTTGTAGTCGTCGATCGCATGCTCGACATCTCCCTTGCGGAAATAGGCGCCGGCGCGTGCGAAACGGGCTTCGATCACCTGCGGCGTCGCCGGCTTGCCGTGCTCGATCACGACAGTGCAGCCGGCGATGCGCTCGTCGGCGCCGAGATCGGCCGCGGTCGTACACCGCTTCGGTGCCGCCGCCTCGGCGCTCGCCGACAAGCCGAAGATCGAACCGGTGATCAACGCACAACTCAAAAACGAGCGCCATCGTCGCGTAGCCATGAATGCCCCCTTAGGTCTTGCTCTTTGTGCTGCGATCTAACCAGAACCGATCGGACGAACCACAATCTGGAATTGCGTTCGCAAATCATCGTTCAGCCGGTGTAAACGTGATCGCAGACTCGAGGCCCGCCGGGGCGCGGATGAATTGCCAGGGCCGTGTGAGCCGCGCGACAACTCAATCGACAATTGCGCGCGATGGACGGATGCGCGAAGCCATTGATAGCCGCCACGCGGCACGCGATGCGACCGTCGGCGACTACTTGGCTGCGCCGATCAGCGCCTGCAGCCGCACCAGCTCGGCCTCCAGATTCGCCTCGACATCCGCGGCCTTCACCTCGGTGACGCGATAGTCGCGGCTTTCCAGCCATGCCCGCCGTGCTCTGCGATCGGCGACGACGCCCTCGCTCTCGTCGGGGCCGACGAGCTCGATGGCCAGGCGGTGGATGAAGGAGACGAAATCGGGGATGTGGCGGCCGACCGGGGTCTGGCGCTTGAACTGGCCGGCGAAGCGGCGGTCGCGCGACAGCGCGTGCCACAGCGCCCGCTCGGCGTCGGTGGGATTGCGGCGGAGCAGCCGCGCCAGCCCGCGCAGCGAGCCGCGCGAATCTGGCAGGTTGGCGACGGTACCCTGCTCGGCGATCAGCGCGCGCAGCCGCGTCGCCTGCTCGCTGTCAAGCACGCCGCCCTTGGCCGGTCCCTTGCGCCCCTCCGCGATCGCCATCACCACGCCGTGCAGGGTGTGGATGTCCTGCCGGCTCGGCTCCATGCGGAAGAAGATGTTGCGCAAATTGACCAGCATGGTCTCGCGCTTCTCCGGCGGGCGCAGGAATTCGACCCGGTCGAGCTCGCGCACCAGGTTCTCGAAGAACGCCTCCATCTGTCCCTGGCTGGCGCGCTCGGAGCGCTCGGGCATGGCGAAGGGCAGCGCGCCCGATGTCACCAGCTTGAACCACTCATAACCCATCAGCAGCACGGCCTGCGCGAGGTTCAGCGAGGCGAAGCCCGGATTGACCGGATAGGTGATGATGCGATTGGCGCGGGCGACCTCCTCGTTGGTGAGCCCCGCCCGCTCGCGGCCGAACAGAATGCCGGCGCGGCCGCCGGCGGCAATCTGGCCCTGCATCTCCCGCGCGGCCGCCTCCGGGCCCATCACCGGCTTGGCCTGGTCGTGGGCGCGGGCGGTGGTGGCAAACACCAGGTCGAGGTCGGCGATCGCCTCCGGCAGGGTGTCGAACAGCCGGACATGATCGATGATGTGGTCGGCCCCGGCGGCGGCCCGCTGGGCGGCGATGTTCGGCCAGCCGTCGCGCGGGTTGACCAGTCGCAGCTCGGACAACGCAAAATTGCCCATGGCGCGCGCGGCCATGCCGATGTTCTCGCCGAGCTGCGGCTCGACCAGGATCACCACCGGGCCCGCGATCTCCAATCCCGCCTTCGTCTTGTCGGTGCCCGACACGCTCGATCCTCGACTTCCAGATCCGGTTGAAGCGCGCCCGCGCGCCCTGCCCGCTCCGTTGGCCCGGCTGGCGAGAATTCTCAAGCAAAATAATCGGCTTAGCCAAGAATTTTACGGTTTGCGCGAAACCGCAGCCGGCCGCCTCGCCGCCGTTGCCCACCGCATGAGCGGGCTGCGAAAATCAGCACCGGACGCATACCGGGTGCGCTTCCGCCCGCGGTGCAGCAGTGCTATGACGCGCTTGATTTCACAAGCGCTTTCCATTCCTGGCGCGCTGTTCCCAAGAAGGCCCCATCGATCATGGCAAAAATCAAGGTGACCAACCCGGTCGTCGAGCTCGACGGCGACGAGATGACGCGGATCATCTGGCAGTACATCAAGGACAAGCTGATCAACCCGTTCCTTGACATCGATCTGCAGTATTTCGACCTGGGGATGGAGAGCCGCGACAAGACCAACGACCAGATCACGATCGATGCCGCCAACGCCATCAAGAAGGTCGGCGTCGGCGTCAAGTGCGCCACCATCACCCCGGATGAGGCCCGGGTGAAGGAGTTCGGCCTCAAGGAGATGTGGAAGTCGCCGAACGGCACCATCCGCAACATCCTCGGCGGCGTCGTGTTCCGCGAGCCGATCATCTGCAAGAACGTGCCGCGCCTGGTCCCCGGCTGGACCAAGCCGATCATCATCGGCCGCCACGCTTATGGTGACCAGTACCGCGCCACCGACTTCAAGTTCCCCGGCAAGGGCGTGCTGACGATGAAGTTCGTCGGCGACGACGGCACCGTGATCGAGAAGGAAGTCTTCAGGGCGCCCGGCGCCGGCGTCGCGATGGAGATGTACAACCTCGACGAGTCGATCTACGACTTCGCCCGCGCCTCGCTCAACATGGGCCTCGCCAAGAACTACTCGGTGTACCTGTCGACCAAGAACACCATCCTGAAGGTCTATGACGGCCGCTTCAAGGACATCTTCCAGGAGGTGTACGAGAAGGAGTTCAAGGACAAGTTCGAGGCCAAGAAGATCACCTATGAGCACCGCCTGATCGACGACATGGTCGCCGCGGCGCTGAAATGGTCGGGCGGCTATGTCTGGGCCTGCAAGAACTATGACGGCGACGTGCAGTCCGACACCGTGGCCCAGGGCTACGGCTCGCTCGGCCTGATGACCTCGGTGCTGATGACCCCGGACGGCCAGACCGTCGAGGCCGAGGCCGCCCACGGCACGGTGACCCGCCACTTCCGCGAGCACCAGAAGGGCAAGGAGACCTCGACCAACTCGATCGCCTCGATCTTCGCCTGGACCCGCGGCCTGTCGCACCGCGCCAAGCTCGACAACAATGCCGAGCTGGCGAAGTTCGCCGCCACCCTGGAGAAGGTCTGCGTCGACACCGTCGAGTCCGGCTACATGACCAAGGACCTCGCGCTGCTGGTCGGCGCCGACCAGCGCTGGCTGTCAACCACCGGCTTCCTCGACAAGATCGCCGAGAACCTGACCAAGGCGATGGCGGCGTAAGTTTCCCCACTTTCGCCTTCTGGTTTCGTCACCTATCAACGGGCCGCGCCACCAGCGCGGCCCGTTTCATTTTCTGCTGTCACCGAGGACTTGACCATGCGCGTGATCCCGACGCTTTCGCTGCTGCTGCTCGGCGCCGTCCCCGTCCAGGCCGCCGAGCCCACGATCCCGGACGCCCTGGTCGCCGCCGGCGAGAAGCCGGTGCTGACGCTGCACGCCGAGGGCGCGCAGGTCTACGACTGCAAAGCGGACAAGGACGGCAAGCTCGCCTGGACGTTCCGCGAGCCGATCGCGACCCTGCTCGCGGACGGCAAGACGGTCGGCCGGCACTACGCCGGCCCGAGCTGGGAGCATCAGGACGGCTCGATCGTCGGCGGCCGCGTGCAGGGCACCGCGGTCGGCGCCACCGACAACGACATCCCCTGGCTGAAGCTCGAGGTCGTCTCCCATCGCGGCGCAAAGGGCGTGCTCTCGGATGTGACCACCGTGCAGCGGATCAACACGGCCGGCGGCAAGCTTGCGGGCGCCTGCGACACCGCCGGTCAATTCCGCAGCGTCGCCTATTCCGCGGACTATGTGTTCCTGAAGAAGGAGTGAGGCGCCTCACGCCTCGCGATAATCCAGCAGGATCAGCCCGACCAGCACGAACGCCACCGGCCACACCCAGGCGGCCGCGCGGCTGATCCTGCCGTCCATGCGCAGCTCCAGCCAGCGCGCCCAGCCGGCGGTGATGCCGCAGAGCGCCAGCGGCGTGTGGCTCATCTCGATCAGCAGCTGGTCCTTGATGTTGGCGATGGCGTGCGAGTGCGTCATCAGCAGCGCGCCGCCGACGGCCACCGTCAGCGGAAACACCAGCGCCGCGCGCCCTGCCTGCTGCCCGCGCAGCCGCACGCGCCATTCGAACAGGCCGAACAGGATGATCAGCACCACGAACAGCCGGTGCTGCGCCACTTCGGGGTCGCGCAAGGAGGCGAAGAAGCCGATCGGTCCGAGCGGCCAGGCCATCTCGTCGGCGCGCAGGAACAGAAACGCGGCCATCACCAGGAACAAGAGCGGCCAATGCCGCGCCCACCGGCCCCAGGAGAAGCGCTCGATCAGCGCCAGCAGGCCGATCAGCACCACGAAGATGCCGGCCCAATGGTGGTTGTATTCCGACCAGGCGATGTCGGCGGCGCTGCGCGGCAGGATCACGCCCTCGCCCGGGACATAGGCCGGCGGTGCCGTCATGCGCTGCGCGTCGGCGGCATCGATCTTCGCCTGCAACTGCGAGATCGTAAGCTGATCGACCGAGGGGCTCGTCAACCGCGGCCATTGCGGCGCGGCGCGATCGACGATCTCGGCCCAGCTCAGGCGGTCCTGGCTGAGATCGACGCCGGGCGGCAGCGAGGTCAGCGAGCCCGCCGTGAGCAGCACCGTCAGCCCGATGCCGAGCTCGACCTCGACGAAGCGCTTCATCCGCAAGAGCGGTGCTGTGGGATCACGGCGGCGCAAACGTTCGACGGCGAAGAAGTTGCCCGCCCCGAGCGCGAGCAGCATCAGCAGCATCGCGACCTTGGCCGACATCATCACCCCATAGGCGGTGCCGTAGATCGCCGCGAACGAGCCGAGATAGGCGATCGCCATCACCGTGCCGCCGAGCACGATCGCCGCCACCGAGACCATCGACATCAGCGAATAGCGCCGGCCGATCAACCGCTGGTCGCTGTCCGCCTTGCAGCCATTCAGCGCCATCAGGAAATACGGCAGGCCGCCGATCCAGATTCCGGCACCGAGCATGTGCAGGAAGTCGGCCGCGAGCAGCGGCCAGCGCACCTCGAGCCGGCTCGCCGCATGCGTCAGGTTGAGCTGCAGCAGCAGCGCCGCGACGGCCAGCACGGCCAGCGCCACGACGCGCCAGGCGGCCCAGCCGCCGGTCCGGGCAAGCACCGCGATGCCGAACGCGCAGGCGGCAACGGCCACGCCGGAGCGCGCGAAATCCGCGCCCGCCGCCGCGCCGAACGACAGATCGAGCGTCCCGATCAGCGCTCCCATGTTGACTGCGAGCGACGCCAGCACGACCGCGAACCAGCCGAATGCGCTTCGGCGCAGGAAACGCTGGCCGCGCTTCCCGACCACGATCGCGTCAGCGGACAGCCTTTGCTGTAGTGGGCGCAGCAGCAACAGCAGAAATGCCAAGCCGCCGATGGTGAAGGACTGGGCCAGCAAGGTCAGGCCGCGCAGCACCACCGAGAGATAGCCGAAGATGTCGAGCAACAGCGACACGGCTAGCGCACGGTGAAGGGAATGTCGCCGCGGGTGATGTGGCCATCGACGCTGAGCACCTGCCATTGCAGGTGCCAGGCGCCGGGGCTGAGCGCCTTGGCCTCGGCGTCGATCTCGTCGGCCGGCGCGTCGGCGGCCGGCGTGAGCGCCTGCTCGGCGCCGTCGGGCGCGCGCAGCTTCAGCCGCGAGCGGGCGTGATCGATGCGGCTGTTGAAGCGCAGCCGGATCAGTGTCGGCTGCTTCTCGATGGTCCCGCCCGCCGCGGGCTGCGACGAGACGATGATGGCATGGGCCGAGGCGGCGCCGGGGGCAGCCAGAAGCAGCGCGGCAAGGATCGGCAGCTGACGGAATCTGATGACGGACAACATGGGACGCGCGAGCGACGGAGGCCGAGGCAGGGACGTTCGGGGACAGGACCGGGACGAACAAAACTCTACCGTTCTAATCTAAGCGACCTTCCTGTTCCCGACGTAGCCACAAACGCGTGACCGAGCCCGGCGGCGACCTGCGGGAGCGGCGCGAGGGCGCCGGCCCTGCCCGCAGGGCATCCCGGAACAGCGAAATTTAGGGTCGAATCGTCAAGCACTTCGCTGTATGCCTCGCCGCGTCCATTGCCGTCTGTCCGGAGGGTCCCTGCCTCTCCGGACCAACATTGCCTCCGAGGAACCGCCATGCCCGCCTATCGCTCCCGCACCTCCACCCATGGCCGCAACATGGCCGGCGCCCGCGGCCTGTGGCGCGCCACCGGCATGACCAACGAGGATTTCGGCAAGCCGATCATCGCCGTCGTCAACTCCTTCACCCAGTTCGTGCCCGGCCACGTCCACCTCAAGGACCTCGGCCAGCTGGTCGCCCGCGAGATCGAGAAGGCCGGCGGCGTCGCCAAGGAGTTCAACACGATCGCCGTCGACGACGGCATCGCGATGGGCCATGACGGCATGCTCTACAGCCTGCCCTCGCGCGAGCTGATTGCCGACAGCGTCGAATACATGGTCAACGCGCACTGCGCCGACGCGATGGTCTGCATCTCCAATTGCGACAAGATCACGCCCGGCATGCTGATGGCCGCGATGCGCCTCAACATCCCCGCGGTGTTCGTCTCGGGCGGACCGATGGAGGCCGGCAAGGTCAACATCGAAGGCAAGCTGCGCAAGGTCGATCTGATCGACGCGATGATCGTGGCCGCCGACGACAAGGTGTCCGATGCCGACGTCGAGGTGATGGAGCGCTCGGCCTGCCCGACCTGCGGCTCCTGCTCCGGCATGTTCACGGCGAACTCGATGAACTGCCTGACCGAGGCGCTCGGCCTGTCGCTGCCCGGCAACGGCTCGGTGCTGGCGACACATGCCGACCGCCGCGGCCTGTTCGTCGAGGCCGGCCATCTGATCGTCGACCTCGCCCGCCGCTACTACGAGCAGGACGATGCGTCGGTGCTGCCGCGGTCGATCGCCAACTTCAAGGCGTTCGAGAACGCGATGAGCATGGACATCGCGATGGGCGGCTCGACCAACACCGTGCTGCATCTGCTCGCCGCCGCGCATGAGGGCGAGATCCCCTTCACCATGACCGACATCGATCGCCTGTCGCGCAAGGTCCCCTGCCTGTGCAAGGTCGCGCCCGCCGTGGCCGACGTGCACATGGAGGACGTGCACCGCGCCGGCGGCGTGATGGGCATCCTCGGCGAGCTCGCCCGCGCCGGCCTGCTGCACACGGAGCTGCCGAGCGTGCATTCGGCGTCGCTCGCGGCGGCGCTGGAGCGCTGGGACATCCGCCAGACGTCCAGCGAGAGCGTCAAGAACTTCTACATGGCCGCGCCCGGCGGCGTGCCGACGCAGGTGGCGTTCAGCCAGGACCGCCGCTACCAGGAGCTCGATCTCGACCGCGAAAAGGGCTGCATCCGCGACCTCGCGCATGCCTATTCCAAGGATGGCGGCTTGGCCGTGCTGACCGGCAACATCGCGCGCGACGGCTGCATCGTGAAGACTGCGGGCGTCGATGCCTCGATCCTGAAGTTCTCGGGTCCTGCGCGCGTCATGGAGAGCCAGGACGCCGCGGTCGAAGCGATCCTTACCAACAAGATCAAGGCCGGCGACATCGTCGTCATCATCTACGAAGGCCCGCGCGGCGGCCCGGGCATGCAGGAGATGCTGTATCCGACCAGCTATCTGAAGTCGAAAGGCCTCGGCAAGGCCTGTGCACTGATCACCGACGGCCGCTTCTCCGGCGGCACCTCGGGGCTGTCGATCGGCCACGTCTCGCCGGAAGCCGCCGAGGGCGGCCTGATCGGCCTGGTGCAGGAAGGTGACCGCATCGAGATCGACATTCCGAACCGCACCATTCATCTGGCGGTCTCGGATGCCGAGCTCGCGCAGCGCCGCGCCGCAATGGAGGCCAAGGGCGACAAGGCCTGGAAGCCGAAGACCCGCGCCCGCAAGGTCTCGACCGCGCTGAAGGCCTACGCCGCGTTCGCGAGCAGCGCCGCCAAGGGCGCGGTGCGCATCGTGAAGGACTGAGAGAGCGGCGGCAGCGCCGGCCCAATCGGCTCGGCGCTGCCGCCCTCGCCTTGCAGTAATTTCATCTTTACGAGACGCTAGGCCACAACTCAGACCGTCCTCCTGGTCCTGGATTGCTTCGCTGCGCTCGCAATGACGGTTGTGGCAAGCATCGCACCCTCCACGCACTCCGTCATCGCGAGCGCAGCGACGCGTTCCAGCGGCCACGGACGGCACTCCGGATGGCTTGGCAACGCTCGCCCAGTTCGCTCTTGCCCCCTCGCGCGAACAGGTTCACGCTCGTGCTCCACAACGAGCGCGTCAGCTGCAACACATGCGCCGATCCGTGGAGGCACCGCCATGTTGAACCGCCGCAGCCTGCTGCTCGCCTCGTTGGCCGCCGGAGTGACGATGACCACGACAGCCGCCCGCGCCAAGCCCGCGCAGCCTTCCACGCCAGTCGATTTCGACGTGCCGCCCGGCGCCTGCGACTGCCATACCCACATCCACGGCGATCCCGAGAAGTTTCCGTTCGCGGCCAATCGTGTCTACACGCCCGAGCCCGCCTCACCGGAAGAGATGGCGACCCTGCACAAGACGCTGCATATCCAGCGCGTGGTCATCGTGACGCCGAGCGTCTACGGCACCGACAATTCCGCAACGCTGTACGGCATGAAGGCCAGGGGCAACGACGCCCGCGGCGTCGCCGTGATCGACGACAAGACCACCGAGGCGCAGCTCGATCAGATGAATGCCGAGGGCTTCCGCGGCATCCGCCTCAACCTCGCGACCGGCGGCATCAACGATCCCGCTGTCGGCCGCGCCCGCTTCCAGGCCGCCGTCGAGCGCATGAAGGCGCGCGGCTGGCACGTCCAGCTCTACACCAACACGGCGATGATCGCGGCGATCAAGGACCTCGTGATGCAATCGCCCGTGACGGCCGTGTTCGACCATTTCGGCGGGGCGCAGGCCGATCTCGGCCTCGGGCAGCCGGGCTTTGCCGATCTGGTCGAGCTCGTCCGCAGCGGCAAGGCCTATGTGAAGATCTCCGGCGCCTATCGCGCCTCGACCCGCGGTCCCGACTACACCGATGTGATCCCGTTCGCGAAGGCCCTGATCGAAGCCAACCCCGACCGCATCGTCTGGGGCACCGACTGGCCCCACCCGGATTCGTCGCCGCATCCCGAACTGAAGGTCACGGATATCAGGCCCTTCTATCCCATCGACGACGGCCGCCTGATGAACCAGCTCCCGGTCTGGGCGCCAGACGCCGCGGTCCGCAAGAAGATCCTGGTCGATAATCCGGCGCAGTTGTACGGGTTTTGATGGCGTTGTTAGTCCGTAGGGGGGGTAGCGCAGCGTAACCCGCCGCACGATGCTACGCCGCGCTGAAGGCCTACGCCGCGTTCGCCTCAAGCGCCGCGAAGGGCGCCGTGCGCGTGGTGAGGGATTGAGCCTTTAGCCCGCAGGACGGAGAAAGCATCTGCCTTCGCTCGACAGAGTAAAGGCAGATGCGTGCCTGCCGTCCTACTATGAGGCCGATTACTACGACCGACGGGCGGTGGGCACGGCGCGTCCGCTGACACTCCGCACCAGCCTTTTACTCAATCTGAAATTGCATTCAACTCGTGATGGTTGATTCAGGTCAACGCCCGATCTAGCGCCGTGCCGATACTGTGTCAGCATAGGGCCGCACGCGTCCCGGCGGTCACGTCCGGCCCGCATGGATGGGAGACGATCATGTCACAACAGCCGCTCCTCGACGAGCCGCGCCTCGCCTACCAGATCATCGTCACTGCGCCGGGCACGAAATCGCAGAACTGGCACGGCGTGCTGTACGATCAGAAGGGCGAGCCCGTGACGATCGCCGCCGGCGCGACGGTCAAGACCGGCGTCGGCGTGTTCGTCGGCGTCCCCGAGAACCGTCCTTTTCATCCCTTTGGTGCGATCCACGCCGACACCATTGCCTGGATGAAGACGGCGCAGGGCAACGTCATCATGGACACCGAGCCCTGGGCCTACCGGCTTCATGTCGGCGCGGAAGGCTCCAAGAACGAAGGCTGGCAGGGCGAGTTGCTGCATGGTCGGGGTGTGGTCGGGCCCCAGCCCGGCAAGTTTGAAACGCCGATGGGACCGTTCATCTGGTTGGAACGGACTCACCCCTGGGGCCTCGGCGGCTGGTTCCACGCATCCTGGTCGGCGGCCCAACGACAGGCACCGGCCAAACAAAGCGGCGCGGCCTGAGACGCGCGCGGTCGCGCCTGGGTTTCCATCTGACGGCTCAACCCGCCGGCTCAGAACTTGTATGTGGGCAGGTCGCTCGCGCGCCCCTGCCTAATCTACGTACTATGGCTGTGACCCAGCGAGCTTCGGTGTCGTTGTCCGAAGCTCCAATGCTCCGGCCTCCGCTCCGGCGTCGCGGAACGACACCAGCCGGCGCTGCTGTTCGTCCCACAGCACCAGTCGGACGCAGCGCAGGCTCTCGGGCAGCGTGATGCGGCCGATCTCGCGCAGCTCGGGATGATCGCGCAGCACGACCGGCAGCCGGTAATAGGGAATTCGGCTCGAGAGATGGTGGACGTGGTGGATGCCGATGTTGGCGGTGAGCCAGTGCAGCCATGCCGGCAGGTCGTAATGTGAGCTGCCGTAGAGCGCAGCCTGCTGCTGCGTCCAGCGCTCGCCCCGCTCCCAGACGGTGTGCTCGAACTGATGCTGGACGTAGAACAGCCACACCCCAGCCATGGCGGCGAGCAGCATGATCGGGAGATGCACGACCAGGAACGCCTGGATGCCGATCAGCCACATCAGCCCGGCGACCACCAGGGCGATGCCGAGATTGGTGGCCATCGTGCTGACCCAGGGCGACCAGCCAGCCCGCATGAGACCGAACGGAAGACGGTGCTGCAGGAAGAACAGGTAAGCGGGACCGGCCACGAACATGACCAGGGGATGGCGGTAAAGCCGGTAGCGCAGCCGGGCCCAGGTCGACCGCGCCTGATATTCCCGCACGGTCAACGTATCGATATCGCCGATGCCGCGCCTGTCGAGGTTGCCGCTGCTGGCGTGGTGGATCGCATGCGTGCGCCGCCACCAGTCGTAAGGCGTCAGGGTCAGCACGCCCAGGATGCGGCCGACCCAGTCGTTCGCCTGACGCCCGGCGAAGAAGGTGCCGTGGCCGCAATCGTGCTGGATCATGAACAGACGCACCAGAAAGGCGCCGGCAGGAATCGCGATGAGCAACGACGCCCAGGCATGGCCGAGCGAGAACGCGAACCAGGCGGCCGTCCACAGCGCCACCAGCGGCACGGCCGTGATCACCAGCTCGGTCACGCTGCGCAGGCGGTTTGGCGTGCGATAGCTGCTGAGAATCTGCATCCAGTACCTTGCGTCGGCCGCCGCGCGGCCCTCGTCGTCGCCGGCGCGCAGCGTGGCGCGGTCCTTGGGCGGCACAGTCGCCATCGCGACTGGCTGATCGAACTGCAATGTCGTCTCCACCTTGTGTTCTTGGCGATCGCGCATGGCGCGACCGCGGCCAAATGGACCCCTGCGGACCGCCGCAGGCGTTCGAAACCAGAGCTTTCGCGGATTCAACCGGGGGTCGAAGCCAAATGATTCATCGTGCGCCCGACGATGAGCCGGTCTGGAAGAGCAGTCTGAGACATGCCCGCAGGAGAGAGGTCAAGAGCGCGCAGGACAGATCGTACAACGTAACCCGCCGGACTCCGCATTGCTAGGAGATGGCGGATTACGATCCGTTAATTCCCTCTTGTTTGCCGCGCCGATATGGCGCTGCGCTGTTTTCTCCGGGTTATTGCGGGGTGGGCCCGGGCTTCGTAGCCACCACTGCACGAGATGAGACGAGCGCAGCGATGATCCCGCCAATGACGGCCTTTTGGTGGTCATGAATCCGGGCCGGTCCCTGGCGCTTCTGCCCGGGAATGACGGGAGCAGAATTCGAGTCATCCTCACGGTGGCGGTCATCGGCCCATCGTGACGTGCCTCATCGTCCAGTACCCTGCGTGGTGTCGTGCACGAACGCCCCATCGCCGCGCGCGTCGGAGAACATGTTCCAGATCGCGATGAACATTGCGGCGATGACCGGCCCGATGATGAAGCCGTTCAGACCGAACGCCTCGATCCCGCCGAGGGTCGAGATCAGCACGACATAGTCGGGCATCTTGGTGTCCTGGCCGACCAGGAGGGGACGCAGCAGATTGTCGACAAGCCCGATCACCAGGGCGCCATAGGCGATCAGGATCACGCCATGCCAGACCGATCCGGTGGCCAGCAGATAGAGCGCGACCGGAAACCACACCAGCCCTGCTCCGACAGCCGGAAGCAGCGACAGAAACGCCATCACGACGGCCCATAGCAGCGGCGCGGTGATGCCGAGGAACCAGAAGATCAGACCGCCCAGAGCGCCCTGCGCCAGCGCCACGACCAGATTGCCCTTCACCGTCGCGCGAATGACGACCGTGAACTTGCCCAGCAGCGCGTGCCGCTGCTCCGCGCGCAGCGGAATGGCGTTGGCGATACGCGCCGACAACGCCTCCTGGTCGCGAAGCAGGAAGAACAGCAGATACAGCATGAGGAACAGATTGACGAAGAACTCGAAGGTCCCTTGGCCGATGTTCAGCGCCTGGCCCGCAATCATCTGGCTGCCTTTCAGCAGGCCGGCCGACAGCCTGTCCTTCAGTCCGGCCAGGCTGCCGAGTCCAAAACGGTTGAGGAGATCGACCACCCATGTCGGAAGCGCCTCCAGCATCTTCTGGAAATACTGCCCGAGGTCCAACTGGCCCGACTGCGCCTGGCCGTAGACACCGGAGGCCTGCTGCGCCAGCGCCGCCCCGATCAGCGACAGCGGCAGAATGACGATCAGGACGACCAGCAGTACGGCGACGGCTGCGGCAAGCCCATCTCTGCCGTGCATCGACCGCGACAATCGGCGGTGGAGGGGAGAAAACACGATGGCCCCCACGACGCCCCACAGCACGGCGGGGTAGAATGGCAGCAGGATCCAGCCGAGCAGCAGCGTGATCACCACGAGCAGGAACAACAGAACTCGGTCTTCGAAGCTGCGCATGTCAACTTTCCAGTCTGGCCGCGACATCTGGACGCGTGCCGTGGTCTTTCGAGCATCGCGAGTCGGCTATCGCCGAATCCAACAGGGGTCAACGCGCGAACGCGCCATTCGGGCTCCAAGCTGGTCGCGAGATCGATGCGGCACGTTGCATGACATCCATCATCGCGTCGCAGTCCATATCACGCGCGGTGTCAGGGACGCCTGCTGCCTCGTCACGGTCGGGCGCGCACAGCGTGAGGCCGGAATCGATAGCCACGACCGATCGAGAGGAAGCGAACTGTGTGTGCCCCTTACCTCGCCCTGCGACTGCTGTTCATGAATATTGACTCCGGGCTCAGCCGCTGGCCCGGCTACCCCGGAATGAGAGCAAACCTAAATTCAATTTCGTTAGAAAGTTGCGAGCTGATCCAGCCTCGGCCAACTGACGCGCTGTAAACATTGCTCGATCAAGCCTCATTCAACTTTGTTCCAGAGCCTGCTCGGGCATTCAGGGCACGGATTACATCGGCTCCCAGAGCCCGAGTGTTCTTACTTCCCCCGCGAGCATTGACTATTTCGACTCCGACGTCCGCGGCTATGGGCTTAAGGAACTCCTTAACAACGATAGGCTGGGCAACTCCGTCTCGCAAAATACCGATAGCGCCGCTCTCATATCTGACAATTTCGAAATCCGAGTAGTGCGCGCGGGCAGTTATCCGCAATTCCTCAACCGGCCTCCGTTGGCGGTTGGATGACTGCGGAATTGCGTAAATCAACTTTGATCCGATGGGGCGCATTCTTGCCCTGGCGAGATCGGCTGCTTCGTCAAGAATCTCCTCAACAGAAATGCCGTTTTCTTCATCCACATTCACTCGCAAAATGATGATCCGGTCAACCTGATCAAACGTGGTCGAATTAAATGACACATGATTTGATGTGGTGACTGTCTTGACAGAAATACGCTCATTGAGTGCGGAAACGACATCGTAGCCGCGCTGATTAGTATCAAGAGCCATCTGTCCGCGGTTGATCATCGCGGCATAGAGTTCGCCAATCCTTCCAGTCAGATGATTCAGCTCCCCAGGAGCCACGCCCCAGTTCAATTCCTTCTCAAACCACGATAGCGCCTCCGCAAGCGATTGAATGATTTGAACCTGACTTAATGTCGGCCGTGTCTCGTCCATGGTGAGTTCGCACCTTCCGGCTCGCACCTAGGCGACGCTCAACACTCGATAAAATTAGATAATAGGAAAGTTAGCGCGCCCTGGCAAATCGGTTCATCGAAAACG
This sequence comes from Bradyrhizobium sp. SZCCHNS3002, assembly GCF_032377435.1. Classification (NCBI taxonomy): domain Bacteria; kingdom Pseudomonadati; phylum Pseudomonadota; class Alphaproteobacteria; order Hyphomicrobiales; family Nitrobacteraceae; genus Bradyrhizobium; species Bradyrhizobium sp. SZCCHNS3002. The sequence continues at coordinate 393,372 of NZ_JAUHHY010000003.1, forward strand.
AATTTGGGACGACCTCGCCCGACGGCCGCAGTTCGTGGTTGTGGATTTCTGGGTCAGCCGCCAGCGCGGTTGCCCCGAAATGACAAATGCTGGGCGGCCAGATCGTAGGCCGAAGCGCGGATTTCGCCCATAAGCTCAGCGACTAAGCCGATTTCAAGAGCATTTGCGAAAAATAAATCGCTTCCGAAAATCAGCAAATCAGGCGTATGCTGCCCGCGTTCCGGTCCGGATGAGGGACGTACGCGTCGTCACGATACGTTGGGCCGGCAATGCGGTGGACGTGAGGGCATCGGCGCGCATCATGTGCGGACGAACGATGCACTTGCGGACGTGAAGTCGCGTGGTCCTGACACCCCGAAGCTGGTGTCCCCGCGGCAGCGTGCGAGAAGCGCGTCGTCGCGTACGGTGGCCAACAAGCCCGGTGCACCGAGGAGAGCGCGTATAAGCGTTAAAACCTCCGCGCAGGGAATGCCGGGATGTCTCGGCTGACCTGTGGTGACTGCCGCCTGCTTTTTTTCTGCAGGCGGGCCATGGGTGCGGCCAGCGCCCGGCATTCCCTGCGCCCTCATCATGTCACGAGGGCCCGCCTATCGCATGACCCGGACGCACTGGGCGTCGCGGCGATGCTGCGGCTCGTCCTGATCCCGATCCTCGTCTGCGGCCTCCGCCCCGGTTGCCAACCGCGCGATGAGTCGCAATAAACAGCGCTTCCGAGCCGGCGCGACCGGCCCGTCGACCTGGAGGCATGATGATGACGACGAGACCGACCGCAAAATCATCCGACAAGGATGTCTGGCGCGTCGGCGTGCTGTTCTCGCGCAGCGGCCTGATGGAGGTCACGGAGTCCGAGCATTTCTTCGGCACCGCGCTGGCGATCCAGGAGATCAACCGGGATGGCGGCGTGCTCGGCCGCGAGATCGAGGTCATCGCCTATGATCCGGGCTCGCAGCCAGAGACGTTCCGCAAGCTCGCCGATCGGCTGCTGACCGAGGACGGCGCCTCCGTCATCTTCGGCTGCTCGACCTCGGCCGAGCGCAAGGCGGTGCTGCCGGCGATCGAGCGTCGTAACGGCCTGCTGTGGTATCCCTCGCTCTACGAGGGTTTTGAATATTCGCCGAACGTGATCTACACCGGGCCGGCGCCGAACCAGAACGCGTTCCAGCTTGCCGAATACATCGTGCGCAAGCATGGGCCGCGGGTCTACCTGATCGGCTCGGACTACATCTATCCGCGCGAATCCAACCGCATCATGCGCGACCTCGTCGAGTCCTATGCCGGCCGCGTCGTCGGCGAGCAATATGTGGCGATGGAGGCGACCGATGCCGAGCTCTCGCGCGGCCTCGATGCCATCAGGGATGCCGCGCCCGACGTCGTGTTCTCGACCATCGTCGGCCGCACCGCACAGCGCTTCTATCGGATGTATGCGCAGGCCGGCTTCGACCCGAAGCGGCTGCCCATCGCCAGTCTCACGATGGCCGAGGGCGAGGTCCGCGCCATCGGTCCCGAATATTGCGCCGGCCACCTCACTGCGGCGAGCTATTTCGGCACGCTCGCGCGCGACAGCAACGACCGCTTCAAGGCGGCGTTCGCGGCCGCCTTCGGCGCCGACAAGCCGGTCAGCATGTGGAGCGCCTCGGCCTATGCGCAGATCAAGCTGTTCGCGCTGGCGTTGGCGCAGGCGGGCAGCCTCGATACCCAGAAGCTGGTCGAAGCCGCGCTCGGCCTCAGCCTGGAGGCGCCGGAGGGACCGATGCGGATCGATCCCGACAACAACCACGTCTGGACCACGCCGCGCATCGGGCGCGTGCGCGCCGACGGGCAGTTCGACATCGTCTGGGAGAGCAAGAGCCCGATCAAGCCGGACCCGTATCTGTCAGTCTCGCCGATCGGTGGCCGCTGGCTGAGCGAAGAGGCGCTCTCAGCATGAGACCGGATGACCGCATGAAGCCGGGGGTGCGCCGGCTGATCGAGGAGCTGCGCGGCGCGCGCGTGCTGGTGATCCATCCGCGCGATGCCGAGGGCGATGCGCTGATCGACCAGCTCAAGCGCATCGGCTGCAACGTGCGCGGCGTGTGGCCGCCGCCGGCCGCGATCCCGCACGACATCGACACCGTGTTCCAGCTGATCGAGACCTCCGAGGAGATGATCTTTCCAGAAGGCACCAGCGAGCATCCCCTCACCTTCATCGCCATCGTCGACTACGAGAATCCGACCATCCTGAAGCGGCTGCTCGACAGCAACGCGCATGGCGTCGTCAACAAGCCGATCCGCTCGTTCGGCATCTTGTCGTCGCTGGTGCTCGCGCGCTCGCTACGCGGCTACACGCGCAGGCTCGAGGGCAAGGTGCAGAAGCTGGAGGAGACCTTGAAGGCGCGGCGCGACGTCGACAAGGCGGTGAAGATCCTGATGGGGCTGAAGCAGGTCGGCGAGGTCGAGGCCTATGAGCTGATCCGCGCCCAGGCGACGCAGAAGCGCGTCGCGATGGCGGATATCGCGATCTCGATCATCAATGCGCAGGAGACGCTCGGCGGATTGGGTGTGCTGGATGCGCCGACCTCGCGCTGAGCGGGTGTTTCCGCGCTCATGCGCTGGGCAGCCGCGGCCCGAAATTTTTGCAGCCGATGGCGTTGACTTCGTATCAAGCATGGGAATTACTTGAGGACGTCGCGGACATCGGATGTCCGCCAATGGCCGGTCGGCCATTTCACATCAGGCTATGCAGCCCTCGCATTGCGCCGCAAGGCGCAGTCGGGGGCTTTTTGTTTGGCGCGCGCGACCCTCGCGAACGCAACGGAGACTCGTGCCTTGACGACGGATGACGACAGCAAAGTGCGGATCGCCTGCATTCAGATGCAGCCGATGGTCGGCGAGTTGGCAACCAACCTCGCCCACAGCCTCGACCTGATTCACCAGGCCGTGGCGCAAGGCGCCAGGCTCGTGGTGCTCCCCGAGCTCGCCTCCTCCGGCTACGTATTCAAATCGCGCGAGGAGGCCTTCGCCGCCTCCGAGACCATTCCAGGCGGTCCCGCAGTGACCGCCTGGAGCGAGATCGCCGCCGAGCACGGCCTGCATCTCGTGGCAGGGATCTGCGAGCGCGACGGCGCCAAGCTCTACAACAGCGCCGTGCTGATCGGACCGAACGGCTATATCGGCACGTTCCGCAAGGTGCACCTGTGGAACGAGGAGAACCTATATTTCGAGCCCGGCAATCTCGGCTTCCCCGTCTACCACACCGAGATCGGCCGCATCGGCATGGCGATCTGCTACGACGGCTGGTTCCCGGAGAGCTATCGTCTCAATGCGCTGCAGGGCGCCGACATCGTCTGCGTGCCGACCAACTGGGTGCCAATCCCCGGCCAGGCGCCGGGCCGCGAGGCGATGGCCAACATTCTCGCCATGGCCGCCGCACATTCCAACTCGATCTTCATCGCCTGCGCCGACCGTGTCGGCATCGAGCGCGGCCAGCCGTTCGAGGGTCAGAGCCTGATCGTCAGCTACACCGGCTGGCCTGTCGCCGGTCCCGCGAGCCGGGACAAGGAGGAGATCGTGGTCGCCGACGTCTCGCTCGGCGAGGCCCGCCGCGCCCGCAACTGGAACGCCTTCAACCAGGTCCTGCGCGACCGCCGCTCCGATGTCTATGACGAGATGCTCGGCAGCGAGGTCAAACGGGGGTGGTACTGACTGCTCCACGGCAATTTTCATCTCGACCATTCACGGAGGACAATCGATGACGTCGCGTTTGATCACCACCTCGCTGGCGCTCGCCCTTGCGGCGGGAACGGCACTCTCGCCTGCTCTGGCCGCCGATCCGATCAAGATCGGCGTTCCCGTCGGCCTGTCGGGCGCCAACTCCGTCGTTGCACCGTCGGTGGTGCAATCCGCCGAGCTCGCGGTGGAGGAGATCAACGCCAAGGGCGGCGTGCTCGGCCGCAAGCTCGCGCTCGAGGTCGCCGATGACGCCTCGGGCGCGGCCGGCGCCCAGAAGGCATTCGACGCGCTGATCTTTCAGAAGAAGGTCAACGTGCTGATCTCGATGGAGACCAGCGCGGCCCGCAACGCCGGCCTGCCGATCGTCGCCCGCGGCAAGACGCCCTACATCTACACCTCGTTCTACGAGGGCAAGTCCTGCAGCCCCTATCTGTATGTCAACGCCTGGGTGCCGGACCAGCAGGTGCCGCCGATCGTCGACTACTTCAACAAGGAGAAGAAGGCGAAGAACTATTTCCTGATCGGCTCCGACTACGCCTTCGGCCGCGGCATGCTCGGCTTCACCAAGAGCTACATCGAGAAGACCGGCGGCAAGGTGGTCGGCGAGGAATATCTGCCGATGGACGGCTCGGACTGGACCTCGATCATCTCCAAGCTCAAGACTTCCGGGGCTGACGCGCTGATCACCTCGACGGCGGGCGGCGCGCCGAACGTGACCCTGACCAAGCAACTGCGCGCCGCCGGCGTGAATCTGCCTTACGGCAACCTCGCCGTCGACGAGGGCACCGCCAAGGGCATGGGTGCTGATGCCGCCGGCATCTATCTGTCGGCCTCGTACGTCACGGGCATCGACACCCCCCCCAACAAGACCTTTTTGGCGGCGATGGCCAAGAAGTTTGGTGCCGAGCTGAAGACGCCGAACGATCTGTCGGTTCCGGAGTATGAGGCGGTGTACGCCTACAAGGCGGCGGTCGAGAAGGCCGGCAGCACCGACCAGGACAAGGTGCTGAAGGCGCTGGCCGAGGTCTCGGTCGACGGCCCGCGCGGCACGATCAAGATGGACAAGCAGCGCCATGCGCCGCTGACGATGTATCTCGGCCAGGTCCAGGCCGACGGCAGCGTCAAGGTGATCCAGAGCTTTGCGAACGTCGATCCCGGAGCGCAGTGCCCGGGCAAGTCCTGATCGCGTATGCTCCCGCGGGGCGGACGCGCGTCCGCCCCGCAACCTCTCGACCGGGAATGACCATGCTGACCGTCGCCCTCGATGCCGTCACGACGGCCGCCATGCTCTTCATCATCGCCGCCGGCCTTCTGATCGTGTTCGGCGTGATGAAGATCATCAACTTCGCCCATGCCGCCTTCCTGACCGTGGGCGCTTATGCAGCCCTGGTCGGCGCGCAACTGGGCCTGCCGTGGTTTCTGATCCTGCCGCTCGCCTTCGTCGCCGGCGCGGTCTGCGGCGGCGTGACGGAGATCGTGATCGTCCGCCGGCTCTACAAGCGTCCGCTCGATGCGATCCTCGCCACCTGGGGCCTCGGCATCGTGCTCGGGCAGCTCATCACGCTGATGTTCGGCCGCGAGGTGCAGTTTGTGCAAGCGCCGATCTCGGGAACGGTGCATCTGTTCGGCGCCGATTATTCGGCCTACCGGCTGGTGATGATCGCCGCGGCCATCATCGTCGGCCTGCTGTTCACCGCTCTTCTCAACGGCACGCGGCTTGGTCTGTCGACCAAGGCCGTGATCATGAACGAGATGCTGGCGCAGGGCCTCGGCGTCGACTCCTCACGGGTCAGGCTGATCACCTTCGCACTCGGCAGCGGGCTCGCCGCGCTGTCGGGCGCACTGATCACGCCGCTGTCGAGCGTCGACCCGAACATGGGCGTGCCCTGGCTGATCGGTGCGTTCATGCTGGTCATGGTGTCCGGCGGCTCGCTGCTGGCGCTGGCCGGCTCCTGCGCGGTCCTCGGCACTCTCCAGGTCCTGGTTTCGACCTTCGTCAATCCGATCCTCGGCGGTCTCACCATCGCGATCTGCGCCGCCGTCGTGCTGCGGATCCGCCCGGAGGGTTTTGCCCGTGCCTGATGCGCGCCCCCTCGCCTCTCCTGTGTCCCCAACGAAGCGCGCGATGCCGCTCCTGATCGTCCCCGCGTTGCTGGTCGCGCTCGCCGCCGGCGTGATCGTCGTGGCGCCGCTGCTGCTCGATACCTACCTCGTGAACATCCTGGTGCGCGCCTGCTTCGTCGCCATCGCGGCGATCACCGTCGACATCATGTGGGGCTATTGCGGCACGCTGACGTTCGGCCAGTCCGCCTTCTTCGGCATCGGGGCCTATGCGCTCGCGATCATGTTCACCGAATATGGCTTCGGCCCCTGGCAGATCTGCGCCGCGATCGGCGCAGCCGTGGTGGTGGCGGCCGCTGTCGCCGCCTTCACTGGCTGGCTGTCGTTCTACCCTGGCTCGACGCCGCTCTACGCCTCCGTGATCTCGCTGGTGGTGCCGATCGTGCTGGTGCAGATCCTCTATTCCGGCGGCACATTCACCGGCTCGTCGAGCGGACTTGTCGGCTTCGAAAGCTTCGATCTGGAGATCGAGACCTGGCTGCGACTCGCTGGTTTCGGATTGCTGGCGACGGCGACGCTCGCGCTCGTCGTGATGCGCAGTGACACCGGACGTCTGCTGGCGGCGCTGCGCGACAACGACGCACGCTGCACCTATCTCGGCATCGACACGTCGCGGCTGCGTATCACGGTGCTGGTATTGTCCGCGATCGTCTCCGCGCTGGCCGGATTCTTTTATGCCGGATTCGGCGGTATCGCCGCGCCCGAAAACGCGAGCTTCGGCTTCGGAACCAACCTCGTGATCATGGTCGCGCTCGGCGGCCGCGGCACCGTGATCGGTCCGGTGATCGGCGCGCTGTGCATCGAGGTGGCGAGCGCCTACCTTGCCAATAGCCTCCCCTATGTGTGGGAGCTGATCGTCGGGCTTGCGCTGATCATCGTGATCCTTGTCTTCCCGGACGGCCTGCTTGGCGCTGTGATGCGCCTGGTCAAGCGCGGCGGTTCGGGACGGCGCACTGCGACGACGCTGCGGCCGGCCGCTGCCGCCACGGCGGTCAGCAATCCGGACGCCGTTGCCATCGAAGTTCGCGCGCTCGGCAAGCATTATGGCAGTCTCGCAGTGCTGGACGGCGTGCAGTTCACGGCATATCGCGGCGAATTGCTGAGCCTCGTCGGTCCCAACGGGGCTGGCAAGACCACCTTGATCCGCTGCCTGTCCGACGGCCGCGAACGCTCGACCGGCGACGTCGCGATCGCCGGCCACGACATCGTACGGCTGCCGCCGGATCGCGTCGTTCGGTTTGGCCTGGGACGCAAGTTCCAGACGGCATCGGTGTTCGAGACGCTGACCGTCGCAGAATGCCTGCGCGTCGCGCGGACACATGCTGATCCTCCCGCACTGACCTCGCGCGCGGTGACGCTGGCGCTGCCGCCTGCAGCCATGTCGGTCGTCGAACGCTCCGGGCTCAGCGAGCGGCTCGATGAGGAAGCGCGCAATCTGAGCCACGGGCTCAAGCAGGCACTCGAGCTCGCGATGGTGCTGTCGCTCGAGCCCGACGTGCTGCTGCTGGATGAGCCAACCGCCGGACTGACGCGCGCGGAACGGCAGAGCTTCGCCGACATCCTCACCGCCCTCGCCCGCCGCGACCGGCTCTGCATTCTCCTGGTCGAGCACGATCTCGATTTCGTGCGCGAGATCTCGTCGCGCATCATCGTGCTGCACCAGGGACGCCTCGCGCTCGACGGCTCGGTCGACGAGGTCGTGAACAGCGAGCTGGTGCGCGAAATATACACCGGACAGCATGTTCCGCATGCGGAGGCCCTCGCATGAGCAGCGTTCTGGATGTTCACGAGCTGGCAAGCGGCTACGGCTCGTCGGAGGTGATCAGCAATGTCGGTTTTGCGCTCGGCAAAGCCGAAACCCTCGCGATCGTGGGCAAGAACGGCATGGGCAAGACGTCGCTGCTCAAGGCCATCGTCGGCTTCCTGCCGGCCTGGCGCGGCCGAGTGAGACTTGCAGGCAAGGACGTGACGCGGATAGCGCCGCATCTGAAGCGGAAGATGGGGCTGGTCTATGTGCCGCAGGAGCATGCGCTGTTCCAGGATCTGTCGGTGCGCGACAATCTCAGGCTCGGCGTGCTCACGGACGACGACATGACCGCGCGTTTCGAGCAGGTCGGCGGCTGGTTCCCCGTGCTCACCAAGCGGCTGAGCCAGCGGGCCGGCACACTGTCCGGCGGCGAGCAGAAGATGCTGATCGTGGCGCGCGCGCTGATGGCGAAGCCCGACGTGCTGCTGCTCGACGAGGTCACGGAAGGTCTGCAGCCGTCCGTCGTCGACCGGCTGTCCGAGGTGCTGGTGCGGGCTCGCCGCGAGATCGGCACCTCGATGATCGTGGTCGAGCAGCATCTGCCGTTCGCGCTCTCGATCAGCGACAGATACCTCGTGTTCAAGCGCGGCGAGATCGTCGATGCCGCCGCGGTCGACCGTGACTCCGCCGCGCGCATCGACGAGCACATGCGGATCTAGCGAACGCCTCGGCGGGAGAACAGCGAGATCAGCACCGGCAGCGTGATTAGGATGACCATCGGGGCCAGCATCATGCCGGTGACCACGACGATCGCGAGCGGCTTCTGCACCTGCGAGCCGATGCCGGTCGACACCGCGGCCGGCATCAGGCCGATGCCGGCGACGACGCAGGTCATCAGCACCGGACGCAACTGCAATTCGCCGGTGCGGATGACGGCCTCGATGCGGTCGACACCCTCGTCGATCAGCTGGTTGAACTGCGACAGGATGATGATGCCGTCCATCACGGCGATGCCGAACAAGGCGATGAAGCCGATCGCCGCCGAGACGCTGAACGGGATTCCGGTCAAGACGAGGCCGACCACGCCGCCGAAGATCGCCATCGGGATCACGCTCATGGCGAGCAAGGTATCGGCCATCGAGCCGAAATTGAACCACAGGAGCACGCCGATCAGCGCGAGGCTGATCGGCACCACGATCGACAGCCGCTTGATCGCATCCTGCAGATTGCCGAACTCGCCGACCCACTCGACATGCGAGCCCGGCGGCAACTGCACCTGGTCGGCGACCTTCTGCTGCGCCTCCTGGATCGCGCTGCCGAGGTCGCGCTCGCGCACCGAGAACTTGATCGGCAGATAGCGCTCCTGCTGCTCGCGATAGATATAGGCCGCGCCCGACACCAGCTTGATGGTGGCGACCTCGCTCAGCGGAATTTGCGTAATGCCGTTCGGCCCCTGCGCACCGATGCGCAGATTCTCGATCGCCTCCGCGCTCTTGCGATATTCCGGCGCCAGACGAACGATGATCGGGAAATGCCGGTCGGAGCCGGGCTCGTAGAGATCGCCCGCGGTGTCGCCGCCGATCGCGACCTTGATGGTGGCGTTGATGTCGCCAGGCGCGAGCCCGTAGCGCGCCGCCTTGGCGCGGTCGATGTCGATCTGCACGGTCGGCTGTCCGAGCGAGGTGAACACCGCGAGATCGGTGATGCCCTGCACCGTCGACAGCACCTGCTTGATCTTGTTGGCGGTATCCGTCAGCGCCTGCAGATCATTGCCATAGAGCTTGATCGAGTTCTCGCCTTTCACGCCGGAGACGGCTTCGGAGACGTTGTCCTGCAGATATTGCGAGAAATTGAACTCGACGCCGGGGAAGCGGTCGTCGAGCTGCTTCAGCAACTCCGCGGTAAGCTGATCCTTGTCCTTGGTGCCGGGCCAGTCCTTCACCGGCTTCAGCGGCGCGAAGAACTCGGCATTGAAGAAGCCCGCGGCATCGGTGCCGTCGTCGGGACGGCCGTGCTGCGAGACCACCGCATCGACCTCGGGCCGCGCGCGGATGATCTTGCGCATCTCGTTGACGTAGGCGTTGCCCTCCTGCAGCGAAATCGTCGGCGGCAGGGTCGCACGGATCCAGAGATTGCCCTCCTCCAGCTTGGGCAGGAATTCGAGCCCGAGCAGCCGGCCGACCACCACGGTCAGCAGCACGAGACCGATCGCGCCGGTCATCACCAGATTGCGGTTGCCGACCGCCCAGCGCAGCACCGGCGAATAGATCGCGTGCAGCAGCCGCATCAGCCGGGTCTCGGTCTCCTCGACATGTGCGGGCAGGATGATCGCGCTCAGCGCCGGCGTCACGGTGAAGGTCGCAAGCAGACCGCCGGCGAGCGCATAGGCATAGGTGCGCGCCATCGGCCCGAAGATGTTGCCCTCGACGCCGCTCAGGGTGAACAGCGGCAGGAACGCGGCGATGATGATCGCGGCGGCAAAGAAGATCGAGCGCGACACGTCGGCGGCCGCCGACAGGATCGCGTGGCTCTTCATGCCCATCATCGTCTCGGGCGAGATGTGGCTCTCCTCGGCCTCGGACAATGGCGTGGTTTGCGTCAGCCGGCGGAAGATCGCCTCGACCATGATGACGGTGGCATCGACGATCAGGCCGAAATCGATCGCACCGACCGACAGCAGGTTGGCGGACTCGCCGCGCAGCACCAGGATGATGACGGCGAAGAACAGCGCAAACGGAATCGTGGCGCCGACGATCAGCGCGCTGCGCAGATTGCCGAGGAACACCCATTGCAAGAGCACGATGAGGCCGATGCCGACCACCATGTTGTGGAGCACGGTGTGCGTCGTGGTATCGATCAGGTCCTTGCGGTCGTAGATGCGCTCGATCCGCACGCCCGGCGGCAGGATGGTGGAGTTGTTGATCTGGTCGACCAATTGCTCGACACGGGCGATGGTCGGCGAGCTCTGCTCGCCGCGCCGCATCAGCACGATGCCCTGGACGATGTCGTCATTGTTGTTGAGGCCGGCGATGCCGAGCCGCGGCTTCTCCGCCACCGTGACGTTGGCGACGTCCTTCACCAGCACCGGGTTGCCGCCGCTCTGCGACACCATGGTGTTGGCGAGGTCGTCCATCGAGCGGATCAGGCCGACGCCACGGACGACTGCCGACTGCGTGCCGATCTCGACCGTGTTGCCGCCGACATTGATGTTGGAGTTGCCGACCGCCTGCAAGAGCTGAGGCAGGGTCAGGCCGTTGGCGACCAGCTTGTTGAAGTCGACCTGGATCTCATAGGTCTTGGTCTTGCCGCCCCAGCCGGTGACGTCGATGACGCCAGGCACGGCGCGGAAGCGGCGCTGCAGCACCCAATCCTGCAGGGTCTTGAGGTCGAGCACGCTGTAGCCCGGCGGACCGCGCAAGCGATAGCGATAGATTTCGCCGACCGCACTCAGCGGCGAGATCTGTGGCGTGACATTGCCCGGCAGCGGCGACAGTTGCGACAGGCGATTCAGCACCTGCTGCAAAGCTTCGTCGTAGGTGTAGTCGAACGAAAACTGCAGCTTGACGTCGGACAGGCCGTACAAGGAAATCGTGCGGATGGTGCGCAGGTTCTTGATGCCGGCGACCTGGGTCTCGATCGGGATCGTGATGTAGCGCTCGATCTCCTCGGCCGAGAGGCCGGGGCTCTGCGTCACGATGTCGACCATCGGCGGGGTCGGATCGGGATAGGCTTCGATGTTGAGCTGCCGGAACGCGATCAGGCCGCCGATCAGGACGGCGACGAACATTCCGACCATCAGGAAGCGCCGCTGGACGGCGATGGCGACGAGGCGGTCCATTCAGATCGGCACTTTCAGGAAGGCAGGCGGGAGGCGCGCATCTCAGCTGCCCGAGGCTGCGCGATCGATGAACAGGCTGCCCTTGGTGACGATCTGCTCGCCTGCGCTCAGATTGCTTTCGACGGCGACCTGATCGCCATTGATCAGACCGGTCTTGATCTTGCGCAGCTCGATCGACTTGTCGGGACGGGCGACCCAGACGCGAACCTGGTTGCCTTCGTAGATCAGCGCCTGTCGGGGCACCGCGACGGCGGGTTGCTCGCCTGGCGAATAGATCGTCACATTGGCGAACATCTCCGGCTTCAGCAGGCCGTCCTTGTTGTCGATGGTCGCCCGGACGAGCAGCCGGCGGCTCGCCGGGTCGATCGAAGCGGCGACGTAGTTGATGCTGGCCTTGAGCGGCCGGCCGGGCAGCGCCAGCACGTTGACGAGGATTTCCTCGCCGATGTTCACCAGCGCCGCATCGCTCTCACGGACGAACGCGGTCAGCCAGACGGTGGAGAGATCGCCGATCACGAACACCGGGTCGCTCGCGCCGGAGTTGACGTATTGTCCGGGGCCGACCTTGCGCTGCACGACCGTGCCGGCGATCGGCGAATAGATCGTGATCTCGCGGTCGATCACGCCCTTGCTCTGGAAATCGGTGATCGCGGCATCCGTGAAGCCGAGGATGCGCAGCTTGTTGCGGGCGGCCTCCAGCGCCGTTTGTGACGACCGCATGTCATTCTGGGCCTGAACGGAGGTCGCCTCCGCCTGCTGGAAATCCTTCAGCGGGATGGCCCTGCCTTCAAACAGGTCCTTGGCGCGCTTGTACTGGATGTCGGCGAGATCGAGCGCGGACTTCGCCTTGTTCATCGAGGTGATGGCCGCAATGAAATCGTTCTGGGCCTGCACCGTGTCGGCGGCCTCGATCACGAACAGCGGCTGGCCCTGCTTGACGTTGTCGCCCGGGCGGGCCAACAGCTTGGTGACGCGGCCGGCATAGGGCGAGAACACCGGCGTCGAGCGGTCCTCGTCGACGGCAACCTTGCCCTCGGTCATGTGCTCGGCACGAAATATCTTCTCACACACCGGCTCGATCGTCAGCGTCGACCATTCCGCCGCCGACGGCGTGAAAGTGGTGCCGTTGCGCTTGGACTGGCTGGAGAGCTCGATATTGTCTTTCGCAGCCGATCCCGACTGGAATTGCGTATAGCCATAGCCGCCCGCGCCGGCCACCGCCAGGGCAGCCAGGCCGATCAGCAGCCGCTTGGTGCTGAGCATCTGCGGGGATGGGTTCATGTCAGACGCCATGGCTGGTCAGATAGGCTCGCTTTATCTGTCGACGATTCCGGCTCTGGCGGTCTCATCGTGGCGCTAATAGTGCGGAACTGGAGCTTTAAACAACCTAAAAATCGCCCAACTCGTCCCTGCTTTGCTTTAAAAATTTGAAAGTTCAACGACAGCCGTTCAGCTTGCATTCAGCTCGTTCCGGGCAATCGCGGTTGCACCGCGGCGCACCATGGACGCATCAACGGCGCCGCGGATCGCCGGGACGGTGTCGCCGGTCGATGAGCCAACCTCCGCGGGTACGCCCCTACTCCGGCCTCACCTTTTGCGCTCCGGCTCGGGCGAGATCGCAACGTCGTGCGTGTTCGCGAAAATCGAGTCATGGTTTCCATGGCCCTGCGATGGCTGACGGCCATGCGATCATCGATGGCAGCCTCGATCAGGTGACTGTGACGCGCACATGAAGACGCCTCTCGCGGCGCAGATGCGTCCGAGTCTTGCTGATTTTCTTGCCGATCGCTTCACCCTCTCGTGAAGAGGGCGCAGGGAAGGCCAGGCGCCGGCTGGCGCCTGCGGCCCGCCTGCGAAAAGAATGCAGGCGGCAGGTACCACAGGTGCAGCCGAGAACGCCCGGCCTTCCCTGCGCGATGGTTTTCACGGTTATAGCGCGCTCTCCCCGGTGTCCGGCTGTTAGCCACCGTCGTCGGCGGGAGCATCATCCCCCGCGAACTTGACGCCAGCATCGGGGCGTCAGGACCACACGCCTTTCCGTCCGTGTCACGCCGTTCGTCCACGTAGGCCAAGCTACGCTGCGGCATGACCACGGCCATCGCTCCCCGCCCCGCGTGTCGTGACGATCGCGCGCTACGCCCCTTCTTCATGGAGCGGGATGCGCGGAATAGAGCATGATTTCTGAAAAAATGAAAGAGGAATTTTGGAGTGGAGCGAAGTTTTCCGGATTTCTGAATTCCAATGATGCGACCTCTGCCGGTGGGTCGCGCAGCGCCGTTATCAGCTTAAGTTAGGTCCTGGATGCGCTGTGAGATACAGCGCCCTCTCCCCTTGTGGGAGAGGGCATCTCCGACCTGTCCACAAACGCGATTGGGTGAGGGGTATCTGTCCGAAAGCAACGACCGTGGAGACAGACCCCTCACCCAACCGAACTTGCCGCACCTTCCTACATGCCCTCTCCCACAAGGGGAGAGGGCGCATTCACTTGCACTGCGCACGATCTTTCAACGTGCAAACACCGCGATGATAATTCCAATCGTTGATGCGGATCGTCATTGCACTTGGTGGAGGAAGTTACTTCGGGCGATGCGAAGCATCGCACGAAACACCGCGCCCAACATGTTAGGCGAGCCATGTGGCAACACCTCTCCGTACCTCAATGAAAATCCCTTGAGCGCGGCAGGATGCGGACGTTGCGGGGGTGGCTGACGCGCTGGGAGGGAGTGTCGGGGTGGTCGCGGCGGTCGTCGTTGAGCGGCTCGGCGGGCGTGGCGCCATGCGGGACGGCGCCGAGGCGGTCGTCTGACAGCAAGGCGAGGTCGGCGCTGCGGTCGACCAGGCTGATGGCGACGAGATGAACGACTTTCTCGGGGCTGCTCTGGATGCGGCCTTCGACCAGCACGAGGCGCGCACCCATCACTTCCTTGCGGAAGGTCTCCATCACCTTCGGCCAAACCACGATGTTGGCGATGCCGGTTTCGTCCTCCAGGGTCATGAACACGACGCCTTTGGCGCTGCCGGGCCGCTGCCGCACCAGCACGACGCCAGCACAGCGGACGCGGCGCCGATCGTTGGCGTGGTTGACGTCGCGGCAGGCCAGCACGCCTTCGGCAGCGAAGCGCTGGCGCAGGAACTCCATCGGGTGGCCTTTCAACGACAGGCGGATGGTCTGATAGTCCGCGACGACGTGCTCCGGCAGCGGCATCTCGGGCAGCGGCCTGGCGCCCTCGTCCGGCTGCTCGCGGGCGATGGCGGCCTCGAACAGCGGCAGCGGCACGTCGTCGGGCAGCCGGCGCACGGCCCAGAGCGCGGCGCGACGGTCGAGCCCGAGCGATCGGAACGCATCGGCATCGGCCAGCAGCAGCAGCGCGCGCTTGGGCAGCGCAGTGTCGCGGGCGAAGTCTTCCAGCGAGGTGAACGGTCCGCGGGCGCGGGCCTTGATGATGCGGTCGGCCCAGTCGTCTTCGCGGTCGTCGTTTGGGAGTGACAAGTGAATTTGTTGCTCGTTGCCATTCCAAGGCGAAGCGACAGCGTCGAGCCCTCGAAACGCATCAAGTCTTTGTGAGTCACCCGCTGTATCCCCACCGTCATTCCGGGATGCGCCCTCTTGGGCGCAGGCCCGGAATGACACCGGGGAGACAGCTGGCAATAAAGGTGTGGAATCAGCCAGCGTCTCTCTCCGCATCTTCTCCGACAATTTCCTGATCCGTTCCTCGTCGCGGTCGATCCAGCGGAAGCCGTCGATCTGGCGGAAGCCGAGGCGGACGGCGCAGTATTCGTCGTTCGTGTTCTCCAGCGTGTTGTCGGCGAAGCTGTGGGACACGTCGATGTTGCGGATCTCGACGCCGTTCTTGTGGGCGTCGCCGACGATCTGCGCCGGCGCGTAGAATCCCATCGGCTGCGAGTTCAGCAACGCGCAGCAGAACGCATCCGGATGGAAGCATTTCAGCCAGGACGAGACGTAGACGAGCTGGGCGAAGCTCGCGGCGTGGCTTTCCGGGAAGCCATAGGAGCCAAAGCCCTTGATCTGGTCGAAGCAGCTCTTGGCGAAGGCCGGATCGTAGCCGCGCGCGATCATGCTCGTGACCATCTTCTCCTCATAGGAGCCGATGGTGCCGACGTTGCGGAACGTCGCCATCGCGCGGCGCAGGCCGTTCGCCTCCTCCGGCGAGAACTTTGCCGCCTCGATCGCGATCCGCATCGCCTGCTCCTGGAACAAGGGCACGCCGAGCGTCTTGTGCAGCACCTTGTAGAGTTCGTCCGCCGGGCCGTGATCCGGCGACGGCGACGGATAGGTCACCTTTTCCTGATTGTTCCGACGTCGCAGATACGGATGCACCATATCGCCCTGGATCGGCCCGGGCCGGACGATCGCAACCTCGATCACGAGGTCGTAGAAGGTGCGCGGCTTCAGCCGCGGCAGCATGTTCATCTGCGCCCGGCTCTCGACCTGGAACACGCCGAGCGACTCGCCCTTGCACAGCATGTCGTAGACTCTGGAATCCTCCCGCGGCACCGACGCCAGATCGTGATGAATATGCTTATGCTGCTCGATCAGCGCAAAGCTCTTGCGGATGCAGGTCAGCATGCCCAGCGCGAGCACGTCGACCTTCATCATGCTGAGCGCATCGACGTCGTCCTTGTCCCATTCGATGAAGGTGCGGTCGTCCATCGCGGCATTGCCGATCGGGACGTAGCTGTCGAGCCGATCCTGCGTCAGCACGTAGCCGCCGACATGCTGAGACAGATGGCGCGGAAAGGTGATCAGCTCCCCCGCCAGCTCCACCGCGCGACGGATCATCGGGTTGGCGGGATCGAGCCCGGCCTGGCGCACCTGCATGTCCGACAGGCCGTCGCCCCAGCTGCCCCACACGGTGTCGGCGAGCACGGAGGTGACGTCTTCGGTCAGGCCGAGCGCCTTGCCGACGTCGCGGATGGCGCTGCGCGGGCGATAATGGATGACGGTGGCGATGATCGCGGCGCGGTGGCGGCCGTAGCGGCGATAGACATATTGCATCACCTCCTCGCGCCGCGAATGCTCGAAATCGACGTCGATATCCGGCGGCTCCAGCCGCTCCTTGGAGATGAAGCGCTCGAACAGCAGATCGATCTTGGTTGGATCGACCGAGGTGATGCCGAGCACGTAGCAGACAGCCGAATTCGCCGCCGAGCCGCGGCCCTGGCACAGGATGCCCTGGCTGCGGGCATAGCGGACGATGTCGTGGACGGTGAGGAAGTAATGCGCGTAGTTGAGCTCGGCGATCAGCGCCAGCTCCTTGTCGAGAACAGCGCGCAGCTTGTCATCGAGATGGTCGCCGAAACAGGTCTTGGCGCCGGCCCAGGTCAAATCCTGCAGATGCCCCTGCGCGGTCTTGCCGGGCGGCACCGGCTCGTCCGGATATTGGTATTTGAGCTGGTCGAGCGAGAAGACGATGCGGTCGGTGAAACGGATGGTCTCGGTCACAGCGTCGGGGTGGTCACGGAACAGCCGCGCCATTTCGTGGCCCGGCTTGAGATGGCGCTCGGCATTGGCCTGCAGGCGGCGGCCGATGGTCTCGATCGTGCCCTTCTCACGGATGCAGGTCAGCACGTCCTGCAGCATCCGTTGCCCTGGGTGATGATACAGCACGTCGTTGGTGGCGATCAGCGGCACCTTGGCTGAAGCCGCAAGGCGCGCGAGCCGCGCCAGCCGGCGGCGGTCGTCGCCACGATACAGCAGGCTGCCGGCCAGCCACACGCCTTCGGCGGGGCTGTCTTTCAGCCGTGCCAGGATTTTGCCGAGCACAGCCTCGTCGAAGCGATGCGGCGGCATCAGCACCACGAGCTGGCCTTCGATGAACTCGAACAGATCCTCGAAACTCATGCGGCAGTCGCCCTTGGCGACCTTGTCGAGATCGCTGCCGCGCTTGCCGTGGGTGAGCAGCTGGCACAGCCGGCCGTAGGCGGCGCGGTCGCGCGGATAGACCAGGATGTCCGGCGTGCCGCAGGTGAACACCAGCCGTGCGCCGTAGAGCAGCTTCGGCTTGCAGCTCAGCCGGTCACTACTCAGCTCGCTGTAGGCGCGGACGATGCCGGCGAGCGTGTTGTGGTCGGCGATGCCGATGGCGGTGAGGCGATACTCGGCGGCCTGATGCACATAGTCCTGCGGATGCGAGCCGCCGTGCAGGAAGGAAAAATTGGTGGTGATGCCGATCTCGGCATAGGGGACGGGAGTCATCGCGTGATCGCCGAGGCTGGGGCGGCGGCACGATGCCTGTCCCTTAACAGGACGATGTAAGCGCGCATCTCGCGGCTTGCTCGGCCCTCACCTCGCCCCGCTTGCGGGGGCGCGACGAGCTGCGCTCGCGCTGAGAGGTCGGATTGCATCGTCAGATGCAATCCGGGTGAGGGGGTACAGGTCTCACCACGAACACTTCCCGTGCGGCTGCCCCTCACCCCACCCCTCTCCCCGTGAAGAACGGGGAGAGGGAGCGCACCGTCCGCGCTGCAAGTGCTCGGATCCAATTTCCAGACAAGTGCGTTAACTTGCTCTCCAAAGGGGAAGTAGCGAGCTTGCCGCGAGATGTGTGTGATCGCTCCCGCCCTCATGCGAACAGCCCGTGCATGTACCAGGCGGGCTGCATCGGCAAACCGTTCTCCGGCTGCTTGAGCTCGCGGTCATACAGACCGTCGCGGTAGAGCCAGAAGCGCAGGCCGTGCTCGTCCTCGACGCGGAAATAGTCACGCGTGAGGCCCTGCCCGTCCGGCCGCCACCATTCCATCGCGATGCGCTCCGGGCCTTCGGCGCGCACCACCGCATGCGCGGCACGACGCCAGACGAAGCGCGCGGGCGGGCCGTCGGGCACACCGGCGATCACTTGAATCGCCTCGGGACGCGCGAACAGCCGCAAGGGCCGCAGCGGCGGCTCGCCTTCGCTGCGCTCCGGCCAGTCGGCAACATTCGAAGCCGCCAGATGCTGCTGCGCCGGCAGCGGCAGCGCCGCGCGTTCCGGAATATGCGTGTCCACCGGCAGATGCACGACCACACGCTTGCCGCCGATGCGCGCGGCGATGCGGTCGATCAGGGCCGACAGCTCATCATTGTCATGAACATGCGCGTCGAGATCGCGCTGCTGCTGCACCACGATCTCGCTGCGGCTGGCCGACAGCCGCATCATGTCGAAGCCGAAGCCGGGATCGAGCGAATCATTCAGCGCCTCGAGCCGTTCGCGAAACAGCCGGTCGATGACGGCGGCCTCGGTGACCGGCTGGCCGGTGTCGACCGCGATGACGCGCACCAGCCCATCGGTGCGGAAGAAGCAGGCCTCCAGCCGCCGCGCGCCCTTGCCCTGCTGCGCCATCGCCGCCACCAGCATCGCGGCCAGACTGGAGAGGCTCGCCGCGATCACGGTGTCGGTCGCGACCGGCTCGGCGAAGCGCTTGTCGACGATGTAGTCCGGCGGGACCTTTCGCGGGCTGATCGGCGCATCGGCCTCGCCCAGCGCCTGCGCCAGCACACGGGTGAAAGCGGCGCCGAACCGCGCGGTGATCTCGTTGCGGCCGCGCGCGGCGACGTCGCCGATCGTCTTCAAGCCGGCGCGGCGCAGGCCGAGCGTGATCGCCTCGCTGCCGCCCAGCGCGGCCACCGGCAGCGGCGCCACCGCAGTCGCCTCCTCGCCATCAGGCACGATGCGGCCGTGCACCTGCCGGTTCAGCGTCCGCGCGCAGACGGCGTTGGAGGCGATCGCCGCCGACACAATGAGGCCGTGCGCGGTCAGCGCGTCGCAGACCGACCGCATCAGTCTGGCTTCGCCGCCGAACAGATGCACGCAGCCGGTGATGTCGAGCAAAAGCCCATGCGGGGGATCGAGCGCCACCAGCGGCGTGAAGCGGTCGCACCAGTCGGCGATGCCCTCCAGCATCTTTGCATCAGCCGCCAAATCCGCCTCGTGCACGACGAGATCGGGACAGACCGCGCGGGCATTCGCCAAGGGCTGGCCGAGGCTGACGCCGTGACGCGCCGCCGCCTCGTCCAACGAATGGATCAGCAGCACATTGGCATCCTTGAGGACGACGGCCTGCGGAAGGCCATCATGCGGATCGGCGGCGCGGCTGCGCTTGATGCGATCGATGGGCAGGCGCGGCAGCCACAAGCTGAGGATCCGCCGCCGGTTCATTGAAACGGCATGCATCGGGGGTCCACTCCATGATCCATCGTCCGGTCTGGCCGTGACGGTTGCGAATGAGCTCGGCATCGAGGCGCGGCGCGCCCCACGCCATCCAGGGCGCCGAGGGCAGCGACGGCGCGGTGCGGACGATCCAGCGCGTCTCGGCGGTCGAGGGCTCGGGCGTGGCCGCGATGCGCAGCATGAGCGCCGTCACCCCGGACTCCTGCGCCGCCAGGGTCAGCTTGCGGCTGGCGACGAGATCGAGCTTTTGCGTCTCGCCCCACACCTCCAGCATCACACCGCCCAGCGCATCGCAGGCGAGCGCGTCGGCGGCGGTGCGCAGGGCGTGATCGAGATCGGGCGCGCGCACGATCACGATCCGACGCGGATCGAGGCCGAGCTCGGCGAGCCCGCTCATCGACAGCGCGCCCATCTCGCGCTCGGCGAAATCCTGCCGGATCCAGATCAGCGGCCGGCGCGCGGCGACACGCGCGGCAAGCCCGCACAGGAAGCCGGTCGCGGCCGCCGCCTGGCGGCCGGTCTCGGCGAACACCTCATGCAGCGCGCCGGTGGCGAGCCCACCCTGCAGCACCGCATCGGCCGCGTCATGGCCGAGCGCGACCCGGCGCAAATCATGTGCGCCATCTCCCGCCTCGAGACGGGCAATGCGGCCGCGCAGACGCGCGAGCGTATCCATGCGTGCGCCGGTCATCCGTCGCCGCTCCTCTTCAATCCATCGTGCGGGCGCTGCCGTTCTCAAGTGAAGCAGGCAGTTGAACCCGCGACGACCCTCTTTGTTCATGATACGTTCTAATATAAAGCTAACGCCTTCGAGAGAGTCAATCGGGATTGCCCCGGATACGATTCAACGAATGGAATCAAAGGGATTCAAAGGTATGGAGCTGCTCCGCAAGCTGGAGATCCTGGCCGATGCCGCCAAGTACGACGCGTCCTGCGCCTCCAGCGGTACTGAGATGCGGGATTCCCGCGACGGCAAGGGTCTCGGCTCGACCGCGCCCGGCATGGGCATCTGCCATTCCTATGCGCCGGACGGACGCTGCATCTCGCTGCTCAAGGTTCTGCTGACCAATGCCTGCAACTACGACTGCCTGTATTGCGTCAACCGCGCCTCCTCCAACGTGCCGCGCGCCCGCTTCACGGTCGACGAGGTGGTGAAGCTCACCATCGACTTCTATCGCCGCAACTACATCGAGGGGCTATTCCTGTCGTCGGGCATCATCCGCAGCCCGGACTACACGATGGAGCAGGTCGTGAGCGTCGCGCGCAAGCTGCGCGAGGAGCATCGCTTCCGCGGCTACATCCATCTGAAGACGATTCCCGAAGCCGACGAGGCGCTGATCGCGGAAGCCGGCCGCTACGCCGACCGGCTCAGCATCAACATCGAGACGCCGCTGGAAGAGAGCCTGACGCAGCTCGCGCCGGAGAAGGACCAGCGCGCGATCCGCCGCACCATGGGCCGTCTCAGGCTGAAGCTCGACGAGACGGCGGAAGCCAAGAAGACGGTGCGCCGGGCGAAGCCGCCGCGCTTTGCGCCGGCCGGCCAGAGCACGCAGATGATCGTCGGCGCCGACGCGGCCAACGACCGCGTCATCCTGTCGACCTCGGCCAATCTCTACGGCGCCTACAAGCTCAAGCGCGTGTATTACTCCGCCTTCAGCCCGATCCCCGATGCCAGCCGCGCGCTGCCGCTGCAGGCCCCGCCTCTGGTGCGCGAGCACCGGCTGTACCAGGCCGACTGGCTGATGCGGTTCTACGGCTTCGACGCCGACGAGATCGTCGAGGAGAACGAGGGCATGCTGCCGCTCGACATCGACCCCAAGCTTGCCTGGGCGCTGCGCCACCGCGACCGCTTCCCGCTCGACATCAACACCGCAAGCCGCGAGGAGCTGCTGCGCGTACCCGGCTTCGGCACCCGCACCGTGCAGCGCATCCTCGCGACCCGGCGCACCACCACGATCCGCCTTGCGGATCTCGCCCGGCTCAACGTCGTCCGGAACAAGGCGCTGCCGTTCATCGTTCTCTCCGACCACCGGCCGTCTCCGTCTTTGCTCGACGGTGCCAGCCTCAGAGCCCGGCTGCGGCCCAAGCCGCAGCAGCTGGGATTTGGATTTTGACGGAAGCCGTAATCGCGAGCGCAGCGACGCGATCCAGGGGCGACACGACGACTCTGGATTGCTTCGTCGCTTCGCTCCTCGCAATGACGTGAGGAGACAAATGCACGTCGTAACCCTCGACAGCGACACCGATTTCGACGGCTGGCGCCGGGCGGCGCGGGCGCTGGCGATGAACGACGTCAGGCCGGCGGATGTCACATGGCGCATCAAGGGCGCGGCGCCCGATCTGTTCGACGACCATGCTGACACCCAGCTGCCCGAGGTGCCCAAGGGCGCGTTTTCGGTGCCGGCGAGCTTCATGGAGCTTGCTGAAAGCGCGATCCTGCACAGCGACCCCAGCCGCTTCACCCTGCTCTACCGGCTGCTGTGGCGGCTGCGGACCAACCACGATCTCATGGACATCGCCACCGATCCCGACGTCGCGCAGGCCAATGCGCTGGCGCGCGCGGTGCGCCGCGACGTCCACAAGATGCACGCCTTCGTCCGTTTCCGCGAGGTCGGCCGCGAGCGCGAGTCACGCTACGTCGCCTGGTTCGAGCCGGAGCATCACATCGTCGAGCGCGCCGCGCCGTTCTTCGCCCGGCGCTTCGCCGACATGCCCTGGTCGATCCTCACCCCGGAAATCTGCGCGCATTGGGACGGCAGCCACGTCTCGTTCACGCCGGGTGTGAGCAAGGCCGAAGCGCCGTCGGAAGACCGCCTCGAAGAGGTGTGGCTGCGCTATTATGCCAGCATTTTCAATCCGGCACGGCTCAAAGTGAAGGCAATGGAAAAGGAGATGCCGAAGAAATATTGGCAGAACCTGCCCGAGGCCAAGCTGATCCAGCCGCTGATCGCGGCTGCCGCCCGGCGCACCACCGAGATGATCGCCGAACCTGGCACCGAACCGCACAAGCCACAGAAGCGCGTCGAGGAGACCGCGATGACCCGCAAGCCGAAAGCCCACGCGCATGCTGCTGCTGAGACCTCACGTGATGTTGTCGCCGCCGACCTTGAGACCTTGCGTGAAGAAGCCGCGTCCTGCCGCGCCTGCCCGCTGTGGAAGGATGCGACCCAGACCGTGTTCGGGGAAGGTCCTGAGCATGCGCCGCTGATGCTGGTCGGCGAGCAGCCGGGCGACAAAGAGGATCTGGCCGGCCATCCGTTCGTCGGCCCGGCGGGACAGATGCTCGACCGTGCGCTCGCAGAGGCCGGCATCGACCGGTCCAAGGTCTACGTCACCAATGCGGTGAAGCATTTCAAGTTCGTGCCGCGCGGCAAGATCCGGCTGCACCAGAAGCCGGCCACGCCGGAGATCAAGGCCTGCCGGCAATGGTACGAGCGCGAGCTCGCCGCCGTCCGGCCCGCTCTGGTCGTGGCGATGGGCGCCACCGCGGCGCAGTCGGTGTTCGGCAAGATCACCCAGGTCACCAAGAATCGCGGCCATGTGGTCGACCTGCCCGATGGTGTCAGGGCGATGATCACGGTGCACCCGTCCTATCTCTTGCGCCTGCCCGACGCCGACGCCAAGGCGCGTGAATACGAACTCTTCGTGCAAGACCTGAAGATCGCCGCCGCCGCGCTCAAGCGCGCCCACGCGGCATGACCGCCTCCCCGCCATCGGGCGTAAAGCACAACGCGGCAACCGTCGGTCAGGATTTGCGCGAGGTGTAAACGTGCTCGCGCAGCAGGGCCTGGATCAGCGCGGCGCGATCCGGAAACCCGAGCGATCCCGCCAACTCCGCCTCGTCCTGGCCTCCGTCGTCGGGCGCTGCCGGCAGATATCTCGCCATCAGCTCGTCCTCGCTGATGCCGAAATCGGCCGGACAGCCGCCGCCATCGATCTCCGTCTGCTTCAGCACCTCGCATTTGTCGCGGGCGCGCGCCAGCAGATCCTCGAAATGGCCGTCGATCCGGGCCCAGTCGGCCAGCGCATTCAGGGCCGAGCCGTTGAGCCCCTTCCTGAACGAGCGGATGCGCGCCTCGTCCAGCATCAGCTCCAGAAACTCCGAGCGGGTCAGGCCGTTGCGCGCGATCCACGCCTCGAGCTCGGCCGGGTCCATCAGATCCCTGCTCTGGCGAAACCGGATGATCTCCGCGCTCAGCGCCTGGGCGTCGACCCTGACGCCGCGGCGCTTGGCCTCCGATGCGGCGAGAAATCGCGCGATCGCCTTGTCGGACAGGTCGCCGCCGCGCACCGCCAGCAGCCGCAGCTCGTCCATCAGTTGCGGCGTCCCGTCCGGGATGCCGGACTCGCGTTCTGCTGCCGCCGAGCGCTGCGCGTCCTGGATCAGCCCATCCCACAACTGCGTGTGTTCGAAGGCGTACTCGACCGCCTTGGGCACCACGTCGCCGGCGAACCGGCGCCGCATCGTCCGCAGCATCTCCAGCGCGTCCTCGCGCTTCTGGTCGATGCGGTGATCCGGCAGCCAGGCCTCGAGCGCGGCGATCTCCTGCGACGTCAGGCGGCCATCGGACCGCGCGCCCTGCAGCAGCGCCGGGTAGCTGCGCTCGGGATAGAAGCTTGCCTTGCCGAGCGCCTCTAGGATCTGACGGGACGCCTCCGAGATCACCCCAGCGGCGACCGCCTTCTGCAGGGTGAAACGGATGTTGACCAGCGGCTCGGACAGCGCGGGAAAGCCGAGCTCCGCCGGCCCGTGAATCAGGGCGACCTCGTCGTCGGCCTCGAACACGCCGTCGCGATACGCCGCGAATACCTTGCCGACGCCCTCCATGCCGAACGCGTGCAGCTCGGCCGCGCGCAGCGCGCCCATGCTGGCGCTGCCGAACACGTGGATGCCGTTGGCCATCGCCCACAGGATCTCCTTGTGCCACACCGACGGCACCTGCTCGAAATAGCCGTCGATGATCCCGATCGCCGCAGGCTTCGCCAGCGCGGCGCGATAGACGTCGCCCTGCTGCACCGGCGGGAGATACTCCGCCTCCAATTCGAGCGCGGCGTCGCGCGGATGCAGCGTCGGCCCGGTGAACACGATGCATGTCATAGCGGATGCCCCGATGGCTGGCGCCGCGAGAGCTGATCATCGGCGAAGGCCCGCGCCCTCCGCCCCGGGCTGTAGTCCGGATTCTTGTCGAAGGTCTCGAGCCCTGGAATGACGACCCTCGCCACGGGGATCTCGAACCTGCTCTTGGTGAGATCGACTGCGATCACCTGCCGGACACCGGCGGACTGCAGCCGTTCGAGAACCACGGCGAGATCGTCGTTGAACGTCTCCGACGCCAGCGACGGCGTTTCGCGCAGGCTTCGTTTCGGCGGGCTGGTTCGCAGCAACGCCCGCTGCTCGCCGAGAAACTGCGCGGCCAGCGCCGTCTCGTCATATTCCTCGCGAAACACGTCGTCGCGCGCCCCCGCGATCAGCGTCAGCCGGCTCTGCGCCGCTTCCGTCAGCGCGCGCAGGAAGGCGATCTCCGGCGACAGATGCGCGCCCATGCCCAACGCAGCATAGAGATCCCGCCCCAGCTCCTCGTCACGATCGAAGATCAGGCACTGGCAGGCGGCGAGCCCGACATCGGAGCTGATGTCCCACGCCACCACCTCGAGGCCCGCACGCTCGCACATCTCTAGCAGCCGCCTGTTGCCTTCGTCCTGAACCGTGTCGAGCGCGATGCGCCGGCCCTGCTGCTCGTCCGGACTGCGCAGGTGCCAGAGCGTGGTCGCATCGCGCTCCACGACCTCGCAGATGCCGTGCAGCAGCGCCTCGATCAGGTGGTTGCCGGACGCCAAGCCGTTCGACGACGAGATGAAGCTGCCGGCCGGCATTTCGGGGCGCGATGTCGAGAGGTTCACCATCTCGAACGGCACCCAGACATCGGCATCCGCAATCAGATCGCGGCCTTCGATCCACAGCATCTGCAGATCCGGATGGAAGCGCCCGCCGGCGATCAGCGGCAGGTCGGCGACGTCGACCACGTCATGGTCGCGGATCAGCTCGGCATAGGTCGCAAGCTTCAACGGCAGCGTGATCGTCTCGGCGTGAAACAGCTCGATCGATTCCATCAGGCCCGACGCCTTCGCGGCGTCCAGGGTCAACCCCTTGCCCTGCGACACCGAGACCGAGCGCGAGTTCGGCCGGCAGACCATGGTGACGGGAATGCCGACCCGGTCGAGGCCGGTGACGTCGGCCACCCGCGTGATCCCCATCTCGGCGAGGTAAGGACGCACCCGCTCCACCGTCTGCGACGGCGGCACCGACCGCTGCGTTCCCGATCGAAAGCTCTTCTGGACCGGATGCGCGGCCAGACGATCCCGATGCAGTGCCGTTCCACTCCCCATCCGCAGCCTCCGCACTCAACCGTCACCGACGTCGTCGTCGCATCAGCCTGCATGGCGGACATCGGCGAAAGCGCCGACGACGACGTTCTGCATCTCCTCGATGGTCTTCTGCACATCGGCGTCGACCACCGACGTGAACCCCGCGATGCTGTCGAGCAGCGGCTGCTTGCAGAAGCCGCGCAGGCAGAGCTGGATGCGCTTGATTGCGACGCCCTGCTCGAACGCGCCGGACTGCATCGCCCGGCTCCAGAAATGCAGCAGGCCGTACCAGACGAAACAGGCCTGCAGGAACGACGGAAACGGCAGCCGGCTGCCGCTCCAGGGCGAGGTGATGCGCGGCAGCGACCCCTTCGCCGTCGAATCGAGAAACCAGGGCTGTTCCTGCTCCTGCATGTAGAGCAGCGCGTGGATGCCCTCATGGACCAGCGCATCGGCGACGTGGGATTCGTCGATCTCGGGAAGATGCGGATTGGCGAGGAAGGTGCGGCCGATGTAGTAGCCGTTCGACCCCGACGAGAAGCTGCCCGGGCTTTCCGGGTCCTTCTGCAGGATGAGTGCGATGTTGAAGCGCGCGACGAAGCGGGGAAGCCCCGCCTCGGTCCGTTCGAGCGCCGCCCGCGACCGGCGCAGCAGATCATGCAGCCGGTCGATTTCGCTGTCGGAGAACGGCGGGCGCGGCGGCGGGACCGGCCGGTCCTGGCCGGACAGGTCCACCCTGAGCGCATGCGGGCTGCCGTAATCGGTCACCGGCATGCCCTCGACCTGGGGCCAGATGCAGGCGCCGTCACGGAGATAGCCGCGGTCGCCGAGCGCGGTCCACACGTCCCGGTCGGCGGCGACGTCGAGCTCCTGGCGCAACGCCTCGGCCACGAACGCATCGCGCAGAAATCGTCCCTTGTCCTCGGCGTGCCGGCCCGGTGCCGACAGCAGACGGAACGAGGTCTCTGGGGCATCGAGAACCCGCATGAAGCCATCGTCCGCGACGCGATCCATCAAGCTGCGCAGCTCGTCCCCGCCCGCGGGATCGTCGCGGCAGATCTCGCCCAGGGCTTCGCCCAGCTTCCGCGCGAGCCGGTCGCCATAGGCGGCGAGCACGCCGTCGCACACCGCGTCGTAATCGTTCCAGCGCAGAACGTCGGGCATCCGGGTGATCGTCATCGTGCGCACTCCTTCCGCTTCCGCATTCCACTCTCGCCGCAGTCCCGGCGCGATCGCTGCTAAGACGGCGATCAGGTCCCGCCTCAGCCGATGGCCGGCAATTCCTGCTGCAACCCCACCGCCCGCTGCAGCGCCATATCGATGAAATGGGCCCGGCGGAGCTTCGTTTCCTCCACCGACGTCCCCAGCCGTTCGCGGACGTGATCAAACAGCTTCAGGAGATCGGCGCACCACACCGTCGGATTGTTGAATCCCGTCTGCGATGCATAGCGATGCGGAAGATAGCCGCCGGCGCAGGTATCGCGCTCGCGGCAGGCGCGGCAGCCGTCGGGCAGCGGCATGCCCTCGAACACCGCCGCGCGATGGAATTCGCCGGCGTGCTGGACGTCCATGAAATCGGAGGTCCGCACGTTCAGGCCGGTGCGCGCGGCGCCGTCGTAGCAGACCCGCAGCACATCCAGCCCTTCGATCTCGCCATCGGTGTTGACGAACAAAAAGGTCAGCGGCTGGTTGCCGAGCATGTCGATGCGGCTCTCCCCGCCCTGAACCAGCCAGGCGATATTCCAGAAAATCTTGATCCGGAGATCCAGCGTGCCGTCCCGCCACCAATCCTCGAAGATCGGGATCAGGAAATCGGCACAGGGCGTCGGCCCATAACGGTCGCGAACCGCCGCGATGGTGTCATGGGTGAAATCCGGCAGCAGATAGTCGATGGAGGCCGGGCTCAGGCTCGTCAGATGGCGATGCACCGCGGCGCCGCTGGCCCCGAGCTGGATCACCGACAGGAAGCGCAGCGGAATCCCGGCGCGGCGCAGCACCGAAAGGCCCTGTTCGACGTCGTGATAGGAGCCCCGCCCGGCATGATCGACGCGCAGGGAATCGTGCACCTCCGGCGTTCCATCGATGCTGATCCCGAGATCGATGTCGAACCTCTTGATGATCTCGGCCCAGCCGTCGTCGAGCAGCGTGCCGTTGGTCTGCATGCAGAGCTGCACCCGCGCGACGCCCGCCAGCCCGTCCTTGATCTTCTGGCACCAGGAGCTGAACCGCTCATGCTTGACCAGGCACGGCTCGCCGCCATGAAAGGTGATCGTCAAATAGGTCTGGCCTGTTGCCAGGCAATGGCGGCGGATGCGGTCGATCGCGATCTCGACGACCTCATCGTCCATGATCGCGGGGCGCTCTTTCCAGGTGCTGTCGCCCTTGTTGTAGACGTAGCAATAGGAGCAGTTCAGATTGCAACGCGACGCGACCTTGAACACGAAGTGAAGATGCGGACCGTCCTTCATTGGTAGGCTATCTCGGCGGTGCGATCGACGAAGATGCGGCCATCCTCGGTCAGGAACTGTCGGGCATCACCCAATACGACCTGCGCCTCCTTGAGCTTGGTCAGCATGTTGGCAAGCTCGGCATCATACTCGGCCGATCCGCCAAACCCCTGCTTCTCGGCCTCGCGATAGAAGGCACAGATGTAGGCGATGGCGTGAAACGCCAGCAGTATCCCGCGCAGGGGCCGCGGCTCCGGTCGCAGCGGCGATGCGTAGCGGCCCTGGTGCTGCGGATCCACCAGGGGTCCAGAGGCCTCCGCCATGAACAGATGCAGATGCGCGGATTCGTGGACGATGGCCTCCATCACCTGCATCAGGCCGCCGAACAGGTCGGCATAGACCATGCCGGGCACGTCGGCCTGCGATCCGCTGCGGAAATAGGATCGCTCGCTGCTGCGCAAGGGGATCAGGACCCGCGTCACGTCGGACACCCAATTCACGCATTCGGGAAACTTCTTCGCGGCGGTCACGAGGATCTCGAGAGAGTTCGTCACCTCGCGCGTCATCTGGGCCCGCTCGTCGGCCGAGAGATCGGTGTGCTCGGCCCAGGTATCGGGGATCGGAAATCCCAGCGAGTGGCACCCCACATCGACGGATATGTCGTAGGGCCACTCCTTCATCGGAAGCAGTCCGGCCAGCTCGTTCAGGTCATACGTGCCGGCCTCGATCCGATAGCCTCCGACCGGCGACCATAAGGTCAGCGGCTCCGGCGCCGTCAGCGACGTGGAGGCAGTCGGCGCATTGGCAGCCGTCCAGATCGCGACCTGCAGATCGCGCTGCGGGCTTTTGTCGTGTCCCTCATAGGTGATGGAGTTCATGCAGGGATGGCGAAGCCAATCCGCTTCATGCGCATTGGCTTCGATGAGCGATGCCTTGAGCGGCTCGCCATCCAGGCCGAGGCGCTCCTCGGGCTGCCATCTCAGGATCTTGTCGCTGAATTTCTCATGCCAGGCAGATTTCGACGGTCGCCAGGTCCAAGCGTCACTCATGATCGAGCATGCCTCCGGAAATACGCCAACGAAGCCAGCCGCAAGCTTTCCTGCCGAGGCAGGACCGCAACCGATGCCGGTATCAAGAGCAGCTATCAGGAAAGCTCATGCGGACGACGGCGACCACGTCCCGTCATACACAATGGTCAGGCGCAAGCGGGCCACGACCAGTCACATCGGCAAGATCCGACATGGCAGGCCCGCTTCGCTTGGTCTGAGCCGAACGATCGATCCGTTCACCTGGTCGATTTCGGCGCGGCCGGTGCCTGAGACACGTTGAACTGACCCTTGAGGTCCTTCACCGCCCGCACCTGCGTGAGGCGCTCAGCAAGAGCCCCCAAGACCGCAGGATCGTTGGCGATTTCGCGTTCCATCTCGTCCGGACGCTCCATCGCCGCGAGGCGGCTGAAGACGATGCCGCGCGAAAACGGGTTGGTCTTGCTGAAGATCGCTCCGCGCGAGAATGGAACGCCTTCCGCCATGATGTCGATCTTCAGAGAGGCACGTGCAATCTCTGAATCTACTACGGATTTCAACGCAAGATCGACCTTCTTGCGCATTTCCGCCGGATCGCGATCAGCCATTCCTAAAACTCCCAGTCGGTTGAGAACCGCCATTCATTCAGAAAGGAAATAGCAACGTCCCGGTACAAGTCCTGTGACCTCGCGCCCTGAACTCACAGATCTTGGAACACTCGTCTGAAGACACTTCTTGGAACACCGATCCTGGAACCCATATCTGGGAACGATGTAGCTGTGCTAACCACTTCGCTCAGGCCGTCCACACTCAGCCAGTCGCTGAAGCCGAAAAAAACTAACATGAAGCTATTTGAGGCACAATAGAGTAGTCGGATCGATACACCTGCTGATTGCTTGCATCGAGGACATGCTGCGATCGCCTCGGATGCCTGCAAAGGCTGCGGACGATGCACCCCTGCTCCCGCGAATGTCGTCGCAAGGCATATCGTCGCACCTCGTTCCACCGCAGCGCACACGCAGCAGTTTCGGTTAGGTCATCGAACCCCAACGTGCATAGGACAAGCAAAAGGCCCGCGCTCACCGCGCGGGCCCGCCACACTTCCATGCGCGATGACGAGCCTCACGCCGCCAGCGTGTTCTCCACCACCTTGATGAAGAACGAGGTGCCGTAGACGATCGCCTCGTCGTTGAAATTGTACGCGGGGTGATGCAGGCCCGCGCTGTCGCCATTGCCGACGAAGATGAAGGCGCCCGGACGCGCCTCGAGCATGTAGGCGAAGTCCTCGCCGCCCATCATCGGCGGCATTTCGTGGACGTTGGCGTCGCCCGCGACCTCCTTGGCGGCGCGGATCGCGATCTCGGTCTGCTCGGCGTGATTGATCACAACGGGATAGCCGCGCGCATAGTTCAGGTCGATCCTGGCGCCGGTCATCTGGGCGACGCCGGTCACGACCTCGCGCACCCGCTTCTCCATCAGCTCACGCACCTTCGGCGTCAGCGTCCGCACGGTGCCGCGCAGCACCGCGCTCTGCGGAATCACGTTGCGGGCATTGCCGGCGTGGAACTCGCAGATCGACAGCACCGCGGCCTCCAGCGGATCGACGCTGCGCGACACGATCTGCTGCAGCGCGGTGACGAGCTGGGCGCCGACCAGGAGCGAGTCGATGCAATTGTGCGGCTTGGCGGCATGACCGCCATGACCCTCGATGGTGATGTCGATCGCGTCGGTCGACGCCATCAGCGCCCCCTGGCGGATGGCGAAGGCGCCGACCGGCAGGCCGGGCCCGTTGTGCATGCCGTAGACCTGGTCGATCTTGAAACGGTCGATCAGGCCGTCCTTGATCATCGCGTCCGCACCACCGCCGCCCTCCTCGGCCGGCTGGAAGATCACCGCGACCTCGCCGGCGAAGTTGCGGGTCTCCGCCAGATAGCGCGCGGCGCCGAGCAGCATCGCCGTATGGCCGTCATGGCCGCAGGCATGCATCATGCCCGGGGTCTTCGAGGCATAGGGCAGTCCGGTCGCCTCCACGATCGGCAGCGCGTCCATGTCGGCGCGCAGTCCGAGCACCTTCACCTCGCCATGGCCGGGCTTGCGGCCCTTGATGACCCCGACGACGCCAGTTTGGCCGAGGCCGGTCACGACCTCGTCACAGCCGAACTCGCGCAGCCGATCCGCGACGAAGGCCGCCGTCCGGTGCACGTCGTAAAGCAGCTCCGGATGCGAATGGATATCCCGCCTCCAGGCCTGGATATCGGGCTGCAGATCGGCGACGCGGTTGACGATGGGCATGGGGAATCTCGTAACTCCGGTGGGATTTTGCGCCTGTTTAGCATGCAAAAGCCGCACCGCCCAAGATAAGGGCTGCGCCCGTCTCATGGCTCGGTCAACCAGCCATGAACGTGGCGCTTGTCCGGGTCGGTCCGGGCTGACTAAAAGCTGGCAACGATGGGAAGGGAATGCCGATGCCGAGACAGCTCGAGGGGGATTACGACTATATCGTGGTGGGCGCCGGCACCGCCGGCTGCATCCTCGCCAACCGCCTTTCGGCCGATCCGAAGGCCCGCGTCCTGATTCTCGAGGCCGGCGGCAACGACAACTGGATCTGGTTCCATATTCCGGTCGGCTACCTCTTCGCGATCGGCAACCCGCGCTCGGACTGGATGTTTCGCACCGAGCCCGAGCCGGGGCTGAATGGCCGCTCGCTGGCCTACCCCCGCGGCAAGGTGATCGGCGGCTGCTCGGCGATCAACGCCATGATCTCGATGCGCGGCCAGGCCGCCGACTACGACCATTGGCGCCAGCTCGGGCTCGCCGGCTGGTCGTATTCCGACGTGCTGCCGGTGTTCCGGAAGCTGGAGGATCATTTTCTCGGCGAAAGCGAACACCATGGCGTCGGCGGCGGCTGGCGGATCGAGGCGCCCCGGCTGTCCTGGGCGGTGCTGGATGCAGTCGGCGACGCCGCCGAGCAGATGGGCCTGCGCCGCATCCCCGACTTCAACACCGGCGACAATGAGGGCATCAGCTATTTCCACGTCAACCAGAAGCGCGGCCGGCGCTGGTCGTCCGCGCGGGGCTTCCTCAAGCCGGCGCTGAGCCGGCCGAACCTGCGGCTGGAAACGCAGGTGATGGTGGATCGCCTGATCATCGAGAACGGCCGCGCCGTCGGCGTGCGCTTCCGGCAGAACGGCGAGACCATCGAGGCCCGCACCAGGGGCGAGGTCATCCTCAGCGCCGGCTCGATCGGCTCGGTGCAGGTGCTGCAGCGTTCGGGCATCGGCCCGGCCGAGTGGCTCGGCGCGCTCGGCATCGACCTCGTCCTCGACAGACCGGGCGTGGGACGCAACCTGCAGGACCATCTGCAGCAGCGCGCGATCTACAAGGTCACGGGCGTGAAGACGCTGAACGAGACCTACTACTCGCTGGTCCGCCGCGGCCTGATGGGTCTCGACTACGCGTTCCGGCGCCGCGGGCCGCTGACCATGGCGCCGTCGCAGCTCGGCATCTTCACGCGCTCGGATGCGACGCGCGACCGCGCCAACATCCAATTCCACGTGCAGCCGCTGTCGCTCGACAAGTTCGGCGATCCCCTGCATCGCTTTCCCGCGATCACGGTCAGCGCCTGCAACCTGCGCCCGACCTCGCGCGGCAGCGTCCGCATCCGCTCCGCAGCAATCGATGAAGCGCCATCGATCGCGCCGAACTATCTGGCGACCGAGGACGACCGCCAGGTCGCGGCCGACGCCATCCGCGTCACCCGCCGGCTGATGAAACAGAATGCGCTCGCCGCCTACAGGCCGGAGGAATACCTGCCGGGCCCCTCTGTCGGCGATGACGACGCGGCGCTGGCCAAGGCCGCCGGCGACATCGGCACCACGATCTTCCATCCGGTCGGCACGGCGAAGATGGGCTCCGCCGATGATCCGATGGCCGTGGTCGACGAGCGGCTGCGCTTCCGCGGCATCGACCGCCTGCGCATCGCCGACGCCTCGATCATGCCGACGATCACCTCCGGCAACACCAACACGCCGACCGCGATGATCGCGGAAAAGGCGGCGACGATGATTTTGGAGGATGGGCGCTGACGATCGTCCGGGACAAAGCGCGCATGCGACCCCGCTCGCCTTGCGCTGAACTCGCGCGCGCAGTTCCCACGGCATCGATGGCGTCGACACACAGCGCTGTACGATACAGCGCCCTCTCCCCTTGTGGGAGAAGGCATCTTCGGCCTATCCACGCGCGCGGTTGGGTGAGGGGTATCTCTCGGCGAGCGACGCTCGTTGAGGCATACCCTTCACCCAACCGAGCTTGCTGCACCGTCCTACATGCCCTCTCCCACAAAGCGCGAGGGCGCATTCACTCGCACCACGCCTCGTCTTGCTGACTCCAAGTGTTACGGTGAGGAATTCGACGGTAGCTGCCGCCGCGCATAACGGATCAGATGATCCGCGCCACCAGCGGAATCCGGCGCAACAGCACGGTCGCCAGCCAGCTCACCGACAGCGTGCCCACCAGCACGATCGCGAACTTCACGGCGGCCGGCCACGCCGGGTCGTAGACCAGATATTGCAGCCACAGCAGCGGCAGGAAGTGCAGCAGATAGATGCCGTAGGCCGACGGCTGCATGCGGTCCATCAGCGTCAGGGGGGCCTTCGCCCAGCGCAGGAAGAAGGTCGGCACGCCGAACGCCATCGACGCGCAGAAGCTCGCCACCGCCATACCATAGGCGGCGCGCCACCACAGCGGCGGCGAGTCGAAGTCCGCGATCCAGTTGTGATGGGCGTAGGCCAGCAACAGGATCGCGCCATAGCAGCCATAGGAGAGACCGAACCAGATCGACCAGCGCTGCACCAGCGCACCGTCCTGCGCCAACGGACCCGTGCGCAGGCCCCCTGCTCCCATCGCCACGCCGGCGATGAAGAAGGCCGGATAGAGCAGCGCGCGACTCGCCTGCAACGGCAGCGGGAAATGTCCGGGCATGAACCACAGCCCGTCGCCGAAGCCGAGATGCGGCGGCAGATAGGCCAGGTTGGCGATCACGAGGAAGATCAGGAAGCCAGTGAGCGGATAGTGCAGCAACGCCCCGGCCCAGCGCCCGACTGCGCCGATCGCCTGCGGCGCCAGGACGCAGACGAGCGCAGCCAGTATATCAAACCCCAGCAGCACGCCGAGAAACCAGGCCGAGCCGGACGGCCACGGCCCTTCGCTGATCATGCGCCACCACACCGCGGCGAACTGATCCTCGGCCACGTAGTATCGGTAATAGGCGATCGGCATGATCACGAGGATCGACACGATGTAGGGCACGCCGAGCCGCAGCGCGCGGCGCCCGACATAGTCCGACGCGCCCCGGCCCGCCAGGCTTGCCGGCACGAACAGGCCGGAGATGAAGAACATGCACGACATGAAGTAGCTGTCGTTGAACAGCGCGACGAGGTCGAAGCCGAGCCAGTGCATGCGGTCGCCGCCCTGGCCGAAATGAGTGTAGTTGATGGCGGAGTGATAGAGCACGACCGAGAGCGTGATGAACGTCCTGGCGCGATCGAGCGGCACGATCCGATCGGCAGACAGCTCGGTTCGTTGCAGGTTGGGGATCACGCGCTCATGCATCGACGTCGCATCCAGTCCCTCAGCCGCCCTTCGGCGGCGCACGCCGCTTGTATATTTCGCGCGGCCCTGCGCCGACATCCTGCGCGAGCAGGTGAGCCGCCGGCCATGGCCGGCATGATCACGAACACGTCATCGCGTTTCGATCGCGAGAAGCCGGGAATAAAACCGGGCCGCCATCGCTCTTCTCACCCGCAAGCCCGATGACGGGCAACGGGAGATGACGATGAGCCTTGGTGATCACGACGAGAACGGCGTCAGCCGTCGCAAGGTGCTGGAGTGCATGACGTGGGCAGGCACCGGCGTGCTCTGGACGCTGTCGGGCGGCGTGCCGCGTTCGCTCGGCCTGGTCGACGCCGCGCGGGCGGCCGAGCAGCCCGCCTCCGGCCTGACCTTCCTGCAGATCAGCGACAGCCATGTCGGCTTCGACAAGCCGGCCAATCCCAACGCGCTCGGCACGCTCGAGGAGGCCGTCAACCGCATCAAGGCGATGCCGGTGAAGCCGTCCTTCATGATCCACACCGGCGACATCTCGCATCTGTCGAAGGCGGCCGAGTTCGACGACGCCGATCGCATCATCTCGCAGACGCGGCTCGACGTGCACTACGTGCCCGGCGAGCACGACTTCCTCGACGAGGACGTCAAGCTCTACAAGGAGCGCTACGGCAAGGGCACGCGCGGCTCCGGCTGGTATTCGTTCGACGCCAATGGCGTACACTTCATCGGGCTGGTCAACGTGGTCGATCTCAAGGCCGGCGGGCTCGGCAATCTCGGCGCCGAGCAGCTCGCCTGGCTGGAGCAGGATCTCAAGGGCCGCTCGAAATCGACCCCGGTCGTCGTGTTCGCGCACATCCCGTTGTGGACCGTATATCCGGAATGGGGCTGGGGCACCGAGGATGGCGGCCGCGCGCTGGACAGCCTGAAGGGGTTCGGCTCGGTGACGGTGCTGAACGGCCATATTCATCAGGTGATGCAGAAGGTCGAGGGTAACGTCACCTTCCACACCGCGCGCTCGACCGCCTTTCCGCAGCCGGCGCCGGGCACGGCGCCCTCGCCCGGCCCGATGAAGGTCGAGGACGCCAGGCTGCGCAGCCTGCTCGGCATCGCCAGCATCGACTTCAAGGTCGGGTCCGAGCGGCTCGCCATCATCGACACGCCGCTGGCCGGCTGAGGACGGAAACGCAATGAGCCAGTCTGTTGTTCGCGGCGCCTGCCTCGCCGCCGCGCTGCTTCTCGGCGCCACGCCGCTGCGCGCCGAGACCATCAAGGTCACCATCGACAACTTCACCTTCACCCCGGCCGCGGTGACGGTGAAGGTCGGCGACACCGTGACCTGGACCAACCACGACGACATCCCGCACACGGTGGTGTCGGCTGGGAAATACCGGTCGAAAACGCTCGATACCGACGACAGCTTCTCCTTCACCTTCGCAGCCGCCGGCGACTACAAATATTTCTGTTCGCTGCATCCGCACATGACGGGGCTGGTCAAGGTTGAGTAGCATCGCGAACCAGGGCATGAGCATCGTCGCATGGACCGGTCGGCGGCGTAGCGCCGGCCGCGCCGTGCGACCGCGAACCGGGCCGGAGACCACGCCGGTGACGACAGCCAGTGACGATCCCGAGAGGGCGCGACGCTTCCGCGAGGCGGCACTGCCGCATCTCGACGATGTCTACACGCTGGCGCGCTATCTGCTGCGCAACGCCGCCGACGCGGAGGACGCGGTGCAGGAATGCTACCTGCGCGCGCTGAAGCATTTCGACACCTACCGTGGTCCGGCGATGAAGCCGTGGCTGTTTGCGATCCTGCGCAATGTCTGCCACGCCGAATTCGCGCGCCGCGCCGGCGCGCCGGTCAAGGCGCTCGACGATGCGCCCGAAGCGGCCGAGCAGCCGCCGCTGTGGCAGGAGAGCACCGAGACGCCGGAAGCCGCCGTGCTGCGCGAGCGCGATGCCTCGGCGATCCGGCGAATGATCGACACGCTGGCCGAGCCGTTCCGCGAGACGTTCGTGCTGCGCGAGGTCAACAATCTGTCCTATCGCGAGATCGCGGAGGCCGCCGGCGTGCCGGTCGGCACCGTGATGTCGCGTCTCGCCCGCGCCCGCGCGATGCTGCGCGCCGCCTGGCTCGCGCAGGAGGAGCTCTAGCCATGACCTGCGATGAAGCCGAGATCCTGATCCACGCGCTGGCCGATGGCGAGCTCGACGCCGGCCACGCTCTCGAGGTCGAAGCCCATGTCGCGACCTGCCCGCGCTGCGCTGCGGAGCTTGCTGCCATCAGGGAGATGAAGCAGATGCTCGCCGGCGCCGACCTCGGCTACAAGGCGCCCGCCGCCTTGCGCCAGCGCATCGAAGCCGCCCTGCCGCCGGTCGAGGCGGCCGTCGTTACTCCGTTTGCCGTCCGGCCGAGCCGCCGCTCGCTGCTGAAGGGCTTTGCGATGGGCTCGGCCGTGTCGGCGCTGGCCGCCACCGGTCTCGTCGCCATCGTGCTGCGCAATGACGACCAGCAGCGGATCGAGGCCGAGATCGTCTCGGCGCATCTGCGCTCGCTGCAGGCCGGCCACCTGACCGACGTGATCTCGACCGACCAGCACACCGTCAAGCCCTGGTTCAACGGCAGGCTCGACGTGGCGCCGCCAGTGATCGACCTCACCGCTGAGGGATTCACCCTGATCGGCGGGCGGCTCGATTATGTCGATGCCCGCCCGATCGGCGCGGTGGTCTATCGCCGCCGCCAGCACGTCATCAATCTGTTCGTGGCGCAGACCTCGTCCACCGAGCGCCGCGCCGCACGGATGGACACGATCCAGGGCTTCAATATCAGGAGTTGGCGCGACCGCGGCCTCAGCTATTGGGCGATCAGCGATATCGGCGGCGACGAGCTCGAGGAGTTCGGCGAGCGGTTCGAGCGGAAGATGGGTGGG
The DNA here is from genome assembly GCF_032377435.1 of Bradyrhizobium sp. SZCCHNS3002. Taxonomy (NCBI): domain Bacteria; kingdom Pseudomonadati; phylum Pseudomonadota; class Alphaproteobacteria; order Hyphomicrobiales; family Nitrobacteraceae; genus Bradyrhizobium; species Bradyrhizobium sp. SZCCHNS3002. The sequence continues at coordinate 431,323 of NZ_JAUHHY010000003.1, forward strand.
AGCAGCTGAGTCGCTCTCGCGCGCTCCGTCATTGCGGGCGAAGCGACGCAATCCCGAGGCGCGAAGGAAGGCTGGATTGCTTCGCTCGCCATGACAAGCCCTTCGTAGGGCGGGCAAAGCGTAGCGTGCCCCACCAAAGGTCCTGCGAGGATCGAGATGGTGGGCACGGCGCGTCGCGCCTTTGCCCACCCTACATGTTCGTCAGCTCACGCCGATTTGCGGATGGCGTTGTCGACCAGGGTCTTGCCGAGCGACCAGATCGCGCCGGGGACCTTGTGGCTCTGCGCGATGACGTCGTCGAAGGCGCGCTCGATCCAGGCGCAGTCCTCCTCGGTGATGGTCAGCGGCGGCAGCAGCTTGATCGTGTGCAGGCCGTGACCGGCGACCTGGGTCAGGATCTTGTGATCCTTGAACAGCGGCACCGTGATGAGCTGGCAGAACAGGCCCTTGTTGGCGCTCTCCAGCATGGTCCACGACGCCTTGAGGCGCAGCGATTTCGGCGGACCGAACTCGACGCCGATCATCAGCCCCTTGCCGCGGACTTCCTTGAGCAGCTCGTAGCCCGGCACCATCCGGGTCAGCGCCAGCCGCAGCTCGGCGCCGCGCTTGGCGGCGGCCTCGACCAGCTTCTCGGCCTTCATCACCTCGAGCGTGGCAATGCCGGCGGCCATCGCGAGGTCGTTCTTGGCGAAGGTCGAGCCGTGCACCACGGCGCGATCCATGCGGTTGAATATCTTGTCGAAGATCTGCTTGCGCGTCAGCAGCGCGCCGACCGGGACATGGCCGCCGGACAGCGCCTTCGATAGCAGCACCATGTCGGGCTCGACGTTCCAATGTTCCACGGCGAGGAACCGGCCGGTGCGTCCCATGCCGGTCTGGATCTCGTCGGCGATGAAGATGGTGCCGTATTTCTTGCAGAGCGCAGCGGCACCCGGCAGGAACTCGTCGGAGGGCATGTTGACGCCCTTGCCCTGGATCGGCTCGACGATGAACGCTGCGATCTCGCGCGACGACAGCGCCTGCTCGAGCGCGGCGAGATCGTTGAAAGGGATCGCCGTACAACCCGGCAGCAGCGGCTCGAAGCCGTTGCGGAAGTTCGAATCATCGGTCAGCGACAGCGCGCCATAGGTGAGACCGTGATAGGAGTGCCCGCAATAGACGATGCCGGGCCGGCCGGTCGCGCCACGCGCGAATTTGATCGCGGCTTCCACGGTCTCGGCGCCGGAATTGGCGAAGAACACCTTGTCCAGATACGGGACATATTCCAGCAGCCGCTCGGCAAGAACGCCCGCCAAGGTCGAGACGTCGAGCTGAACGAGATTCGGCAGGTCGGTGTCGAGGACGCTTTTCAGCGCGGCGCGCAGTGTCGGATGATTGCGGCCGATTGCAAAGACGCCAAAACCGCTGAGCAGGTCAAGATAACGGGCCCCATCACGATCGTAGAGATATTGCCCTTGTCCTTTCTGGAACCCAACATCATATCCAATCGTTTTGAGAACGCGGACAAGCTGCTCGTTCAGATGCCGAGAGTGCATCGTGCTGCGCTGCGCTTGGCGCTCCACAAACATCTCGGAAACGTCTAGATTGGGTTTTAGCATCGGCTACATACTTCGGTTGATGGACGTGACGTCAACTGAAAACGCGCAATGCGGCGTTTTGCCCTCATTCGCACCATCAAAGCAAGCACGGGTTTCTGCCAATGTTGCATCGCCTTAGATATCTCATGTCGACGACACTAGCATACTCCGCAGTCGTGTTCGCAGCAGGAATTTCTTCCGCGCTCGCGGCCGACCCCACCGGCGACTGGCGGGTTGCCGACGGCGTCGCGAACATCCGAGTCGCACAATGTAATGGCAGCATGTGGGGCGTCGTGGCCTGGGAGAAGACCCCGGGCGGACGCGACAGCAACAACCCCGATCCGGCCCGCCAGAGCCGCCCGACGCTCGGCATGCCGATCCTGATCGACATGAAGAAGAAGCCCGGCGCAGACGCGTGGGAAGGCCAAGTCTACAACGCCAAGGATGGGCAGCTCTACAGCTCCACCATCACGCCGGTCGACCCCGATCACCTGGAGATCAAGGGCTGCGTGCTCGGCTTCCTGTGCGGCGGCGAGACCTGGACGCGGGTTGCTCCGCCGATTCCGTCGAGCCCTGTGAACAGCATGGCCAAAGGTACACAGAAACCAATCGCGCCGGCCCCTGCTCCGGCGGCCAAGACGACCACCGGCGTCGGCAGTGGCGCAACCGCATCGGCCAAGCCGGGACACAAGCCCGCGGACCAGGTCGGCGATATCTGCCTGCTGCCCGAGATCGCGCGCCCCCGCTAACTAACGGGCGTCCGTCACGCGAACAAAAAAAAGCGGCCGAGAGATCGGCCGCTTTTTCTATTCCGTGATCACGAGCCCTCTTGCTCCTTGATCTCGCGAGGCTTGCCCATCAGCGCCGGCTGGAACAGCAGCACGGCGGCGAGCGTGGTGACCAGCGACAGCGCCAGCAGCTTGCCCATGCTGGACGTGCCGGGATGGCTCGACAGCCACAGGCTGCCGAATGCGGTCGCCGTCGTCAGTGCGCTGAAGAAGATCGCCCGGGTCAGGCTGGTCTGGAGCAAATTTGTGCGGCCGCCGCGCCACGCCACCACGTAGTAGATCTTGAACGCGACGCCAATGCCTAGCAGGAGCGGCAGGGCGACGATGTTGGCGAAGTTCAGCGGCAGCTTGATCAGCACGCAGATCTCCAGCGTCACGGCGCCCGCAACCAGCAGCGGCACGATCGTCATGAGCACGTCGCTGAAGCGCTTCAAGGTCACCCACAGCAGGAGGCTGATCACGACCAGCGAGTAGATGCCGGCGTGGATGAATGCCTTCACGATCGTGTCACCGGACTTCAGGATCGAGACCGGACCGCCGATCGCGTTGGGCTCGGCCGTCAGGACGGCGTTGGCGAATCGCCTGAGATTGTCGTTGTCGTTCGGATCGCCCTTGGGCTGCGCCTCGACCCGAATCAGTCCGTCCTTGCTCTTCCACTGCGACACCAGTTCCGGCGGCAGGTTCGCGAGGCTGACCGGCTGCGCCTGGAGAGTGGCGCTGAGCTGCGTCAGCGTGATCTTCCACGGCTCGACGAACACCGCCTGCGCCTTGTTGCGAACCGTTTCGCTGGCGCCCGCGAGCCTGGCAAGCGCGTCGGCGAGCCGCCGCGACGCGACCGCGCCCGGCCCGTTGCTCTCGCCCGCGGTGCGCCGGAGATTGTCGACGGTCGAGTTCAGGGCGTCGACATTCTCCTTGTCGCTCGGCGCCGCATCGACCTGATCGGGGTTGAGTGCAGGCCCCAGCACCTTCGCGCCCTGCGCGATCAGCTTCAATTTGGCCGGCTGGTCCTCGGGGACGAAGCTGTCGAGCGACATCACGCGCGCCACCTCGGGCAACTTCGCCAGCTTGGCCTCGATCGCCTTGGCCTCGGTCTCGGAGCGCGTCAGCACGTCGATCGCATTGGCGCCCGTGTTCGGATCCTTTCGCAGGTCGAGATAGGTCGCGATCGACTCGGCGCGCGGATTGCGCAGGTTCATCGGGTTGAAGTCGAACTTCATGTAGTAGAGCAGCGGCAGGCCGGCGACGACCAGGCCGAGCGTGCCGACGATGATCGGCACGCGGTGCTTCTCGAGGAAATGATCGACCGGCGCCAGGAAGGCGTAGCCGACCGGCTCCTTCTCGCCGGGCGGATTGAGGATCCTCAGCAATGCCGGCAGCACCGTGATCGACGACAGGAACGCGATGATCATGCCGGCGCCGGCGATGGCGCCGAGCTCGGAGATGCCCTTGTAGTCGGTTGGCAGGAAGCACAGGAAACCGGCAGCCGTCGCCATCGCCGCGAGCGACAGCGGCACCGCGGAGCGGCGCGCGGCTTCCGCCAGCGCTTCCGGAAGATTGTCGTTCTTGAACCGCTCGGAGCGATAGCGCACGCTGAACTGGATGCCGAAATCGACGCCGAGGCCGATGAACAGCACGGCGAACGCGACCGACAGCAGATTGAGCGAGCCGACCATCATCAGGCCGACGGCCGTGGTGAGCGCGAGGCCGATGAACAGGTTGATGAACACGGCCGAGATGATCTTGGCCGAATGCAGCGCCAGCCACAGGATGATCAGCACGACGACCACGGTGCCGATGCCGTTGACGACGGCGCCTTCCTGCACGGTGGCGTATTCCTCGTTGGCGATCGGCACCGGCCCGGTCAGCCGCACGCGGGCGTGAAAGCGGTGCGGGAAATCGAGCTCGGCCGCCGCCTGACGGATCGCATCCGTCGCCGCCTTGCCGGGCTCCAGGGCCTGGTAGTCGAGGATCGGCTTGAACTGGATGAAGGCGCGCTTGTCGCTGTCTTCGAGCGGCTTGTCGGAGATCAGCTGGCGCCAGGAGAAGGTCGCATCGCCCTTGTCGAGCACGGTCTCGACCGTCTGAGAGATGTAGTCGAACGGCCGCGCGGCATTGTCGAGCTTGACCTGGCCGCGCTTGACGCCGGCAAGGCCGGTCTCCAGCGCACCGGTCAGGCCGCGGATCGAGGGGTCCCCGGCCATGATCTCGACCAGCGGCGCCGCCGCCGTGAACTGGTCCGTGAGCTGCTTGACCTCCTCGGTCGGCAGGAACAGCAGGCCGTTCCTGGCGAAGAACTCGCCGCCGCCGAGCAGCTCGACCGATGAGAAGTTCGCGGTGTCGCCCTTGAGCTTCTTGGCAAGCGCATCAGCCGCCACGCCGGTCAGCTCCGGTGTCGCCGCCTCGACCACGCCCAGGATCATGCGATCGCGATCGAACGCCTGCTCATATTGCTGGTCGCGCTTGCGCCAGTCGAGATCAGGCGAAATCAGCTTGTTGATGTCGGTATTGATCGAGAAATGACGCGCCGTATAGAAGCCCGCGCCGACGGAGAGCAGCAGGGCCGCAATCAATGTCGGCCAGGCAAACCGGGTGCAGGCCTTGACGATCGAGACGACAAACGTGGTCAGCACTTCGTGACTTTCTAATGTTTAGAGAGCTGGGCGGAAACGTCCGCTTCATGGCGGAGTTCCCCGATCAGGGCGAGCCCCGGACGCACACATCCTGAGCGCGCCCCGACCCGGCCTGGCCCAACCTTGAAGACGAGGATGGTCCCTCGACGGCGGATCAAGTTGAACGATGCACGGAACCGTCGGGCCGGCTGATATAGCGGCTGTTCTCGGCGGTAAAGTGACGAACGAGTGAGAGCATAACCAACTCAATTGATTGATCTAATTTATAATTACTAAATTACCTGCAACCTCTCGGGGGCTGCGTGCGACGCATCACATGCGAGCGACTTGCAGACCGGCTTTTCTCTTCGCTCGATTTTTGACACAAAGCCCTGCGTTTCCATCCGTGTGGCGGGCCATTGGGGGCACTCGCTGGTGCGATTATTGCAACCCTGTCGCACGCACGGAGGTGCCGGGTCGAAAGTGAGGCAACGTGGCTGGACGTCCCATGCAGGTGTATCTCGCGCAGCCGCGCGGTTTTTGTGCTGGAGTCGTGCGTGCGATCGAGATCGTGGAGCGCGCGCTGGAGAAGTATGGCCCGCCGGTCTACGTGCGTCATGAGATCGTCCACAACAAGCATGTGGTCGAGAGCCTGAAGGCCAAGGGCGCCATCTTCGTCGAGGACCTCTCCGAGGTGCCGCCGCGCGCCGTCACCGTGTTCAGCGCCCACGGCGTCGCCCGGACGGTCGAGGAGGAAGCGGCCGCCCGCGGGCTGCCGGTGCTCAATGCCACCTGCCCGCTGGTGACGAAGGTTCACAACCAGGGCAAGCGCTACATGTCCAAGGGACGTACCCTGGTACTGATCGGTCATGCCGGCCATCCGGAGGTGGAGGGAACCATGGGCCAGGTTCCCGGCCCGGTCTACCTCGTGCAGAACGTGGCCGATGTGGCCGCCCTGCCTCTGCCGCTCGACACCCCCTTGGCCTATATTACCCAGACCACGCTCAGCGTGGACGACACCCGGGACATCATTTTAGCCCTTCAAGCCCGCTTTACAGACCTTCAAGGTCCCGATATCCGGGATATCTGCTATGCGACACAGAACCGCCAATCTGCGGTAAGGGACTTGAGCAAGCTGGTGGACGTCATCCTGGTGGTGGGCGCCGCCAACAGCTCCAACTCGAACAGACTGCGCGAGATCGGCACCGAGGCCGGGGTCGCAAGCTATCTGATCGCTGATGGCAGCGAGCTTGATCCGGTTTGGCTGAAGGGGGCCAAGGCCGTCGGCATCACTGCCGGCGCCTCGGCTCCCGAAGTGCTTGTCGACGACGTCATCGAAGCCCTGCGGCGCATCGGACCGGTCGAGGTCGCGGTGGTCCCGGGGCGGGAAGAAAACATCGAATTCCGCCTGCCGGCCGAGCTGGTCGCGGGCTGATCGGTCCTCGTTTGGTCCAGAAAGAAGAGACGTAATGGCAATCCCCTTCCATAAGGAACTGCGTATCGGGGCCTATCTGATGAAGCAGAAGCTTCTCGGCCGGAAACGCTATCCGCTCGTACTGATGCTGGAGCCGCTGTTCCGCTGCAACCTGGCCTGCGCGGGCTGTGGCAAGATCGACTATCCCGACGCGATCCTCAACCGCCGCATGAGCGCGCAGGAGTGCTGGGACGCCGCCGACGAATGCGGCGCGCCGATGGTCGCGATCCCCGGCGGCGAGCCGCTGATCCACAAGGAGATCGGCGAGATCGTGCGCGGCCTCGTCGCGCGCAAGAAGTTCGTCTCGCTCTGCACCAACGCGCTGCTCCTGGAGAAGAAGCTCGACCTGTTCGAGCCGTCGCCTTACCTGTTCTTCTCGGTGCATCTCGACGGCCTGCGCGAGCATCACGACAAGGCGGTGTCGCAGAAGGGCGTGTTCGACCGCGCCGTCTCCGCGATCAAGGCCGCCAAGGAGCGCGGCTTCACCGTCAACGTCAACGCCACGGTGTTCGACGGCCACCCGGCCGAGGAGATCGCCAAGTTCCTGGACTTCACGACCGAGCTCGGCGTCGGCGTGACCATGTCGCCCGGCTATGCCTATGAGCGCGCGCCGGACCAGGAGCACTTCCTCAACCGCACCAAGACCAAGCAACTGTTCCGCGACGTCTTCAAGCTCGGCAAGGGCAAGAAGTGGAATTTCATGCATTCCGGCCTGTTCCTCGACTTCCTCGCCGGAAACCAGGAGTTCGAGTGCACCCCCTGGGGCATGCCTGCGCGCAACATCTTCGGCTGGCAGAAGCCCTGCTATCTGCTCGGCGAAGGCTACACCAAGACCTTCAAGGAGCTGATGGAGACCACCGACTGGGATTCCTACGGCACCGGCAAGTACGAGAAGTGCGCCGACTGCATGGCGCATTGCGGCTATGAGGCGACCGCCGCCAATGCGGCGCTGACCAACCCGATCAAGGCGATGTTCGTGTCGCTGCGCGGCATCAAGACCGAAGGCCCGATGGCGCCGGAGATCGACCTCTCCAAGCAGCGCCCGGCGCAATACGTGTTCTCGTCTGAGGTGCAGAAGCGCCTCTCCGAGATCCGCAAGGACGAAGCGATCGAGGCGCAGCAGAAGGCCTCGACGGCCGCCTGAGCCGCCCGACCATCAAACCACAGCGAAGCGGCCGCCGGGGCAACCGGCGGCCGTTTTCGTCGAGGTGCTATGGGCTCGTAGGCGCCGCTCCGCCCCAGTGCAGGGATTGCGCCTCTGAGCGAAGCTCTCTCCACACGTCATTGCGAGCGCAGCGAAGCAATCCAGGGCTCCGCACACCACTCTGGATCGCTTCGCTGCGCTCGCAATCACGGAGCAAGCGGGAATTATCGGAGCCTTAGCCGATAAAGCCGACGATCATTCGCCAGCCGGAGCCTTACGCCTCGGCGACGGCCAGCGGCTCGGTCTCGAGGAAATGCTCAGCCGCGAGCAGGCCGCTCAGCAGCAGGTCGCGGGCGCCGCGGAGCGAGCGCAGGGCGCGATTGAACTCGATGCCGGTCGACACCAGGCCACGCAGCACGGCCGGATTGCGGGCGACACCGCGCAGGATCATCGGCAGGTCGATGTCGCCATTCGGCTTGATCGCATCCTTGGCGAGCGACGGCAGGGTGCGATGGGCGGGATCGGAGATCACCCGCAGCGCCGCGAACGGCAGCCCGTACTCGGCGGCATAGGCGGCAGCGATGTGGCTCTCCATGTCGACCGCGGCCGCGCCGGTCTTCATGCGCAGCGCCGCCTTGCGGGCCTGCGCCACCACCACCTCTTCGGCCCCGGCGAGCACGCCGCGCACGACGCGGCGCTTCTTCAGGGCGGCGCGGGCGATGTGCTCCTCGCGCAGCGACAGGCCCGACAGCCAGCGGGCATCGCCGGCGGTCACCTCGGTGGCGACGACGATGTCGCCGGCCTTGAGGCTCGGATCGAGGCCACCGGCCACGCCGAAGCTGACGACGCCGCGGATCGAGGTCGGATCGAACACGGTGAGCAGCGAGCGCAACTGCCTGGGGTCGCTCGAGCTGCAGATCACCATCATGCCGGGCCCGGCAGCAATCCGGGCCTCCTGCACCAAGCCCGTCACGACCAAGACCGGCCGCGGATCAATCGGGCGATCCGCGGACGTGTCGTCCCCCATCCCCAACTTCACAATCCGACCCCTGACACCTTCTCGGACGTCGCGTGATCCGACGTCTCCGTCTCTTGTTCCAAAGCCTCAGCCGCGGCGGCGCCAGAGCGGAAAGACCTTAACAAACCGAGGATTACGCAGAAAATTTCCACGAGGAAACCCCGTTTGCGCCGCACTGCACCCGCACCCGATGCGTTTTTTGCCGGGTGTTGCCATTTGGCCCCGCCGCCCCCTGTTCCGCCCTGGAACAGATCGCGCCAGCGCCTCCAGGCGTGGAACTTTAAGCAAGAACTACGCCACGAAAATGTGAGACTCGCGGCGCAGGCGGCCTGACGGCGCGTCCAGATTCGGCAGCCCTGCGCCCGTCAGCCGTGCCCGAGCAGGAGATTCGCGGCGCGGTCGCCGGAGCGCACCGAGCCTTCGATGGTTGCCGGCAGGCCGGTATCGGTCCAGTCCCCCGCCAGAGCGAGATTGCCGAACGCCGTCTTCACTCCGGGCCGGAGCGCGTTCTGCTCCGGCGTCGCCTCGAAGGTGGCGCGACGCTCGCGCACGATCTGCCACGGCGGCAGCTCGCCCGAGATCCCGGCGGCCTTGCAGACGTCGGCCCAGATCGCGGCGGCGAGTTCCTCGCGCGGCATGTCGACCAGGCGATCGCCATTGCTGATGGTGACCGAGAGCCGCTGCGGGAAGGCGAACAGCCACTCGACCAGGCCGCCGACCACTCCGAGCAGAGCTGGTGCATCGCGCGGCGGCGTGATGCGGAAATGGGCATTGACGATGGCACGATATTTCGTCGGCCCCGTGAGTCCCGGCAGCAGCGCCATCGCCGGCCGCGGCGGCACGGCGAGCACCACGACGTCGGAGGAACCGAGCGCGACGGTTTCATCACCGCCGAACCTGAGCCCGGTGACGCGACCGCCTGCATTGTCGAGGCCGCGCAGCTCGCGACCGATCCGGACGCTGCCGCCCTTGCCTTCCAGGAATTTCACGGCCGGATCGATCAGCACGCCCGACAACCCGTCGCGCGCGATCAGCGGCCGGCAGGCCTGACCGCCGGCCAACAGCGTCTCGCGGACGATGGCGCCGGCGAGCCCCGCCGAGCCCTCCGGCGGATCGCAGTTCAGCGCCGCGAGCAGCAGCGGCTGCACCAGCCGGTCGTACAGCGCGCCCTTGCAGGGAATCGTGCTGCCGATGGTCTTGGACGTGCCGGCCCAGATCAGCGGCGACAATGCGAGATAGTCGCCGAGCTTGGTATCCGGCACGCGGCGGCCCTCGTCGAACACCCACAGCGGCAGCCGGCCGTTGCCGAGATCGAGCAGCCAGCGCTGGCCGCTCCGGATGTCGACGAATGCGAACTGCGCCTTCTCCGGCCCGACCAGCCCCGCTTCCGAGCCGATCGCACGGGCATAGGACAGCACGTGATGATTGGCCGACAGCAGCAGATGGTTGCCGTTGTCGATCACCAGGTCGGTCGCGGCGTCGTAATAGGACCGGCAGCGGCCGCCGAGCTGCTGGGTGGCCTCGTGGACGTGCACGATGTAGCCCGCGTTGGCGAGCCGCACGCCGGCGGAAAGGCCGGACACGCCGGCGCCGATGATGTGAGCTGTCTTCTGCATCAGATGATTGCGTAACGGAGGATGATGCCGATCTTCGTGAGCTTGCTCACGCGGACGGGCTCGCGCGGCAGCGCGAAGCCGCGTTCGAGCAGGAGGTCGAACACGGCGCGATAATATTTCGACATGATCCGCGGCGCCCGCACGGCGCGCCGGCGATTTCGCCGCATGATCTCGTCGGCCTTCTCGAAATGCGTCTTGGCCCTGACCGCTACCGAGTTGCAGACCTTGGGCAGCGCCCGCTCCTGCATCACCTTGACCGGATCGTCGCTGGTGATGCCGGCGAACAGCAGCGCCTCGCGCGGCAGGTAGAGCCGGCCGATGCCGGCATCCTCGTCGATGTCGCGCAGGATGTTGGTGAGCTGCAGCGCGCGGCCGAGATGGTGCGCGAGCAGGATGCCGTCCTCCTCGGGCATGCCGAAGATGCGCACCGAGAGGCGGCCGACCGCGCTCGCCACGCGGTCGCAATAAAGGTCGAGCGTGGCGAGATCGGGCGCGCGGATCTCCGCCGGCACGTCCATCTCCATGCCGTCGATGATGGCGAGGAAGTCCTCGCGCTTCAGTCCGAAGGTCTTCACCGACGCGACATAGTCGCGCAGCCGCGGCGGCGGGTTGCCCTGGTACAGCGCGTCGATGTCGTCGCGCCATTTCTGCAGCGCCGCCAGCCGCTCGGGCCGCGGGCCGTCGGAATCGGCGATGTCGTCGACCTCGCGGCAGAAGCTGTAGACCTGGAACATCGCATCGCGCTGGGCGCGCGGCAGGATGCGCATGGCAGCATAGAACGAGCTGCCGGAGGCCGCCGTGCCGTGATCGACGTTATCCGCGGTCGCCTCGAGGGTCATGCGCCGGCTGCCGATTTGGTCTGGGGATGACGCCCGGCCACGCGGCGGCCGATCTCGCCCATCACCGAGGTGAAGGTGAGACCGAGCATGCCGATGGGCGACAGGTGCACGCGCTCGCTCAGCGGATCGCGCACCTTCAGCAACGCCACGATGCGGTCGGCGAAGGCCTGGATCACGGCGATCTCCAGTCCGAAGCGGAAATCCTTGACGCCGCTGTTGAGGTCCCTGCCCTCCTCGAGCAGCGCCGCATTGCGGACGGCGAGCTTCTGCAGGCAGCTCAAGAGCTGCGGCGACGATTTGGCTGCGCCGAGCATCTCGACCGTGGCGCCGGCTTCGGCCAGCGCGTCGCGCGGCAGATAGACGCGGTTGAGCGCCTTGTAGTCCTTGCCGCAGTCCTGCAGGTGGTTGTTGATCTGAAGGCCGGCGCAGATCGCGTCCGAGGCCGGCCAGGTCGCGGTGGACTCGCCGTGCACATCGAGCATGAAGCGGCCGACCGGCATCGCCGAATAGCGGCAGTAGTGGATGACCTCGTCCCAGTTCTCGTAGCGCAGCTTGGTCACGTCCATCCGGAAGGCAACCAGCAGATCGAGCGCGTGCCGGGGCGACATGCCGCGCCCGGCGAGCGCCCGGCGCAGGCTGACGGCGACGTCCTGGGTCTCGCCCGTTCCCGTCAGCTCAGCCTCGAGCAGGTCGAGCAGCCGCAGCTTCTCGTCGCCCGGCAGGCTCGGATGGTCGGCGATGTCGTCGGCGGTGCGCACGAAATTGTAGAAGGCGAGGATCAGCGCCCGATGCTCAGGACGGATGATCCACGACGCCACCGGAAAGTTCTCGTCCCGGTGTGTCTTGCCGGATCGCAAATCGCTCGCGGTGGTCATGGACGAAACAGCTATCAGGTTGAAGGGGCGCTACCGAAAACAATGCCCGCCGCTTCGCTCATGCGAACGGATTGCTCGCCCCCCATATAGGCGAAGATCCCGCCAAAACCAATGCAATCGATGTCGGGCAGCCCATAGAAGCGAACCGCCGTCCTGCCCCGAGGGGGCGGGCCGGCGGTCGTTAACCAAGAGAGTTCGGAAACAACCGTTCCGAACGGCAACCGCTTACTGGTTGTGGGTCTTCAGCACCTGATCGCAGGCCGAGCTGATCTTGGGGCGGTTCTCCTTGAGGCACGCCAGAATCGTGAAGTCACCCTGATCGATGACCGCACGGCAGAACTTCTGAACGTCACGCGTGCAGGCCGCCTGCTCTTCGGGCGTGCCGCCGCGGCCTTGCGCGAACGCACCGGTGGAAACGGACACCGACGACAGCAGGGAAAGTGCCAGGAAAATCTTACGCATCGTGTTCCTTCATTTTGACAGCAGAGGAGACCTCCCGGATCGCCGATGCTGCCCGGGAAACACCTGTTTGGTTTGGCAAGGACCGCAAGCCCCCCAGCGCCGGAGGTACGCTGCCAAATGCGGCCAAATTTGCGCCCTATGATGCCGAGCGGATCAAGCTCGGAGATCACAGCTTTGGCACAAACAAGGCGTTGATACTAGGGCGTTATTCTCGGAACACGTTTTTCGCATTTGGCTGTTGCAAGCATGCCGCGCGGACCGTTAGATGCGGGCGCCGTCGAGGCGGCTTGCGTGCAGCCGTCTTGCGAGGACGACCATTCGGCGCCGACCGGTCGCACGGTATCGGCGGGCATCATGGCATCCGGTCGCAGCGCCCGACCGGCCGTCATTTGAACCTAACCTTCGGCGAGAACACCAAGTGTTCGAAGCGGCGGCATACGCCGACACAGCGGTGTCATTTTGGATGGGAAACTCGATATGAAACTGTTCGGCTCACCTTTCTCTGGGCACGTCGTCAAGGCCGCCGGTCTCGGAGCGGCACTGTTCGTGGCGGCGACCGCAGTTCAGGCTCAGTCGGGCCCGTTCGCCGGCTTCGACGGCTCGTGGTCGGGCAACGGCACGGTCGCGCTGTCGGACGGCACCACCGAGCGCATCCGCTGCAAGGCCAGCTACAAGGTGGCCGGCGCCAATCTGAAGCAGAGCCTGCAATGCGCCAGCGACAGCTACAAGTTCCTCCTGTCCAGTGACGTCACCAGCCAGGGCGACCGCATCTCCGGCAACTGGAGCGAATCCAGCCGCAACGTGAACGGCGAGCTGCAGGGCACCGCCGGCAACGGCCAGATCGACGTGTTCGTGCAGGCCGCCGGCTTCGCCGCCAGCATCACCCTGCGGACCAGCGGCAACAAGCAGGTCGTGCAGATCTCCTCCAAGGGCGAGATTCGCGGCGTCAACATCACGATGTCGAAGACCTGATCTTTGGACCGGAGCGCGTCGCGCGCTCACGGGCAGTCGAATGCGCAAACGGCCCTGACAATGTCAGGGCCGTTTTGTTTTGCGGTGCTTCCGCAGCCGTCGGATACGAATGAGACCCACCGTTGTCGTCGCCCGGTTTGCCGCCTTCGCTCACGCTTCGGCGCGCCCTCAAGGTGTTTAGCCGCGTCGAAGCCGAAGGCGCAGACAGGACCGGGCGCCCAGTGTTCCAGAGGCTGTCGTAGTTGAACCGATAGGCCACGGCGTACTGGATTACCCGCTTTCGCGGGTATAACGGCCCTGGTTTACGCAACAGCCTGGGCTAGAGCGGCTTGCGCTTCAGCTTCTGCGACAGGTTGATCAGGAACATCGCGGTCGGGCGGAGGATGAAGAGGTCGGCAAACAGCGCCGCCACCATCGAGAACGCGCTCAGCCAACCGAACAGCCGCAGCGACGGCAGATCCGAGAACACGGTGACGACCAGGCCGCAGGCCAGCACCACGGTGGTGAGGATCAGCGCCGGTCCGACCAACACGGTGGCACGCTCCACTGCGACCGCGGCACTGACGCCGGGCGCGCTCTCCATCCGCAGCCGGTTCAGGAAGTGGATGGTGGCCGACAGGCCGAGGCCGAAGGAGACCGTGAGCGCCACCACGCTGGCGAATTGCAGCCCCTCCCCCATGGCCCACAGCACGGTCCCCGACATCACGACAGGGAAAATGCCGGGCAGGATGCAGGCGAGCATGACGACCCAGGACCGGAAGGCCAGCCCGATGAACATCGCCACCAGCGCGAACTCGATCGTCAGCCCATGGTTGAGCTTTTCGATCATGCCGGCCGAGTTGCGCGCGGCGATGGCGGCGAGACCGGTGACGGCGATTTCATAGCCGGGATGCTTCTTTCTCACCGCATCGAGCTCGCGGTCGAGCTTGTCGACCACCGGCAGCAGCTGGCTGGAATCGATATCCGGCACACGGCCGGCGACCACGACGGCATCCTGCTCCTTGTCGATGAAGCGGCGCACGAGGTGCTCGGGGATCAGATTGACGTATTCCTGCAACGTCGCCGTATCCGACGAGCCGGCCTTCTCGGCCAGCCAGCGCCGGAGCGTCTCAACCGACCAGACGTTGCCGACGCCGGCGGTCTTCTCGACCGTGGCATGGACGTCGGCGATGGTCTGCAGGGTCTCCGGGGCATACAGCGAGGCGCCCTTCGGAAACTGGATGAGCACGTTGACCGGATTGGCGCCGGTCAGCTTGGCATCGAGCCGGTTGCTCGCCGCAACCGCCTGCTGCTTGTCCGGCACCTGGTCGGCGAGGCGATAGCGCGGCTCCAGGGTCGAATACACCACCGCGAGCGAGCCGACGAACAGCACCGCGATCAGGCTGAACAGGCCGGGACGGCCGACCATGCGCACCGCGATCCAGTAGCAGAAATTGCGCAGCGCCTGGACGCCGGCGTCGGCGCCCTGGAATTTGACCGCGAACGTCTTCTCGTTGCGCACCAGCAGCACGCCGAACACCGGCACCAGCGACAGCACCGCGACCAGCGCGATGATGGTGGCGGCGAGCCCCGCCTCGCCGAACTTGCGGATCAGGTCGCTGTCGGAGAACTGCAGGGCGATGAAGGAAATGCCGGCGGTGGCGTGGGTCAGGACGCAAGCCGGGCCGACGACCAGCACGGCGTTCTTGAACGCCGTCACCTTGTCCTGCCCCGCGATCAGGCGGTCGCGAGCGGCGAAGGTGAGCTGCATCGAATCGGAGAAGCTGATGACCATGATGAGCGGCGTCATCACGTTCAGGAACATGTTGAGATTGAAATTGGCCCACCCGAGCGCGCCGAGCGCGAGCATGATCGCGATCAGCGGCGGAAACGCCGCCGCGATCATGAAGGAGACCTTGCGGAAGAAGATGATGGCGATGACGCAGCCGGCGAGAATGCCGAGAATGTTGTAGGTCAGCCCGTCACGCTCCACCGCGTTGCGGATCTCGAGCTGCATGACCGGCACGCCGGAAAGCTGGACATTCAGGCCGGTGTCGCCGAGGTCATCCGCCATCAGCTTCCGGATGTCGCCCACCACCTTCCCGAGATCGTTCGAGGCGACCACCTTGGGCTCGAGCGACAGCACGATCAGGGCCAGCGTGCCGTCCTCCGACAACAGCTTGCCACGGATGATCTCGTTGGACTTCACCGTTTCGATGAACTTGTCGTAGGCCTCGCCCTCCGGCAGATCCGACGGAAACAGCGCGGCCGGCAGCTTGCCGGGCGCCGGCGCCTGACGGGCCGAGAACAGCGACACCAGGCCCCGGGTACCCTCGACCAGTTGCAGGTCGGTCACGAAGTCACGAAGCTTCTCGAGGTTTTGGCGGGCCAGCAGGGTCTTGCCCTCGACCACGACGAGGACGTCGAATTCCTCGGCCGGGAACTTCTTCGTCACCTCCTCGTACTGGTGGAATTCCTTGCTGTCGGAGCGAAACAGCTGGCTGAGCGAATCGTCGATCTGGATGCGCTTGATGCCGAACACCGCCGCCACGATGAGAACGAGCAGGACGACGCAGGAGAAGATCGGCGCCTTGACCGCGAGGAGGCCGAGCCGCTCGATGCCAAAGGCGATGCTGTCGGCCGGCCGGTGCTCGACCTTCTCGACATGGACTTCGTTGTCGTGCCTGACTTCCAGCATGCGGTGTCCAGTGGTTGGGGCGCGGCCCAATTCGGAAGGCCTGAGCGCATAGGGCAGAAATAAGGCCGCTCAGCGAAGCAGAGATGACCGCATTGTGGCCCGCAGCCGAAGCTAATCCTTGAAAACACGTGAAAATTCGTCGAGGCGGTCTAGCAGGGTTCACTCCCCGGCCGCAACCTTGCGCGGCCACACAAGACGGCGAGCCGCGACGGCTTCCGATCACGCCACGATTCTGCCGTGCTTGAAAAGAGGTGGACGGCCCCGACGGACGCGGGGCTCGAAACCTGAACGACTCAAGGACCGGTATCCGACTGAGCCGTCCTTGCCGGAGCAGGCCGCGGCGCCGGCGAGCGCCCCGCTGCCCTGCCCCGGCGAGGCCATCACCCCGCAGGAAGGGCGGCCTCGCGCAGCCGGATCGAGTAGTTCGACGCGTTCTGATGCCCGCGCGAGGCGGCGCGCGCAAACATGATGAGGTGATGCGCGATCAGCGTCACGGCGATGAAATTCTCGATCTCGCCGCGCTTGAGCTGGCTCCAGGCAAAGCGCCAGAACGGCCGCTTGTAGTCGCCGAGCACGCCCACCTTCCAGAAGATCTTGCCCATCATGACCAGGCCGCGCCTGACGTTCGGCCAGCTCTTCATCTCGTCGCTGACCGGCACCTCGATGCGGTTGGCGTAGGTGGTGTCGCATTGGTGCTTGTAGCGCGCGAACAGCCGCTCCGGCTCATAGGCCACCTCCATGCAGCGCCGCCACGCCGTGACCACCTCGTCATAGGGCATCAGGAATTTCACGTTGGAGTCGCGACCGTCGTCGTGGACCAGCCTGCCCTCGCGCTCGAGGCGATCCCACAGGGGCGTCTTCGGCAGCGCCTGCAGCAGATTGATCGTGAGCAGCGGGATCCGGCTCTCCTCGACGAACTGCAGCAGCGCGTCCGCGGTCTGCGGCGTGTCGGTGTCCAGCCCCATGATGATACCGGAGACGACCTCCATGCCGTAGCTGTTGATCGTCCTGATCCCCTCCAGGATCGGCACCATCATGTTGTGATCCTTCTGCATGGCCGTCAGCGCATCCGGATCGGGCGTCTCGATGCCGCAGAAGATGGTGATGAAATAGGCCTCGCGCATCTTCTCCAGGATCTCGGGCCGCTTGGCGATGTTGAGCGTGGCCTCGCAGGCGAGCCGCATCACATAGCCGGTGCGCTTCTGCCATTCGATCAGATGCGGCAGCAGCTCCGCCGTCGCTTTGCGGTTGCCGATGAAATTGTCGTCGACGAAATAGACCGAGCCGGTGACGCCGCATTCCCTGAGCTTGTCGAGCTCGGCGATGATCTGCTGCGGCGACTTGATGCGCGGGTTGCGCCCATAGAGGCCGGGGATGTCGCAGAACTCGCATTGATAGGGACAGCCGCTGGAATACTGGATACTGCCGAGAAAGTACTTCTTCACCTCGGCGAGCTCATAGGCCGGCACCGGGAAATCGGTCATCGCCACCCGCTCGCTGGTCCGCAGCACGACCTGCTGCGCAGGCCGTGACGGATCCCGCGCCAGCCGCGCGATCAGCTCGTCGGTCGCATCGCCAAGCTCGCCGACATGCAGATAGTCGAAGCTCGGATAGTAGTCCGGGCAGGCGCTGACCGAAGGGCCGCCGAGCGCGACCGGCAGGTCGAACGCGTGCGCCCGCTGGCAGATGTCGTTCATCTGCTGACGCTGGATGTGCATGCCGCTGACGAACACCGCTTCGGCCCAGGAGAAATCCTCGTCCCGCGCCGGGCGGATGTTCTCATCGATGAAGCGCACCTGCCAGGAGCTTGGAAGATAGGCCGCGATCAGCAGCAGCCCCTGCGGCGGCATGAAGGCCTGGATGCCGTCGGTGAGCGGATAGGCATGCTCGAAGGTTCCGAACGACGAGGTGTAGCGCGGAAACACACAGAGAATGCGACGTACCGTTTCGATGCCCTCGAATCTCATCGACTGCCCCTCGCGACAACCCGCTAACTGGTTACCTTACGGCCGAAGACAAGGCTTCGCCACCCCTTCCGGAAAAGTTGAGGTGCGATCGAGTTTTCCGCTCCTGTCGCAAGGCGCGACGTCCCCGCCGCGTGCCCGATGCTCACGCTGCCAGGCATGATCAGACGCGACCTGATGAGGCGACCTGATCCAATGTATCGCAATACGGATGGCGGAATGCGACGGGCGATCCAAGGTTCCAATCAGATGGATCATCGATCGGTCGAGCGCGACGACCGCTCCCGCCTGTCTCCGATCGGCGACCAATTGCTGAGCGCGCGTGCGCGCGGTCACTGGTTTGCAATGCATTTGCAAGGGAACGAGGGGCCTCGAAAGGGCGCATGCCCTCCGTAGTCAACCGGACGCCCCGGCGCCCGCCCCTGCTGCGGAGCACCAACTAATCGATTGAAACGCCAAGCAAAGTACGCTGTGGTTGTATAATACTGACGGTGTCCACTTAACGCTTTCTCCATGAAGGTTTTGCATAACTATTAACAATCAAGCGCCTCCTCCGTCGCAGCAAAAACTCGCGGTGTCTCACCTCATGACCTCACGCCCGACGTCAACGAAGACGGCCACGCGCCGATCCATCGCAGTCAAGCTCTATGCAATCTTCGCGTTGTTTGCGCTATTGACCGCCGCAATCACCTGGCTGTCCGACTACAACTCGCGGCGGGCCACGGAGCTCATCAAAGCCATCGAGACGGTCAATCTCGCCGCTCACAACGTTCAGCTGGTCAACGGCCTCGTCTATGCCGTCGTGATGGAGTCGCGTGGCGTCTACATGTCGACAGATCCGGCCGTCGTGAAGCAATACGGCAACGGCTTGCTCAAATTCAACGCCGAGATTCTGAAGGTCGTCGACAAGTGGCAGGCGATCGTACAGGCCGACGACGCCCAGCAATTCGCAACGTTCAAGAAGCGGATCGAGCAATTCGTCGAATTCCGCGCCGAACTGGTCCGCCGCGCCAATGAAATCAGCCCGGCTGCGGGACGCGAGTGGGGCGACAACGACGCCAATCGCTCCGTGCGCAAGGCGCTCAACACGGACCTCGAAGCGCTGTCCAAAGTCTATGTCGAGCGCGGAGGAAAGATCGCCGAGAAGGCGGCGCTGAACAACAAGCTCTCGCTCATGCTGACAGGCCTTGGCGGCTTGATGTTGGTTCTGGTCGCAGCCGGCGTGGTGATCATCGCTCGCTCGATCGCTCGGCCGCTGTCTCAGATCACCGAGACGATCCGCCAGGTCGCCACCGGCGCCGAGAACGTCGAAGTGCCGTATGCCGGGCGCGCCGACGAGGTCGGCGAGCTGGCCCGCGCCATCGGCGTGTTCCAGCAGGCGATGGCCCACAACCGCGACCTCAATGTCCAGGTCTCGCAGGACTCCGAAATCCGCGAAGCCCGGGCCCGCCACATCGAAACCGCGGTCGAGGAATTTCGCACCGCAATCGGCAGCGTGATGCGGACCGTCACCGAGAACGCCGCCGCGATGCGCGCCACCGCCGAGGCGATCACACGGCTGACGGCGGACGCCAACGAGCGCGCGGTCACCGCAGCCGGCGCGACGTCGCAGGCCTCGACCAACGTTTCCGCCGTCGCGAGCGCCGCCGAGGAGTTGTCGACGTCCGTCGAGGAGATCGGCCGGCAGATCCGGCAGTCGGCCGGCGCCGTCGAGCAGACCGGCCAACGCACCGAGAAGTCGGTCACGGAGATCGAGGGCCTTGCCGCCGCCACCCAGCGCATCGACGGCGTATTGACCCTGATCCAGACCATCGCCGAGCAGACCAACCTCCTCGCTCTGAATGCGACCATCGAGGCCGCCCGCGCCGGCGAGGCCGGCCGCGGCTTTGCCGTCGTCGCTCACGAGGTCAAGGCGCTGGCCGGGCAGACGGCCAAGGCGACCGAGGAGATCAGCCAGAACGTCGGCCTGATCCAGGCCTCGACCAAGACCGCGGTCGACGCGGTCCGCGAGATCGGCCAGGCTGTCCGCGGCATCAACGAGATCACCTCGAACATCTCCAATGCCATCCAGCAGCAGGACCAGGCGACGCGGGAGATCTCGACCAACGCGCAGTCGACCGCCCAGGGCAACCAGACGCTGGTCATGAACATCGGCTCGCTCCGCGACGCCATCAGTGAGACCTCGACGGCCGCCGCCTCCGTCCTGTCGGCGTCCGGCGACCTCAACGCGACCGCGCAGACGCTCGCCAACGAGGTCGAGAAGTTCTTTCAGAACCTGCGCTCGGGTCCGTCCGCGGAGATGCGGCTGCGCAAGGCGAGCTGACCGGGGCGAGCCCTCGGTTGCGGAAATCGCCCCCGCAAGACGTGATCCGTTCCGACACCGGAACCGTTTCTTGGTTTTTGGAGAGCCGTCGTGCGCCAGACAGCCAAGAAACTTCCGTTCGCCTGCGACCCGGTCGCGGTCACCCAGGATGACGTCGAGGACGCCATCCGCACCATCCTGACCTGGATCGGCGAGGATCCGTCACGCGAGGGTCTCTCCGAGACCCCGGCCCGCGTGGCGCGGGCCTACAAGAGCTATTTTTCCGGCTATGAGCAGAACCCCGAGGAGTATCTGCGCAAGACGTTCGAGGAGACGGCCGGCTACGACGAGATGGTGCTGTTGCGGAACATCCCGTTCCAGAGCCATTGCGAGCACCACATGGCGCCCATCATCGGCCGCGCCTGGGTCGGCTACGTGCCGCGCAACCGCGTGGTCGGGATCTCCAAGCTCGCCCGGGTCGTCGAGGCCTATGCCAGCCGGCTGCAGATCCAGGAGCGCATGACCGCTGAGATCGCCAACATCATCGACGAGGTGCTGCAGCCGCAGGGCGTGGCGGTCGTGATCAAGGCAGCCCATCACTGCATCAGCTCGCGCGGCGTCAAGAAGCACGGCGTCGATCTCACCACCAGCCGCATGCTCGGCTGCTTCCGCACCGACCCGATGAGCCGCCAGGAGTTCCTGGCGATGGTCAATTCCGACCTGAAGGATTGAGGGGCCGGAAAATCCTCCGCCCGCTGTGATCCAGCCGTCCATGGTCCACGTTATCCAGGGTCAAGCAGCGTGCCGGGGACCATGACCACGCGACTGAGAGCGACTGGATTAGCGCAATGGAACGTGGCATCGTCCCGGCATCGATTTGCACGGGCCTTCAGTGCCCGTACCAGGGTGAATGTGAGCAGAGGGCCGAAGGCGACTGTGGACTGGGCTGAATTGATCGGACGCGTCGCCGCGCGCGGCGATCGCGAGGCATTCAAGGCCCTGTTTGCGCATTTTGCGCCCCGCATCAAAGGCTTCCTCATCAAGACCGGCTGCAACGCCGACGACGCTGAGGAAATCGCCCAATCCACCATGGTGGCGGTGTGGACGAAGGCGGGGCAATTCGATCCGTCGACGGCCGGCGCGGCCGCCTGGATCTTCACGATCGCGCGCAACCAGCGGATCGACGCCGCGCGCAAGGCCGCCCGCGACAGCCGGCTGAGCAGAGAAGTGGGACGGGACGAGGAAGCCGATCCGACGCCCGCAGCCGACCAGATCGTCTCGCGTGTCGAAGATGCCACACGGGTGGCGGCCGCGATCGAAAGATTGTCGGTGGAGCAATCCACCGTGATCCGCCTGTCGTTCGTTGAAGAACGACCGCATTCGGAAATCGCGGCGGTGCTCGGCCTGCCGCTGGGTACGGTAAAGTCACGAATCAGATTGGCGATGAATCGCCTGAGAGACCTGTTGGACGACGCGACATGACGATCAGCCACCACCCGCCGGAAGACCTGCTGGCCGACTTCGCCACTGGTGCGCTCGACGAGGCCGAGCGGCTGGTCGTCGGTGTCCATGTCGCCGATTGCGGCCGATGCCAGCGCTTCGTCCGCGCCATCGAGCAGCTCGCCGGCGCCTCGCTGGATGCGGCCGAGCCGATCGCGACGGGCGCGGATGCGTTCGATGCCGTGATGGCACGCATCGATCGACGCCCGCAGGCGGCGCCACAGGTGAGCGAGGTCGCCGAGCACGATCCCGAGCTCGCCGACCTCCCCGAGATGGTCAAGCGCTGCAAGATCGGCAAGCGCCGGCGTGTGGCGCCCGGCATCAGCATGCGCCCGATCCTGCTGCCGGGCACCGGAAAATCCCGCGCCTTTCTTCTGCGCTCGGAGCCCGGCGCACGAATGCTGGAGCATACGCATTCCGGCAATGAGCTGACCTGCGTGCTGAAGGGCAGCTTCAGCCATCTCGGCGGCTATTACGGACCCGGCGACTTCGACTATGGCGACGACGAGGTCGACCATCGTCCGGTGGTCGGTGACGAGGGCCCCTGCCTCTGCCTCGTCGCCATGACCGGCGACCTGCGCATGCACGGCCTGCTCGGCCGCCTGATCAGCCCGTTCGTCCGGCTCTGAATTGCTTCGCCGTCATTGCGAGCGCCGCGAAGCAATCCGGAGCGACGCGGAGGGCCTGGATCGCTTCGTCGTTTCGCTCCTCGCAACCATGACCGCAAGCATTCGGGTGATCCGCATCGGACTCTGACCCGTTTCCGCTCAGGAAGCGCATGGAGGAGACAGATGCGATCAGCAAGCGCGGATAAGGGGTACGTCGCGCATCTCGGCGGCTTGCTGGCCCGTGCCGGACGCAACGACGAGCAAGCCTTTGCCGAGCTGCATGCTGCAACGATCTTGAAGATGCGGAAGACCGTGCGCGCCTTGCTGCCCTCCTCGGCCGACCTCGACGACATCCTGCAAGATGGCTACCTGAAGATCTGGCGGCATGCCGCGAGCTTCGACCCGGCGCGCGCCTCGCCCATCACCTGGATGTGCACCATCATGCGCAACACCGCGATCGATGCGCTGCGCGCCACCGGCGTGCCGACCTCGGAGCTCGATGAGGCGCTCGCGATCCCTGATCCCGCTGACAGCGCCGCCGACGACGAGTTCGACTACGCGCTGGCGGAACCGATCGCCCGCGAGGCGCTCGAGCGGCTGCCGGAGGAGCGCCGGCGGCTGCTGGCGCTCGCCTATCTCGAGGGCGAAAGCCGGACGCGGCTGTCGGAACGGTTCGGCGTGCCGGTCGGCACCATCAAGACCTGGCTGCATCGCAGCCTGCTCACGGTGCGCAAGGATTGTCTCGGCCAGGCCCACGCGGTTACCGTGGCGGCCTGATCGTCGGCATGGCGCGATGACCAACGTATCATGATCAGGACACGTCCCGTCAGACATCTCGTCGTCGTGCTGGGCGACCAGCTCGATGCGGACTCGGCGGCCTTCGACGGCTTCGACCCGGAGCAGGATGCCGTGCTGCAGATGGAGGTCACCGACGAGGCGAGCTACGTGCCGCAGCACAAGATGCGCATCGCCTATTTCTTCGCGGCGATGCGCCACTTCCGCGCCGATCTCGAGGGCCGCGGCCGTACCGTCCACTATGTCCGGCTCGATGATCCCGCCAACACCGGCACGCTCGACAGCGAGATCGCGCGGCATCAGGCCGCGCTGCAGCCGGCGGCGACGATCGTGCTGGAGCCCGGCGACTTTCGCGTGCGCGAGGGCTTGCGCAAGCTGCCGCAGCGGATCGACATCCGCGCCGACCGCCACTTCCTGTGCACGGCGGACGAGTTCGACGCCTTCACCGAGCGCCATCCCCGCCCGATCATGGAAACGTTCTACCGCGCGATGCGGCGCAAGACCGGCATCCTGATCGACGACAGCGGCCGCCCGGTCGGCGGCAGCTGGAATTTCGACGCCGAGAACCGCAAGGGGTTCGGCAGGAGCCGCCCGCCTATTCCCGTGCCCCGATCCTATGCTCCCGACGCGATCACGCGCGACGTGCTCAAGCTGGTCGCGGCGCGCTTCTCCAACAGTCCGGGCAAGCTCGGCCGCTTCGACCTGCCGGTGTCGCGCGTCGACGCGCTGACGGAGCTGTCGGACTTCGTCACCTGGCGCCTGTCTTTGTTCGGCACCTATCAGGACGCGATGCTGAGCGACGAGCCGTTCCTGTATCACTCGCGGCTGTCGGGCGCGCTGAACCTGCACATGCTGAACCCGCGCGAGGTGGTCGCGGCCGCGCTCGAAAGCCGCAACGCGCCGCTGAACGCACTCGAAGGCTTCGTCCGCCAGATCATCGGCTGGCGGGAATTCGTGCGCGGCATCTATTGGCAGCGCATGCCTCACTACGCCGATGAGAACGCGCTCGACGCCAGCCTTCCGATGCCGCGCTTCTACTGGACCGGCGAGACCGAGATGCGCTGCCTGGCGCAGGCGATCGGCCACACCATCGACCATGCCTATGCGCATCACATCGAGCGGCTGATGGTGCTCGGCCTGTTCGCGATGCTGCTCGGCGTCCGGCCCTACGACGTGCACCTCTGGCACATGTCGATGTTCCACGACGCCATCGACTGGGTGTCGCTGCCCAACACGCTCGGCATGAGCCAGCATGGCGACGGCGGCGTGGTCGGCACCAAGCCCTATGCGGCCTCGGGCCACTACATCGACCGCATGAGCGACCATTGCCGCAACTGCCGCTACGATCCGAAGCAGGCGACCGGCGACAGGGCCTGCCCGTTCACGACGCTGTATTGGAGCTTCCTCGCCAAGCACCGCCGCCGCTTCGCCAATAATGGTCGCATGCGCAACCAGTACGTCAATCTCGAGCGCCGCAGCGCGGCGGAGATCCGCGCCATTCGCAGCCACGCCGACGCGATCGCGTCAGCCCTGGTGTAATCCGGCGTTCGCCGGTCTGAACAGCGCTCACGGCTTGCTGGCCGGACGCCGATCGGTCATATCTTGGGCAGTTCCATCCCGCCCCTCCGCCGATCAAGCCCGGAATGCCTCACTCATGACCGCTGCCATCGTCGCCGTCTTCACGCTCGCCTATGCCGTGGTGGCGCTGGAGCACCCGTTCCGGATCAACAAGGCGGCCACCGCCCTGGTCGGCGCCGGCCTGATGTGGACCGTCTATGCTGTCATGGGCGGCACGGCTCCGGCGGTCGCGACCGAGCTCAACGAGTCCGTGGCCTCGACCGCCCAGATCATCTTCTTCCTGATCGGCGCGATGACCATCGTCGAGGTGATCGACGCCCATAACGGCTTCGAGGTCGTGACCTCGCTGATCGGCACCCGCAACCAGGTCACGCTGGTCTGGCTGGTCGGCTTCGTCACCTTCTTCCTCAGCGCCATGCTCGACAACCTCACCACCGCGATCGTGATGGTGTCGCTGATGAAGAAGCTGTCCGGCCGCGACGAGGACCGCCTGGTCTTCGCATCGATCATCGTCATCGCCGCCAATGCCGGCGGCGCCTGGTCGGCGATCGGCGACGTCACCACCACCATGCTGTGGATCGGCGGTCAGATCACGCCGCTCGCGATCATGAAGTCGGTCTTCATCCCCTCGCTCCTGAACCTGCTGGTCCCGCTTGCCGTCATCAGCTTCACCCTGCGCGGCAAGCAGCTCGTGCCGCCGGCGAGCGCCGGCCTCGCCTCGATCAGCCCGATCCTGCCGTTCGAGCGCAATTTGATGTTCTTCATGGGCCTCGGCATCCTGGTCGCCGTGCCGGTGTTCAAGGCGGTGACGCACCTGCCGCCGTTCATGGGCATCCTGTTCGGCCTCGGCCTGTTGTGGATGGTCGGCGAGATCGTCCATCGCGAGAAGGCCTTCGAGCAGAAGCAGCGCCTGACCCTGGTGCATGCGCTGACTCGGATCGACATGCCCTCGATCGTGTTCTTCATCGGCATCCTGCTGGCGGTGGCCGCGCTCGAGCACACCCACATCCTGGAGGCGCTGGCGCAATGGCTCGACCGCAGCGTCGGCCGGCTCGACCTGATCGTGATCGTGCTGGGGCTCGCCAGCGCCGTGATCGACAACGTGCCCTTGGTCGCGGCGTCGATGGGCATGTACAGCCTGAGCCAGTTTCCGCCGGACAGTTTCCTCTGGGAGTTCGTCGCCTATTGCGCCGGCACCGGTGGCTCGATCCTGATCATCGGCTCGGCGGCCGGCGTCGCCGCGATGGGGCTCGAGAACATCCACTTCTTCTGGTACGTGCGCCGCATCAGCGGCATCGCCCTGCTCGGCTACTTCGCGGGCGCCGCGGCCTACATCATCCAATACAACCTGCTGCACTGAGCGGATCGCATGAGCTGGTCGTGGCGCATTCTGGCAGTCGTCGCGACCCTGCTGCTCGGCGCGGGCGACGGCCGCGCCGACGACGTGACGCTCAAGAGCGGCTACGCGCTCGGCGCGAAGAGCTGCGGCGAAGCGCCCCTCGCCTTTCCACGGCTGCGGATCGACATGAAGGCCGGCTTCTGCGCCGGCCTCGTCGCCAGCCGCGACGACGGCCTGAGATTTCCCCGCGGCATCATGCAGATCCCCGGCCATCGGCAGTTCGTGATCGCGGACATGGGCGGCTGGGGCCATGATGACGGCCGGCTGCTGATCCTCGATCCCGCGGCGCCGGCCGGCCAGCGCCTCCGCGAAGTGATCACGCGGCTATCCTATCCGTTCGGACTTGCGGCCGGCCCTGGCGGCCGCATCTACGCCTCCACCGACACGTCGATCTTCCGCTTCGATCCGCTCGCGGCCGATCCGAAAGCAACGATCGAGACCATCATCCGCGACCTGCCGGGACGCCGCCTCACGCTGCCCGACGGCACCCGCCTGTCGGAAAGTGCGCATCCGCTGAAGGCATTCGCCTTCGACCGTACCGGACGGCTGTTCGTCAATATCGGCGCGCCCAGCGACAACTGCCTGTCGCCGGCGCCGATCACGCAGCCCTGCGCCGCGGGCGAAGGCCCTTCGGCACTCGCCGCGATCTGGCTGTTCACGCCACCGGCCGGCGGCGTCTTTGCGGCGCTGAAGCCCGGCGATCCCTCGCCGCCGCACCAGGTTTACGCGCGCGGCCTGCGCAACTCGATGGCGCTGGCATTGCATCCGCGCTTTCCCGATCCCGGCACCGCCTTCCTGCAGGGCGAGAACGCGCGCGACCTGCAGGACGTGTTCGCACCGAACGAGGAGATCAACGCGATCGAGCAAGGGCGCCACTATGGCTGGCCCTATTGCACCGACCTCGCCACGCCGAGCCCGGAGTTCAGGCGCGTGCTGCAATCCGGAACGCTCAAGAGCTTCTGCACGACAGCCTCGCACTATCAGCAGCCGTGGTCGCTGCTGCCGCCGCATGGTGCACCGCTCGGCATGCTCTACTACACGGGCGATCGTTTCGAGGAGCTGAAAGGCAGGCTGCTGGTCGGCCTGCACGGCTATCGCCCGACCGGCAGCCGCCTGCTCGCCTATGAAGTCGACGAGCACGGCTTTCCCAAGCTGAGCCCGGCGGCGGTGCGCTATCACGTGAGCTGTGCCGCCGAGCCGACGCGCGCCTTCCAGACCGCGTCCGGTCCGGCGCGCGCGGCCGCGTTCGACGAGATCATCGTTGGCTGGCATCGCGTCAACGGCATCCGGCCGCAGGGCGCACCGGTCGGCATGACCGTGGCCGACGACGGCGCGCTCTGGCTGGTCGAGGACAAGAACCAGACCGTGATCCGCATCGACCGCACCCGCGAGGCCACGCCCGAGCCGCTGCCGTGCGACACGAGAAGCGATCAGTTGATCGACCGGCTGGCCACCCTGGTGATGGACAATGGCACGAGCCGCGCGCGGCTGACGATGGTGCGCAAGACCCTCGTCGAGAGACATTGCAGCGGCTGCCATTCGGATTTCGGCCTCAAGGCCGGACAATCCGACCGAGACAAGGACCTCGCGGTGCTGCGCTTCATGCTGGCCCAGGACGGCTGGATCTATCCCGGCGATCCCGAGTCCGGCCGGCTGCGTCAGCGGCTGCGCGGACTGGGCGCCGAGCGACAGATGCCGCCCGGTGCTGATCTGATCAAGACGGAACCAGGCTATGCGAAGCTGCTTGATGTTGCCGACGACCTCGTCGCGCGCATGGTTCCCGGCACGCGGATGCGGGTCAAGCCCGGCGGCCCGCCGCACCGCAAGTTCTTCGCCGCTGATGGCCGCGAATGCGGCGACATTCCGTTCGGCAAGATCGTCGTGGTGACCGAGAGGTCTGCCGTCAATAAGCCC
Source organism: Bradyrhizobium sp. SZCCHNS3002 (assembly GCF_032377435.1). Lineage (NCBI taxonomy): Bacteria > Pseudomonadati > Pseudomonadota > Alphaproteobacteria > Hyphomicrobiales > Nitrobacteraceae > Bradyrhizobium > Bradyrhizobium sp. SZCCHNS3002. The sequence goes on from NZ_JAUHHY010000003.1 coordinate 459,434, forward strand.
GGCTTCAGCCGTTTCTTCCGGCCGGCCGACACCTATCTCAACGGCGCCTGCACGGACGATGATGGCTATTACATCCAACAGCAGCTTCTGGTGCCGCTCTGACGATGCCGCGATGAATCGTAGGGTGGGCAAAGGCGCAGGGCGACGCTTCCTCCGCCAAAACGCAATCTCGCGCGCGCCGTGCCCGCCGGCCGCGGGCACCTGTCTCCGTGATGGCGGGCACGGCGCGCACGAGAGCGCGTTGTGGCGCGCGCAGTGGCGTATCGCGCCTTTGCCCACCCTACGCATCTCGTGTTGGGCGATGCTCGTCACGCTCGCCCTCGCGACCGTCCCTGCCCTGGCCACCTCGAAACTGTTCGAGAGCGCGCAGCTCACACCTTCCGGCGAATACACCTTCGGCATCGAAGGCCCCGCCGTCGATCGCGACGGCAATCTCTACGTCGTCAATCTCGGCAAGCCCGGCACGATCGGCCGGCTCGCACCTGAGGCGACCACGTCAGAGAAATTCACCGAGCTGCCCGACGGCAGCGTCGGCAATGCGATCCGCATCGACGCCGCCGGCACGATGTTCATCGCCGACTACAAGAAGCACAACATCTTCGCCATCGCACCGGGCGAGACCGCGCCGCATCTCGTCTTCCATGCCGACGACATGAGCCAGCCCAACGACATCACGCTGTCGCGCCACGGCACGATCTATGCGAGCGATCCGAACTGGAAGGCGCGCAGCGGCCGCATCTGGCGGATCGCGAGGGGGCCCAACGGCGCGCTGCAGGGCGAGGCGATGGCGGCACCGCGGGCGATGGGCACCGCCAACGGCATCGATCTGAGCCCTGACGGCCGCACGCTCTATGTTGGCGAATCCAGCAGCGGCGAGATCTGGTCGTATGCGGTCGATGGCGACGCGCTCGCCACGCCCAGACTGATCAGAAGGTTCGAGCCCAACACGATCGACGGCCTGCGTACCGATGCCAGCGGCCGGCTGTTCGTCGCACGCATCCTGAAGGGCAGCATCGCCGTGCTGACGCCCGACGGCCGCGCCATCAGGGAGATCACGCTGCGAGCCAAGGAGCCGACCAACCTCGCCTTCGGCGGCAGCGACGGCAAGACCGTGTTCGTCACCCAGCGTCAGGGCGGCTTCGTCGAGTCCTTTCGCACCGATGTCGAAGGGCGCGAGCATTGCTTGCAGATGCAGACGTGCTGACTGCTCAGCCGGGTGGGACACGACCAGCATCACTCGGACACGCGACACTACTGCAGCATATTCAATGTCTGGCGCTCATGAGAGACCGTGCAACAGATTGGCTGTCGTCCCGGGCAAGCCGTGCCAGCGCGACAGCGTTGGCACGGCGCCGACCCGGGACCCATACTCCGCAGCAGGAGTGATGAGCACGATGTTGCGAGCTGCGTGCCGCCCAATAAAACAGTTGGGGTTATGAGTCCCGGCGTTCGCCGGGACGACACTGGTTGTTGCGCAAGCGCATTCCAACTCACTGGAAACGGAAAGCCCCGCATGCGCGAGGGCCTTCCTGACAACAGCGATCGCTTACCGCCCGTACACCACCGGCGCGCGTTGGACGATCAGCGGCGGCGGCAGGTCGCGCTGCCAGACGCGGCCGTCGTCGAACTGGATACGCATGCCGTCGGGCGAATAGACCGCGCTTTCGTCACGCGCATCGATCCAGAGCCGGCTGTTGGGCGCATTCCAGTCCGGCCAGGCCTGGAGGGACTCGCCGGTCTCGGTGGTCAGGTTCACGGCATCGCCGTTCTGCGTCACGAAGGCCGGCGCGCCGATCATGCCGTCGCGGCACATCTGGATGCAGCGGTAGGTGCCGGTGAGGTTGGCGCTCGGCTGTGCCGAGGCGGTGCCGGCGACGCAGGCGCCGACCAGGCCAATCACGATTGCAACACGTTTCATGTCGATCACTCCATCGCTCGAAAGGGTCAGCCAGCCCCCATTCGGGTCCCTCGGGCGGATCAAGTGCGATGCGGGAAAAATGTTCCGGATGTTCCCCTCGAGGGAACCGCCCTACTCGACCCTCACGACGTCGACGGCGACGCCGAGCTTCTGCTTGGGCGAGCCGACGATGATGCCGTCGACCGGCGACACGTCGGAGAAGTCGCGGCCCATGCCGAGGATGATGTGATCATTGCCGACCAGGAGATCGTTGGTCGGATCGAAGCCGATCCAGCCGAGCTCGTCGCCGCACCACAGCGACACCCAGGCATGGGTGGCGTCGGCGCCCTGCAGCCGGGGCTGGCCCTCCGGCGGGATGGTGCGCAGATAGCCGCTGACATAGGCCGCTGGCAGGCCGAGGCCACGCAGGCCGGCGATCATGACATGCGCAAAATCCTGGCAGACGCCATGGCGATTGTCGAACACCTCGCGCAGCGGGGTCGAGATCACGGTCGCCTTCGGATCGTATCTGAACTCCTTGCGGATGCGCCGCATCAGATCGGCGGCGCCGGTGACGATGCCGGTGCCGGCGCGAAAGCTTGCCGCAGCATAGTCCGTCACCAGCTCCAGCACCGGCACCAGCGCGCTTTCGAAGACGTAGCCGATCGGCGACGACGGGCCGAGGCTCGTCGCCTCGAACGCTGCATCGCGCACCTGCTCCCAGTCCGCACTCGGCGCATCGCGCTCGGGCGGCGTGCGCGACAGCTTCACCCGCGAGCGCGAGTCGATGCGCAGGTGGCGGTGCTGGGTGTCGATCACGACGCTCTCGGTCAACGTGCCGAAGAAATCGCGCCGCGCGGTCCGCTCCGAGGGCCGCGGCCGGATGTCGACGCTGTGCGAGATCAGCTCCTGGCCGTCGCCGCTGAGCGGCTCCAGCCGCAGCGAGCAGCGCGCGAAGCTCACGGCGCTCTCATACTCATAGGTCGTGACGTGCCGGATGTCGTAGATCACGCGAGGCCCGTCAGCTTTTCCGGCCGCGTCGCGTTCGGACCGTGCGGGAAATAATGCTGGCCGATCGCCTCCGCCAGGTTGAGCAGGTCCTGCTCCAGCGCAAACAAGGCGCGGCCGTCGAGATGCGCCGCCTCCGCCGCGGTCAGCCGCGCGCCCAGCGAGATCGCGAGGCGCTGCGGCCGCTCAATCAGCCCGTTCTCCTTCAGCACCGGCAGGCTCGCGATGTGCTCGTTGAGCAGCTCGACCTGGAACGCGACCGAGCGCGGATTGTAGAGGTCGAGCACGACGAGATCGCGGATCGGCGCCAGCGATGGGCCGATCAGATAGCGCGAGCGATAGGTGATCTGACAATCGACCAGCGTGAGCAGGACGTCGAGATCCTCGGGCGTCGCCTCGTCATAGCCGAACTGGCGCGCGAAGCGCGCGGTGTTGATGGCGCGTTCAACGCGGCGGCCCATGTCGAGAAACCGCCAGCCGGCGGCGCGGTTCATGTTCTCCTGGGCGAGGCCGGCGAAGCTCGCGAGCCGGTCCAGCGTGAGCTCGGCGATGCTGACGACGGCGTCCTCATCCTCGGCCTCCTGCGCCAGCCGGTTCGGCATCTCGGTGATGACCTGCCAGGCGTCGGGCGAGAGGCGCTCGCGCAGCGAGGTCGCGGTGCGCTGGGCCGATCTGAGCAGCGACAGCGCCGAGCCGAACTGCGCCTCGGCCTGCAGCGCCTCGGCCGCCACCTGGAATCCCTTGCTGCGCGAGGTCTGCCCGACCGCGCCCCACGCCAGCAACAGCCGTTGGATGCGCTCGGCGGTGTTGAGCTGCGCCAGCGAGCCCTTGCCGGGATCGCGATGCTGGGCGGCGAGCGCGCGGATCAGCCGCACGGTGGCCTCGGCGCGCTCCAGATAGCGTCCCAGCCAGAACAGATTGTCGGCGGCACGGCTCGGCAGCACGCCGGCGATGCGGCGGATCCGCACATTGTCGGAGCCCGGCAGCAAGGTGCGCGCCGCGACCGCCTTGTCGGCGACCACCCAGACGTCGGCGGCGCGCGCGCCGTCGCCCATCGACACCGCGCGCGCATCGGGCTTGTCGGCGATGCGGCAGAAGCCGCCGGGCATCACGGTCCAGCCGTCGGGCGTGGCGGCCGCGAACACCCGCAGGACGAACGGCCGCGGCGCGATCCGGCCCCCCTCCCACACCGGCGTCGTCGACAGCCGCACCACCTCCTGGCCGACATAGTCGATGCCGCGCTGGCTGATCGCAGCGCGCAGCCGTTCGCGCTCCGCGGCCGAGAGCTCGCCGGCCAGCACCGGACCGCTGCTGGCGAAGCCGGGCACGGCGCGGCCATAGGCGCCTTCGATCGCGAACTCTTCGAGCCGCGACAGCACCTCGTCGCGCGCGGACTTCTGGCCGCACCACCAGGTCGCGATGTGCGGGATCTTGAGATCCTCCCCGAGCACGCGCCGCGCGAGGCTCGGCAGGAAGCCAAGCAGCGCACGCGCCTCCAGCACGCCGGAGCCCGGCATGTTGGCGATCACCACGCCGCCCTTGCGCACGACGTCCATCAGGCCGGCGACGCCGAGCCGCGAGCCGGCATCGAGCTCAAGCGGATCGAGCGAGTTGGAATCGAGCCGCCGCAGCAGCACGTCGACGCGCTTGAGGCCCGCGACGGTGCGGATGTGCACGCGGTCGCCGCTGACGGCGAGATCGTCGCCCTCGACCAGCAGGAAGCCGAGATAGCGCGCCAAGGTCGCGTGCTCGAAATAGGTCTCGCTGAACATGCCCGGGGTGAGCACGGCGATCCGCGGCTCGTCGCGATCGGCGCTGGCGCGCAGCGCATCGCGGAATGCTTCGAAGAACGGCGCGAGCCGCTCCACGTTCATGGATTTGTAGATCGAGGAGAAGGCGCGCGACTGCACCAGGCGGTTTTCCAGCGCGTAGCCCATGCCGGACGGCGCCTGGGTGCGATCATTGAGCACCCACCAGCGCCCGTCGGGGCCGCGGCCGATGTCGGCGGCATAGATGCTGAGGAAGCGCCCGCCCGGCGGTTTGACGCCGCAGACCGGACGCAGATATTCGCTGGAGCCGGCGACGGCGGCTGCCGGCAGCGCGCCGCTCGCGATCAGCCGTCCTTCGCCATAGATGTCCTGCAGCACACGCTCGAACAGCTCGGCGCGCTGGACGATGCCCTGGGAGAGTTGCGCCCATTCGGACTCGTCGATCAGCAGCGGCAGATGGCTGAGCGGCCACGATCGCTCGGCGTTGTCGCCCGGCGAGCGGTAGGTGACGCCGGCCTCGCGCAGATGGCGATCGGCGGATGCGAAGCGGCGGTCGATATCGGTCGGCGCGAGCGCGGCAAAGGTGTCGGCAAAGCGGGTCCAGACCGGTCGCGGCTGGCCGTCGGCGCCGATGAACTCATCGGGGATGCCGGGCAGCCGGGCATAGTCGCGGGCCCAATGCTCGGCACGGCGCAGCGGAGAACGTGCCGCCGGCCGACCGGCGGCGGGGCTCGCTCCCTGGTCCTGGCCGCTCGAGCCGTCCATACCCTGGTCCTCCGCACAAACTCCGTGTCATCAATGCAGGAGCGGCCTGCGCAAGTCGAGGGTCATCGGGAATTCATTTGTGCGTTCTTCCGGCGGCAGCGCGATTCGTCCGGGAGTGTGGCCGTGGTCCTGGAAGCGGGCGAGCCGCCGCGCCTCCGCCTCGTAGGAGTTGATCGGCTTGGTGTCGTAGTTGCGGCCGCCGGGATGGGCGACGTGATAGACGCAGCCGCCGAGCGAACGGCCGTTCCAGGTGTCGATCAGGTCGAAGGTCAGCGGCGCATGCACGGGAATCGTCGGGTGCAGGCCGGAGGCCGGCTGCCACGCCTTGAAGCGCACCGCCGCGACCGCCTCGGCGGATCGCCCGGTCGAGGTCATCGGCATCCTCCTACCATTGCAGGTGATGAGGTGGCGGCCCTCGACAAACCCTTCGGCTTTCACTTGAAGCCGCTCGACCGAGGAATCCACGTAGCGCACGGTGCCGCCCGCGGCGCCCTCCTCGCCCAGCACATGCCAGGGCTCCAGCGCCTGCCGCAGCTCCAGGGTCACGCCGCCATGCTGCACGCGGCCGAAGGTCGGAAAGCGAAATTCGAGCTGCGCCTGGTACCATTCCGGCGAGAAGTCGTAGCCGGACGACCGCAGCTCATCCAGCACATCAAGAAAATCTTCCCAGATGAAGTGAGGCAGCATGAAGCGGTCGTGCAGCGCCGTGCCCCAGCGTACGAACCGGCCATCCTGCGGCTCGCGCCACAATTTGGCGATCAGCGCCCGGATGATAAGCTGCTGCGCCAGCGACATGCGGGGATCCGGCGGCATTTCCAGCGCGCGGAACTCCACCAGTCCGAGCCGGCCCGTCGGTCCCTCCGGCGAGTACAGCTTGTCGATGCAGATCTCCGAGCGATGGGTGTTGCCGGTGATGTCGACCAGCAGATGCCGGAACAGCCGGTCGACCAGCCACAGCGGCACGCTCTGCCCGACGTGGGGCACGTTGGCGAGCGCGATCTCGAGCTCATAGAGGCTGTCGTGGCGCGCCTCGTCGATGCGCGGAGCCTGGCTGGTCGGCCCGATGAACATGCCGGAGAACAAATAAGACAGCGACGGGTGCCGTTGCCAATACAGGACCAGGCTCTTCAGCAGATCCGGGCGCCGCAGGAACGGCGAATCCGGCGGCGAGCTGCCGCCGACGACGACATGATTGCCGCCGCCGGTGCCGGTGTGGCGGCCGTCGATCAGGAAGCGATTGGCGCCGAGCCTCACCTTCGCCGCGTCCTCATAGAGCCCGAAAGTGATGTCGACCGATTGCCGCCAGCTCGCGGCCGGCTGGATGTTGACCTCGATGACGCCGGGATCGGGTGTCACCTTGATCACCTCGATGCGCGGATCGAACGGCGGGGCATACCCCTCGACGTGAACCTTGATCTGCATCGCCTCGGCCGTCGCTTCGACCGTTGCGACCAGTTCCAGGTAGTCCTCGATGGTTTCGACCGGCGGCATGAACACGCAGAGAATGCCGTCGCGGATCTCGACCGACATCGCGGTGCGGACGCCGAGCCCTCCCCAGTACTGATACTGCACGTCCTGCGGCGACTGTGCACGATCGAGCTTCGGCAGCGGCGGCACCTGCGGCACGATCACCGGGCGTCCCTGCGCGTAGGTCGGCAGCGGCCCGCGCTCCTCCATCGGGTCCTGCTCGTGGATGTACGGGAAATCCTCCGGCGGAATGTGGGCCAGCGAGCCGATCGGCAGCCGCAGGCCGAGCGGCGAGTCGCCGGGAATCAGGAAAAGCCGCTTGCGCCGCAGGCCCCAGCGCTCGCTGCGCCAGCGCCTGGGCTGTGCATTCCAGCGCTGGATCGGCAGCACGAAGCCGCGCGGAATGTGCAGCCCTTCGTCGAACACCCGCGCCATCCGCGCGCGTTCCTCGGGATCGGCGAGCTTGGAGTCGAGCGCATCGACGTTCTCGGGCAGCGCGGCTTCCTTCTGCAGCCAATGCGCGGGATCTTCGAACGCGGGCAGCACGTAGTCCGGCTCGAGCCCGAGCGTCTCGGCGGCCGTATCGAGGAAACGCTCTGCGTCCTGGATCGTCGCCATGCGCGGGCCATCGACGCTGGCGATCAGATCCGGATTGCGCCAGATCGGCTCGCCATCCTTGCGCCAATACAGTCCGAACGCCCAGCGCGGCAGGCTTTCGCCAGGATACCACTTGCCCTGGCCGTAGTGCAGCAGGCCGCCGGGCGCGAACCGCGCGCGCAGACGTCGGATCAGGCTGTCGGCGAGCCCGCGCTTGGCTGGACCGACCGCCGCCGTATTCCACTCCGCCGACTCCATGTCGTCGATCGATACGAAGGTCGGCTCGCCGCCCATCGTGAGGCGCACGTCTTGCGCGGCGAGATCGACATCGACCGCTTCGCCGAGGCGGTCGAGCCGGCCCCACGCCTCATCCGAAAATGGCCGGGTGATCCGCGGCGCTTCGCGGATGCGCCTCACATTCATCTCGAAGTTGAAATCGACCTCGGCAACGCCGGCACTGCCGCTGATCGGCGCGGCCGAGTGATAGTGCGGCGTAGCCGCGACCGGAATGTGCCCCTCGCCCGCGAGCATGCCCGAGGTGACGTCGAAGCCGATCCATCCAGCACCGGGCAGATAGACCTCGGCCCAGGCATGCAGATCGGTGAAATCATTCTCGACCTCGACCGGTCCCTCGACCGGATCGATGTCGGGACGGAGCTGGATCAAATAGCCGGAGACGAAGCGGGCGGCGAGGCCGAGATGTCGCAGCGTCTGGATCAGCAGCCATGCCGAGTCGCGACAGGATCCGGCGGCCTGAGACAGCGTCTCCTCCGGCGTTTGAACGCCGGGCTCCATCCGGATGATATAACGAATCTTTTTCTGCAACTGCGCATTGAGTTCGACGAGATAGTTGACCGTGTTGTCCGCGTCACGGGGAATCGACCTCAAGTATTCCGCGAACAACGGCCCCGGCTCGATCGTCTCGAGATAGGGCGCGAGTTCCACCTTGAGGCCCTCGGGATAGGCGAAGGGAAAACTGTCGGCATAAGGCTCGACGAAGAAGTCGAACGGATTGATCACGGTCATCTGCGCCGTGAAGTCGACCTCGATTTTGAGTTCGTTCACCTTCTCGGGGAAAACGTAGCGGGCCAGCCAATTGCCTTGCGGATCCTGCTGCCAGTTCACGAAATGATTGGGCGGCGTGACCTTGAGCGAATAGCTCAGCACGGGGGTCCTGGTATGGGGTGCAGGACGCAGGCGGATGGTCTGCGGGCCCAGTTCGACCGGACGATCGTATTTGTAATGGGTGACGTGATGTAACGCGACGTAGATTGACACGAGGTTTCGGCGCTCCAGCAACTTTTTTGAGCAGAACATTGCTGTGCTTAGGGATCAAGCACTAACAAAGGGCAAGAGCTGCCTATTGAACTATCCTAAGCCCGAAAGGCGGCATTTGGCGCCGCGACGTTGGAATGTCTTCCCCCTATCAGGTGCCTCCGCTGCACGTACCGGTCGCTTTTCCGGCCGCTGCGCGCCCCAATCGGGGCCGGAACGAAGAACGAGAGAAGAACAAACAACCTATCAGCCGCTCCACGCAGAGTTGTCCACAGGAAGCCGCGGAAGCGCTCACGGAAGATTGACCAGTTCGTCAAAGCAGGGATTAACCCCGAATGATGAACTAACAAGAACTAATAGCGTTGCATTTGCCGCAATCGCTTGATAGCTCGACTACACATGCTATTTAGGACCACCATTGCCAAAAGGAGAATCAAGTGGCGAAGACAGCTAAGAAGGCAGCTACCAAGAAGTTGGCGCGGAAACCCTACACGCCCGCCGACATCAAGCTGCTGAAGCAGCACTCGAAGTCCAAGACCCCGGTTGCCAAGATCGCCAAGGCGATGAAGCGGACCGAAGGCTCGCTCCGCCAGAAGGCTCTGGCGCTCGGCATCGGCCTGGGTCACCAGCGGTAAATTGCTCGGCGCCGCTGTCGCGCGAGCGTCGGCAGGGCCAGCCCATGACGGACTGCCCATAACAGGCTGACCACGACAGCCAGCACATGGCGACGCCCTCACCTGTCATCTGATCTCAGTTGCGATCCAATCTCAGCTAACTTGCGATCTCAGCTGCGATCAGATGCCGGGACATCCGAACCACAGCCCCGATGGGGGCCGTCGAATAGCTGAGTGATCCAGCTACACCGATCAAGCTACATCGTCGCGCCGAGCACCCAGGGTGCGAACTCGGCCCCGCCGAAATCGAAGCTCTCGCTCTTGGTCGGCTGCCCCGAGGCGGTCTTCAGCATCAGTTCGAAGATGCGCTGGCCGCAGTCCTGCACCGTCTCCTCGCCGTCGAGGATGGTGCCGCAATTGACGTCCATGTCGTCTTCCATCCGCTTGTACATCGGCGTGTTGGTCGCAAGCTTGATGGACGGCGCCGGCTTGCAGCCGAACACGCTGCCGCGGCCGGTGGTGAAGCAGACGAGATTGGCGCCGCCGGCCACCTGCCCCGTCGCCGCGACCGGGTCGTAGCCGGGCGTGTCCATGAACACGAAGCCCTTCTTGGTGACGGCTTCCGCATAATTCAGCACATCGACCAGATTGGTGCTGCCGGCCTTGGCCATCGCGCCGAGCGACTTCTCGAGAATCGTCGTCAGGCCGCCGGCCTTGTTGCCCGGGCTGGGATTGGCGTTCATCTCCGCACCCTCGCGCGCCGTATACTCCTCCCACCAGCGCATCAGGGAAACGAGCTTCTCGCCGACGTCGCGGCTGACCGCGCGGCGCGTCAGCAGATGCTCGGCACCATAGGTCTCCGGTGTCTCCGACAGGATTACTGTGCCACCATGTCGCACGAGCAGATCGCTTGCCGCACCGAGCGCCGGATTGGCCGAGATGCCGGAATAGCCGTCGGATCCACCACATTGAAGGGCGACTGTCAGTTCGCTGGCCGGAACCGTCTCGCGCTTGACCCTGTTGGCGTCGGCGAGCGCTTCCTTCACGAAGCCGATGCCGGCCTCGACGGTCTTGCGGGTGCCGCCGACCTCCTGGATGTCCATGGCGCGCAGGCGGCCGGCGAGCTTCTGCTCCTCCATCAATCCGCCGATCTGATTGGCCTCGCAGCCAAGGCCGAGCACGATCACAGCGGAGAAATTCGCGTGCCGCGCGTAGCCACCCAGGGTTCGCCGCAACAGCTTCAGCGGTTCGTCCAGCGTCATGCCGCAGCCGGTCTTGTGCGTCAGCGCCACCACGCCGTCGACGTTGGGGTAGTCGGCGAGCGGATCGTCGCCAGTGAACGGATTGCGCTTGAACACATCGGCGACCAGGCCCGCGACATGGGCGCTGCAGTTCACCGAGGTCAGAATGCCGATGTAGTTGCGGGTCGCAACCCGGCCATCGGGCCGGCGAATGCCCTCGAACGTCGCCGGAAGATCGAAATTCGGTGTCGGCTTCACGTCGACCCCATAGGCGTAGTCCTTGGCGAAATCGCCCATGCCGCAGTTCTGTGTATGAACATGCTGGCCCGGCGCGATCGGCGCGGTGGCGAAGCCGATGATCTGGCCGTAGCGGCGGATCGGCTCGCCCTGCGCGATCGGACGCACCGCGACCTTGTGACCGGCCGGAATCCGGTCGGTCGTCGTGACCCCCTCGGCAATCGACAGCCCCGGAGGCAGGCTGGCGCGCGCAATCAGGACGCTGTCCTCGGGATGCAGACGAATGACGGGGGGCGGAGCCATGGCTGTCTCTCTCGTATCAGGACGTCGATCGCGAACAAACATGCGAATGGCGAGCGGCGCATAGCGAAAGGAAACGGATCCTCTTCGCTACGCCCTCCTCGCCATTCGCCTTTCTCGTTACGCCTTGCCGCCGGAGTCCTTGCGGGTCTGCGCGACCTGCTGGCGGGCATAGACCTGCATCAGGCCGACCTCGTTCGACAAGGTCACGAGCTTGAAGCCCATGTTGATGGCGCGGACCGCACCCTCGGCGCCGCTGCAATGAATGCCGGGATTGAGCCCGCGTTTGCCGCATTCCTTCACGATCTTCTCATAGATCTTGAGGATCTCCGGCTCGTCGCGATCGAGCTTCGGCACCAGACCATAGGAAAAGCCGAGATCGGAGGGCCCGATATAGACGCCGTCGATGCCTTCGACATCGAGGATGGCCTCCATGTTCTCGACCGCGGTCCTGGTCTCCATCATCGGCAGCAGCACGATCTCGTCGTTGGCCGTCTTCTGATACTCGCCCGCACTGCCATACATGCCCGAACGAATCGGACCGTTGGAGCGCACGCCCTTCGGCGGATATTTTGAGTAGGAAACGAGGTTGCGGGCTTCCTGCGCTGTGTTGACCATCGGGCAGATGACGCCATAGGCGCCGCCATCGAGCACCTTGCCGATGATGCCGGGCTCGTTCCACGGCACGCGCACCATCGGCGTGACCGGATGGCCATGCATCGCCTGGAAGCATTGGACCATCGACAGATAGTCCTGCACCCCGTGCTGCATGTCCACGGTGACGCTGTCGAAGCCGCACTGAGCCACGACCTCCGCGGAAAACCCCGAGGGGATCGCGAGCCAGGCATTCACCACCACCTTGCCTTCGGCCCAGAGCTGCTTGACCTTATTGTTCGCCACGACTGCGTTTCCTTCCCTTGTTGTTCAACTGATCCGTCTCGTTCAAATTCGTTCTCGCCGATGGCGCAACGCAATGCAATCCCGCTCAATCTGCGCGTGGATCGCTCGCACCACCGGCGATCACACTGATATCACGATGTCGCCCGCTGAATGCTCGCTTCGCTGACACCCACGTCGCGCGCCGTGTTCACTATTGCCGCCCAGGTGTCGTCGGGCAATGGCACGCCATTGGCCGTACGCTCGGCCCGCATCTGGCGCTCGGGGTCGCCCGGCACCAGCACCTGATCGACGCCGGAGACCGGCTTGGTCGCCCGGATGAAATCCGTATAGCGGGTGATCTCACCGTCGAAGAAGCTCGCCGGATCGACCACCTTCGGGTCGATGTAGATCGCGAGCATGCCGTTGGCGAAGCGCCGGTTTGCCGACGTCGCCCCGGTGCCGGTCAGGGCGCCGCCGAGCAGCTCACAGATAAAGGCGAGCCCGGAGCCCTTGTGCTCGCCGAAAGCGCGGATCGCTCCCGTCCCCTTGGTGTGGTCGCGCGTCCCCTCGGTCTCATAGGGTCCATAGAGCACCGCCGGATCCTCGCTGAGCGTCCCGTCGGCATCGATCAAAGCGCCCTTGGGCAGCTTCTTGCCGCCGCGGCTCGCCACCAGGACCTTGCCCTCGGCCACGATCGAGGTCGCGAAATCGAGCACGATGGGATCCTGCCCCTGGCGCGGGATGCCGACACAATAGGGCGCGGTCGAGAACCGCTTCTCGACGCCGCCATAGGGCGCCACCAGCAGGGAGCCCGCGGCCGTGACGAAATGAATGGACACGAGTCCTTCGGCGGCGGCCATTTCTGCCCAGTCGCCGACGCGGCCGAGATGGCCGGAATTGCGCAGCGCCAGCGCAGCCAGGCCGCTCTTCTTGCAGCGCTCGATGCCGATCCTCACGGCCTGCGGCGTCACCGTCTGGCCGTAGCCGAACTTGCCGTCCACGACCACCAGCGACGGCGTGTCGACCACGATGTCCGCCGTCTGGTTGGGCACGATCGATCCCATCTTCTTCCAGCGGATATAGACGGGCACCCGGATCACACCGTGACTGTCATGCCCGGTGAGATTTGCCGTCGTGAGATAGGTGGCGATCCGCCGCGCCTCCTCAGCAGAGGACTCGGCATGTTCGAAGACGTCGGCGACGAAATCGATGAGGCGGGCAACCTTGATTGTGACCATGACAACTCGCGGGTTCGATCAGCATGCAGACAGAGTTAGCATGGAATGCCATGCCTGCGACGCACGCCATCTCCGCTCGACTGCATCGCTTCTTATCAAAACGCCGAACGGCCTGCCAAGTACGAGACCCCTTCCGTTGCGCCTCGTCCGCGGCATATCAGCCGTCACCGCTGTCGTCGGGGGCGAGATCGCCGCCGATGCTCAGCTCGAGCTCGCCAAGCATCTTGTGCAATGCGGCAAGCTTGCGTGTACCGTACCGGCTGGCAATCGATGCGTAGATCGCCTCCGAGCTCGGCGCGACCTGCGCGATCAGCTTCATGCCCTTGCTCGAAATCGACAGCACGCCCCTGCGCATGTCGCGACTATCGACTTCGCGCTGAATCAAGCCACGCGCCTCGAGATCGCGCAGGATGCGGGACAGGCTGGGCCCGAGCAGGAACGCGACCCGCGCCAGCTCGGTCACCTCGATCACGTCGACCGCCGCCAGCGCGCGCAGGATGCGCCATTGCTGCTCGGTCAGGCCGTGCTGCCGCAGATTGGGACGAAACTGCCGCATCACGGCCTCGCGCGCCCGCAACAAGGCCATCGGCAGCGACTGCGAGAAGTCGCGCATCGGCACCTTGCGGGCGTCCTTCGCCGCCGGCCTCGCGACCTTCGCCCTGGTCTCGCTCACATCAATCTCCTGGGGGTCGCCCCGAATATTTGCACTGCAGCAAACGTCCTTTCGGTTTGCCGGCATAAACTTAACATGTTAATCATCTGCGGCCACCTCTTTTCTGAGCGACAACCATGCCTCTTTCGAGCGACCAGATACATAGCTGCGCGTTACGCCTGGATCAGGCTGAAAAGAGCCGCCACCAGATCAGGCAGTTTTCGCAGGAGTTTCCCGATATCACCATCGCAGATGCCTATGCCATCCAGGAGGCCTGGATCGGCATCAAGGTGGCCGCGGGCCGCGTCATCAAGGGGCACAAGATCGGGTTGACATCGAAGGCGATGCAGAGCGCGCTGAACATCGATGAGCCGGATTCGGGCGTGCTGCTCGACGACATGTTCTTTGCCGATGGCGGGCTGGTGCCGTCCGACCGCTTCATCGCGACGCGGATCGAGGCGGAGCTTGCCTTCGTCATGAAGCACCGTCTGTCGGGGCCGGACTGCACGGTGTTCGACGTGCTCAACGCGACCGATTTCGTGGTACCGGCACTGGAAATCCTGGATACGCGGATCGAGCGGGTGGATCCCGCGACCAAGGCGACCCGCAAGATCTTCGATACGATCGCCGACAACGCGGCAAATGCCGGAATCGTGCTCGGCGGCCGGCCGCTGCGGCCGCTCGATACCGACCTGCGCTGGATCGGCGCACTCTGTTATAAGAACGGCCAACTGGAAGAAACCGGCTTGGCCGCCGGCGTGCTGAACAACCCGGCGACGGCCGTTGCCTGGCTCGCCAACAAGATCGCAGCGCGCGGGCTTGCCCTCGAACCAGGCCAGGTCGTTCTGGCCGGCTCCTTCATCCGGCCGATCGAGGCCCGCAAGGGCGACACCATCCAGGCCGACTACGGCCCGTATGGAACGGTGAGCTGTTACTTCACCTGACGCCTGCACCGGAGCGACCGCATCATGCCGCATTTCAGCATCGAATACTCCGCCAATCTCGACGCCTTTGTCGTGATGGCCAACGTCTGCGAGGTGGTCCGTAAGGCCGCCAGTGAGACCGGGATCTTTCCGATCGGCGGCATCCGCGTGCGCGCGATCCGCTGCGAGCATTACGCGATCGCCGACGGCAAGCCCGATGCCGCCTTCCTCGCCATGCTGCTGCGGCTCGGCGAAGGCCGCGACCTCCCGGCACGGCAGAAGGCCGGCGAATACGTCTTCAAGGCGCTCTCGGATTACCTCGATCCCGTCTTCGCCAGCAGCAAGTTCGCGCTGTCCTTCGACATGCAGATCAACGACGCCGCGACCAGCTGGAAACGCAACAACATCCACGACGCCCTGAAAGCGAAGGCATCCCATGGATAAGGCCAATCCCAAAACCGACATTTACAAGTCCAACCTCGACCGCGCGGCTCCCCTGCTCGCGAAGCTGAAGCACGAGGGCATCGGCCATTTCATCGACGGCAAGGTGGTGCCGGCCATCTCGGGCGCAACGTTCGAGACCAAGTCTCCGATCGACAACACCGTGCTCGCGACCGTCGCACGCGGCAATGCCGAGGACATCGACCGCGCGGCGACATCGGCCGCACTTGCCTTCAAATCCTGGCGCGACATGGCGCCGGCGATGCGGCGCAAGCTGCTGCATCGCGTGGCCGATGCGATCGAGGATCATGCCGACGACATCGCGGTGCTCGAATGTATCGATACCGGGCAGGCCTATCGCTTCATGGCCAAGGCCGCGATCCGCGCCGCGGAAAACTTCCGCTTCTTCGCCGACAAATGCACCGAGGCCCGCGACGGCCAGAGCACGCCGAGCGACGAGCACTGGAACATTTCGACCCGGGTGCCGATTGGCCCCGTGGGCGTGATCACCCCGTGGAACACGCCGTTCATGCTGTCGACCTGGAAGATCGCCCCCGCACTCGCGGCCGGCTGCACGGTCGTGCACAAGCCGGCGGAATGGTCGCCGATCACGGCGCAATGGCTCGCCAAGCTCGCCAAGGACGCCGGCATTCCCGACGGCGTGCTCAACACGGTGCATGGCTTTGGCGAAGAGGCCGGCAAGGCGCTGACCGAGCATCCCGCGATCAAGGCGATCGGCTTCGTCGGCGAGAGCTCGACGGGGTCTGCGATCATGGCGCAGGGAGCACCGACCTTGAAGCGGGTGCATTTCGAGCTCGGCGGCAAGAACCCGGTGATCGTGTTCGACGATGCCGATCTCGACCGCGCGCTCGACGCCGTCGTGTTCATGATCTACTCGCTCAACGGCGAGCGCTGCACCTCATCCAGCCGCCTGCTGGTGCAGCAGAGCATCGCCGAGACGTTTACGGCCAAGCTCGCCGCACGCGTGCGTGCGCTGAAAGTGGGTCATCCGCTCGATCCCGCCACCGAGATCGGACCGCTGATCCATGAGCGGCATCTCGCGAAGGTCTGCTCCTATGTCGACGTTGCGCGCGAGGACGGTGCGATCATCGCCGTCGGCGGCAAGCGGTTCGACGGCCCGGGCGGCGGCCATTACGTCGAGCCGACGCTGGTGACCGGCGCGCGCCAGACCATGCGCGTGGCGCAGGAAGAAGTGTTCGGGCCGTTCCTCACCGTGATCCCGTTCCGCGACGAGGCCGACGCGATCGCGATCGCCAACGACGTGCAATATGGCCTCACCGGCTATGTCTGGACCGGCGACATGGGCCGCGCGCTGCGCGTCGCCGACGCGCTGGAGGCCGGCATGATCTGGCTGAACTCGGAGAACGTCCGCCACCTGCCGACGCCGTTCGGCGGCATGAAGGCGTCGGGCATCGGCCGCGACGGCGGCGACTATTCGTTCGACTTCTACATGGAGACCAAGCACGTCTCGCTCGCGCGCGGCACCCACAAGATCCAGCGGCTCGGCGTGTAAGGAGAGATGCCCATGACCTCCCCTCGCCTCGCGACCTACTCCGTCAACGGCTCTGTCCGCTATGGACTTGTCACTGACAAAGGTCTTGTCGATCTCTCGGCGCGCTTCGCCAAGGACTATCCGACCTTACGCGAAGTCATCGCGGCGGACGCCCTGCCGCGGCTGATCGAGACCGCCGCCGGCCTCTCGCCCGATCACAGCCTCGATGCCATCACCTGGCTGCCGCCCATCCCCTCGCCCGAGAAGATCATCTGCATCGGCGTCAACTATCCCGATCGCAACGCCGAATACAAGGATGGCCAGGACGCGCCGAAATATCCGTCGATGTTCATGCGCACGCCGCGCTCCTTCGTCGGCCACGCGACGCCCCTGGTGCGCCCGCGCGCCTCGCTGCAACTGGACTACGAAGGCGAGCTCGTGCTGATCATCGGCAAGGCCGGCCGTCACATCCCGGAGGCCCAGGCGCTGGATCACATCGCCGCGTTGACGCTGTGCAACGAGGGCACCATCCGCGACTGGGTGCGGCATGCCAAGTTCAACGTCACCCAGGGCAAGAACTTCGACTCCACCGGCAGCCTCGGGCCCTGGATCGTGCCCTACACCGACGAAAGCCAGATCGCCGACATCCGGCTGACGACGCACGTCAATGGCGAATTGCGCCAGGACGATCGCACGTCGCGGCTGATGTTCGGCTTCCGCTACCTCATCAACTACATCTCGACCTTCACCACGCTCATGCCCGGTGACGTGATCGTGACGGGGACGCCGACCGGCGCCGGTGCACGGTTCGACCCGCCGCGCTATCTGAAGCCCGGCGACGTCATCGAGATCGAAGCCCAGGGCGTCGGCACCTTGCGCAATGGCGTCGTCGACGAAGCTCTATAAAATCAGCAACGGAATGTCAGCATGACCACCATGACCGGCGGCGAAGCCATCGTCAGCGGGCTCGTCGCCCACGGCGTCGACACCGTGTTCGGCCTTCCTGGGGCGCAGGTCTACGGCCTGTTCGACGCCTTCCACCAGGCGCAGCTCAAGGTCGTCGGCGCCCGCCACGAACAGGCCTGCGGCTACATGGCGTTCGGCTATGCCCGCGCCAGCGGCAGGCCCGGCGTATTCAGCGTCGTTCCCGGACCCGGCGTGCTCAACGCCGGCGCGGCGTTGCTCACCGCCTTCGGCTGCAACGAGCCGGTGCTGTGTCTCACGGGCCAGGTGCCGACGGATTATCTCGGCCGTGGCCGCGGCCATCTGCACGAGATGCCCGACCAGCTCGCCACCTTGCGCACCTTCGTCAAATGGGCGGAGCGCATCGAATATCCCGACAGCGCGCCGACGCTGGTCGCGCGCGCGTTCCAGGAAATGCTGTCGGGGCGACGCGGTCCCACGGCCCTCGAGATGCCGTGGGACGTGTTCACGCAGAAGGCCGAGACAGCGGCTGCCAAGCCGTTGCCGCAGTTCGCGCCGCCGCAGCCCGATCCCGACCGCATCGCCAAGGCCGCCGGACTGATTACCTCTGCGAAAACGCCGATGATCTTCGTCGGCGCCGGCGCGATCGAGGCCCGCGAGGAGATCCTCGAGCTGGCCGAGATGATCGACGCGCCGGTCGTGGCGTTCCGGTCCGGACGCGGCATCGTCTCCAACGCGCATGAGCTCGGGCTCACCATGGCCGCCGCCTACAAGCTCTGGCCGACCACCGACCTGATGATCGGAATCGGCACCCGCATGGAGCTGCCGACCACGTTCCGCTGGCCGTTCAAGCCCGATGGTTTGAAGTCGATCCGCATCGACATCGACCCCGCCGAAATGCGGCGCCTGGTCGTCGATGCCGGCATCGTCGCCGATGCCAAGGCCGGGACGGCCGCGCTCTGGGCGGCCGTCGGCAAGGCGGGCTACCGCAAGACCTCCGGCCGCCGCGCGACCATTCGCGAGGCCAGCGCCGCGACCTTGCAGGAGATCCAGAAGGTGCAGCCGCAGATGGCCTATCTGAACGTGCTGCGCGAGGTGCTGCCGCCGGACGCCATCGTCACCGACGAATTATCGCAGGTCGGTTTCGCCTCCTGGTACGGCTTTCCGGTGTACGAGCCGCGCACCTTCATCACCTCGGGCTATCAGGGCACGCTCGGCGCGGGCTTCCCGACCGCGCTCGGCGCCAAGGTCGCGCATCCCGACAGACCGGTGGTGGCGATCACAGGCGACGGCGGCTTCATGTTCGCGGTGCAGGAGCTGGCGACGGCCGTGCAGTACAACATCGGCGTGGTCACGCTGGTGTTCAACAACAACTCGTATGGCAATGTCCGGCGCGACCAGCGCGAGCGCTTCGACGGCCGCGTCGTGGCCTCCGACCTCGTCAACCCGGATTTCGTCAAGCTCGCGGAGTCCTTCGGCGTGGCCGCGAGCCGCGTCACGGCGCCGGATCAGTTCAAATCAGCGCTGCAGAAGGCGCTCGCGCATGGCGGGCCCTATTTGATCGACGTCGAAGTGCCCCGGGATTCCGAGGTCTCGCCCTGGGCTTTCATTCATCCGGCAAAACCATAGGCCGATCGCGGTGGACGACTGGGCGGTTGCAGGGTCAGGCAGATGCCTGCCGTCCCTGCAACGCTGCCGCGGCCATCACCAGCAGGCCGGCGCCGGCCACGAACCAGCAGGCGACCGGTGCCCATTGCACCAGGGGCGCGTAGTCGGGCAGCTTCTGCAGGCCGCCGGCGACGGCGGCGATCCGCGCGAAGGTCGCCAGCGCCAGCGCCGAGAACACGAGCCCGGTCACCTTGCCCTCGGCGCCCGTCGTCCCGATCGCCAGCGCCGCGGACATCGCGCTCATCATCATGCAGCCCCAGGCGGCACCGGCGATGAACTGCGCCACGATCAGCACCGTCAGCGCACCCGCGAGCTCGGCAAGCACGATCGCAAGCGCACCAAGCAGACCGGCGATTCCCATCACCATGAGCCCGCCGCGATGCTTGACCACCACGCTGGCCGGGAACAGCACGAGGTTGAAGCCGATCCAGAACACCGGCATCAGCCATGAAAGGTCCTCCGGCCTGGCGAAGCGCAGGAAGAAGGCCGAGCTGTTGATGCTGAAATGCAGCTGGTAGCCGAGCGCGAGGATCACCATGGCGCCGATGAACAGCAGCGGCAATCCCCGCAACGGCTTGGGCTCGACCTTCAGTGTGACCTGTTTGGCCGCCGATCCGCCATCCTGCGCGATTCGCGACAGGCCGAGCGCCGTCAGCAGCAGCACGGCCGAGGAGACGATGAAGGGCAGCCGCGGATCATAGTCGCGCAGGACCACGCCGAGATACGGCGACACCGCGCCGGCCACGCCATAGCCGAGCATGACCAGCGCCATCAGGAATGGGATGGTCGGCCGCGCCGCATGGCGCCCGAGCAGGGTCAAGGGTGGCGCCCGCAGCACGGAGGAGGTCAGCGCCCACACCACGATCAGTCCGACGAAGGCGGTCGGACCGGCCGACGCCGCGACGAATGGCAGCGCGACGAACGCGCAGCAGGAGACCGCCGTCACCAGGCCGATGAAGAGGCCGAATCGCGCGGCGATCCTCCCGAACCGGTCCGCGGCGATTCCCATGGCCGTATCCGAGAGCGTGAAGATCGCCTGGTCCAGCATCAGGATCAGAACGACGGCCGAAGGGGCGATGCCGGCCTGCGCCGCGAGCTTGGGCAGATAGATCACATAGGTGGTCCACAGCAGGCTGAAGACCAGTTGCAGCAGCGCCAGATGAAGTCCGAGGCGCGTCGCCCCCGACGCGCGCTCGTCCGAAAGTTCGACAGTGCTCATGGCCCCTCTCCGTGGCGCAGCATAGAGCCAGGGATGCCCATTGCAAAATGAGGAAGGTCACAGAGCGGCCAGGACTAGCGCGCGCGGCGAAACGTCAGGTTGACGCGCTGGCGGCCGAGTTGTGCATGCTCGCCATCGGCGAGCGGCGCGACCCCGTGAAAGGCGAGCCGCGCCGGACCGCCCCACACGACGACGTCGCCATGGACCAGCCGATGGCGCTGCGTCTTGTCGGTGCGTTTCAGACCCCCGAACAGGAACGTCGCCGGCAGCCCGAATGATACCGAGACGATCGGCGCCCCCAGATCCTGCTCGTCGCGATCCTGGTGCAGCGACATCCTCGCGCCCGGCTCGTAGCGGTTGATCAGGCAGGCATCGGGCGCGAAGGCGGCAAAGCCGGCGTCGGTTGCGGCCTGCTCGGCAAGCTGCCGAAACAGCGGCGGCATCGCCGGCCAGGGCTGGCCACTGTCCGGATCGCGGGCATCGTAGCGGTAGCCGCTGCGGTCCGTCACCCAGCCGACCGGGCCGCAATTGGTCATCGCCACCGACATCTGATGGCCACCCGGCGTCACCATGCGGCGGAACGGCGCCTGCGCCGTGATCGCCTCGATGGCAGAGATCAGCTCGGTCTCCTGTGGCCGCGCGAAGCCGCGCAGCAGCATTGCCCCGGGCGCGAGCGGCTCGCGCGCCGGTCCAGCCGCCTCCAGGCCATCGAACAGATCAGCCGTCATCCGCCTCACTTCGCATCGTGAAAGATCACGCCGAGCGTATGCCGCCGGCCTGAGCGCAGCCGACTAACGCCATGGCGCATGGTGACCCGGTAGCTGCCGCGCGTGCCCTGCACCGGACGCTGGTGGACAGCGAACACCACGGCATCGCCCTGGCGCAACGGCACCACCTCGGCGCGCGACTGCATCCGCGGCCGCTGCTCGGTCAGCACGAACTCGCCGCCCGCGAAGTCGCGCCCCGGCTCGGACAGCAGGATCGCGACCTGCAGCGGAAACACGTGCTCGCCATAGAGATCCTGGTGCAGGCAGTTGTAGTCGCCTTCGACATATTGCAACAGCAGCGGCGTCGGCCTCGTCTGACCGGCAGCATGGCAGCGGGCGAGAAACGCGGTGTGATCGTCGGAATATTGCACGTCGATGCCCACGGTCGCATTCCAGCGATTGGCGACCGGAACCAGGCCGGCATAGAGCTGCGGCCGCAGCTTCGCGACCGGCTCCGGCAGCGGATAGCTGAAATATTTGTACTCGCCGCGCCCGAACCCGTGCCGCGCCATCACCACGCGGCTGCGGAAATGCGCGTCATCCGGATAAAGCGCCGCCAGCGCGCGGCATTCATCGGGCGACACGAGCTGCGGCAACACAGCGCAGCCGCTGGCATCGAGATCACGTTCGACCACTGGCCAATCGATCGCATCGATCCCGGTCGCGACGGGAGAAGCGAGGTCGGGCACTGCGTGCGTGAGTCTGGCCATGCAATTCATCCCAGTTGTCATTCCGGGGCGGCGCGCAGCGACGCGCCCGGAATCCATACTCACGATCGTGGTTATGGATTCCGGGCCTGCGCGCAAGGGCGCGGATCCCGGAATGACGAGGATGCGACAGAAGGGGCGCAGCGCCCACCCGTTTCCTGGACATTTTGGCGATATCACGCAGGAAAGACCTGATGAACCAGGACGCATCCCAAGGAACCAATCTTCCGACGATGCCACGTTCCCGCACCCAATGCGTCTTCATCCTGTTCGGCAAAACGATCCTGGCCGTGCTCTCGCTCGCCGTCATGCTGCTGCTCTACGCCGAAGGCTATGTGATCTGGTACTTCGAATATGGCCTCGGCCTGCCCACCGAGAGCCAGCTTGCGGCTCTCCCTACCACAGGCCCGCTCTGTACGACGAAACCGGGAAGCTCCTATGTGCCGCTCTCAGAGATTCCGCACCTGGTCCGGAACGCCGTCGTCGCCTCCCAGGATCGCGACTTCTACGAACGACGGTCGATCGGCCCGCTGGCACGGCTCGCATCCGAGATCGTGGCCGGTCGTCAGCCGGGCAATTCGAGCATCATCCACGCGGTCAGCCGCGATTGTCTCTGGACGCTGGTTCCGGACTGCTGCAAGGGACCGAGCCTGGAATGGCAGCTCGGCACACAGGTCTTCATGGGCCGTATCGAGCGCACGTTCACGCGCGACCGCATCCTCGAGGCCTATCTCAACAATGCCTATTTCGGCCGCGGCGCCTTTGGTGCTGCAGACGCCGCCACGGCCTATTTCGGCAGATCCATCGCCAGCCTCGACATCGGCGAGATCGCCTGGCTCATCACCCGGCTGCGAATTCCGAGGCCTACGCGATACGACCAGGAGCGCCGCGATCGCGTCATCGACACGATGCTGGCGGCCGGCCTGATCGACCAGGCGCAGGCGGCAGCGGCGAAAGCCGTCCAGCCTCCCACCAGCGGCGGCCCGCCACGCAATCCCTGATCACGGCTCGCGTTCGGAACGCAGAAGCTGTGGCCGGTGCAGCGCGAGCCATCGGCGTCGTCGACAGTCATACCGAAGCCGAGCCAGTAATAGCCATGCGCGTCGATCTCACTCACCGCGCATGATTGGCCGAAGAAGCCGCGCATCTCCGCCTGCTCGCTCGCGGGCAGATCATGCAGCAGCCAGTCGGGCAGGCCGAGCAGCCTCACGCGGTCCCCGACCCGGATGTCATCCGACACCGCGCCCTCCTCAGCCCCGCACCGCGCCCTCGATCCCCGCCGCGATCTCCAGCAGCTTGCGGTCGTGGCCGCCGGACTGCGCCAGCATCAGGCCGACGGGCACTTCGCCATGGCGGTGCGCCGGGAGCGAGATGGCGCAGCCGTCGATCATGTTGATGAAGGTGCAGTTGCGCAGCGCCCGGACGTTCTCGCGGGCGAAGGCCTGGTCGTCGGCGAGATCGGCGATTTTCGGCGGCGCGTTGGCGGTGGTCGGCATCACCAGCGCGTCGTAGGGCGCGATCCGCGCGGCGGCGCGCGTCACCAGCGAGCGGCGGGCGTTGAGCATCTCGATGTAGTCGGGCACGGTGATCGCCTCGCCGCGCATGATGCGCACCGAGACGCGCGGATCATAGACGTCGCCCTTGGCCGCCAGCAGGAAGCGGTGCCAGGCATAGCTCTCGGCGGCGGCGAAGCCGCCCTTTGCGCCGATGATGCCGACGTCGAGGAACTCCGGGAATTCGATGCGCGCGATCAGCGCGCCCTGCTTCGCCAGGCTCTCCAGCGCGCGTTCGAACGTCGCGGCCACCTCGGCATCGAGCTCGTCCAGCACGATGGTGGTGGGCACGGCGAGCCGCAGGCCCTTCACCGGACGTGATGCCAGCGGCCGGATCGGCTCGTCGGCCAGCACGGAATCGAGCACGGCGCAGCACGCCACGGTGTTGGCGAGCGGGCCGAAGCTGTCGAGCGTGGTCGACAGCGGCACGCCGCCGTCGAGTGGCACGCGGGCCTGCGTCGGCTTGTAGCCGACGATGCCGTTGAACGCCGCCGGGATGCGGCAGGAGCCGCCGGTGTCGGTGCCGAGCGCACCATAGGCCATGCGATCGACGATGGAGACCGCGGCGCCCGACGACGAGCCGCCGGGCACGTAGCCAACGTCGCGCTTCCAGGCGCTCTTCGGCGTGCCGTAATGCGGGTTGATGCCGATGCCGGAGTAGGCGAACTCGGTCATGTTGGTGCGGCCGATCACGACGAAGCCGGCCCGGCGCAGCCGCGCCACCGCCGGCGCATCGGCCTCGGCCGGCGCGGAATCCTCCAGCGCCCGCGAGCCGGCGCGGGTGACCTGGCCCTTGATGTCGAACAGATCCTTGATCGACACCGGAATGCCGGCGAAGGGCGACGGCGCGGCATTGGCCTTGCGCAGCGCGTCCATGCCATCAGCGGCAGCCAGCGCCGCCTCCTTGTCGACATGGATGAAGGCGCGCTGGCCTTCGCCGACGGGATCGGCGATCCGGGCCAGACATTCCTCCACGAGCTTACGGGACGACGTGCGGCCGGCGGCGAGATCGTCGGCCAGCGCGGCCAGGGTCGGAATTGAAACGGTCATGGCATCCTATCGCGTGTCTGCGGCATCGGCCGAAATATCCAGATCGAGCAGCGCGGAACTCAGCGACTTGCCGTGCGCATCCAGCGCGAGCGAACGGGTGACCCCGCCGCCGAGCGCCCGGCTCATCACGAAGTTCAGCGCCGCAATGTTGGGCAGCTCATAGCGGACCACCTCGCCCTGGACAATGCCGGCGAAGTGCGCCTTCACCCGCTCCGCCGTGACTTGTGCGAGCAGCAGCGGGTAGTCCCTGGGGTCGTAGGCGATGACCGAGATGTTCGAGGTGTCACCCTTGTCGCCGGTCCTGGAATGGGCGATGTCACGCAGCTTCATCTCGTCTCCGATCATACTCCACGCATCAAAGACCAATTTTCATCAGGCGGCAATTGCCCTCCCAAACACCTCTGCGCCTCCCGGAGGGCCGCATGCGCGGCGTGATGGACCGTTGACGCGTCTGCGTCAAATGGCGCATCACGGATGCAAAGGAGCGGGCGACGGAGCCCGCCGCAGGGAGGATCAACCCGGATGGCCGAGCCGATGCGCGCACGTCCCAAACCGACGCCGGAGACGCAGCATTTCTGGGACGGCACCCGGGCCGGTGAGTTGCGGCTGCAGCGCTGCGACGCCTGCGCCCACGTCTACTTCCCGCCGCGCCCGTTCTGTCCGGCCTGCGCCAGCCGCAAGGTCAGCGTCTTCAAGGCCACGGGCAAAGGCACGCTCTACAGCTACGTCATCAACCATCGTCCCCCTGCACCTGGCTTCACGCCGCCTTACGCCATTGCCGTCGTGGCGCTCGAAGAGGGCCCGCGCATGATGAGCAACATCACGGGCTGCCCGCAGACGCCGGAGGCGTTGGAGCTCGACATGGCCCTCGAAGTCACATTCGAGACGTTGGACGAGCAGATCACCCTGCCCCTGTTCCGGCCGGCGAAAGGATAACGCCATGCGTCGAAACCAGGTTGCCGTGGTCGGCGCGGCCGAGACCACCGAGCTCGGTGTCATCCCGACGATGTCGCAGATCCAGCTGCATGCGGACGCGGCACTGAATGCGATCGCCGATGCCGGGCTGAAGCTGTCGGACATCGACGGCTTCGCCACCGCCGTCGAGACGCCGCAGCAGATCTGCCATTACCTCGGCATCACACCGACCTGGGTCGATGGCACCTCGGTCGGCGGCTGCTCCTTCATGCTGCATGTCCGCCACGCCGCGGCTGCGATCGAAGCCGGCCTGTGCAAGACCGTGCTGATCACCCATGCCGAGAGCGGCAAATCGATGATCGGCAAGCTGCCGCGCTCGATTGCGCCGGATAGCCTGCAGGGCCAGTTCGAGGCGCCGTTCGGCGTCTACGGCCCGCCCAGCATGTTCCCGATCCCCGTGCTGCGCTACATGAAGACCTACGGCATCACCCATGAGCAGTTGGCGATGGTTGCGGTCGTACAGCGCGAATGGGCGGCAAAGAATCCGCGCGCGATGATGAAGGACCCGATCACCGTCGACGACGTCCTGAACTCGCGCATGATCGCCTACCCGTTCCGCCTGCTGCAGTGCTGCCTCGTCACCGATGGCGGCGGCGCGCTGATCCTGACCTCGGCCGATCGCGCCAAGGATTTTCCGCGCAAGCCGGTGTACATTCTCGGCACAGGCGAAAGCGTGGAGACGCCGATGGTCAGCCAGATGGAGACGTTCAATTCGTCGCGTGCCTTCAAGGTCGCGGGCCCCCTCGCCTTCAAGGAGGCCGGCATTGGCCACGCCGATGTCGATCATCTCATGATCTACGACGCCTTCGCGCATCTGCCGCTGTTCGGGCTCGGCGATCTCGGCTTCATGCCGCATGAGGAGACCGGGCCGTTCATCGCAGCCGGACATACGCGGCCGGGCGGCAAGCTGCCGCTCAACACCAATGGCGGCGGCCTGTCCTACATGCATTCGGGCATGTACGGCATGTATGCGCTGCAGGAGAGCGTGCGCCAGATGCGCGGCATCGCGCCGGCGCAGGTGCCGGGAGCCAAGGTCTCGGTGTGTCACGGCGTCGGCGGCATGTTCGCCGCATCGGGCACGATCATCTTCACGAACGAGAGATAGCAGCCTCCGTCATTCCGGGGCGCGCGGCACGTGCGAACCCGGAATCTCGAGATGCCGGATCTGGTGCTTCGCACCATCCCGGAATGACGGAGCAAAACAGGAGAAGACTCATGACCAAATCGCTCCAGGACAAAGTCGTCATCGTCACCGGCGCCGGCCGCGGCATCGGGCGCGAGATCGCGCTGCTGTGCGCCGCCGAAGGCGCCAAGGTCGTCGTCAACGATCCCGGCGTCGCGTCCGACGGCTCGGGCACCAGCGCCGCGCCGGCTGAGGAAGTGGTCGAGGAGATCAGGAAGCGCGGCGGCACGGCGGTGGCGAATTTCGAGAGCGTGTCCGAAGCGATCCCCGCCAGCAAGATCGTGAAGGCCGCGACCGACCACTTCGGCAAGCTCGACGGCGTGGTCAACAATGCCGGCATCCTGCGCGACATGATCTTCCACAAGATGAGCATCGAGGCGTTCGAAGCCGTCATCAAGGTCCACCTGATGGGCTCGTTCTACGTCGCGCACTCCGCCGCGCGGCTGTTCCGCGAGCAGGAGAGCGGCTCCTTCGTCCACTTCACCTCGACCTCGGGGCTGATCGGCAATTATGGCCAGGCCAACTACGCCGCGGCGAAGCTCGGCATCGTCGGCCTGTCGAAGTCGATCGCGCTCGACATGGGCCGCTTCAACGTGCGCTCCAATTGCGTCTCGCCGTTCGCCTGGAGCCGCATGATCGGCACCATCCCGGCGGAGACCGAGGCCGAGAAGGAGCGCGTCGAACGCATGAAGCGGATGGGGCCCGAGAAGATCGCGCCCGTCGTCGCCTATCTGCTAGGCGATGCCTCGAAGGACGTCACCGGCCAGATCTTCGCCGTTCGCATGAACGAGATCTTCCTGATGAGCCAGTCGCGCCCGCTGCGCTCGGTGCACCGCGGCGAGGGCTGGACGCCGCAGACCATTGCGGAGCATGGCATGCCGGCGCTGAAGCCGTCGTTCTACAAGCTCGATCGTTCCGCCGACGTGTTCGGCTGGGACCCGATCTGAGATTGCAGCGCCGAAATTCCGCTTGCGGCGCACACCATCTCAAGTTGTTTTTTATCCAAACGACCCGCGCGCCGCCATGATTTCGTCGTATGGTCGCCTCCCAACAAAAAGTCGGGAGGACACAGATGACGAATTCACGACACGACGGCGCACCGGACTTGTCGGTCGCAGCTCACGGCTTCAACCGGCGCAGACTGCTGAAAGGAGCCGCGGCTTTCGCCGCTGCTTCAACAGTCACGACTGCGTCGGCCGCAACCGTCACGCCGCCGGGCCAGACGGGGGCGCCGACAATCTCGACGGACCCGCTGCCGCTCGGTCCCTTGCCGGGCAGCCGCTATCCGGACTCTCATCTGGAGTCGGCGAAGAAGCCCAAGCTGTCATTCGGGCCGGCGGAATTTCCGGCCTTCGCAGGCACTATGGCCGTCGAGCGCGTCGCCACCGGAATGCGCTGGGCCG
The DNA here is from genome assembly GCF_032377435.1 of Bradyrhizobium sp. SZCCHNS3002. Classification (NCBI taxonomy): domain Bacteria; kingdom Pseudomonadati; phylum Pseudomonadota; class Alphaproteobacteria; order Hyphomicrobiales; family Nitrobacteraceae; genus Bradyrhizobium; species Bradyrhizobium sp. SZCCHNS3002. The sequence continues at coordinate 487,699 of NZ_JAUHHY010000003.1, forward strand.
AAGGCCCGGTCTATTTTGCTGCTGGCCGCTATGTGCTGTTCAGCGACATCCCGAACAATCGCATCATGCGCTTCTCCGAGGACGATGGTCATCTCAGCGTCTATCGACAACCGTCGATGAATTCGAACGGCAACACCATCGATCGGGAAGGACGGCTGATCACCTGCGAGCACAGCGGCCGACGGGTCACCCGCACCGAGCTTGACGGCTCGATCACGATCATCGCCGACAGCTACAATGGCAAGCGCTTGAACTCGCCCAACGATGCGGTGGTCGCGGCCGACGGCGCAATATGGTTCACCGATCCGGTCTACGGCATCGGTGGTTTCTATGAGGGCCTCAAGGCGCAGCCCGAGCAGGACAAGCACAATGTCTATCGGGTCGATCCGAAATCGGGAGAGGTGAAGGTTGTGGTCGACGACTTCGTCGAACCCAACGGGCTGGCCTTCTCGCCCGACGAGAAGAAACTCTACATCATCGACACCGGCTTCACCGACGGGCCGGACAATCCCGCACACATCCGCGTATTCGACGTCGATCACGCGGCCGGCAAGCTGGCCAACAGCAAGGTGTTCGCCGAAATGCCGAAGCCAAGCATCTCCGACGGTGTCCGATGCGACCGCGACGGACGGGTCTGGTGCTCCGTGGGTTGGGGTGATCCGAACGAGGACGGCGTGCGCTGCTATGCCCCGGACGGAACGTTGCTGGGCAAGATTCATATACCTGAAACGGTCGCCAACCTTTGCTTCGGCGGCCAGCAGCGCAATCGACTCTACATCTGCGGCTCAACATCGCTCTATGCGGTGTATACGAGTGCACAAGGCGCTCTGAAGCCCTGATCCGCAGACAGCTGATGTGTCGGGCTGGCGAGGAGCTCATTGTCCTCGCCAGTCCGCGTTCGTCGCGTCAGCCCGTATTCCTCAGCCCCGCCGAGATGCCGTTGATAGTCAGCTGAATCCCGCGCAGCACCTGCTCGTCCGGGTTCTGGGCGCGGTGCGCCTTCAAGAGCTCGACCTGCACGTGGTTGAGCGGATCGAGATAGGGAAAGCGGTTGCGCACCGAGCGCTCGAGCAGCGGGTTGCCCTGCAACAGACGCTCCTGCCCGGTGATGTCGAGCAAGGTCTCGATCACCAGATTCCATTCACGGCGGATGCGGCCGAAGATCTTTTCCCGCAGGGCCTCGTCGGGGACCAGCTCCGCATAGCGCGAGGCGATCGCGATCGAGCTCTTGGCGAGCACCATGTCCATGTTCGACAACAGCATGCGGAAGAACGGCCATTCCCGGTAGAGCTCGCGCAGGAACGGCATGCCCTGCTCCGGATTCTCCGCGATCCAGGTCTCGACCGCGCTGCCGAAGCCGTACCAGCCCGGCAGCATCAACCGGCACTGCGCCCAGGAGAACACCCAGGGGATGGCGCGCAGATCCTCGATCGCGCGGGTCTTCTTGCGCGAGGCTGGGCGGCTGCCGATGTTCAAGGTCGCGATCTCGTTGATGACGGTCGAGGCCCAGAAATAGTCGACGAAGCCGTCGGTCTCGTAGACCAGGCCGCGATAGGCCTTGAACGCGAGCTCCGAGAGCCGGTCCATCGCGGTGAGATATTCGCGCTTTGGCGCCGGCTGGCGCGGATGCAGCAGGCTGGCCTCGAGCGTCGCCGCGGCGAGGATCTCCAGATTGTTGCGGCCGACCTCGGCATTGGAATATTTGCTGGAGATGATCTCGCCCTGCTCGGTGATCCGGATCTGGCCGTTCACGGCGCCCCCGGGCTGCGCGATGATGGCATCGTAGCTCGGGCCACCGCCGCGGCCGACCGAGCCGCCGCGGCCGTGGAACAGCCTGAGCCGGATGCCATGGCGTTCGAAGATGTCGACCAGGCCGATCTCGGCCTTGTAGAGCTCCCAGCCCGAGGTGACGAAGCCGCCATCCTTGTTGCTGTCGGAATAGCCGAGCATGACCTCCTGCACGGCGCCGCGGCTGTCGACCAGGCGGCGATAGTCATGCAGCGCCAGCATGCGATCCATGATGCCGCTGGACGCCTGCAGGTCCTCGATGGTCTCGAACAGCGGCACGATGTTGACGGCGCAGCGGCCCGATGGATCGATCAGGCCGACCTCCTTGAGCAGCAACGCCACCTCGAGCATGTCCGACATGCCCTTGCACATCGAGATGATGCACTGGGAGATCACGTCGGCGCCGAACGTCGCATGCGCCTCGGCGGCGGCGCGGAACAGCGCGAGCTCGCCGACGGTTTCGTCGCTGTACTTCACGAACTGCGAGACCAGTGGCCTGGCATTGCGCAGCTCGCTGACCAGCAGGCCGACGCGGGCATCCTCGCTGAGCGCCATGTAGGACATGCCGGGCATCGCGGTGTCGATCAGCTCGGCGACGGTGCGCTCGTGCACCGCCGAGTTCTGGCGGATGTCGAGCCGGGCCAGATGGAAGCCGAAACAGTCGACCGCGCGCCGGAGCATGCGCAGCCGGCCGCGCGCAATGACCTCGGCATTGTTGGCGATCAGCGAGCGATGCAGCACGTCGAGATCGTCCTGCAACTCTTTGACGCTGTCGTAAGGCGCGACCGCCGCCACCGGCAGGCGGCTGATTTGGATGCCGAGCTTCTTCGCGGTGGCCGCCAGCCGCGCATAGATGCCGGACACCGCGAGACGATACGGCTCACCACGACGATGCGGCGACGTGTCCGGCGAGCGCTCGGCCAGCGCGCGCAGCTCCTCGGAGACATCGGCGAGATGCGCCGCAATGGACAGCTCGCTGCCGAGCAGATGCAGCTCCTCCAGATAGTAATGCAGCGCCAGGCTGGATTGCAGCTTGAGCGTTCCGCGCATGACCTCGGCGGTCACGAACGGATTGCCGTCGCGGTCGCCGCCGATCCAGCTCCCCATCCGCAGGAACGAGGCGAGATCGCCCGCCACCTCCGCGCCGTCGTTGAGCCGATCTTCCAGCGTGCACAGCAGCCGCGGCACCTCGCGCAGGAAGGTGTAGTCGTAGAACGACAGACCGTTGGTGACCTCGTCGAGCACCGTCAGCTTGGTCCGGCGCAGCAGGTTGGTCTGCCACAAGGTCAGCACGGCGCGGCGCAGCGCCTCGTCATTGGCCTCGCGCTCATCCGGCGTCAACTGCATCCGCTCGCGGCGGTCGAGCAGCATCGCGATCTCCATCTCGCGATCCATCGTGCTCTTGCGCCGCACCTCGGTGGGGTGCGCGGTCAGGACCGGGCTGACCAACGCGGTGGAGAAGAACTTGCGCAGCTCCGCCGCCTCGAAGCCGGCCGACTTGGCGTGGGCGAGCGTCGCCGCCAGCATGCCATTGCCGCCGTTGGCGTCGCTCTTGGCGCGCATGCGGCGAATGTTGTTCTGGTCCTCGGCGATGTTGGCGAGATGGGAGAAATAGCTGAAGGCGCGGACGATGCGGACGGTCTCCGCGGTCGACATGCCGTCGAGGATCTGCTCCAGCTCGCGCCGCGCCTGGCGGTCCTCGTCGCGATGGAAGCGCACCGAGGTCTGGCGTATCAGCTCGACGAGGTCGAAGACGTCGGCGCCCTCCTGGTCGCGAACGGTGTCGCCGAGGATGCGGCCGAGCAGCCGGATGTCGTCCCGAAGCCGCGCATCCTCCTCCATGGCCTGCGCCTCGGCGGCGCGGTTGGGACGGATTTCCTCTGGTATGGCTTGCGGCGACATGGATGCGCTCTCCAGCAGCTGCCCATTTACGGGTCAGTCTGCCGTATCCGCATTGCAGCGCAAGATCAAGAAAGAGGCGTCGCCTGCCCTATTCCAAGCTATCGTTCCTCCCCTCGGTCAGATTTGCCTTCCGGCTCGCTCCCAATACGGATCGCGCAGCCGCCGCTTGAAGATCTTGCCGGAATCCTCGCGCGGCAATTTATCCTGGATTTCGATGTGCCTGGGCACCTTATAGTCGGCCAGCGAGGCCTTCAGCCGCGCCTTGATAGCGCCGACATCCAGCACGACGCCGGGCTGCGGCTCGACCACCGCCATGAGCGCCTCGCCGAACTCCGTGTCGGGGATGCCGAACACAGCGCAATCATGCACGCCCGGCACGGCATGCAGCACCGCCTCGATCTCGGCCGGATAGATGTTGACCCCGCCGGAGATCACCATGTCGCGCTTGCGGTCGCACAGGAACACATAGCCATCGGGGTCCATGTAGCCGACATCACCCGAGGTGATGAAGCCGTCGCGGTCGATCTCGGCGCGCTTCTCCGGCTTGTTGTGATAGGTGAAATCCGGGTTGCCCGCGATGCGCGAATAGATCTCGCCGATCTCGCCCTGCGGCAGGATGCGCCCGTCCTCGCCAAGGAAGCGCAGCTCGGCGCCCGGCGAGACCTTGCCGACGGTGCCGGGCTTCTTCAGCGCGTCCTCGGAGCTCGCGAAGGTGACTGCGCCCGATTCGGTCGAGCCGTAGAATTCGTAGATGACCGGCCCCCACCATTCGATCATCGCGCGCTTGACGTCGGCCGGGCACGGCGCCGCGGCGTGGATGATGTGACGCAGCGACGACATGCCGTAGCGGCTGCGTACCTCCTCGGGCAGCTTCATCAGGCGGATGAACATGGTCGGCACCATGAAGATGGTGTCGATCCGCTCCACCTGGATGATACGGAGAAACTCCTCCGGCTCGAACCGCGGCATCAGCACCAGCGCGCCACCGAGCCGTCCGGCACGCAGGCCGAAGGCGTTCGGCGCGGAATGATACAGCGGTCCGGGCAGCAGCGCGCGCGAGCCCGGCTTGAGTCCATAGATCAGCGCCCGCATCCGTTCGGCCGAGGCCGCCTGCTCCACCGTCGGCGCATTGCGCCGGACGCCCTTGGGATGACCAGTCGTGCCGGAGGTGTAGATCATGTTCTGCGGCTGCGGCACCTGCGGCCCCTCGTAGGGGCCCTGTTGCGCCAGCCAGCTTTCCAGGTCGGTCGCGAACTCAGGTGTCGCGAGCAGATCCGGGCCGATCCTGTAGTTGGACAGGATCTCCGGCGGCGTCGGGACGCTGAGCACGGTGATGCCGGAGGGAATCAGGCCGCGAAGCTGATGCAGCAGATCGGCGTGGCCGATCAGGACCCGCGTCGCGGAGTCCTTGAGGATGTAATCGATCTCCTCCGGCTTAAAGTGCCAGTTCACCGGCACGCCATAGGCGCCGAGCCGCATCGCGCCGTAGGCCGCCTCGATGAAGGCGATGTCGTTGCGCATCAGCATGCAGACGCAGTCGCCCTGGCGCACGCCGAGCTGCGCGAGACCGCTCGCGATCCGCGCGGCGCGGTCGGCGATGTCAGCGTGGCTGCGCCGGCGTTCGCCGGAGATGATGCCGCAAAACAGGGAGGACGTTTCCATTGTTATTGCCTTGTCCGATCTGGCGTCGGTTCGAGTTTCCGCCGTCATTCCGGGGCGATGCGCAGCATCGAACCCGGAATCTGGAAATTGTTTGGCTCAGCTCCTTCGGGGCTGCCCGCAAGGAGGAGGCTAATCTACAAACTTGGGCGCACGCTTTTCGATGTTCGCCCGCACCGACTCCAGCTGGTTCGGGCTGCCGATCAGCTTCTGCTGCTCGACCGATTCCGCGAGCAGCGCCGGGCCCGGATCGACCGAGAGGTTGTTCAGCATGCGCTTGGCGGCGCGGATCGCATCCGGATTTTTGCCTGCGATCTCACGCGCCGTCTCCAGCGCGGCGGCGCGCGGATCGGCGCAGATGCGCGTAACGAGGCCGTAAGCCTGCCCCTCTTCCGCCGAAAACACGCGGCCGGTATAGGTCAGCTCGCGCAGGATGTCGTCGCGCATCAGGGTCGCCAGGATCGGCGTGCCCGCCATGTCCGGCACCAGACCCCATTTGATCTCCATGATCGACATCTTGGTGTCCGGTGCGACGTAGCGCATGTCGGCGCCGAGCGCGAGCTGGAAGCCGCCGCCATAGGCCACGCCATGCACTGCAGCAATCACCGGCACCGGCAACTTCCGCCAGCCCCACACCGCCTGCTGGGCGAAGTTCGCCTTGCCGTGGGTGCGAACGGTGAGGTCGCGCTTCTCGCCGCCGGGTATGCCGTTGCCGCCGGAGTCCTTCATCGCCGCGAAGCGGCCCATGTCGAGCCCGGCGCAGAAGGCGCGGCCCTCGCCGGACAGCACCACGGCGCGCAGCCCCTTTTCCTTCGCCAGCCGCTCGGTGGCCGCCACCAGCGCCTCGAACATCTCCATGTCCAGCGCATTCATCTTGTCGGCGCGGACCAGGCGAACGTCGGCGACGCCGTCCTTGATCTCGATCGCGATGCGGTTGTCCATCGAGCGGTCTCCTCACGAATGTCTTTGTGACTTTACAGAAGGCTGTCGGAGCGATTTAGTCAATCGACCAATTAACTCACAACATGTCAGGCGGAAACTCTCCCATGTTCAAGGACAATCTCCTCGAAGGTCGGCGCATTCTGGTGACCGGCGGCGGCACCGGCCTTGGCAAAGCGATGGCCGCACGCTTCCTGCAGCTTGGCGCCGAAGTGCATATTTGCGGCCGGCGGAAAATCGTCTGCGACGAGACCGCGACCGAACTGATGGACCTCTATGGCGGGCGCGTCACCAGCCACGGCGTCGACATCCGCAATGCGATGGCGGTCGAGGAAATGATCGAGGCGATCTTCCAGGAAGGCGGCCTCACCGATCTCATCAACAACGCCGCCGGCAATTTCATTTCCCGCACTGAGGAATTGAGCCCGCGCGGTTTCGACGCGGTTGCCAACATCGTGATGCACGGCACGTTCTATGTGACGCATGCCGTCGGCAAGCGCTGGATCGCAGCGATGCAGCCGGGCAACGTCGTGTCGATCACGGTCACCTGGGTGCGCAACGGCTCGCCCTATGTGGTGCCCTCGGCAATGAGCAAGTCGGCGATCCACGCGATGACGATGTCGCTCGCCACCGAATGGGGCCGCTACGGCATCCGCCTCAACACCATCGCACCCGGCGAGATCCCGACCGAAGGCATGAGCAAGCGCATCAAGCCCGGCGACGAGGCCGGCGCGCGCACCAAGGCGATGAACCCGATGGGTCGCGTCGGCACCATGGAGGAGTTGCAGAACCTCGCGGTGTTCCTGATCTCCGGCGGCTGCAACTGGATCAACGGCGAGACCATCGCGATGGACGGCGCCCAGGCGCTGGCGATGGGCGGCAACTTCTATCAGCTGCGCGACTGGAGCGACGACGACTGGACCAAGGCCAAGGAGTCGATCAAGGCGCAGAACGAAAAGGACCGCGCGACGCGCACGAGCTGATGGCCCAATCGCCCGGTTGATCGGCGACGTGCTCTCTGTAGACTGATCGAGAGATGCTTGCTCCGGCGCAATCCGGGGCGAGGACCACGACAAGACATCGAACAAAGAAAAAGACGTAATCGGAGGGGAAACATGTCCGTCTCGACGGCAACGTCGACGCTCGTCGACGTCGTGCGCGACAGAGCGCAAACGCTGGGCTCCGCCACCGCATATGAGTTCGAAGGCCGCGTCACCAGCTTCGCCGAATTCGACCGCAAGACCAACCAGGTCGCCAACGCGCTGAAGGCGCTCGGCATCAAACAGCACGAGCGGATCGCCTATTTCGGCAAGAACAGCGACATCTATTTCGAGCTGCTGGTCGGCGCCATGAAGGCCAACGTCGTGATGGCGCCGGTGAACTGGCGCCTCGCCGGTCCCGAGGTCGCCTTCATCGTCGAGGACTGCAAGGCGCCTGCCCTGTTCGTCGGTCCCGAGTTCATCACGATGATCCGCAACATCCGCGGCCAGATTCCGAGCGTGCGGCACATCATCACGACCGAAGGCGGCGCGCCGGAATGGCAGGACTACACGGCCTGGCGCGACGCGCAGAGTGCCGACGATCCTGGCGTAGCGATCACGCCGCGGGACATCGCGCTGCAGCTCTACACGTCCGGCACCACCGGCAAGCCGAAAGGCGCGATGCTGTCGCACGCGAACTTCCTCAACCTGGTGAATACCGGCAATCCCGAGGAGAAACCGGACTGGAACAAATGGTCGACCGACGACGTCTCGCTGATCGCGATGCCGATCTTCCACATCGGCGGCTCCGGCTGGGGCCTGATGAGCCTCTACCACGGCGCCCGTGGCGTCATCGCGCGCGAGTTCGATCCCACGAAGATCCTCGACTTCTTCGAGCAGTCCGGCATCACCAAGCTGTTCATGGTGCCCGCCGCGATGCAGTTCGTGGTGCGGCAGCCGCGCGCGCGGCAGGTCGATTTCTCGCGGCTCAAATACATGCTCTACGGCGCCTCGCCGATCCCCGCTGCGCTGCTGAAGGAATGCATCGAGGTGTTCAAATGCGGCTTCGTGCAGATGTATGGCATGACCGAGACCACGGGCACCATCATCGCGCTGCCGCCCGAGGATCACGTCGAAGGGCTGGAGCGGATGCGCTCGGCCGGCAAGCCGCTGCCGGGCGTCGAAGTCGCGATCATCGATCCCTTGGGCAATCCGCTGCCGCCGCGGCAGGTCGGCGAAATCGCCACCCGCTCCGGCTCCAACATGACCGGCTACTGGAACCTGCCGGAGGCGACCGCACGCACGCTTGGCAGGGACGGCTGGCTGCGCACCGGTGATGCCGGCTACATGGACGAGGACGGCTACGTCTACATCCACGACCGCATCAAGGACATGATCATCTCCGGCGGCGAGAACATCTATCCGGCCGAGGTGGAGAGTGCGATCTGCGATCATCCTGACGTCGCCGAAGCCGCCGTGATCGGCATTCCCGACGAGAAATGGGGCGAGGCTGTCAAGGCGATCGTCGTGATGAAGCCGGGCAAGCAGGCGACCGCGACCGACATCATCAACTTCACCCGCACCCGCATCGCCGGCTTCAAGACGCCGAAGACCGTCGACTTCCTCGACGCCCTGCCGCGCAATCCCTCCGGCAAGATCCTGCGGCGGAATCTGCGCGACCCATATTGGGCGGGCAAGGACCGGCAGGTGAATTGACAACCGGCGGTGTTCTCGTTGCGACAGCCTGGATCGCGTCGCTGGCGCTCGCGATGACGTGGAGAGAGCGCGCACTCTCTCCACACCGTCATTGCGAGGCGCCCTTGCGCCGAAGCAATCCAGGGGCCAAGTGACAGGTCTGGATTGCCGTGCTGACGCTCGCGATGCCGCCACGCGATCAGGCCGCGCTCACCGCTTGTTCGCCCCCATATAGCCAAACAGGAACCCCGCCACCTTGCGCATCTGGATCTCCTCACTGCCCTCGGTGATGCGATAGCGGCGGTGGTGGCGGTAGATGTGCTCGAACGGCTTGTGGCGCGAATAGCCCATGCCGCCATGCACCTGGATGGCGCGGTCGGCGGCCTCGCAGCACAGACGGTTAGCCCAGTAGTTGCACATCGACACCTTGTCGGAGAGCGTGTGCTCGACCTGCGCCTGGGTGAGCTGGTCCATCTCCCACGCGGTCTTGCGGATCAACAGCCGCAGCATCTCGGCCTGGGTCGCCAGCTCCACCAGCGGCCACTGGATCGCCTGGTTCTCCGCCAGCGCCTTGCCGAACGGCTTGCGCTCACGCGCGTAATTGACGCTCTCGTTGATACAGTAGACGGCCGCACCGAGCGAGCTCGCCGCCTGGCGGATGCGGTTCTCGTGCACGAAGCATTGGGCCAGCGACAGCCCGCGCCCGACCTCGCCGAACAGCGCGTCCTCCGGCACGAACACGTCGGTGAAGCTGACGCGCGGATGGTCGGTCGGCATGTTGAAGGTCCAGAGATATTCCTCGACCTTCACACCCTCGGTCTTGGCCGGCACCAGGAAGCAGGTGATGCCGCGCGCATCGCCGTCATTGCCCGAGGTGCGCGCAAACAATGCGCAATGCGTGGCGACGTGCATGCCCGTGGTCCACATCTTCTCGCCGTTGATCAGCCAGCCCTTGACGTTGTCGCGGGTCGCCGGGACGGCCTTGGTCTCCATATGAGTCGCATCCGAGCCGTGATGCGGCTCGGTCAGGCCGAAGGTGATGCGGTACTTGCCGGTGATCGAGCCGTCGATCATCGCCTTCTGGTCGTCACGGCCGTAGCGGTCGAGCATGGTCACGATCGGCAGATTGCCGACGATCGAATGCTCGTTCTGCAGGTCGTTGTGCAGGCCGAGGCCCTTCGACGCGAAATGCTCGCGGATTACCGCCATCCAGAGGTTCGAGCCGTCCTTGCCGCCATAGCGTTTCGGGATCGCGAAGCGCAGATGGCCGGCCGCGTCGGCGCGGTCCTTGGCCTTGCGCAGCAGCCGCTCCCAGTCATGCCGCGGCAGGCCGCCATTCTCGAAATCGGTGCGCGCCCATTCGCGGCGATGATCGAAGAAGCGGATGTTGTCGTCCGCCTGCTCCAGCGGCTTGATCTCGGCGTCGATGAAGCGGTCGAGCTCGTCGAGATAGGCGATCAGTTCCTTCGGCAAGGAAAAATCCATGGCGTGTCTCCCTGTGCGTGTCGTTGTTGTTCTTGCTCTTGGTCAGGCCAGCCCGCCGCCGCGTGCTTGTGGCGCGCGGCGCGGTTGCGTATTTGGATGACCGCGCGCGCGGCGCAGGCGCTAAGCTCGCGCACGGCAGCCAATCAGAAACCAGGAGGAACGGTCGATGGAGCTGAAATTCTCGAAGGTCACGCGCAAGGGGCCGATCACAATCGTCACCCTTGCCCGTCCCGAGGTCTACAACGCGCTGCATACCGACGCACATTACGAGCTGGAGGCGGTGTTCGACGGGTTCGCCGCCGATCCCGAGCAATGGGTTGCGATTGTCACCGGCGAGGGTGACAAGGCGTTCTGCGCCGGCAACGACCTGAAATGGCAGGCGGCCGGCGGCAAGCGCGGCTGGGGCCGAAGCGGCTTCGGCGGACTGACGTCGCGCTTCGATTGCGACAAGCCGCTGATCGCCGCCGTGAACGGCGTCGCGATGGGCGGCGGCTTCGAGATCGCGCTGGCCTGCGACCTGATCATCGCCTCCGAGAATGCGACCTTCGCGCTGCCCGAGCCGCGCGTCGGCCTCGCCGCGCTCGCCGGCGGCCTGCAGCGGCTGCCGCGCCAGATCGGCATGAAGCGCGCGATGGGCATGATCCTCACAGGCCGCCATGTCGCCGCCAGCGAAGGCCACGAGCTCGGCTTCGTCAACGAGGTGGTGCCGCGGGGCGAGGCGCTGGCGGCCGCCGAGCGCTGGGCCGAGACCATTGCCAGGAACTCGCCGATGTCGATCCGCGCCTCCAAGCAGGCGATCGAGAAGGGCCTGGCGGTGTCGCTGGAGCAGGCGATCACCGAGCAGCGCGACTACCCGGCGGTCCAGGCGATGATTCATTCGCAGGACTACATCGAGGGACCGAAGGCGTTTTCGGAGAAGCGGCCGCCCAAGTGGCTGGGGCGGTAGAGCCTCACCGAGCTCGTCATTCCGGCGCGCGCGCAGCGCGAGCCCGGAATCCATAGCCGCGATCATGCCTATGGATTCTGGGCTCGCGACTGCGTCGCGCGCCGGAATGACAGCGCGGGTCTGCCTCCACTCCGTCATGGCCGGGCTTGACCCGGCCATCCACGTCTCGCGGCAGATTCGTGAGAGGATGGATGCCCGGGTCAAGCCCGGGCATGACGACGGAGAGTTACACGTCATTCGTGCCTCCCCGCCTCGCGCTTGTAGGATGCGTAGTTCGGCTGATCGACGGCGAGCTTGTCGAGCGTGGTCTGCCAGAGATGCTCCTTCAGACCCGGCGTCGCGAGATCGACAGCACCGCTCGCAATCTGCTCCGCCAGCGCGCGATTGAGGTCGAGCAAGGCACCGTCCTGTCCCAGCAAATCCTTCAAACGCGCATGCTCTGCAGCCTCCGCGGGCGCCGCCTGTGTCAATTGCCGCACGACCAGATCGAGCGCGTTGATGCCGACGCGCAGCTTGAACGCCTGATGTCCCGAGATCAGCGGGGCTACATCGTTGCGAAGAAAATCGGCCACCGCCTGTACCAGCTCGGTCGGAGTCGGTTCGTCCTGCATCAGCCCTCTCCCCGCGGCGCCAGCAGCCGCAGCAGATCGATCTCAGTCTCCGACGCGCGGCGGCCGATCATGGCGCGTTCCATCGAGTGGTCGGGACCCAAGCGAAACCGCTGCATCATGCCGCAGCACATCACGCCCCAGCGCAATGTGCCCATGACCTCCCAGAACTTCACCCTGCCGGCATCGACCTTGCGGCCAGCGGCCTCGTAGCCCGCGTACAGCTCCTCGCGCGAGCCGAAGCCACCGACGGGCTTGTCGATCTCGCCGAAGCGCCAGGAGTTGACGCAGATCCAGCCGAGATCCTCCATGGGATCGCCGAGATGGGCGAGCTCCCAGTCGAGCACGGCGCGCACCCCGTCGGGGCCGATGATGAGATTGCCGTTGCGGAAATCGCCGTGCACCAGCGTGACCTCCGCCGAGGGGCCGGGATCATTGTGCGACAGCCAGCGCAACGCGAGATCGAACACCGGGCGCGGCCAGTCGAAGCTTTGATATTCGCGCGCAAGCTCCGCGATCTCCCTGACCGCGTTCATCTCACGCAACGCCGGCAGTGCCTCGCGCCGAATGCCGTGGATGCCGGCGGCGATGCCGCCGAGTTGGCGCGCGAGACGGGGGCGCGCCTCGGCAAACTCGGCATCGCGCAGGATCTTGCGCGCGATGGTCTCGCCCTCGACGCGGCGCATGATGAAGCCGGCGCCGAGATCGTCCTCCGGCGTCAGCAGGTGCAGCACCTCGGGCGACGGCACCCCGGCGGCACGCGCCAGCCGCATCAGCGCCGCCTCGTTGTCGAGCCCGGCGGCGCGGCCAGGCGCGGCGCCATAGCCCTTCGGCGAGCGGCGCAAGATCGCACCGACATCGCCCGCGGGATGGACGATGTCGAAGCGCCACGTCTCCTGGCTGGCGCCGCCGGAGAGCTTTGCGGCGCCGTGCACGCCGGTCGCCCCCGGCATGAACGAGGCGACGCAGCGGGACAGCTCGGCCTCGATCATTGGCCCTTGAACTTGGCCGGCCGCTTCTCGAGGAACGCGGTGACGCCTTCCTTGAAATCCGACGTGCTGCCGGCGACGCGCTGCGCCTGGAATTCAGCGTTGAGCTGGTCTTCGAACGAGTTCTCGGGACTGTCCCAATACAGCTTGCGGATCTGAGACAATGCGACCGTCGGGCCATTGGCGAGCTCATGCGCGAGCTTCATCGTCTCCTCCTTCAGCGCCGCATCGTCATAGACGCGATTGACGAGCCCCCATTGCAGTGCCGTCTCGGCCGGCAGCTTCTCGCCGAGCAGCGACAGCTCGATCGCGCGCGCCTTGCCGACAAGGCGCGGCAGCAGCCAGGTCGAGCCGCAATCGGGAACGAGGCCGATGCGGCGGAAGGCTTGCAGGAAGTAGGCGGACTTGGCGCACAGGATCATGTCGCCCATCAGCGCGAAGCTCATGCCGGCGCCCGCGGCCGGGCCGTTGACCGACGTCACGATCGGGCAATGCAGGTTGCGCAGGCGGCGCAGGAACGGATGGAAGGCGGTCTCGAGCGCGGCGCCGGCATTGCTGCGGCCGGGCTTGGCCTGCGTGTTGCGGCCCTGCAGATTGGCACCGGTGCAGAACGCGCGTCCCGCGCCGGTGACGACGAGACAACGCACCTCCGCCTTCTTCTCCTCGATCTCGTCGAGTGCCTCGGCGAGCCCGCCCAGCATGTCGATCGAGACCGCGTTCATCACCTCCTGATGATCGAGCGTGAGGACGGCGACGGGCCCGTCGAAATCGAGCGTGACGTGCTTGAACTGCATGGTTTCCTCTCAAGAGCTTTTCGAGCGCTGCATTCTTTACGGCGGAAATTCGCTGCATCGCCCGGTTCGTGCAGCATATTTGATTTTTGCGCTGCGCTTGTCCATGGTTGGATCATCCCAATAACTGAAGCGGCGCGCAGCGCACTCACATCATCACGGAAACGTCCGAGAGAACCCCATGAACATGTTCGACCTCACCGGCCGCGTGGCCGTCGTCACCGGCGGCAATGGAGGCATAGGCCTCGGAATCGCCCAGGCACTTGCGTCCAGTGGCTGCAACGTCTCGATCTGGGGCCGCAACGCCGAGAAGAACAAGGCAGCCGCGGCCTCGATGGCGGCTGGTCCCGGCAAGGTCGACACCCGGGTCTGCGACGTGACGAGCCCTGCTTCCGTCAACGACGCGATGCAAGCGACGCTCGACGCCTTCGGCCGCGTCGACGGCTGCTTCGCCAATGCGGGCATCGGCGGCGGCGGCCGCAAGCCTTTCATCGAGCGCAGCGAGGAGGAATGGCGCACGATGTTCGCGACCAATCTCGACGGCGTCTTCCACGCCTTCCAGGCTGCCGCGCGGCACATGACGGCCCGGGCGGAGGCCGGTGATGCGTTCGGCCGCCTGGTCGCCACCTCGAGCCTCGCCTCGCTGTTCGGCACCGCGCGCAACGAGCACTATGCCGCGACCAAGGCCGCGATCAACGCGCTGTGCCGCGCGCTCGCGGTCGAGCTCGCACGCCACGGCGTCACCGCGAATGCGATCCTGCCCGGCTGGATCAGGAGCGACATGACCGCGGGCATCATGGGCAATGAGAAGTTCGTCGCCAACGTCATGCCGCGCATCCCGGTGCGCCGCTTCGGCGAGCCGTCGGATTTCGGCGGCATCGCCGTCTACCTCATGAGCAAGGCGTCGTCCTATCACACCGCAGACTGCTTCGTGATCGACGGCGGCTATACCGCCTTCTGAGCGGCAGCAGCGACCGGTGGGCCGGTGCGCCGGTCCGCCGAACCCGGATTTGTTCCACATCCGTATTCCAAGATTTCCGAAATTTAATGCTGTCCAGGCTGCCACGCCCTCGTGACCTCGGCGTTGTCCCTCATCACATAACGAGGAGAAGCCGAGGGGAAGGAAGCCATGAAGCGAGGCGTGACGGTTTTGGCCTGTGTGTCTGCCCTGACTGTGGCCGGCTATTTCGCTATTGCGAAGTGGGGCATCCAGCACGAGAGCCGTGAGTTTTTCGATGCCGAGCGGCAGCGGCCGATCACGGTCGACGTGGCCGTGCGCACGGATTACGAGATGAAGGCCAATGCCGGGCTGTGGCGGCTCCCGGTGGCGATCATCAGCAACGGCAACACCGTCAAGAACACCGAGTATTCCTTCCTCGCGAACGTGTTCGCCGCGCGCGGCTATCTCGTCGCCAGCGTTCAGCAGGACCTGCCGACCGATCCGCCGCTCGTCACCAAGGTCGGCATGCCCTATGTCGGCCGGCTCGACGTCTACAAGAAGGGTGAGGCCAACATCCTGTGCGTGCTCAAGGAGATGAAGAAGCGCCATCCGAATGCCGACTATGAGCATCTGACCCTGGTCGGCCATTCCAATGGTGGCGACACCGCGATGTATTTCGCCAAGGAGCATCCGAACATCGTTTCGCAGGTGGTGACGCTCGACAATCTGCGGGTGCCTTTCGTGATCCGGGACAAGCTGAAGATCCTGTCGTTCCGCTCCGACGATCCGCAGTTCAAGACCGATCCCGGCGTGTTGCCATCGCAGGTCGGCAAGAAGAGCGGTATCGACATCATCAAGACCGAATTTCAGCACACCTGGATGAGCGATCGCGGTCCCTATACGGCGCGGGAGCGGATCCAGGCGACGCTCGACAAATATCTCGGCGGCGACACCACCAGCGAGCTCGCACCGGCAGACACCGACAATCTGATCGTCACCAACGGCGCAGCGGCCCTGCCCTGATCTGACGATACGTCGGCGGGGCGGCATGCGCATGGCAGCGGCGCAATCGCGCAGCCGCCATCGCAGCCGTCAGTTCTGCGGTTTCTTGGCCGGCGGGCCGTTCTTATTCCCCGGCATTCCCTTGATATTCGACGGATCCTGAGCGCTGACGTCCGGATTATGGCGGTTGATCGTGGACGAGCCGACCGTGCCGCCTGTCGTCTCAGTGCCCGGTCCGTTCTTGTTGCCGGGCGCGCCCTGGATGCCTGCTCCGGAATTCTGCACACTCGGCGGCGGCGTGGTCTGCGGGCTGCCCTGCGCCAGCGCGGACGTAGCCGAGACGGCGAACGCGCAAGCAATCAGACTGATCATTGGTTTCATGGCGCGACCTCCATTTGTAGTTGCTGTGCTGTCCGAACGTGGCGCTGGCGGAGCCGTTCCCGGAAACATGGAGTTTCCCGCGCGAGGACGCCGATGTGCGCACCCTCTGCCCGCTTTATTGGCTTCCGGATCGCGTCACGGCCCACTACGGTCGGGGAACCGACGCACCAGAGGCCCCTACATGGAATACCTCTCCACCGATCTCAGCCCGCGCGAGCGCTACAAGATCTTGACCTCCTTCGTGCTGCCACGGCCGATCGCCTGGGTCACGACCAGGGGCGAGACCGGGGTGGTCAACGCCGCGCCGTTCTCATTCTTCAACGTGATGGGCGAGGACCCGCCGCTCTGCGTGTTCGCGATCAACCTGCGGCCGGACGGCCGGACCAAGGACACCCTGGTCAACATCCGCCGCTCAGGCGAGTTCGTGGTCCACATCACCGACGAGCCCCTAGCGCAGGCGATGCACGAGACCGGCGGCGACTTTCCGCCCGAGATCGGCGAGCCCGATCATCTCGGACTCAAGCTCGCACCCTCGCGCATGATCGGCGTGCCGCGGCTGGCGGACGCACCGTTCGCGATGGAGTGCAGGACCTGGCAGCTCATCGATGTCAACGGCGACCGCGTGCTGGTGCTCGGCGAGGGCCTCGCCTTCCACATCCGCGACGAGTTGTGGGACACCGAGAAGATGCGGGTCGAGATGGAGCTGTTCCACCCCGTGGGGCGCATGTTCGCCGACCGCTATTGCCGCACCGACGACCGCATGGATTTCCCGCCGGCGAAGGGCGCCGGCTGAGCGCTCCCGGCCGGACGCCGTCAGTAGGTCGCGGCCAGATAGCCGACGATCTTGTCGACATCGGCCGCGTCGATCGGGGCACCATAGACCTTGATCATCTTGGTGACCTCGGCCTGCCAGAACTCCTTCTTGTTCTGCATCGGCGGCTGCGTCTTGATGTAGTCGGAGGAGTGGCAGGCCGTGCAGTTGCCCTGGACCACGGCGAGGTCCGGCCCCGGCTTGAAGGCGGCAGTCTCCTGCGGAACCTGGTAGTTGACGGGCGCTGCGGTCAGGGCGATGGGGCTGCCCGCCAAGCAACCAAGTCCAGCGGCCAGCGAGGCGATGAGGAACGACATCCGTTGCATGGTCATCCTCCTCAGGCCGCCGTGACGCGGACGGTTTCGACGACATTGCGCAGATAGCCGGCCGGATTCCAGCGCGGCGTCTCCGGCTGGGTTTCGCCGGAATTGCTCGTGGCCCGCACCTTGAGATCATGGGCTCCCGCGGCAAGCTTCACCGGCAGCTTCCACTCGCGGAAGGAATATTTCCCGAGATCCCTGCCGAGCTTGGCGTCGGTCCAGCTCTTGCCGCCGTCGGTCGAGACCGCGACCTGCTTGATTCCCGTTCCGCCGTCGAATGCGATGCCGCGCAGCATTGCCCTGCCCGCCTTGAGCTTTGCGCCGTCGGCGAGGCTGGTGATGAACGAGCGGACCGTGAAGCGGTTGATCGGGATCGTCGCTTTCGGCGTGGTCCCGGGCTCCACGGCGTTGTTCGGCGTGTCCGGAATTCGATAGGCCGATTTCATCCAGAAGCCG
Source organism: Bradyrhizobium sp. SZCCHNS3002 (assembly GCF_032377435.1). Taxonomy (NCBI): domain Bacteria; kingdom Pseudomonadati; phylum Pseudomonadota; class Alphaproteobacteria; order Hyphomicrobiales; family Nitrobacteraceae; genus Bradyrhizobium; species Bradyrhizobium sp. SZCCHNS3002. The sequence continues at coordinate 505,391 of NZ_JAUHHY010000003.1, forward strand.
TCAAAGACGTTGTCGATGACGGTGATCTCGTTGAGGTGCTTGACCCAGTAGGTGCCGTAGTAGCCGGGTACGATCAGGCGCAGCGGAAAGCCGTTGAGGAACGGCAGATCCTCGCCGTTCATGCCATAGGCCAGCATCACCTCGCCATTCATGGCGTGATCGAGGTCGAGCGCCTTGACGAAATCCGGCGTCCTGTCGATCACCGGGCCGTCCATGCCGCCGAAGGTGACCTGTCTGGCGCCGGCCTGGACACCCGCCATGTCGAGCACGGTCTTCAGCGGCACGCCCCGCCAGCGCGCATTACCCATGGCGCCGTTGCCAAGCTGGCCGCCTGCAACGCGAGGCTCGAAGAAGCCGCGGCTGTTGCCGGAGCATTGGTTGACGGCGACGATCTCGGTCGCCTTCATCTTGCGGATGTCCTTGAGCGACAGCTTGAGCGGCTTGTCGACCTTCCCCTTGATCGCGAGCGTGAACTTGTCCGGATCGAGATCGTAAGGCAGGCCCGCCAAATGATAGCGGACGAAGAAGGCATTGTTCGGCGTGATCACGCCGTCATTGAACACCCCGAATGGCGTTTCGAGTTGCGGCGGCCGGCTGGTCAGGCCGATCATCGGCCGCTTCTGCGGATACTTCACGAGCGGCCGCTCGCCGTTGGCGAAGGGCAACGTCACCGTCTCCCCGGCCAGCGCACGGGTCGTGCCGAAGCTGCCCAGCAAAGCAGCCATCCCCGCTCCCTTGAGCAGATCACGTCTGTCGATCATGGGTCTCCCTCCGGAGTGGTGGTTCTCGCCAGGGGTCATCACCTCGGGACGAGTTGGTCAGGACACGGCATGCATTGCGGCGCCAGATGATTGTTGCACGATTCTCTCGTGACAAGAAAAGACGTGATGTCAGAGATCAAACCATCGCGATTCATCGCACTGCGGCAAAAATGAAGACCGCGCGTGGGTGACGGAGTGCGCACGCGAGTCGTGCCGGCGAAAGGGCGGTTCGCGGGTCGTGTCGTCCTTGCGAGCGAAGCAATCCAGAGTCCCGCGTCGACTCTGGATTGCTTCGTCGCTGCGCTCCTCGCAATGACGGGTGTTAGCCCGGGTGCCTGGATCGTGGCGGATTTGTAGCCCGGATGAGCGGCTGACGTCCGTAGGGTGGGCAAAGCGGCGCCATCAGGCGGCGCGTGCCCACCGGCGGTTGATGTGAGGGAGCGCGGTGGGCACGGCGCGTCGCACAGATGTGAACGCCAACAATGATGGAAGGCGCGCCTTTGCCCACCCTACGACACGACGACCGAACTACCCGCCCTGCCCGATCTTGTCCTGCGTCTTGGTGTCGAAATCGCCGGCGTCGTGGCGCTCGTGGAGCTGGCTCTTGGGATCGCCGGAGACGCGGTTGACCATGCGGCCGCGCTTCACCGGGGTGCGCTGCGCGATCTGGTCGGTCCAGCGCTGGACGTGTCTGTAGTCCTGCACCGAGAGGAATTCGCCGCCTTCGTAGAGCAAACCCTTGGCGAGCGCGCCGTACCACGGCCACACCGCGATGTCGGCAATGGTATAGTCGGGGCCGGCGAGATACTCGCTTTCGGCCAGGCGGCGGTCGAGCACGTCGAGCTGGCGCTTGACCTCCATCGCGAAGCGGTCGATGGCATATTCGATCTTGGTCGGCGCATAGGCATAGAAGTGGCCGAAGCCGCCGCCGAGATAGGGCGCGGCGCCCATCTGCCAGAACAGCCAGGACAGGCATTCGGCGCGCTTGGCCGGCTCGGTCGGCAGGAAGGCGCCGAACTTCTCGGCCAGATAGACCAGGATCGCGCCGGACTCGAACACGCGGATCGGCTCAGGCCCGCTGCGATCCATCAGCGCCGGGATCTTGGAATTGGGATTGATGGCGACGAAGCCCGAACCGAACTGATCGCCCTCGCCGATCCGGATCAGCCAGGCATCGTATTCGGCGCCGCTGTGGCCCAGCGCCAGCAGCTCCTCGAGCATCACGGTGACCTTCACGCCGTTCGGCGTTCCCAGAGAATAGAGCTGCAAGGGATGACGGCCGACAGGCAATTCCTTCTCGTGGGTCGGACCTGCGATCGGCCGGTTGATGTTGGCGAAGCGGCCGCCGCTGGCCTTGTTCCAGGTCCAGACCTTGGGCGGCACATAGCTGTTCTGTTCGGACACGGCAGACTCCGGCATGAGCGTCAGGAGCGAGCGTTTTAGGCGCATATGCCGTCGAGCGGAAGCCACACCGCGCGCGGGCGCCATCAGCATTTTCTGCATTGCGCGGTCGAACCTGCGATGACAGAACGGAGACAAGACAACAATGACGGTCCGTCATGGGCCCGCTCCTGGAAACGCCGATGACTGCAACTACCCTGCCCCCCGACCGCATTCCCGTGATCGTCGGCGTGGGCGAGATCGTCGATCGCCCGAAGGACATTCGCGACGGTCTGGAGCCGCTGGCGCTGCTCGAACAGGCGATCCGCCGCGCGGAAAATGACGCGGGCGCCAAGCTCGTCCATGACACCGGCTCGCTCGACGTCGTCAACTTCCTGAGCTGGCGCTACCGCGCCCCCGAGCAGCTTCTCGCGCAGCGGTTGGGCGTCGCGCCGGCGCACTGCCATTATGGTCCGGTCGGCGGCGAGAGCCCGATCCGCTTTCTGCACGAGGCCGCCTTGCGCATCGCGCGCGGCGAATGCGAGGTCGCCGTGGTCTGCGGCGCCGAGGCGCAATCGACCGCGACCAAGGCCGAGCGTGCCGGCATCACTCTGCCGTGGACGCCGTTCGCCCATGATGTCGAGGAGCCGAAGCGCGGCGCCGCATTCCAGAAGCCGCTGGCGGTGAAGCTCGGCGTGTTCCGTCCGGTCTCGGTCTATCCGTTCTACGAGGTCGCGAGCGCGGCAAAATGGGGCCAGACGCCGCGGCAGGCGCTCGCCGAATCCGGCGAGCTGTGGTCGCGCTTTTCGGCGGTCGCCGCCTACAATCCCAACGCCTGGCTGAAGCGGCACTTCGCGCCCGACGAGATCACGACGCCGTCGGCCGACAATCGCCCGATCGCCTGGCCCTACACCAAGCTGATGGTCGCCAATCCCATGGTCAACATGGGCGCGGCGCTGATCCTGACCAGCCTCGCCAAGGCGCGCGCCGCCGGCATCGCCGACAGCCGCATGATCTATCCGCTCGGCGGCGCATCAGCGGAGGATCCGCGCGACTATCTCACGCGCGACCAGTTCGCCGAGAGCCATCCGCAGAACGCTGTATTGCGGGCTGCGATGAACATCGCCGGTGGCAGCGGCGCCGCGTTCGACGCCATCGAGCTCTACAGCTGCTTTCCCTGCGTGCCGAAGATGGCACGGCGAACCCTCGGCCTCGGCGCCGACGTCGAGCCCACCGTCACCGGCGGGCTGACCTTCTTCGGCGCGCCGCTCAACACCTACATGACGCATGCCGCCTGCGCGATAGTGCGGCGGCTGCGCGGCGGCGCCAAGCGCGGCCTGCTGTACGGCCAGGGCGGCTTCGTCACCAAGCATCATGCGCTGGTGATCTCGCGCGAGCCGCCGTCGTCCCTGTCACAGGAGGTGAGCGTGCAGGCCGAGGCGGACCGGCACCGCGCCGTCGCGCCGGAGTTCGTCAGCGAGGCCAGCGGCGGCGGCAGGGTCGAGAGCTTCACCGCGCTGTTCGATCGCAACGGCGAGGTTGAGCATGGCGTGGTGATGCTGCGCACCGAGCAGGACGCGCGCACGCTGGCGCGCGTGCCGGCGCAGGACGCAGCCACGCTGGCGCGGCTGATGGATCAGGACAGGTCGCCGGTCGGCTTGCTCGGCACGATCACGATGGCCGCGGATGGCGTGCCGGAGTGGCGGGCGAATTAGTCCGCTTCCGTCACCTCACACCTCCCGCGCCTCGTGCTGCCAGCGTGCATAGGCCGTATCCCAATCAGGATCGCGCTCCGCCACGAAGCCGAGCGTTCGGCCGCCGCCGAGGTCGCGGAAGCCGATCATGGCGCGCCGGTGCGCGCCGCTTCTGACATAGACGCGCATGCTGGCTTCGTCGGTCCAGACCGTCAGCGTGTGATAGATGCCATTCACCGGACGAAGCTCGACGCGCAGATTTCCGGGAGCGGCGCGCGCCTGGCGGACGGCGCGCAGCGTGTGCCACCAGAATCGCGCCAGCCGAGTGAGGCCGCGATGCGGGCGGAAGCCGGTGACGGACACGTAGACGCTCATGGCGCGCTCCTGGATCGCACCCCGTCGCGGGGGGAACGGTCGCGCCGGCGGGTGTGAGCACAACGCTGCTCACCGCGTCCTGGATGTCGGCGCGCAGATCACGGTCCGGCGGTCAGCGCCCACTTCGCCTGGGCTTCACGTCGGCAGGCACCGTGCCGGTGGTCTCCTCAGCCGCCGGGGGCGAGCTGTTGTCGCCCGCCAATTGCCGGTCGCGCTTGAGCGCGACGGCCTCATCCCGCCGCGCGGCCGCAACCGCCGATTCCGGATCCAGCTTGAGCGCCTGGTTGAAGTCGGCGAGCGCGCGGTCGTAGCTTCCCTTTTCCAGCCACACCGCGCCGCGGTCGCTGTACGTCGCGGCATCGTTGAAGCCCATGCGCACGGCGTGGTCGAGATCGACGAGGGCCTCGTCCAGATCTCCCTTGCGCTGGAACGCCAGTCCACGATCGTGAAACAGCATCGGGTTGTTCGGATCGAGCCGGATCGCCCGCTCATAATCGCCAAGCGCCCGGTCGAAGCGGCCCATGCGGACCAGATCCCTGGCGCGGTAGCGATAGAGATCGGCATTGCGGGGCGCGAGCCGGATCGCCTCGTCGAGATCGGCGACGGCCCCTTCGACATCGCCCTGGCGGCTGCGGTCCATCGCGCGCTTCACCAGGGATGCGGCGGTCATCGGTTCGGCCGGGACGACCGGCTCTGCGGCTTGCGGCGCAGGCGCCTCCATCGCCGGGGGCTGCACCGGCAGCACGGCTCCGGTCGCATCCTGGACGGCAGGCGCCGGGATGGTCTCACCTGCGACCTTGCGCTGCGGCGCGGATCGGGCCTGCGGCGACGGTGTCACGATCGAGCGCGTCGCCTGCCTGCTCATCCAGTCACCGGCGGAGGGCAACAGCAGAATCTCGAGGCCGATCAGGATCGCGCTGAGCACGGCGGTCGCCGCGGTGAACTGCAGGATGGCGTCCCAGCGCTCGCGGCGGACGCGATCGCGCTCGGCGGCAAGATCGGCGTCGTATTCGGCGCGCAGGCCAGGGTCGCGCAGCACGTTGTAGGCGACGATGATCATCTTGAGCTGATGCTCCGACGCCGCATCGGCGCCGCCCCGGAGGTCGGGATGGTGCGCCTTGGCGGCCAGGCGGAACGCCCGCTTGATCGTGTCGAGATCGGCCCGCGGCGATACGCCGAGCACCTCGTAATGCGTCTTCATGGTGCGATCCCGTGCCTCTCTACCGAGGCCGGTTCGGGATCACGCGGGGAGCAGGTCGAGCGCATAATGGGCGCCATCGCGGGTGAGCCTACCAAACGCGGCCCACGGAAAATGAGATCCACAAACCAACATCTTTTCTGCAACGATACGATCGAGCAATCTGCGCCGGCTGACCTCGGCAGCCGGGCCGTCCTGGTCATACGCGCCGTGCCATTCGGGATGGCGCAGGCACAACGCCGGCACATAGGCGGTGTCGCCCGAGATCATCAGTTGCTCCGCTCCGGAGCTGAGATGAAAGGCGGTGTGCCCCGGCGTATGTCCGGGGACGCTGACGAAGCGGATGCCCGGCACCACCTCGTCCTCGCCCTCGACCGGCAGCACGTTCTTCCACCCCGGGATCACGCTCTGGATGCGGCGCGCCAGCGACTGCCGCCACGGCGGCAGCCGGCTGGTCAGAGATGCGTCGGTCCAGAACTTGTATTCGGCCGCGGCCACGATGATCTCGGCGGTGGGAAACACCGGCGCGTTGGTGTCCTCGCCAAGCAGTCCGAAGATGTGATCGGGATGGAAGTGCGAGATCAGGATGGTGTCGATGTCCTCCGGGCGAATGCCGGCTGCTTTCAGATTGTCCAGCATGCGACCTGAAATGAAGATCGAGTCGGAATTGTAGCCCTGCACCTGGCCGCCGCCCCCGGCATCGCATAGCACGGTCTTGCCCTTCAGCCGCACCACGAAGGTGGAGATCGGGATCGGAACGAAGGCGGAGCTCAGGCCGGCGGCTCGCAGTGCCTGCTTGACGTCGCCGATGCTGGCGTTGCCGATGAAGCCGGCCTCCTGCGGCTTTTCCCAGATCCCGTCATAAAGGGCGATCACCTCGGCCTCGCCGATCGTGATCCGGCGATAGCCGGGCGCGGGATCCTCAGTGCGGCGGCGCGGCTTGGCGGCAACGACGGCAAGCCCCGCATCGAGACCGAGGGCGGCCGCGGCCGTCGCAGCCGATAGCACCAAGGTCCTGCGCGAAGGGCCGCTCGCAATCACATTGCCTGCCACTAAATGTACCGCTGGTTGAATAAATATCTAACACAAGTTAACCTCTGCACCTTAGCGGGATTATGGCGCGACAACGGCCTTTCTGGCCGGGGCGTCAGGTGTGGGGAGTCTGCAACGGTCGGGGATGATCCCGTCGAGCGGGGCGCCGCCTGACGAACGGCGCAGGCATGTGCGTTCCGCGCCGGCGCGGCTCGCCGGGGGCGCCATCGGTTCTGCGTACGGCTATCGGCAGGCTGTGTCGTTCGATGATCGAATGGGACAGCGGCCCATCTCGGCCGCTGTCGCCCGCTTCGTCATGCCTATCAGGCGGCGCGAACCGATTGCAGGAAGCGGCTGACCTCCTGCTTGAGACGCTGGCTATCACCGGAGAGCTGGCGCGCGGCGCTGAGCACCTGCCCCGAGGTATCGCCGGTCTCGCTCGCGCCGCGCTGGACGTTGGAGATGTTGGCGGACACCTGCTGTGTACCCGCGGCGGCGTGCTGGATGTTGCGCGAGATCTCGGCGGTTGCGGCGCCCTGCTCCTCGACCGCGGCCGCCACCGTCGCGGCGATCTCCGACAGCCGCTCGATCGTCGTCGAGATCTCCCTGATGGCACCGACCGACTCCTGCGTGGCCCCCTGGATGCCGGAAATCTGTTGGCCGATCTCGCCGGTCGCCTTTGCAGTCTGTTCGGCCAGCGCCTTGACCTCGGAGGCGACGACGGCAAAGCCGCGGCCTGCTTCGCCCGCCCGTGCGGCCTCGATGGTGGCATTGAGCGCCAGCAGATTGGTCTGCCCGGCGATGGTGTTGATCAGTTCGACGACGTCGCCAATGCGGGTCGCCGCCTTCGACAGCTCGCCGACGCGATCATTGGTGCGGCGGGCCTGCTCGACCGCATCGGAGGCGATGCGCGCCGACTCCTGCACCTGGCGGCTGATCTCACGGACCGACGAGGTGAGCTCCTCGGTCGCCGAGGCGACGGCCTGAACGTTGGCCGACGCCTCTTCGGAGGCCGCGGCGACGGTGGTGGACAGCTCCTGCCCCCGCACGGCGGTGCTCGACAGCGAATTGGCCGAACTCTCGAGCTCGCTGGAGGCCGAGGACACCGTATTGACGATGTTGCCAATGGCGCCTTCGAAACTGTTGGCAAGCTCTGACATCTCCCGCTTGCGCGAGGCGGCTGCGCGCCGCTCCTGCTCACCGAGCTCCCTGGCGTTGAACCGCACCATCGTCTGCACGGTCTGCAGGTTACGCAGCGCGCGGCCGATCTCGTCGTCGCGCTCGATGCGCATGCGGGTGTCGAGCTTGCCCTGAGTGATGCTTTCCATCGTCTCGTTCAGATGATCGAGCGGCGCCACGATCACGTTCATCGTGCGCAGCCCGACCAGGCCGCACAGCACGACACCAGCGGCAGCAATCGCCACGGCGGTCATTCCGGCGAGCCCGCCCTCCCCGAACGAAATGACGCCAAGCACGAGCAGGAACAGTGTCTGCAATCCAACCAGCGTTCGCAGCCTTGCCGCGATCGTGCCGGCGAACATCGAGAGATGGTCGAACACCGAGCGGCGGCGGACGATGCCGTCGTCGATCTTGTAACCATGTGGCCGCTTTTCGCGAATCGCCGCATAGACCTGCTCGGCCTCGGCGCGCTGGTCGGCGGGCAGCTTGGTGCGCACCGAGGTGTAGCCGACGACTTGGCCGTCTTTGCAGATCGGCGACGCCGTCGCCAGCACCCAGTAATAGTCGCCATTCTTGCGGCGGTTCTTGACCGCGCCGACCCAGGGACGGCCGGCCTTGAGCGTGGTCCAGAGATTGTCGAAGGCTTCAGGCGGCATGTCGGGATGGCGCACGATGTTGTGCGGCTGCCCCATCAGTTCGGCTTCGGTGAAGCCGGCCGCGTCGACAAAATCCTGGTTGAAGAAGGTCAACTTGCCCTTCGTGTCGGTCTTGGACACGATCAGCGTGTCATCCGTGATCGGATACTCGACGTTGGTGACGGGCAAATTCTTACGCATGGCGAGTCTTTCAATCGACGATGATGGCCGTGAGCCGTGCCGGCACTGGCATGACTAATTTTGTTACAAAGAGATGCATCGATCGTCGCAGTCGCCGATTAACCTAAGATAAAATGCCGCCACCGTTGAAATACGGGCGCTGGCGCTCATTGATGGCAGTTGCAAATCGCGCAAGGCCTGTAGCCGGTGTGTCGCCACACGAGTGCAGACAGAACGGCGCATCCATGTTGCCGCCGTTGACGGAGCGCACAGATCGTTGCGCTCCTGGCCGCTCGGGATCTCAGGCGGCGCGAACCGTTTGCGGGAAGCGCGTCGCCGATGCGGGTCGCGGCCCTCGACAGCTCGCCGAGGCGATCGGTGGTCGAGCGCGCCTGGCCGACTGACTCGCCCGCCATCCGCGCCGACCGGCCCACGAAAAAGGGCGCGGCCTCCCGGCTACGCCCTGGTCTCGTTGGAATCTGCCCGCCGGGATCAGGCGGCGCGCACGGTGTCCAGGAAACGTCCGACCTCGAGCTTGAGGCGGTTGCTGTCGCCGGACAGCATCTGCGCCGCCGAGAGCACCTGGGACGACGCCGAGCCGGTCTCGCTGGCACCGCGCTGCACCTCGGCGATATTGGACGACACCTGCTGCGTGCCGATCGATGCCTGCTGGATGTTGCGCGAGATCTCCTGCGTCGCCGCGCCCTGCTCCTCCACCGCGGCGGCGATGGCCGAGGAAATCTCCGACAGCTTCTCGATGGTGCCGGAGATCTCGCGGATGGCCCCAACGGATTCCTGCGTCGCTGTCTGGATGCTGCCGATCTGCTGGCCGATCTCGCCGGTGGCCTTGGCGGTCTGCTCGGCCAGCGCCTTCACCTCGGAGGCGACCACGGCAAAACCACGGCCGGCTTCACCTGCCCTGGCGGCCTCGATGGTCGCATTGAGCGCCAGCAGATTGGTCTGGCCGGCGATGGTGTTGATCAGCTCGACGACGTCGCCGATGCGGGTCGCGGCCTTCGACAATTCGCCGACGCGATCATTGGTCCGCCGCGCCTGGTCGACGGCATCGCTGGCCATGCGCGCGGACTCCTGCACCTGCCGGCTGATCTCGGTGACCGAGGAGGCCATCTCCTCGGTAGCGGAAGCGACCGACTGGACGTTGGTCGAGGCTTCCTCGGAGGCGGCGGCGACCGTGGTCGCCAATGTCTGCGAGCGCGCCGCGGTCGAGCTCAGCGACGTGGCCGACGCCTCCAGTTCGGTCGAGGCATGCGACACGGTGCCGACGATCTGCCCGACGGCCTGCTCGAAGCCGTCGGCCATCTGATGCATCTCGGCGCGGCGCTTCTCGGCCATCAGCTTGTCCATCGCGATCTTGGCCTCGGCCTCCTGCTGCGCCTTCTCGGCCAGCATCAGCTTGATCTGGTTGACGGCCTGTGCCGTCTCGCCGATCTCGTCGCCGCGGCCGTCGCCGGAGATCACGACCTCCTCGCCCCTGGCCATGCGCTGCAGCACGGCGACCAGCTCGCGCATCGGCTTGGCGATGCCGAACTGGCCGATGACGAAGCCCAGCGCCAAGCCGAGCAAGATGCCGACGACCGCGACCGTGATCAGCATGCGCGAGGTCTGCTCATACTGCTGCTCCGCATCAAGCGCGAGACTCTCGACGCGCGCGTTGAGCCGGTCGGCGACCTGCCTCATCTTGACCTGGAGCTTCTCGGCCGCCGCGCGGCTCTTCATGGCCGCATCACGCATGCGCTCGGTCTGTTCGGTGAGCTGGACATCCTTGCCGGCACCAATGACCCGGAACGTGTCCTCGAGGTCCTTCTCGTACTCCGAATAGGCGGTACGAACGTCGGGGAGCATCGCACGCGCCTGGTCGTCATTGGTCTTGGACGCTTCCGCGAAATGTTCTGCGAACAGCTTGCGCTGCTCCTCGACCACCTTCAATGTCGCCTCGCGATTGTCTGCATGCGGGTCGAGCGCGGCACGAAATTCGGCGCGGTTCAATGCGATCACGTTCTGGTTGGCCCGGGCAGCGTTGAGCGCCCGATTGGCCGCTACCGCCATCTTGCTCGCATCCTCGGCCACCACATGCAGCGCGCCGATGGCAAACCAGCTGATCGTGGCAGCCACGGCGGCCAGCAGCATGACGATGGCGAGGATCTTGGTCAGGACACGAAAGCGCGAAAGCAATGACATCTACAACCTCTAATGAAGGCCGATGATGTCAAACGAAGCCGAGACTACGTCGAGGACGCAATCGAAGACGCTCCTGCATCACCGGTGATGTTGGGTGAACCGAGCTTCACGCGCTTGAATCGAAATAATTCTTAATTTTCTCGACCGTACAATTTCGGATCAAATGATACGCGCGGCCGCCCCAAATGGTATTTGCGACCGCACCGCTCTCCCTGTAGCGGAGACCGCGGTAATGGGGAGCCGCTGTGAGCGCTCGGCCGCCGACGCCTCGGAGGCGCCGGCAAGCTGCTTCATCTCACGCTCCGCCGCGCCGCGGATCATTCCAGCTCGATCGGCTGATAGGCACCGGTCTCGTCGAGCGCCGTGCCCCAGATCTTGTGCGAGGCCTGATGTTCGGCGGGGCCGAAGTTGAGCGAGGCGCCAAGACCGAGATCGATGTTGCGCATCGACTCCAGCGTATCGATCAGCCGCTCGGTATCGAGCTGCGGACCGGCCTGCTTCAGGGCTTGAACCAGGATGCTCGCCTCGATGTAGCCCTCGAGCGAGGTGTAGTCCGGCGGCTCGCCGGGGAAATGCTTCGCCAGCGCGGCCTTGTAGTCGAGCACCACGCTCGAATAGCCGGAGACGGCGGGAACGGTCTGGGTCACGACGACCCCGGCTGCGTAGCGTGGGCCGAGCAGCATGAGCTCGTTGGCAAGCGCCGATGCACCGACCGCCGACACGTTGACGAAGAGGACGCCGGGCAGCGCGTCGCGCGCCTTCTCGATGAACTTGGCGGCCGCGCGCGAGGTCGCGACCATGATGACCGCGCGGACCGGCACCTTCTGGGTCTTGAGCTGATTGATCGCGGGCTCCACATCCACGGTGTTGCGGGTGTAGTTGACCCGCAGGATCGCCGCGTCGTTGAGGCCGAGGACGCGAAACGCCTTTGCAACGCCGGCAAAGCCTGCATCGCCGAACGAATCGTCCTGCGCGAACAGCGCAATCTGTCGTGGGGGCACGCGGCGCAGCTTGACCAGGTAATGCACCAGCGCATCGGCCTCTTCCGAATAGCTCGGACGATAGTTGAAGACGTAGCGGTCCGGCGGATCATGACGCGAGACGTTCGCACCGGTATAGGGGCTGAAGAACAGCATCCTACGCTCCAGCGAATATGGAATTGCGACGGCCGCCGTCGCGGTCCCGAAACTGCCGACGAAGCCGAATACGTGCTCCTTCTCGTAGAGCTGCTTCATGGCATCGAGCGTGCGGTTCGGGTCATAGCCGTCATCGGCCACGGCGAGCCTGAGCATTCGGCCATTGACCCCGCCAGCTTCGTTGGCGCGGTTGAATGCGGCTTCGATGCCCACCTTGAGCAGGCGGCCCGATTCCTTGTTCGCGCCCGACAGCGGCAAGACGCTGCCGAACGTGATGTCGCGCTCCGTGATGCCGCGAACCGCCGAAGCAGCCACGGCACTCGTTGCCCCCGTCGCAGCGACGGAGAGCGTCGGGTCCCGCAGCGCGCCGGCCGCCATCGCCGGTGTGCCCGTCGATCGCTCGATGTCGGCAAGCTGGAGCTCGGCCCGCCGGCAGTCCTGGCGGCCACTCGCCACGGCCGCGCGACCGTCGGCGATGGAGCGGTCGAACTGGCGCGTCAGCTCGTTGCGATCGCCGTCGTTGTTCGACGCCTCCCGGATGACGGCCTGGAACTTGCCGATGATGGCCTGGATCCGCGGCCGAGGGATATCGCTGCAGGCAAGGGCCGCCCCGATGGCGGGACCGATCCTGCCGCCGAGGTCGCGCACGACGGCGAGGTTGTCGCCCGGCGCGGCACCGACCGAGGTCGTGAGCATGAGGGTGAGAATGATCGCCGAGGAAGTCGCGAACGATCGCGTCCGGTTCACCATCTCGTGGCGGGGCCGGAGGTCAAGGAAGGTCATCATGTCGGGATTCGAACTCGTTGAGACACGCTGGTCGGATCGTTGTGAGCTGATGAGATTGCCGCGGGCCTGTCAGGCCGCGCGGACCGTCTCGAGGAAGCGGCTGACCTCGCGCTTGAGGCGGTTGCTGTCTGTCGACAGCCCCTGCGCCGCCTCCAGCACCTGGGTCGAGGCCGAGCCGGTCTCGGTGGCGCCGCGCTGCACGTCGGTGATGTTGACGGAGACCTGCTGCGTGCCGTGCGCCGCCTGCTGCACGTTGCGCGAGATTTCCTTGGTCGCGGCGTTCTGCTCTTCGACCGCTGCGGCAATCGTCGAGGACACCTCCGACAACCGCTCGATGCTGCCGGAGATCAGCCTGATCGCAGCGACCGATTCCTGCGTCGCGGTCTGGATGCCGGCCACCTGCTGGCCGATCTCGTCGGTCGCCTTGGCGGTCTGCTCCGCCAGCGCCTTGACCTCGGCGGCGACGACGGCAAAGCCCCGCCCCGCCTCGCCGGCCCGCGCCGCCTCGATGGTGGCGTTCAGCGCCAACAGATTGGTCTGCCCGGCAATGCTGTTGATCAGCTCGACCACGTCGCCGATGCGGCTCGCCGCGCGCGACAGCTCGCTCACCCGCTCGTTGGTCTTCTTCGCCTGCTCGACTGCTTCGTTGGCCATGCGCGCCGATTCATGCACCTGGCGGCCGATCTCGGTGACCGAGGACGTCATCTCCTCGGTGGCCGAGGCGACGGATTGCACGTTGGTGGACGCTTCCTCCGACGCGGCCGCCACCGTGGTTGCGAGCTCGCCGGCGCGGACCGCCGTCTTGCTCAAGGTATCCGCCGACACTTCCAGTCTGGACGACGCCGACGAGACCGTCTCGACGATCTCGCCAACGGCGCTTTCGAAGTCGTCGGCCATCTTGTGCATGTCGGCCTTGCGGCGGGCCAGCGCCCGCTGCTCGGCTTCCTTCTGCTCCGCTTCCAGCGCGTGACGTGCGACCGCATTGCTCTTGAACACCTCGACGGCGCCGGCCATCTCGCCGATCTCGTCGCCGCGTCCCACGCCGGGCACCTCGACGTCGAGACGGCCGCCGGCGAGGCTCTTCATCGCGCTGGTCATGCGATGCAGCGGGCTGGTGATGCCACGCCCGACGATCGTCGACACGACGAGCAGGACCAGCAGCACGATTCCCGCGGCCATCAACGACTGCCGCGTCGAGGCCCAGGCCTGCGCCGAGAGGTCATCGATATAGACGCCGGTCCCGACCAGCCAATTCCAGGGTGCGAAGCCAGCGACATGGGTGAGCTTGGGCTGCGGCGTCTCGGAGCCGGGCTTCGGCCAATCGTAGTCGACGAAGCCGCGGCCATGCTGGCGGACCACGTCGATCATCTCGATGAACAGCTTCTTGCCATTCGGATCCTTCATGTCCGCGACATCCTGCCCGACCAGCTTGGTCGAGATCGGATGCATCAGCATCTTCGCGGTCATGTCGGTGACGAAGAAATACTCGTTTCCGCCATAGCGCAGCTGGGAGGCGCGCTCGAGCGCGCGCTTCTGCGCGTCAGCGACCGAGATCGTCCCCTTCTGCGCGGCCGCATGCTCTTCGGCAAAGATGCCGAGCGCGAGCTCGGTCAGATGCCGCAGCTCGAGCTGCTTCTGCTGCTTGAGGCCCGCGGCGAGCTCACGGGAATTGAAGGCGGTCAGACCGATCAGGCCGAGGAAGCTCAGACCGATCAGGGCATAGATCTTGATACCGATGGTGAGCTTGAGGCGATGAGGCATTGCAAACGACATTTCAGTCTCCACGGGCGCAACTCATGCTTGGGGCGCTCGGGGACAGATCACGGCGACGGGCGTGGGCTCGCCCTCGTATGCACGCAAACGGGCCCGCAGCCCACGCGTGGAAGCTACGGAACCGAATATTAAGTCTGGTTAAGACGATGTCCGTACGAATACGGAGCAGCGATCGAAAATGATCGTTGCCCGTCCAGATCGGTAACGCGCTCCGGCCTGGCCGTGCGACGCGTCGTCTCATGTGGTGCGACCACGTGAGAGAAGCACCGTTTGCCCGTGGAGCCCGACTGCGCGTTGGCCGCGAATGACCAGACCTTACACGCCGACTCTTAACACAAGTTAAAAACGCAGATTGACTACGCAGGTTAGTTTTTCCGGCGCAAATGCAACGCGAACAGAAAAGCCGCAGGCAACGGGGCCGCGGAGTGTCTCTGTTGGGTCAGAAAACGTTGGGTCAGAAAACGCAAAAGGCCGGAGCGTTCGATGCTCCGGCCTTCCAATCCCCTGCGCGACCAGGAGTTGGCCGCTTCCGCGGCCCAGCGTTATGCCGCCCGCACCGAGCCGAGGAAGCTCGCGACCTCCTGCTTGAGACGATTGCTGTCGCCGGACAGCGCCTGTGCCGCTGAGAGCACCTGGGCCGAGGCCGACCCGGTCTCGGCCGCGCCGCGCTCGACATCGGCGATGTTGGACGAGACCTGCTGCGTGCCATGCGCCGCCTGCTGGACGTTGCGCGAAATCTCCTGCGTCGCCGCGCCCTGTTCTTCGACGGCGGCTGCGATGGTCGAGGAGATTTCCGACAGCTTCTCGATCGTGGAGGAGATCTCCTTGATGGCGCTGACCGACTCCTGCGTCGCGACCTGGATGCTCGAGATCTGCTGGCCGATCTCGCCGGTCGCCTTCGCGGTCTGGTCCGCCAGCGCCTTGACCTCGGAGGCGACGACCGCAAAGCCGCGGCCGGCATCGCCCGCGCGCGCCGCCTCGATGGTGGCGTTGAGCGCCAGCAGGTTGGTCTGGCCGGCAATGGTGTTGATCAGCTCGACGACGTCGCCGATGCGGGTGGCGGCCTTGGACAGCTCGCTGACGCGCCCGGTCGTGGTGCGGGCCTGGCCGACGGCGTCGTTGGCGATGCGCGCCGATTCCTGCACCTGGCGGCTGATCTCGGTGACCGACGAGGCCATCTGCTCGGTCGCAGACGCCACCGACTGGACGTTGGTCGTGGCTTCCTCCGAGGCAGACGCAACCGCCGTCGTCAAGCCTTGCGAGCGCGTCGCGGCCTGGGTCAGCGTGGTGGCGGACTGCTCGAGCTGGCTCGAGGCCGACGAGACGGTGTTCACGATCTCGCCGACCGCGGCTTCGAACTGCTCGGCCAGCCGCTGCATGTCGGCCTTGCGCTGGCGCGCCGTGATCGCGTCCTGCGCGCTCTTTTCCTCGGCCTCGGCGCGCGCCTTTTCCTCGGCATTGCCACGGATCACCGTGACGGTCTTGGCGAGATCGCCGATCTCGTCACCCCGCGATGCACCGGGAATGGCGATGTCGAGGCGGCCGCGCGCCATCTCGCCAAGCGCCGCGTTGAGCCGCGTCAGCGGCCGCGCGATCCCGAGGAACGAGAACACGACCGAACCGATCACCGACAACAGAACCGCCAATCCGACAAACAGCGTGATATAGCTCGCCTGCGCGGCGACCTGGTCTGCCTCGAACCGAGCGCTCGCGTTGCGCGCGCGCGCGTCCTGGATGGCGGAGGACATCAGCTCGCCGGCCTCGCCGAGATAGATGAGCGTGCGGTCGCGCAGCACGGCCTCCTTGATCCCCTCGGTCTTCACCACCTCGTCGTTCGCGGCGACGAAGTCGGAGGCGAGCCCATTGAGCTTGGTGATCGTGGCCTGGATCTCGCGGTTGTCGGCGAGCATACGGGCATCGGTCAGCGAGCTCTTCAGCCCCGGCACCGTCTGCTTCACGGTCAGGATCGTCGCGGCGTCGCCAGTCATGCCGAACCGCCACGCCTGCGACCGCATGTAGTTCAACTTGGCATCGGCGGCGTGAAGCTGGCGCTCGACCCGCTCGCGGAAGGCGAGGTTCGGCAGCGACGGCGAGGCGAGCAGCGCCTTCAGGCTGGTGTTCCACTCGTTGGAGACCGCACTGCGCTTCTCGATCTGCGTCAGCAACTTCTTCTGCGCCTCGGCGAGATCGACCGCTCCCGCGGCATAGCTCGTCATCAGCTCCTTGATCCGGGTCAGCCGGGCGCGATTGTCGGCGGTCGATACGTTGCCGAGCGCGGCGTCGATGTCGGTCACCATCGCGGTCGAGAACTGCTGAATGTCGGCGGCTGCCTTCTCTGCCTCGGCCGGCGCACGCGCCAGCCGCGCCGAACGGCCGCCGAGCTGGGTCTGCTGCATGTTGATGCTGGCCGACAGCACGCTCTCGACCACGCGCCGCGCGCGCTCGGCCTGCTGATTGGCGTGGTTGACCGCTCTTTCCGCCATCAACTGATTAGCGATCATGCCGACCGCGAGAGATGCGCCGATGGCGCCAGCAAGCCCGAGTTTGTAGCCGATCCGATTCAGTTTCATTGCCCTACCCACAGATGGACGCGTCACGCGACGGTCCGTACCGGAGGTATAGCGGTGAGGTCCCTAGAGACCGTTAATTTACGGGAGTTGTCGGGCAATACACGCAAAAAACTTCTGCTTTTTCTGTGTGCGTCCCGATGCTTACGGCGGCACGACGGCGCTGCCGCGCCGAGCGACGGCTCACAAACTAAGCAGATGATGAGATCAGGACCGAGGCCCTGCACGTCGTTCCAAAATCCGGCACACGCCCGATGCGCAGCTATCGCATCAGCCCGAGCGCATCGGCAAAGAACTGCGGACCGCCGAAATTGCCGGACTTCAGCGCCAGCAGCATGTCGCCCGCCTCGGCGCCGATCGCGCGAAGCACCGGCACGCCGGCCGCGATCTCCGGACCGACCAGGAAGCCGGGAATCCTGAGCCTGTCGACGACGGCGCCGGAGGTCTCGCCACCTGCGACGATCAACCGCCGCACGCCGGCCTGGATCAGCCCCGCGGCGAGATCGGCCATCGCCTGCTCGATCGCGTGCCCCGCCGCCTCGCGGCCGTGCCTGGATTGCAGCGCGCTGACCTGATCCGGCGTCGCACTGGAGGCGATCAGCACGGGTCCCTTGGCGACGCGCTCACGCGCCCAGGCGAGCGCTCGCCGCGCCTCGTCCGGGCCTGCGACCAGGCCCGCCGCATCGAGATGCAGCACCGGCATGATGGTCTCGGCCTGCGCGATCTGCTGCAAGGTCGCCTGAGAGCAACTGCCGGCGAGGCAGGCGGCCAGGCCGCCGACGGGGGCATCGGCGTGATGCGCCAAGCCGTGGGAATGAACCTGCCCGGTCTCGACCAGCGCGCGTGCCAGCCCGAGCCCGATGCCGGACGCGCCGACGGAGACCCGGCTCTTCAAGGCGGCCGCACCGATCGCGGTCAGGTCGGCATCGAAGACGGCGTCGACGATCGCCGCGCCCATGCCCTGCCCGGCCAGCTCCTGCAGCCGGCGGCCGATCGCCTCGGGCCCGTGCACGACGGCGGCGAGATCGACCAGGCCGATTTTCCGCCGGCTCTGGCGCGCCAGCACGCGTACCAGGTTGGCGTCATGCATCGGGTTGAGCGGATGGTCCTTGAGCGGGCTCTCGTTGAGCGGCACGGAGCCGACGAACAGGTTGCCCTGATAGACGGTCCGCTTCGTCTCCGGGAAAGCCGGGGTCACCAGCACGATCGTGTCGCCGGCATCGCCGGCGAGCGCATCCATGACGGGACCGATGTTGCCGGCGTCGGTGGAGTCGAACGTCGAGCAGATCTTGAACAGCACGTGGTCAGCGCCGCGCGCGCGCAGCCATGTATCGGCCTCGCGCGAGCGGGCCACGGCGAGCGAGGCCTCGATCGAGCGGCTCTTCAGCGAGACCACGACGGCATCGACCTCCGGCAGCGTGAGGTCATCAGCCGGCACGCCGATGGTCTGCACCGTGCGCAGGCCGGCGCGGGTCAGGGTATTGGCGAGGTCGGAGGCGCCGGTGTAGTCGTCGGCGATGCAGCCGAGCTTCAAGGTCACGGCTTCACTCCCTTGTAGGGCGCGAACCAGCCGAGCCCGTCCTCGGTGCGACCGCGCGGATTGTACTCGCAGCCGACGAAGCCGGCATAGCCGAGCCGGTCGAGCTCGGCGAACAGGAACGGATAGTTGAGCTCCTCGCTGTCAGGCTCGTTGCGCGAGGGAATGCTGGCGATCTGGATGTGGCCGATGATGTCCATCATCTCGCGCAGCCGCATCGTGACGTCGCCGTGGATGATCTGGCAGTGATAGATGTCGAACTGCAGCTTGAGATTGGGAATCTTCAGCTCGCGGATGAGATCGCGGGCGAAGCCGAAATCGTTGAGGAAGTAGCCGGGCACGTTGCGCGAATTGATCGGCTCGATCACGACATCGAGCCCGTGGGGCGCGAAGAACTCCGCCGCCCAGGCGACCGACTTGGTGTACGCCTCCACGGCTTTCGCATCATGACGATCGGCGATGCCGGCCATCAGATGCAGCCGCTTCACGCCGGTGGCCTTGGCGTAAGGCAGCGCCGTCTCGAGGCTCGCCTTGAGATCATCGAAACGGTGCGGCAGTGCGGCAAAGCCCTTCTCGCCGGCATCCCAATTGCCGGGCGGCAGGTTGAACAGCGCCTGAGTCAGGCCGTTGTCATCAAGCCGCTTGCCGACCTCCTCGGCCGGATGATCATAGGGAAACAGGAATTCCACTGCGGTGAAGCCGGCCTTGGCGGCCGCCGCAAAGCGATCGAGGAACGGATGCTCGGTGAACATCATCGAGAGATTGGCGGCGAAGCGGGGCATGGTGCGAGAACTCGTCGTGCTGTTACTTGGAGGAGCCCGGCAATTTCGTGCCGGTAACCTGCGCATACATCCGCGCCACAGAGGCGTCGTCGTCGCGGCCCATGCCGGCGGCCGCCGTCATCAGGAACATCTGCAGCGCAGCCGCCGAGACCGGGACCGGGAAGCGGTGGTTGCGCGCCATGTCCTGGATGATGCCGAGATCCTTGACGAAGATCTCGACCGCGCTGCGCGGCGTGTAGTCGCCGTCGAGCACGTGGGGCATGCGGTTCTCGAACATCCAGGAATTGCCGGCGGAGGCGGTAATGACCTCGTAGACCTTACGGATATCGAGCCCCTGCTTGGCGGCGAAGGCGATGGCCTCGCTGGCAGCGGCGATGTGCACGCCGGCGAGCAGCTGGTTGATCATCTTGAACGCGGCGCCCTGCCCCGGGGCATCGCCGAGCTCGTAGAGCTTGGCCGCCATCGCATCGAGCGCCGGCCGCGCCTTGGCAAACGCAGCCGCGCTGCCCGAGGCCAGGATCGTCAGCTCACCTTGCGCGGCGCGCTGCGCGCCGCCGGAGATCGGCGCGTCGAGGTAGTGCCGGCCGGTGGCTTCGAGCTGCTTCGCCAGCCGCCGCGCGACTTCGGGATCCATGGTCGCGGAGGAGACGAAGACGGCCTCCTTCGGCATGGTCTCAGCCGCGCCGCCAGGACCAAAAAGAATGGCCTCCGTCTGTGCCGCGTTGACGACGACGCTGACCACGATGTCGGCACCTCGCGCCGCCTCGGCGGGAGTTTTCGCACCCTTGCCGCCCTCGGCAACGAAGCGCGCCACGCTATCGGCCGAGACATCGCATCCGGTCACCTCGAAGCCTGCGCGCTTGAGCGAGGTCGCCATGCCATACCCCATCGAGCCGAGCCCGATCACGGCGACTTTCAATTGCGATGGCGACGGCATGTGGCAGATCCCTGAAGCGTTTCCCGGAGACGTCCGGTTGCCCCGGACTGCACTCTGGGTATCACGGCTTGGCCGCGTTGCCAAAGCGTGAGACAAAGCGGCAAAACAGCGACATGCGAGGAAAGACCAGTGGCGGAAACTGCGATTCGCGAGGCCATCTGCCGGTTCGGTCGCTCGCTGTTCGAGCGCGGGCTGACGCCGGGATCGTCCGGCAACATCAGCGTGCGGCTCGATGATGGCGGCTGGCTGGTGACGCCGACCAATGCCTCGCTCGGCTTCCTCGATCCGGCCCGCCTGTCGCGGCTCGATGCGCGCGGCGATCTGGTCTCGGGCGATGCGCCGACCAAGGAGGTGCCGCTGCACACGGCGCTGTACCAGACGCGCGACGCGGCGCGCGCCGTCGTGCACCTGCACTCGTCGCATTCGGTCGCGATCTCGATGCTGCCGGAGATCGATCCGCGGGCCGCGCTGCCGCCGCTGACACCTTATTACTTGATGCGCTGCGGCCAGACCGCGCTGGTGCCCTATCATCGTCCCGGCGATCCCGCAGTCGCCGATGCCATCAAGGGTCTCGCCGGCAAATACGCCTCCGTGCTGCTCGCCAATCACGGGCCCGTCGTGTCCGGTGACACGCTGGAAGCCGCCGTGTTCGCGATGGAGGAGCTCGAGGAGACCGCAAAGCTCTATCTGTTGCTGCGCGGGCTCAACCCGCGTCATCTGTCGCCGCAGCAGGTCGACGATCTGGTCAAAGTGTTCGGCCTCACCCTGCCTCACAGCGATCATCACTGACCCACCGGCGGATGATGGGCATGCACTATTTCGCAACAACGCCGGCCGAGATCGATGCCGCCGTCCGGGTGCTCTACGAGGAGGCCCGCTTCTATCGCTGGTTTCCGATCGCCACCGACTCCTATGACGCGTTCGCCGCCTCTGATCCGATCGCGGCCAGCGAGCTGCGCGGCATCGCCGAGCGCATGCTGGTGGCCGCCGCGCAGGCCAGATCGCGGGCACGGCGGGTCTAGCGTCCCGTCAACCCGGCTTGCATACGGCGGAGCCTGCGCCGCCTTGTCGCTCATCAAGCTGCCTTGCCTCAGGAGGACAACGATGCCTAATATTCGGGCAAAGTGCGGCTGCGGCAGCCATCAGGGATGGATCGGTCGAACAAGGACGGCACCGGCAGCCCATCACTGCCGTGGCGCGAGGATGCGCCCCGCTCGTCCACCATCGATTGCAGCCCCTTCGTACGGCACGCCCCGAGCCACGAAAGGACAGGGCAAAATGCTTCCACATCGGCGTGGGCGCGGCTGTTTGACCGGATCGGCGGCGGATCTGAGCGGGCTGACGCCGGGACCGCGGATTACCCTTTCGAGCGTTGCATACACATCTCCCCCAACGCGCAATCGTCCCGGGCTGCGCCGCCCCCGCGGCGGCCCTTGGCATATCCGTTGCAGACGTCAGACGGGTCGGATCGCGGCCGCGCGACGGAGCGAGCTGCGATCATGACCGATAAGGGACAGGGCGACGGAGGGCGGATGGCGGCGGGCGCGAGCTTGGAACTGGTGAAGGTGACGAAGATGTACGGTCACGTCACCGCCGTTGACGCAATCGACCTGCGGATTCCCGCCGGCTCCTATTGCTGCCTGCTCGGCCCGTCCGGCTGCGGCAAAACCTCCACCCTGCGCATGATCGCCGGCCATGAATCGGCGACATCGGGCGACATCATCGTCGGCGCCAGGAACGTCACCGAGCTGCCGCCGGCCGGACGCGGCACGGCGATGATGTTCCAGTCCTACGCGCTGTTTCCGCATCTGTCGGTGATCGACAACGTCGCGTTTGCGCTGAAGATGAAAGGCGTCTCCAAGCCCGAGCGCCACGCCAAGGCACGCGAGCTGCTCGAGCTCGTCGACATGCAGGGCTATGCCGGCCGCCTGCCGGCGCAGCTCTCCGGCGGCCAGCAACAGCGCGTGGCGCTGGCCCGCGCGCTGATCACCTCGCCACAGATCCTCCTGCTCGACGAGCCGCTGTCGGCGCTCGACCCCTTCCTGCGCCTGCGCATGCGCGCCGAGCTGAAGCGGCTGCAACGCGAGCTCGGCCTCACCTTCGTCCACGTCACCCACGGCCAGGACGAGGCGATGGCGCTGTCCGATCTCGTGGTGCTGATGAATGGCGGCCGCATCGAGCAGCAGGGCAGCCCGCGCGAGATCTTCAATCACCCGCGCACCGAGTTCGCCGCCCGCTTCATCGGCGGCCACAACGTGATTCCGCTGAACGGCGAGACCTTCGCCGTGCGTGTCGACCGCATCCAGCTCAAGGCGCCGAATGCCGCGGTCGACGGTCCGGCCGTGTCGGGCACGATCAGCAAGATCGAATATCAGGGCACCTATGTGCTGGTCGCGGTCGCCACCGACGGTGGCCCCGAGATCTCGGCGCAGCTCAGCGACGATCAGTTCGATGCACAGACCCACGTGATCGGCGAGCGCGTCGTCGTGACCTGGAATCCGGCGCTCGCCGATGCCCTGACTTCCCGCCCCGCCGCAACAGCCACGCCGGCTGCCGAGCTGGTCGCCTGATTTCGTTTGCCTGCTTTTCCCAAGGAGATGATCATGACCGATCGATCGAAGACAACATCCATCAGCCGCCGTTCGCTGCTCAAGGGCGCGGCGGGCGTCGCCGGTCTCGCCGGCTCGGGCACGCTGCTCAGCGCGCCCTACGTCCACGCCGCCGATGCCAAGGTACTGCGCTATCTCGGCACCGCGGTGAACGAGGGCGACGAGATCTCCAAGAAGTGCCTCGCCGACACCGGCATCAAGATCGAATACATCACGGCGACCACCGACGACGTCACCAAGCGCGTCATCACCCAGCCGAACTCGTTCGACGTGCTCGACACCGAGTATTTCTCGCTCAAGAAGCTGGTGCCGTCGGGCAACATCTTTCCGCTCGATGCGCGCAAGATCAAGGAGTTCGACAACATCACGCCGGTGTTCACCAAGGGCGAGCTGCCCAACGGCAAGAAGATCGGCGGCCAGGGCACCGCGCCGTGGAA
This sequence comes from Bradyrhizobium sp. SZCCHNS3002, assembly GCF_032377435.1. Taxonomy (NCBI): domain Bacteria; kingdom Pseudomonadati; phylum Pseudomonadota; class Alphaproteobacteria; order Hyphomicrobiales; family Nitrobacteraceae; genus Bradyrhizobium; species Bradyrhizobium sp. SZCCHNS3002. The sequence goes on from NZ_JAUHHY010000003.1 coordinate 528,588, forward strand.
GGTGCTCTATCTCGACGGGCCGAACTCCAAGACCTTCTCGGCCACCCCGACCGAATGGGTCACGCTGATCCCGACCGTGTACAACGCCGACACGCTCGGCATCCGCCCCGACCTGATCAAGCGCCCGATCAACTCCTGGGCCGAGCTGCTCAACCCCGAATTCAAGGGCAAGGCCTCGATCCTCAACATTCCCTCGATCGGCATCATGGACGCCGCCCTCGTCGTCGAGGCGACCGGCCAGTACAAATATGCCGACAAGGGCAACATGACCAAGGCCGAGATCGACCTGACCATGAAGGTGCTGACCGAGGCCAAGAAGGCCGGCCAGTTCCGCGCGTTCTGGAAGGACTTCAACGAGTCCGTCAACCTGATGGCCTCGGGTGAGACCGTGATCCAGTCGATGTGGTCGCCCGCCGTCACCAAGGTGCGCTCGATGGGCATCGCCTGCACCTTCCAGCCGCTGAAGGAAGGCTATCGCTCCTGGGCCTCTGGCTTCTGCGTCTCCAAGGCGGTGGCCGGCGGACCGAAGCTCGACTGGGCCTATGAGTTCGTCAACTGGTACCTGTCCGGCTGGGCCGGCGCCTATCTCAACCGCCAGGGCTACTACTCGGCCGTACTCTCCACCGCCAAGGCCAACATGACCGAGGACGAGTGGGGCTACTGGATGGAAGGCAAGCCGGCCAAGGCCGACATCAAGGCGCCGGATGGCACCTTGATGGAGAAGGCCGGCGCGGTGCGCGACGGCGGCTCCTACGACGATCGCATGGGCGCCGTCGTCTGCTGGAACGCCGTCATGGACGAGAACGACTACATGGTCCGCAAGTGGAACGAGTTCATCGCCGCCTGATGTGACGTCGAATACTGCCGCGCCCATGATATCGTGGGCGCGGCAGGGTTTCTAAGCGCTCATTCGCGACCGGACGACAGGTATCCCCGTGGCCGTGACGATCGACAACTCGCCCGACACCGTAGCGCCCGCGGAGAGCGCCTTGCGCAAGATCACCATGCGCTCGATCGCCTGGCTGCAGGCCGGCCCGATGATGCTGGTGTTTGCGCTGTTCTTCCTGCTGCCGCTCGTGCTCGTTGTCGTCGTCAGCGCCTGGGACTACAACGAATACGAGATGATCCCGGCGTTCAGCTTCCGCGGCTACACCGACACCTTCGAGGGCTGCGTCGCCAACCTGCCCGAGCTGTGCACGATCCTGAAGACCTATCTCAAGACGCTGAAGCTCTGCCTCCTGACCTGGGGCCTGACCTTGATGATCGGCTTCTGGGTCGCCTATTTCCTTGCCTTCCACGTCCGCAGCAAGACCTGGCAGATCGTGCTGTCGCTGTTGTGCACGATCCCGTTCTGGACCTCCAACGTGATCCGGATGATCGCCTGGATTCCCCTGCTCGGCCGCAACGGCCTCGTCAACCAGGGGCTGATCGGCGCCGGCGTGGTCAACAAGCCGGTCGAATGGCTGCTGTTCTCGGAATTCTCGGTGGTGCTGGCGCTGGTGCACCTGTTCACCTTCTTCATGGTGGTGCCGATCTTCAATTCGATGATCCGCATCGACAAGCGCCTGATCGAGGCCGCCTATGACGCCGGTGCGTCGGGCTGGCAGACGCTGGTCAACATCATCATTCCCCTGGCGAAGCCCGGCATCGTGATCGGCTCGATCTTCGTCATCACCATCGTGATGGGCGACTTCGTCACCATCGGCGTGATGGGCGGCCAGCAGATCGCCTCTGCCGGCAAGATCATCGAGTCCCGGCTGTCGGCGCTGCAATTCCCGGCCGCCGCGGCCAACGCCGTGATCCTGCTCGGCATCACCATCATCATCATCTCCGCGCTGACGCGGATCGTCGACGTGCGCAAGGAGCTCTGAGATGGGAGACAAGCGCCCCCGCTCCTTCTACATCCTCGCCCTGTTCTTTGCCGCCTATGTCCTATTTCTTTACGGACCGATGATCGCGATCTACATCCTGTCGTTCCAGGGACCGGACGGCGGCCTGACGTTTCCGATGAACGGCGTCTCGCTGACCTGGTTCGGCAAGGTGTTTTCCGGCGGCGGCATCGTCGACATCGGCGCCGCGTTCAGGCGCTCGCTGGCGCTCGGCCTCGTTGTGATGGTGATCACCGTGGTGCTGTCGGTCGCCGCCGGCATGGCGTTCCGCAAGCCCTTCCGCGGCGCCTCGATCCTGTTCTACACCGCGATCGCCAGCCTGATCATGCCGTCGATCATCACCTCGCTCGGCATTGCCCTGGAATTCCGCCTGATCGACGACTTCGTCAACAAGCATGGCGCCGATGTCGGGCTCGGCTGGCTTGCCGACGGCTACACCACCGCGATGGGCCTGTTCACCTCGGGCCTCGGCGCGCATCTGACCTGGACGTTGCCGTTCGGCCTGCTGATCATGTTCGCGATCTTCAACCGCTTCGACGGCCGGCTGGAGGAAGCCGCGCGCGATCTCGGCGCCACGCCCTGGCAGACCTTCCGCCACGTCGTGCTGCCGATCATCCTGCCGAGCGTCGTCGGCATCGGCCTGTTCGGCTTCACGCTGTCCTGGGACGAACTGGCACGGTCGAGCCAGGCGATCGGCTCGGTGAACACGCTGCCGCTGGAGCTGCAGGGCCTGACGACGACGGTGACCAAGCCCGACATCTACGCACTGGGCACGCTGACCTCGGCAGTGTCGTTCGTGGTGATCTTTGCGGCATTGTCGGTCATCCTGGTGCTGCAGGCGCGGCAGCGACGGCAGGGGTCTGATGCGGGCAAAGGGATGGTGTAGGGTTTCAGCGCCGGACGCGGTCACGATCGAACTCTGTCGCGACGTTCAGCACCAAGCCGCGAGCACGATGCTCGTATATGCGCCCTCGCCCCTTGCGGGAGAGGGCATGTAGGACAGCGCAGCAATCTCGATTGGGTGAGGGGTATGCCTCCACGAGCGACACTCGTCGACAGATTCACCTCACCCAACCGCGTACGCGGATCGGACGCTCATGCCCACTCCCGCAGCGGGCAAGGGCGCTGTATCGGGCACCGCGTGGATGAGCTAGTAGGACTGTAGGTTGGGCAAAGGCGCACCCGGGTCGTGGACATTGACACTGCTACTTCGCACGCCTTGCCCACCGTCCTTCGTCATCGGCACCGCCGGTGGGCACGCGACGCCTGACGACGCCGCTTTGCCCACGCGACGAGGCCGTCGCCTCAAAGCCCCAGATACGCCTTCCGCACATCCTTGTTGCCGCTGATCTCGGCCGCCGTACCCTGCATCAGCACGCGACCCGTCTGCAGGATGTAGGCCCGGTCGGCGATCTCCAGGCACTCGGCCATGCGCTGCTCGACGATCAGCACGGTCATGCCGGCGTCGCGGATGCGCTTCACCGCCTGGAAGATCTCGTCGACCAGCTTCGGCATGATGCCCTGCGACGGCTCGTCGAGCATCAGGAGCCGCGGCCGGGTCATCAGCGCGCGGCCAATCGCCAGCATCTGCTGCTCGCCGCCGGACAGGGTCTCCGCACGCTGCTCGAGCCGCTCGGACAGGCGCGGGAACAGCGTGAACACGAACTCCAGCGGCTGCTCGCGATTGGCCTCGCTGCGATAGAGATAGCTGCCAAGCCGCAGATTGTCGCGCACCGAGAGCCGCGGGAACAACCGGCGGTTCTCCGGCACATAGGCAATCCCTTTGGCCGTGATCAGGTGCTGCGCCATGCCGTCGATGCGGCTGCCATCGAAGGTGACGCTGCCCGCGCGCGGCCGCTCGGCGCCGGCGATGGACTTCAGCAGCGTCGACTTGCCCGCGCCATTGGCGCCGGCGACGCAGACGATCTCGCCCTTCTCGACGTCGATCGAAACGTTCGAGATCGCAACCAGCCCCTGATAGGCGGTGGTGACGTCACGCACCGACAGCATGGCGGTCTCCAAGATAGGCGGAAATGACTTTGGGGTCGCGGACGACGTCCTTGGGGCTGCCTTCGATCAGCACCTTGCCGAGATCGAGCACGATGGCGCGGTCGACCAGCGGCATCACGATCTCCATGACGTGCTCGACCATCAGCACCGTGATGCCGGTGTCGCGCACGCGGCGCACGAGCTCGACGCCCTTTTGCGACTCGACCGGGGTCAGGCCGGTCAGCACCTCGTCGAGCAGCAGCAGCTTCGGCTCGGTCGCGAGCGCGCGCGCCACTTCGAGCCGCCGCTTCTCCGACGGCACGAGGTCGCTCGCGAGCACGTCGGCCCGCGCATCGAGCCCGCAGAAGGCCAGCACCTCATGTGCCTTCCGCCGCGCCTCGCGGATATTGGTGGTGCGAACGAGCGCGCCGACGATGACGTTCTCGATCACCGTCATGCTCTCGAAGCTTTTCACCACCTGGAAGGTGCGGCCGATGCCGCGCTGGCAGCGCTCTGCCGCGGGCAGCGCCGTGACGTCCTCGCCGTCGAAGATGATCTGGCCTTCGGTCGGCTTGAATGCACCGGCGATCAGGTTGAACAAGGTCGACTTGCCGGCGCCGTTCGGCCCGATCAGGCCGACGATCTCGCCGCGCCCGACCGAGATCGAGACTTCCGAATTGGCGGTCAGTCCCGAGAAGCGCTGGGTGATGTTGCGCGTTTCCAACAGCGCGGTCATGACGCCACCGCCTCTCTGACCGGCTGGGCACCCCGCTTCGGCTTGCGGGAGAACAGGCTGACGAGTCCTTGCGGCCGGGCGAGCGAGATCGCGATGATCAGGCCGCCATAGACGATCAGGTCGACGCCGCGGCCGGAGCCGCCGATATAGGAGCGCGTCAGCTCGGTCAGCGGGATCAGGATGACGGCGCCGAGCATCGGGCCCCAGAGGGTACCGATGCCGCCGAGCACGGCGGGCAGCGCCATCAGCAGCGAGAACTGGAAGCCCATCACGCTCTCGGGATCGATGTAGGTGACGTACATCGCATAGAAGCCGCCGCCGACGGCGACGAGAAACGCCGACACGGCCGCCGCGCCCATCTTGGAATTGAACACGACAACGCCCAAGCTCTCGGCCGCGACCGGATTGTCCTTCACGGCCCGCCACCAATAGCCCCACTTTGAGTCCTCCAGCCACCAGGTCACGAACCAGGCGACGCAGGCCAGAGCGAGCGCGAAGTAGAAGTAAGGCAGCTTGTCCTTGGCGAATTGAAGGGTCAGCCAGCTATCCTGCTTCGACAGCGGGATCGTGATGCCGAGCGCTGCTCCCGCCCATTCCCAGTTCTGGAACAGCACGAGCGCAATCTCCGCGATCACGATGGTGGCAATGACGAAATAGTGTCCGCCCAGTCGGAAGCAGGGATAGCCGAGCGCCATCGCGATGACCGCCGACAGCAGCCCGCCGGCGAACATGCCGAACCAGGGCAGCATCCCGAACTTGGTGTACAGAAGCGCGGTGACGTAGGCGCCGAGCCCGAAATACAGCGCGTGCCCAAGCGAGATCTGGCCGCAATACCCGGACAGGATGTTCCAGCTCTGCGACAGCGCTGCATACATCAGGGTCATGATCATCATGTTCTGGATGTACACATCGGTGACGTAGCGCGGCACCTGGGTCGCGAGCAGTGCCAGGCATGCCGCGACGATCAGGTCGCGCCGGCGGCGTTGAATGAATACCTTGTCCATCAGATCGATCCGAACAGGCCGCGCGGGCGAATGAAGACGACGAGGAGATAGACGCCGTAGATGCCGACCGTCTTCAGCGACGGCGGCAGGATCAAGGTGGTGATGGCCTCGACGAGACCGACCACGATGCCGCCAGCAAAAGCGCCGAACACGCTGCCGAAGCCGCCGAGCGCCACGGTCACATAGGCGATGGTCGCAAACGACGCGCCGACGTCGGGGAACACATAGAAGAAGATCGACATGACCGCACCGGCGAGTCCGACCAGCGCCGCGCCAAGGCCCCAACCGAGCGCGAACACCTTGTTCTTGTCGATGCCGACCAGCGCCACCGCGCCGGCATCCTCACGCGTCGCCTCAAGGGCGCGGCCGAAATCGGTGCGGTGGATGAAGAAATACAGGCCGGCGAAGGCCGCGATCGCAATGAGAGCACCGACCAGCTGCGGCTGCGGAAGGTAGATGCCGGCGATCGAGATCGTCTTGCCGCCGAGCCAGGAGTGCGGAATGCTGCGATAGTCCGGGGTGAAGAAATACTGCGCGACGCCGCGCATCAGGACGGCGAGACCGAAGGTGGAGAAGATCTGCACCATGCCGGTGTTGGCCTTGGCCCGGACCGCAAATCTGACGATCAGCAAATAGACCATCGCCCCGAACACGAACAGAGCGGCGGCGACCAGCGGCGCCGCCAGCAGCGGATCGAGCGCGAAATAGGCGAACAGGAAGAAGGTCGCGTACATCGCGATCATCAGGAACTCGCCATGGGCGAAGTTCACGACGTCCATCAGGCCGAAGATAAGCGCCAGACCCACGGCGATCAGGCCATAGAGCAGGCCCATCAGCAGGCCGCTGGCGAGACTTTGGATGATTGTTTCTGCTGTCACAGATCTTGCCCCACTCTCGATGTGACTCGGGGTGTCGTCCTGGCGAACGCCAGGACCCATAACCACCACTGTTTGTGTGGGGCACGACGACAGCCGATCATCGTCCAACCACGGCCTCGGCGTATGGGTCCCAGGTCGGCGCCGCCACGCGCTGGCGCGCATCGCGGCTTGCCCGGGACGACATCCGAGTTGATCACTTCATCGGCCAGCTGGCTTCCGCCACCGCGGCCTGTGTCGGGAAGATCGTGACGAACTTGCCGCCGACATATTGCAGCAGCACCGGATCGGCGTCGTTGTTCTGGCCGTTCTCGTCGAACTTCACCCGCTTCCACGGCATGATGGTCGCCTCGCCCGGCATGTCGGTGGCGGCGAGCGCGTCGCGGATCTTCTCGCCGTCGGTCGACTTGGCGCGGTTGATGGCATCCGCCATCACGATCAGGCCCATGAACTGGCGCGACGAGTAGTCGTTGAAGTCCTTGCCCGACTTCGCCTTGAACATGTCGTTGATCTTGCCGACCATCGGCCGCTTGGCGGCGAGGTCGAGCGAGAACGAGCCGCGCGAGATCACGCCTTCGAGCTTGTCGCCGACCGCGTCATACAGCGCCTTCTCGGAGAAGCCGGCGTCCTGCGCGACGATCGCATTCGGCTTGTAGCCGAGCTCGGCCATGGTCTTGACCAGCAGGATGCCGTCGGTGGTGTAGCTCGACGGCATCAGCACGTCGGCGTTGGCGGCCTTCAGCTGCTGCACCTCGGCCGACAGCGACGGCGAGTTGGCGCGGTACTTGATGTCCGCGACGACCTTGTAGCCGCGCTCCTGGGCGAGCTTGAGCTGGGCGTTGCTCGAATCGGTGCCGAAGATGGTGTCCTCGTGGAACAGCGCGAGCGTGTCGATCTTGGTGCCCTTCTTCTTCATCATGTCGAAGAAATCGAACATCGCCTGCGAGAACATCTCGTCATGCGGCGCGGCGCGGAAATAATACTTCAGGCCGCGGCGATGCAGGCTCGGCGAGGAATTGTCGGCGGAGAGATACGGGATCTGGTAGCGCTCGCAGATCTGGCTCGCGGTCACCGCGACGGCGCTCTGATACGAGCCGATGACGGCGGCGACCTTCTCCTGGGTGATCAGGCGCTCGGCCTCGGCGCGGCCCTTCTGCGGGTCGGCCTGGTGGTCGGCGAACACCAGCTTGATCTTGGCGCCACCGAGGCCCGGCAGCCCTTCGGTGCGCGCGAGCGGCAGGTCGTAATCATACTTGCCGTTGATGATCTCGGCCGCCGTCTCGAACGCGCGCTGCGCGTCGACGCCGATCTGCGCGCTGGCGCCCGAGAACGGATAGATGACGCCGATCTTCACTTCCGAGGTCTGGGCGCGGGCGGCGATCGGGCCGAGCGCGGCGGCAGCGGTGGCTCCAAGCAGGACGTTTCGGCGCGTGATGGTCATGGCAAGATCCTCTGATGAAAGCGCATCGATGAAGCGGTTGAGATCGGTGGTAAAGGCTCAATAAGCAGCAAGACTGCCTGATTAAAGGCTGCCTGATTAGAGGACGGCGAGATCCTTGTTCCTGAGATCGGTGATCAGCATCAGCCCCGGCGCGTGGGTGATGGCGAAGGGCAGCTTGGCCGCGGCGATGACCGCCTGCGGCGTCACCCCGCAGGCCCAGAAAACGGGAATTTCGTCTGAGCCGACCGGCACCGGATCGCCGTAGTCCGGCTTGTTGATATCGGCGATGCCGATCTGTTCGGGAAGACCGAGATGCACCGGCGCGCCGTGCACGGCCGGAAAGCGCGTCGTGATCTGCACGGCGCGGATCGCCTGCGCCGGCTTGAACGGACGCATCGACACCACCATCGGTCCCGCAAACGGCCCGGACGGCGTGCAGGCAATGTTGGTGCGATACATCGGCACGCGACAGCCCTGCTCGATATGGCGGATCGGCAGGCCGTCGGCCATCAGCGCTTCCTCGAAGGAGAACGAGCAGCCCAGCACGAAGGTGACGAGGTCGTCGCGCCAATGCGACATCAGGTCGGTCGGCTCCTCCACCATCTCGCCGTCGCGCCAGACGCGGTAGCGCGGCACGTCGGTGCGGATGTCGAGATCGGCCCCGAGTGCCGGAATATGAGGATTGCCCGGATCGGACATGCCGATGATCGGGCACGGCTTCGGATTGAGCTGGCAGAACCGGTGGAAGGCGCCGGCGTACTGCTCGGGCAGGATCGCCAGATTGCCCTGCACGAAGCCATTGGCGACGCCGGCGGTGCTCCAGCCCTTGCCGGTGCGATAGTCCAGGCGGGCCTGATGGCTCGGGAGAAGGTCTGTCTCGCCCGCTGATTGCTGCAATGCCGCAGAAACAGTCATTTGTGCCACTTGCCTAATATCTCGACAAACTCACTGAACATCAGCCATGCTATAAAGTCTAATCTTCGTTTTTAATCAGGATCGATAAAACAAATTGATCCGAGCGGGGCGCGATGTTGGATTTCCGTTCCATCGAGACCTTTCTCTGGGTGGTGAAGCTCGGCAGCTTCCGCGGCGCGGCGCAGCGCCTGAACACCACCCAGCCGGCCATCTCCCAGCGCATCGCCCAGCTCGAGCGCGAGCTCGGCGTCAAGCTGCTCAACCGCGATCATCGCGTGGCGTCGCCGACGGCCAGCGGACGGCAGATGCTGGTCTATGCCGAGAAGCTGATCGGCCTGCGCGCGGAAATGCTGGCCGAGGTCGGCGACCGCTCGGCGATGCGCGGCGTGCTCCGGCTCGGCGTGGCCGAGACCATCGTGCACGACTGGCTGCCGCGGCTGATCAAGAGCGTCAACGAGAGCTATCCGAACCTGTCGCTGGAGATCGAGGTCGACGTCACGCCGAACCTGCACGCGCGCCTGCTCGCGCAGGAGATCGAGCTCGCCTTTGCGCTGGGGGCGCCGTCCGAGTCCGGCATCCGCAGCCGCGTGCTGTGCGACTATCCGATCAGCTTCCTGGCGAGCCCTGCCCTCGGCTTCGGCACGGGCGTGGTCACCGCCGAGCAGATGGCACGCTTTCCGATCATCACCTTCCCGCGCAACACCCAGCCCTATGACAATGTGCGCTCGCTGTTCAACCGCCCGCATCTGCCGCCGATGCGGCTGCACGCCAGCGCGTCGCTGGCGACGGTGATCCACATGGCGGTCGAGGGCCTCGGCGTCGCCGTGATCCCGGCGGCGATCGTGGCGCATGAGATCGAGCGTGGCCGCCTGCAGGAGCTGCAGACGGATTTACGGATTCCGCCGCTGACCTTCACCGCGAGCTGGCTGTCGTCGCCCGAGATGGTCGCGATCGAACGCGTCGCCGAGCTCGCAGCGAGGACGGCGCAGACGGCCAGCCATCCCTCTGCGTCGGTTGACGCCGCCGTCGCGGCGCGCGATGGACAGGATGCCGGAGTACAGGGAATTCAAGCATGAGCCGCGCCGTCACCAATCTGCAGATCGATTCCGCCCGCCTCTGGGACAGCATCCACGAGACCGCCAGGTTCGGCGCCACGCCGAAGGGCGGCGTGCGCCGGCTGACCCTGAGCCAGGAGGACAAGCAGGTCCGCGACTGGTTTCGCAAGGCTTGCGAGGAGGCCGGGCTCGAGGTGCATGTCGACACGCTCGGCTCGATGTTCGCCCTTCGCAAGGGGCGCGACATGTCGAAGGCCCCGATCGGGCTCGGCTCGCATCTCGACACCCAGCCGACCGGCGGCAAGTTCGACGGCATCCTGGGCACGCTCGGCGCTCTCGAGGTGATCCGCACGCTCAATGACGCCGGCATCGAGACCGACGCGCCGCTGTGCATCGTCAACTGGACCAACGAGGAAGGCTCGCGCTTCGCGCCGGCGATGATGGCCTCTGCCGCCTATGTCGGCGATTTCACCGTCGAGGACATCTTGTCGCGCAAGGATGCCGACGGCACGACCGTCGGCGAAGCGCTGGACAGCATCGGCTATCGTGGCGAGGCCAAGGTCGGCACGCAGAAATTCTCCGGCTTCGTCGAGCTGCATATCGAGCAGGGCCCGATCCTGGAGGCCGAGAACAAGACCATCGGCGTGGTCGATCACGGCCAGGGCGTGTTCTGGTACGACGGCAAGGTCACGGGCTTCGAGAGCCACGCCGGCTCGACCCCGATGCCGCTGCGCCGCGACGCACTGCTGGCGCTGTCGGAGTTCGCGCTGACCCTGGAGCAGATCGCGATCAGGCTCGGGCCGAACGCGGTCGCCACCATCGGCGAGGCCGTCATCGCCAATCCCTCGCGCAACGTCATCCCCGGCGAGATCGCCTTCACCATCGACTGCCGCAGCGCCAATGCCGACACCTTGGAGGCACTCGATGCCAGCCTGCGCGCGGCTGCGGGCGAGATTTCGAAGAAGCGCAAGGTCGAGATCGCGATCGACCAGGTCTGGCGCAAGCCGCCGACCCATTTCGATCCCAAGCTGGTCGACGCCGTCGAGCGCGCCGCCGGCACGCTCGGCTACGCGCACCGCCGCATCACCTCCGGCGCCGGCCACGACGCCTGCAACCTCAACACCATCATGCCGGCAGCGATGGTCTTCGTGCCCTGCAAGGACGGCATCAGCCACAATGAGCTGGAGGACGCCACCCAATCCGACTGCGCGGCGGGCGCCAACGTGCTGCTACACACGGTGCTGTCGCTGGCCGGCGTGGCGTCGTGACGGGCTGTTAGTTCACACTCGGTCCTATTCGAATTTATCCTTCCCCGATCTAATTCGCGCGGGCACACTGAGCTCCCCTCCCCCTTGCGGGGAGGGGCTGGGGGTGGGGGTCCCCACGGGCAGTGTCGCCCGGGGCCGCCCCCCTCCCCAGCCCTCCCCCACAAGGGGGGAGGGAGTGCACCTCCGCCTGCGCAGCCGTTTCGTCCGCTTCCTAGAGGAGATTCAAAACGTGCGCGGAGTTTTCATCGACGCCAACGACTCGCTTGCCGAGATCTTCGAGCGGCAGCGCAAATCCGGCGATCCCGAGATGCGCGTGCATCTCGACCCCGACATCAAGCCGGAGGACTGGCCGGCCATTCTCGACGGCGCCGAGATCGGCGTGGTCGACCACACCGCGCTGCCGACCGATGTCGCCAAGCAGTGCAAGAACCTGAAGCACGTCGTCTTCCTCGGCACCGGCGCACGCAGCTACATGAACCCCGACGAGCTCGCCGAGCTCGGCATCACCGTGCACCTGATCAAGGGCTATGGCGACACCGCCGTGGCGGAGGCCGCCATCGCGCTGATGTGGGCCGCGGCCCGCGGCATTGCGCAGATGGACCGCGAGATGCGCGCCGGCAACTGGCTGCGCGACGACGGCATGCAGCTCACCGGCAAGACGCTCGGCCTGATCGGCTTCGGCGGCATCGCCGCGGAGGTGGCGCGCATCGCTAGCGGCAGCGGCATGAAGGTGATCGCCTGGAACCGCTCGCCGAAGAGCCATCCGGGTGTTGAGTTCGTCGATCTCGATACGCTCCTGAAAGACAGCCACGTCGTCTCGCTGCACCTCCTGCTCAACGACGACACCCGTGGCTTCCTGTCGCGCGAGCGCATCGCGCAGATGCGCAAGGGCGTGATCTTCGTGAACACCGCCCGCGCCGCCATCGTCGACGAGCCCGCGATGATCGACGCGCTCCGCTCCGGCCAGATCCGCCACGCCGGCCTGGACGTCTTCACCACCGAGCCGCTGCCGGCCGGCCACGTGCTGACCACGATCCCGAACGTGACGCTGTCGGCGCACTCGGCGTTCCGCACGCCCGAGGCGAGCGAGAATCTGATCCACGCCGCGTGGGAGCACTGCCGCCGCGTGGCGAAGTCGTAGTTGTGAACGCATAGGGTAGGCAAAGCAGCAGCCGCCAGGCGGCAGCGTGCCCACCGTCGATCAGCGCGGCCGCGGCAAGACGGTGGGCACGGCGCCACCGCGACTTCGTATGGAGATGCAGGCCGCGCCTTTGCCCACCCTACGGCTCTCTCCGTCATTGCGCGCGAAGCGACGCAATCCAGAGTCCCGCGACGGCCCTGGATTGCTTCGTCGCTGCGCTCCTCGCAATGGCGGCTTGTTGCACGAGCTATCACTCCAACCACCGCTGTCGTCCCGGCGAAAGCCGGGACCCATACCGCGTGATCTATCAGTAGCGAACGGTGGCAGACGCCTTGCTCAATAACAACGGCCGGTGGTTATGGGCCCCGGCCTTCGCCGGGGCGACAATAATCAGCGGCGCCTAACTAATCCACCATCTCCGCAACGGCCTTGCCGCACGCCTCGGTATCAGCATTCCCGCCCAGATCCCGCGTGCGCAGCGTCCGTTCCGCCAGCGTCCGCTCGATGGCGCCGACGATCGACTGCGCCGCGGTCTTCTCGCCGAGATGCTCCAGCATCATCGCGCCCGACCAGATCATGCCGATCGGGTTGGCGATCCCCTGCCCGGCGATATCGGGCGCCGAGCCGTGCACCGGCTCGAACACCGACGGGAAGTTTCGCTCCGGATTGATGTTGCCCGACGGCGCGATGCCGATGGTGCCGGTGCAGGCAGGTCCCAGATCGGACAGGATGTCGCCGAACAGGTTCGAGCCGACGACAACGTCGAACCAGTCCGGATGCAGCACGAAGTTCGCGGTGAGGATGTCGATGTGGTACTTGTCCCACTTCACGCCCGGATAGCTCTTGGCCATCGCCTCGACGCGCTCGTCCCAATACGGCATCGTGATCGAGATGCCGTTCGACTTGGTCGCCGAGGTCAGGTGCTTCTTCGGCCGGGACTGCGCGAGCTCGAAGGCGAACTTCAGGATGCGGTCGACGCCGGTGCGGGTCATCACCGTCTGCTGCGTCACGAACTCACGGTCGGTGTCCGGGAACATGCGGCCGCCGACCGAGGAATACTCGCCTTCCGTGTTCTCGCGCACCACCCAGAAATCGATGTCGCCCGGCTTGCGTCCCACCAGCGGCGACGGCACGCCGGGCATCAGACGTACGGGACGCAGATTCACATACTGATCGAACTCGCGGCGGAACTTGATCAGCGAACCCCACAGCGAGACGTGGTCGGCGATCTTGGCCGGCCAGCCGACGGCACCGAAATAGATCGCGTCATGGCTGCCGATCTGCGTCTTCCAATCGTCCGGCATCATCTGGCCGTGCTTCTCGAAATAGTCGTAGCTCGAAAAGTCGAAATGATCGAACTGCACCGCGACGCCGTGCTTCTTGGCGGCCGCCTCGATCACGCGAATGCCCTCGGGCATGACCTCCTTGCCGATGCCGTCGCCGGGAATGACTGCGATGCGATAGGGCTTCTTGCTCATCGAGCGGATCCTTGCGTGTTGCGCCGTGTTCCGGCTGAAATCGTCGATCGCCTGAATGGACCAAACGACCGGGAAGCGCAACGCTGCGGTGCAAGATTGACCGCATGGCTGACGCGCAAGACAATCGCACAAGACAATCCGGTCTCCTCCCCTTCAGCGAGAGTGTCCATGGATCTTCACCTGCGCGGCAAGCGCGTTCTCATCACCGGCGCCTCCAAGGGCATCGGCGCCGCGGCGGCCGAAGCGTTCGCCGAGGAAGGCTGCCACGTCCGGCTCGCGGCGCGCAGCGGCGACCGGCTGTCGGCGCTGGCCGAGCAGCTCCGGTCGAAGCACCAGATCGATGCGGCCGCGCATGTGGTCGACCTGCGCAAATCCGAGGATGTCACGCGGCTCGCGCAGGAGGCCGCGGACATCGACATCCTCGTCAACAATGCCGGCGACATTCCGGGCGGCGCCATCGACAAGATCGACGAGGCGGCGTGGCGGCATGCCTGGGACCTCAAGGTGTTCGGCTTCATCAACCTGACGCGCCTTGTCTATGCTGACATGAAGGCGCGCGGGGGCGGCGTCATCATCAACGACATCGGCGCGGCCGGCGAGAAGTTCGACGCCAACTACATCTGCGGCAGCGCCGGAAACGCCGCGCTGATGGCCTTCACGCGCGCGCTCGGCTCCAAGAGCCTCGCCGACAACATCCGCGTGGTCGGCATCAATCCGGGCCCGGTCGGCACCGACCGCCACGTCACTTTGCTGAAAACCCGCGCCAAGCAGCAGTTCGGTGACGAGAGCCGCTACACGGAATTCCAGAAAGGCCTGCCGCTCGGGCGTCCCGCGCATCCACGAGAGATCGCCGACCTGATGGCGTTCCTGGCGTCCGACCGCGCCGGCTACACCTCCGGCGTGATCTATACCGTCGATGGCGGCATCAGTGCAGGGTGGGGTTGATCGCGGCGACCTTTCCACGTCCGGCGAAACATGGTCTACGACATGGCGCCGGGATGCTTCCAATCAGGAGAACCAAGCTTTGGCCGACCAGGGATTGATCCGCGAGACCGCCTGCGCCGTCGTCGACAAGTTGAAGGCCGGCGAGGTCACCCCGCTCGATTGCCTCGATGCATTGGAAGCGCGCATCACAGCCGTCGACGGCAAGGTGAATGCGCTGCCGACGCTGTGCTTCGATCGCGCGCGCGATCACGCCAAGGCGCTGATGCAGAAGAAGGCCTCTGAACGCGGCCTGCTCGCCGGCATGCCCGTGCCGATCAAGGATCTCACCGACGTCCAGGGCGTACTGACCACGCAGGGCTCGCCGATCTTCAAGGACCGGATTCCGGAACACTCCGATCTCCTGGTCGAGCATCTCGAAGCCAATGGCGGCGTGATCTACGCCAAGTCGAACACGCCGGAGTTCGGCGCCGGCGCCAACACCTTCAACGAGGTGTTCGGTGCGACGCGCAATCCCTGGGATACGTCGCGCTCGGCCGCCGGCTCGTCGGGCGGCGCAGCGGTTGCGCTTGCGACCGGCATGGCGTGGCTGGCGCACGGCTCGGACATGGGCGGCTCGCTGCGCAACCCCGCGAGCTTCTGCGGCATCGTCGGCCTGCGCCCGAGCTTCGGCCGCGTCGCGCATACGCCGGCCGTCGCCATCGACCGCAATCTCGGCGTCCAGGGCCCGATGGCCCGCAATGTCGAGGACCTCGCGCTGCTGCTGGACGCGATGAGCGGCGAGCACGCCGCCGACCCGATCTCGCTGCCCTCGCCCGCGACCTCCTTCCTCACCGCGGCCCGCTCCGGCAAGAAGCCGATCCGCGTCGCCTATTCGCCCGATCTCGGCATCACGCCAGTCGACCCCGAAGTGATCGCGGTCACCCGCAAGGCGGCGCAGCGTTTCGCCGAGCTCGGCGTCATCGTCGAGGAGGCGCATCCGGACTTCAGCGAGGCGCATGAATGCTTCCACGTGCTGCGCGCGCTCGACTTCGCGATGAGCAAGCAGGAGCTGCTGCGCACCAAGCGCGACCTGCTCAAGCCCGAAGTGATCTGGAACATCGAGGAAGGGCTGAAACTCACCGTCGCGCAGATCACCCGCGCCGAAGCGCAGCGCGTGGCGATGACCGCGCGCGCCGTCAAGTTCTTCGAGACCTATGACCTGCTGCTGGCGCCGGCGACCATCGTGCCGCCCTTCCCGGTCGAGAACCGCTACGTCGCCGAATGCGCCGGACAGAAGTTCGACAACTACGTGCAGTGGCTCGGCATCGTCTACACGATCACGCTCGCCTGCTGCCCGGCGCTTTCGCTGCCATGCGGCTTCACCGCGTCGGGCCTGCCGGTGGGGTTGCAGGTGATCGCGCGGCCGCGCAACGACGCCGGTTTGCTGGCGGGTGCCAAGCTGCTCGAGGACGTGCTGGGAGTCGCCAGCTCCACGCCGATCGATCCGCGCGCGCCGAGGTGAAATGCTCCCCCTCGCCCTGAGGAGCCGCGCAGCGGCGTCTCGAAGGGTCAGGCCCGGGCGCTGGCCTCATGGTTCGAGACGCCCGCCTTCGGCGGGCTCCTCACCATGAGGGTTGAGATTCTCGCTGGCCTGCACAGTTCGCTCTTTCCGGCATGACCTTCCCCCGACCTTCCCCCTCACCCTGAGGAGCTCGCCGAAGGCGAGCGTCTCGAAGGGCGAGGCCCCGAACCTTGGCCTGATGGTTCTCCCAGCGAGGCGGAGCAGCGCCCCTCACCATGAGGGGCGGCAGTTCTGCTTTGATTGGCGCAGAGTTCCATGCGCTGAACATGGGACCCATGTCCGTTATCGTCTGTTGGCAATCCCTGCGGCTGCCGTAGAAGGGCCGCAAATCACGCTTGCCGGAGACCGGATATGACAGACCAGGCGATCGAGCCTGCCACCGAGACCACGTCGCTCGCCGACGTCGAGCGCCGCATCAAGGCGATCCTGATCGGCTCGGCCGGCAACCTGGTCGAATGGTACGATTTCTATGCCTATACGGCGTTCGCATTGTATTTCGCGCCGGCCTTCTTTCCATCGAAGGACCCGGTCGTCGAGCAGCTCAACGCCGCTGTCGTGTTCGCCGCGACCTTCCTGATGCGCCCGCTCGGCGGCTGGCTGTTCGGCTATCTCGCCGATCACCACGGCCGGCGGCTGTCGCTGACGGTCTCGGTGCTCTGCATGTGCTTCGGCTCGCTGATCATCGCGGTGACGCCGACCTATGCCACCATCGGCATCGCCGCGCCGATCATCCTGGCGCTCGCCCGCGTCATCGAGGGCCTCAGCCTCGGCGGCGAATATGGTGCCAGCGCCACCTATCTGTCCGAGGTCGCCGACGCCAGGCATCGCGGCTTCTATTCGAGCTTCCAATACGTCACGCTGATCGGCGGCCAGCTCACCGCGATCATCGTGCTCCTGCTGTTGCAGAAGGTGTTCCTGACCCCGGACGAATTGCGGGCCTGGGGCTGGCGCATTCCGTTCGCAATCGGTGCCGGCCTCGCGATCTTCGTGGCGGTGATGCGGCGGAACCTGCACGAGACCGAGGCCTTCGTCGAGGCCAAGAAGACCGTCGGCCCTTCCGGCTCGATCACCGCGCTGTTCAAATATCCGCGGGAGCTCCTGCTGGTGGTCGGCCTGACCGCGGGCGGCACCGCCGCATTCTACACCTTCACCACCTACATGCAGACCTTCGTGAAACTCTCGGTCGGCCTGACAGCGGACCAGACCACGATGGTGATCTTCGGCTCGCTGCTGTTCGCCTGCGTGCTGCAGCCCCTCTATGGGGCGATCTCCGATCGCATCGGCCGCAAGCCGCTGCTGATCTTCTTCGGCGTCGCCGGCACGCTGGCGACGATCCCGATTCTGACCGTGCTGAAGGGCACCAAGGAGCCGTTCACGGCCTTCCTGCTGATCTGCGGCGCCTGGATCTTCACGGCGGGCTACACCTCGATCAACGCGGTGGTGAAGGCCGAGCTGTTTCCGACCAATGTCCGTGCGCTCGGTGTCGGCCTGCCCTACGCGATCACCGTCTCGCTGTTCGGCGGCACCGCGCCGGCGATCGCGCTCTACTTCAAGAGCATTGGGCACGAGACCTGGTTCTATTATTATCTCACAAGCGTGATCTTCCTGTCGCTGCTCATCTATGCGACCATGCGTGACACCAAGCATGCGTCGGCGATGCATCGGCACGAATGAGCAGGACGAACTGGCGAGGGGTGCCGATGGCTGACGAGTCCGGGTTGCCGCCCGAGAGCAAGCTGAGCCGAGCCAAGGAGCGCTGGGCGCGCGAAGGCAAGTTCCTGACCGGCCGCTCCGTGCGGCCCGACGACCAGCGCCTGCCGCCGGGCCAGCACCTGACCCGCGACTGGCCGGTGCTCGATCTCGGCCTGACGCCGTCGGTCACATCGGAGCGCTGGCGGCTGGATGTCTATGGCGCGGTGGAAAATCCCCTGTTCTGGGACTGGACTGCCTTCCGCGCCCAGGAGCAGCGCCAGTTCACATCCGACATTCACTGCGTGACGACCTGGTCGCGTTACGACAATCGATGGGAAGGGCTTGCGACGCGCGACCTGCTTGCCGCCTGCCGGCCGCGCGACGGCGCTGATTTCGTCGTGCTGCATTCCTACGACGGCTACACGACCAATCTGACGCTGGAGGATTTCGCCGCCGAGGATGCGCTGCTCGCGCACAGCTGGTCCGGCGCGCCGCTCACCAGGGAGCATGGCGGTCCGGTGCGGGTCGTGGTGCCGCATCTGTATTTCTGGAAGAGCGCAAAGTGGCTGAAGGCGATCGAGTTTCTCGACTCCGACAAACCCGGCTATTGGGAGGTGCGCGGCTATCACAACCGCGGTGATCCCTGGGCCGAGCAGCGCTATTCGGAGTGATCGGGCTCCGCTCTGCCAGGCCAACGGAGCCGTAGGGTGGGCAAAGACGCGAAGCGTCGTGCCCACCCTCGCCCCGCAAAAAAGAAAAGAATGGTGGGCACGCTTCGCTTTGCCCACCCTACGGACTACATGTTATCGCTTCCGCACCGAAGCGCGGCCACCGCGATATCCGAACGTGCCAGAGACACAACATGGAGTTCACCTCAGAAACCGGCAAAATACCCAAGGGCTATGGGTACCTTCTCAAGCCGAGCGTCATCCTGGCCGCGCTGACCGCACGAGATCTTGGCGGCATTCGCATCCACCTCGTTCGCAGCCACGGCCGGCGTCTGTTCGATGCGCGATATCGGCCGCCGGACGGCGACATTCCATATGAGCGTCTCAACATCAAAGTGGGCACAGCGCACGAGCGCGACTTGCCCCCACTCCGCCGGCAGGCGAAGGACGAAGCTCTTCCCGAGCTGGTCCGATGGATTGCCGATCTCGTCGCGCAGGACCTGCCGACAGCGATCCGGAACGGTGAGCAGGTGATCGAGCTGCTGCCTCAGCGCGAGTGATCGTGGCGGGGCTGGTGAGATTGATCGCGGATCTAGGCTGGCAACAGCCCAACGTCGCAACACGCGAGCTGGCTAGTTAGTTACTCCGTCATGGCCGGGACAAGCCCACGGCTGTCCGGTTGAGGTTTTAGCATATACTAAGGCTCAGCTGGCGGTCGTCTCGGGTGAGAGACTGTGGAGGATCGAGCAGTCCATCGATCCTCCTGCGGTGCATGAGGTTTTGCGCGACCAGGCCGGTAAAGGTCCGCAGGCTTCCCACGCTGCTTTGCAGCTTATGGGCCGCGCGCAGCAGGAGATGAGCGATCAGCGCCACTGCAATCTGGATGCGTATGGCGTTCTCGGACGTTCCGAGGAAGTGTCTGATCTTCAGCGTGTGCTTGACCCAGCGAAAGAACAGCTCGATCTGCCAGCGGCGCTTGTAAAGGTCGGCAATTTCGTCGGCAGATGCGTCGAGGTCGTTGGTTATGATGCGCAGGACCTTGCGGGTTTCCGTGGCAACTCTGACCTCACGGACGGGATCCTGGAACGGGTTCTTTCGCGAGACAGCCAATCTGCCAGGCAGCAGGCCGATCCGATCGGACAACACGGACGAGCCCTCCGGGATTGTCTTCTCAGTCACGTCTCTGAGTTTAGTATTCGCCTTGAGACGGGTGACGAGACGGCACCCCTGCTCGTTGAGATTGGCCCACCAGCCGTAGTCATAGTAACCGAGGTCGAAGACGTAAGTCGCGCCCGGGCGGATCGGAAGAGATTTTGCCGCGGTGATGTCGTTGACGTTTCCCGCGGTCACGTCGGCCGTAACCGGATTTCCGGTATCCGGATTATAAACGATGTGCAGCTTGAAGCAGTTGATGCCGCTGCTGAACTTGGCCCAGCTGGCGCTGAGAGAGTTCAGGGGAAATCTGGTCGAATCGACCAGGTAGACCGCATCCGCCACCTCGTTTGCCAGCTTCCGCTCACAGCGTTTCATCATCTCTGCCAACAGACCGGCAAAGACCTCGGGCCGTCGCTTTGCATTGGCATCGGCCAGCGTCGAACGCGAAACCACCTTGGCGCCTACGTGATAGAGCCGTGCAGCGTGGCTCTCGAAAGCAGCTTCAATGGCACGCAGGCTCTCAGCGCGAGCCAGTTGCGCATAGAGCAAAGCACAAAACTGATTCCGGGTACTGAGC
The DNA here is from genome assembly GCF_032377435.1 of Bradyrhizobium sp. SZCCHNS3002. Taxonomy (NCBI): domain Bacteria; kingdom Pseudomonadati; phylum Pseudomonadota; class Alphaproteobacteria; order Hyphomicrobiales; family Nitrobacteraceae; genus Bradyrhizobium; species Bradyrhizobium sp. SZCCHNS3002. The sequence continues at coordinate 548,977 of NZ_JAUHHY010000003.1, forward strand.
CGGCGCACCCGCTTGTCTCCTCCATGTGTTTCCACAAGCCGGTCAAAAACCCTCCACGGAACGAGCTTCTGCAGACCGTGAAATACAGTATTGTGGTGGCGCATGGCGGGATCCCCCTCGTGTGTCTCGAACATTTGGCGATGCTCAAGATCGCAGAAGAATCCACGCCATGCGCCTTGTCCAGCCTGCCTGAACCGGACAGCCGTGGGACAAGCCCGGCCATGACGATGAGGAGACAGGTGAGCGCAAAACTCCGCTCGCGGATAGCCTTGGCACCCGGGCGGTATTGCCGCTATTGCCAAAGCTCGCATCCCAAAACATTCCCCTTGCCAATTTCTGAAAATCGTGATTTACTCCCACCGTCCCGCCTCGTTGCAGAGGGGCGTATCGCGATCGTCACGGACGTGGAGCGCGGGATGCGGTGGGCGCAACGGGTCGCAGCATGGTTGTCCATGCGGACGAACGATCCGGTGCGCACGGTGAAATCGTGTGGTCTCGGCGCCGCGGTGCTGGCGTCAAGTCGTGGTGCGGTTGACGCGCATCGCGATGACGGGGGCAAGACAGCCGTTCCCCGGAGAGAGCGCGTATAAGCCGTTCCAACCATTGCGCAGGGAAGGCCGGGATGTCCTCAGCCGAACCTGTGGTTCTGCCGCCTGCATTTTTTCCGCAGGCGGGCCATGGGGGCGGCAGGCTCCCGACCTTCCCTGCGCCCTCTCGCTTCAAGAGGGCGACGATCCGCAAAGCTCGGGCCTTGCAGGCCGCGAGAATGCCCCATCATATCTGCGTGTACGGCGATGTCTGTTATATCTCGATGTGAGACCATGCGATGTCATCGCCGCGCGCGGCCGTGAAGACGCAACGGATGGGGACCACATCATGCCGACCGAACGTTTCCAGTTTGAAGGCGCCAGCGGCGACAAGCTTTCTGCCGCGCTCGAGCTGCCCGGCGGCGCGCCGCGCGCTTACGCGCTGTTCGCGCATTGCTTCTCCTGCGGCAAGGACACCCACGCCGCGCGGCGCATCGCCATGGCGCTGACGGCGCATGGCATCGCCGTGCTGCGGTTCGACTTCACCGGCCTCGGCTCCAGCGAAGGCGACTTCGCCAACACGACGTTCTCCTCCAACGTCGCCGACCTCGTCCGCGCCGCCAATCATCTGCGTGAAACGCGGCAGGCGCCGGCCATCCTGATCGGCCACAGCCTCGGCGGCGCCGCCGTGCTGGCCGCGGCCGGCGACATCCCCGATGCGAAGGCGGTGGTGACGATCGCGGCGCCGTCGGATCCGGCCCATGTGACGGCGCTGTTCAAGGACCGACTCGAGGCGATCCGCCGCGACGGCTCGGCCGAGGTCTCGCTCGCGGGGCGCCCGTTCCGGATCAGCAGCTCCTTCCTCGACGACATCGCCGAGCAGCGCCTGCTCGACAAGATCAAGCATCTGCACAAGGCGCTGCTGGTGATGCACTCGCCCCTCGACGACACCGTCGGCATCGACAACGCAACGAAGATCTTCGTCGCCGCCAGGCATCCCAAGAGCTTCATCTCGCTCGATCACGCCGATCATCTCATCAGCGGGAAGGAGGACGCCGCCTACATCGCCGAGGTGATCGCGAGCTGGGCCGGCCGCTACGTCGCGCCGGAGGCCGCCGAGCCGGCGCCCGCGGATGGCCCGCGCGACGTGGTCGTGCGCGAGACCAGGTCGAGCAAGCTGCAGCAGGCCATCGCGCTCGGCCCGCATCATCTCACCGCTGACGAGCCGCTCTCCGTCGGCGGCCAGGATACCGGCCCGGGCCCCTACGACCTGCTGCTCGCGGCGCTCGGCGCCTGCACCTCGATGACGATGCGGCTCTATGCCGACCGCAAATCCCTGCCGCTCGACCGCATCACGGTCACCCTGCGCCACAGCAAGATCCATGCGGAAGATTGCGCGGAATGCGAGACCAAGGTCGGGCTGATCGATCAGCTCGACCGCGAGATCCACCTCGACGGCGCGCTCGATGAGGAGCAGCGCAGGAAGCTGATGGAGATCGCCGACAAATGCCCGGTGCACCGGACGCTGACGTCGGAGATCCGCATCGTCACGCGCGCGGCGGAGTGATCAACGCGCCGCCTGCGGCTCGATCTTCAGCGGCCTGACGCGCAACGCTCCGCGCAGGCCGGCCGCCGTGCCGATGAAGATGCCGGCGATGGCGACGAACGAGGGCAGCGCCAGGGTCGACAGTCCCGTGAGCCCCTGCCCGACCGAGCAGCCCAGCGCCATCACGCCGCCGATGCCCATCAGCGCGGCGCCGCCCGCCGAGCGCAGCATATGCTGCGGCGAATGAAAGCCCTCGAGCTTGAAGCGGCGCGTCGCCACGGCGGTAACGAGGCTGCCGGCGAGCACCCCGGCCACGGTGGCGATGCCGAAATTCGCGGTCGAGCCGGTCGACAGCATGATGTATTGCAGGGCATCGGCGATCGGCGCGACGAAGGTCAGGGACGCCACCGGCACGGGGTTGAAATCGTCCGCGCCGAGATAGCCGGTCGCGAACCATCCGGCCGCGATCAGCAGGCCGACGATGAGGCCCGCGAGCATCTGGCCGGGCGCGCGCCGGAAGGGCGCATGCGCAAAGGCGAAGACGATCAGCGCGCCGCCGAGCGCGAGCGCCGGCAGCAGCCGCGCCGCTGCACCATGCAGGCCACCGACCGAGAGCACGGCCGGCAGCGACGTCGCGGTCGCCGTGGTCTGCGAGCCCTGCATCAGCGCGATGCGCAGCGGCGCGATCAGGCCCTTCAAGGTCATCTCGGCGGCGATCGCCAGCACTGTCACGACAACGAAGGAGCGCAGATTGCCGCGGCCGAGCAGCACCAGCGCGCGCGAGCCGCAGCCATTGGCGAGCACCATGCCGTAGCCGAACAGCACACCGCCGGCGAACATCAGCGGCACCGAGAAGGTCGGCTGCAGATAGATCGACTTGCCGAGATCGACGGCGCCGTTGGCCGCGAGCAGCTGTGTGGCGATGATGGCGATGCCCATCGCCAGGGCGTAACTTCGCACCAGGCGGCTGTCGCCGTCGGCCCACCAGCCGCGCAGGCTGCTCATCATGCAGAAGCCGCTGAGCAGCCCCACCACGCCATAGACCAGGCCGATACCGAGACCGGTTACGACGGCGACATCAGCAGCTTCCGGCACGCGCAGGAGTCCTTCTGGTTGCGGAAAAGAGGCGGCGGCACGCGGGCTGCGCAAGCACCGCTTTCGCTTGACGCGCGCGGATTATTCGCCACGATATCGAGCTTAACTAGTTCAGAATGCTTGTTCCAACAAGCATCAACGGGAGAGAATGCCGTGGTGTCACCAGCGCATCCTCATGCGCCGATCTTGGCCTGTTCGCCGCCGGGGGCTCGCCGGTGAGTGGCGCGGCCCCGCTCTCCCCCGACGCGCTCGCCCGCGCTTGCGCCGATGCCATGTGGCAGGACGATCGCGCCAGCCAGGGCCTGGGCATGCAGATCATCGAAATCGGCCCGGGCTGCGCGACGCTGCGCATGACCATCCAGCCGCACATGGTCAACGGCCACGGCATCGCCCATGGCGGCTTCATCTTCACGCTGGCCGATTCCGCGTTCGCGTTCGCCTGCAACTCCCACAATGACCGCACCGTGGCGGCCCAGGGCAGTATCAGCTTCATCCGGCCGGGCAAGCTCGGCGATGTGCTGACCGCCCGCGCCAGCGAGGTGTCGCGTAGCGGCCGCTCCGGCATCTACGACGTTCGCGTCACCGCTGAAGACACCGTGATCGCGGAGTTTCGCGGCCATTCCCGCAGCATCGGCGGCACGCTGGTGCCGACCCCCACGGCTCCGCCGGAGGACTGACACGATGACATCGAGCAAACCTCAACCGGCCGGCAGCTACGTATCCGAGATGGACGACACCGAGCGCGCCTCGCGCGACCAAATCATGGCGCTGCAGACCAAGCGCCTCGCCTGGTCGCTGACGCACGCCTATGACAACGTCGCCCATTACCGTCGCGCCTTCGACAAGGCTGGCGTGCATCCCTCCGACTTCCGCGAGCTCGCCGACCTCGCCAAGTTTCCGTTCACGGTCAAGACGGACCTGCGCGACAATTACCCGTTCAACATGTTCGCCGTGCCGCGCGAGCAACTGGTGCGGGTGCATGCCTCGTCGGGCACGACGGGCAAGCCGATCGTGGTCGGCTATACCCGCAACGATATCGCGACCTGGTCCACCGTCATGGCGCGCTCGATCCGCGCTGCCGGCGGCCGCAGCGGCATGATCATCCACAATGCCTATGGTTACGGCCTGTTCACCGGCGGTCTCGGCGTCCATTACGGCGCCGAGCAGCTCGGCTGCACGGTGGTGCCGATCTCCGGCGGCATGACCGAGCGGCAGGTGCAGTTGATCAATGATTTCAGGCCCGACATCATCACGGTGACGCCGAGCTACATGCTGGCCATCCTCGACGAGTTCAAGCGCCAGGGGCTCGACCCGCGGCAGAGCTCGCTCAAGATCGGCATCTTCGGCGCCGAGCCATGGACCAATGCGATGCGCGCCGAGATCGAGGATGCGTTCGCGATGGATGCCACCGACATCTACGGCCTGTCCGAGGTGATCGGTCCGGGTGTGGCGCAGGAATGCCTGGAGACCAAGGACGGGCTGCACATCTGGGAGGATCATTTCTATCCGGAGATCGTCGATCCCGACACCGGCAAGGTGCTGCCCGACGGCGAGATCGGCGAGCTGGTGTTCACCTCGTTGACCAAGGAGGCCTTTCCCGTCATCCGCTATCGCACCCGCGATCTGACGCGGCTGCTGCCGGGCACCGCGCGGCCGGGCATGCGCCGCATGGAGAAGGTCACGGGCCGTTCCGACGACATGATCATCCTGCGCGGCGTGAATCTGTTCCCGTCACAGATCGAGGAGATCCTGCTGTCGACCGAATGGTGCGGCGGCCATTTCATGCTGGAGCTGACCCGCGAAGGCCGCATGGACGAGCTGACGATCTACGCAGAGTCGCGCCCGGAGCACTGGGACGAGACCGGCCTCGGCGCGCACGCCGAGCGGATCTCGATCCACATCAAGAACACCATCGGCCTGACCGCCAAGGTGAAGGTGGTGGCACCAGACACGCTGGAGCGCTCGGCCGGCAAGGCGAAACGGATCAAGGACAAGCGGCCGGTGGGGTAGTTGGGGAGTGCGCCGCGCTGTCACCCCTCATGGTGAGGAGCGCCGAAGGCGCATCTCGAACGACGAGTCCCGCTCCATACATCGCCATCTCACATATGATCGTAATCCACCACCACCCGCTCCGTCACCGGCTTGGCCTGGCACGTCAGCACGAATCCGGCCTTGAGCTCCCACGGCTCCAGCGAGTAGTTCAGCTCCATCTCGGCCTTGCCTTCGACCAGCTTGGCGCGGCAGGTGGAGCACATGCCGCCCTTGCAGGCGAATGGTAGGTCGACGCCGGCGCGGAGTGCGGCGTCGAGGATGGCCTCGCCGTCGGCGACCGGGACCTCTCGGCGCTTGCCGTCGATGATCAGGGCGGCGACCGCCTTGGGCGGCGCCGTATCGGGCACGACAGCTCTCGGCCGCGGCTTGCCGCCCGCACCGGAGACGAAGCGCTCGACATGGATGCGCTCGTCGGCAATGCCGAGGATGTGGCAGGCAGCCTCGATGTCCTCGCTCATCCCGGTCGGACCGCAGATGAAAACTTGGTCGACCGTCTCCGCCGGCACCAGCGAGCGCAAGAGCATACGCACCTTTTCGCCGTCGAGACGACCGTGCAGGATCGGAAGATCCTGCTCCTCGCCGGAGATGACGTGGAACACCGAGAAGCGGTCGAGGAAGCGATCCTTCAGCTCCTCCAGTTGCTCGCGGAACAGCATGCCGGCGGTCGTGCGGTTGCCGTAGAACAGGAAGAAGCGGCTGTCCGGCTCGCGCGCCAGCACGGCCTTCACGATCGACAGGATCGGCGTGATGCCCGAGCCAGCGGCAAATCCGACATGGGTGCGCGCCGCCGCAGGATCCAGCGCCACGCCAAAACGTCCGGTCGGCGTCATCACGTCGATCTCGTCGCCGCGCTTCAATTCGTCGGTGACGAAGCTCGAGAACGCGCCGCCATCGACGCGCTTCACGGCGATGCGGATCTCGTTGTCATCGGGGCCGGAGCAGATCGAATAAGAGCGCCGGACTTCCTCGCCGCCGAGCGTCGTCTTCAGCGTGAGATACTGTCCGGGCGCGAAGCGATAGTCGTCCGCGAGTTCGTTTGGAATGGCAAACGTCAGCGACACCGCATCCGGTGCCTCCCGGCGCAGGTCACGGATGGCGAGACGGTGAAAGCGCGGCGTTGTCGACATCAAACCCATCCTCACGTCATTGCGAGGAGCGAAGCGACGAAGCAATCCAGGGCTCCGGGCGTGGCCCTGGATCGCGTCGCTGCGCTCGCGATGACGGCTTTAGCATCAGTGACACTTGAAGTAATCGAACGGCTCGCGGCACGATCTGCAGCGCCACAACGCCTTGCACGAGGTCGAGCCGAACTCGGCGAGTTGCTCGGTGTCATCAGACCCGCATTGCGGACACGCCACCTCGGCCACACCAAACAGCGCGCGCCGGCCACTCGACGGCGGCGGCGGCGCGATGCCGTACTCCCGCAGCTTGCGTCGCCCTTCCTCGCTCATCCAGTCCGTGGTCCAGGCCGGCGACAGCACAATGCGCACGCTGGCCTCGCGGAAGCCGGCGCGCTCCAGCGCCAGCTCGATCTCCAGCGCGATCATGTTCATCGCCGGGCAGCCGGAATAGGTCGGCGTGATCGCGACCTCCACCCGTTCCCCGACCACCTCGACCTCGCGCAGCACGCCGAGATCGTCGATCGTCAGCACCGGGATTTCCGGATCGGCCACCGACGCCGCCGCCTCCCAGGCGCGCTGGCGGAGTTCGGCAGGACTGGTGTCGGCGACTACCACGTCGCACCGGGGAAGCTGCGCTGCATGTATTGCAGCTCGCTCAGGAGATGGCCGAGATGCTCGCTGTGGCGGCCGTCGCGGCCGCCCTGCTGCATCCAGTCGTTCTCAGGCAGCACGAGGGTCGCCTCGCGCGCGACATGCGAGACGATCGACAGCCATTCCGGCAGCAGCATCGTCGGGTCGATCGCGATGCCGGCATCGATCAGTCCGCGCTCGGAGTCGTCGACGCTGAACATCTCGCCGGTGTACGCCCAGAGATCGTCGATCGCGGCCTGCGCGCGGCGGTGGCTCTCGTCGGTGCCGTCCCCGAGCCGGATCACCCACTCGCTGGCATGGCGCAGATGATAGGCGGATTCCTTCTCCGACTTGGCCGCGATGGCGGCGAGCGTCGCATCGGTCGAGCCCATCATGCCGCGCCAATACAGATCGGCGAAAGCCGCGTAGAACAGCTGCCGCACCATCGTGTGCGCGAAATCGCCATTCGGACGCTCGACCAGCAGCAGGTTGCGGTACTGCCTGACGTCCCGGAGATAAGCGAGCTTATCCTCGTCATTGTCGCGGCCCTCGACCTTTGCCGCGTAGCCATAGAGCTCGCGCGCCTGGCCGATCAGGTCGAGCGCCATGTTGGACAGCGCCATGTCCTCTTCGAGCATGGGCGCGTGGCCGCACCATTCGGAGAGGCGATGACCGAGGATCAGCGCATCATCGGCGCGGCGCAAGGTGTAGAGCACCAGCGGCGTTTCGGAGACAGTGATCGAGGGGGCGGTCATGACGTTTCGCCTCTGAAGCCACGCATTTGACCTCCTCCAGGAGCCCGCCGCAGGCGGGCGTCTCGAGGATGGGCCAGGAGCCGTATCGGGCCTCATGGTTCGAGACGGCGCTGCGCGCCTCCTCACCATGAGGAGTTGCACCTACATATGTCCGACTTCCTCGGGCACTTCATAAAAGGTCGGATGCCGATAGATCTTCGTTTCCGCCGGCTCGAACATCATGCCCTTGTCGGCGGGATCGGACGCGGTGATGGCGCTCGACGGCACCACCCAGATCGACAGGCCCTCGCCGCGCCGGGTGTAGAGGTCGCGCGCGGCCTGCAGCGCCATGGTCGCGTCCGGCGCATGCAGCGAGCCGCAATGCTTGTGCGCGAGCCCGTTGCGGCTGCGGATGAAGACCTCCCACAACGGCGTGTTCGGTGTCGCCATCTCGCTCTCCCTTGTCTATTCGGCGGCCTGCGCCATCAGGCGCTGCGCGCGCTTCTCGGCGTAGGCGGCCGCGGCTTCGCGCACCCACGCGCCGTCGGCATGCGCCTTGCGGCGCGCCGCCATACGGTCGCGGTTGCACGGGCCGTTGCCGGCCAGCACCTGCTTGAACTCGTTCCAGTCGATCGGACCGTGCTGCCAGTGGCCCTGCTCGTCCTGCGTCATCGCTGGATCGGGAATCGTCAGGCCGAGATATTGCGCCTGCGGCACGGTGGCATCGATGAACTTCTGGCGCAGCTCGTCATTGGAGAAGCGCTTGATCTTCCACTTCGTCGAGGCGTCGCTGTGCTGGCTGGCCTGATCCGGCGGGCCGAACATCATCAGCACCGGCCACCACCATCTGTTCAACGCATCCTGCGCCATCGCCTTCTGCTCGGGCGTGCCGCGGCAGAGCGTGAGCATGATCTCGTAGCCCTGGCGCTGGTGGAACGATTCCTCCTTGCAGACGCGGATCATCGCGCGCGCATAGGGGCCGTAGGAGCAGCGGCACAGCGGGATCTGGTTCATGATCGCGGCGCCATCGACCAGCCAGCCGATCACGCCGATATCCGCCCAGGTCAAGGTCGGGTAGTTGAAGATCGAGGAGTACTTGGCCTTGCCGGCCAGCATCGCGTCAACCAGTTCCTCGCGCGAGGCGCCAAGCGTCTCGGCCGCGGCGTAGAGATACAGCCCATGGCCGCATTCGTCCTGGACCTTGGCGAGCAACGCCGCCTTGCGGCGCAGGCTCGGCGCGCGCGTGATCCAGTTGCCCTCGGGCAGCATGCCGACGATCTCGGAATGGGCGTGCTGGGAAATCTGCCGGACCAGCGTCTTGCGATAGGCCGACGGCATCCAGTCGTTCGGCTCGATGCGCTCCTCGGCATCGATGCGCGCCTGAAAGCGCGAGGCGCGTCCGGCGTCCTCGGCGAAGCTGCCCTCCTCGGGCGAATTGAGCGCCTGCGTGTACATGCGGCGGCGTCCTCCCAGGACTTGGTTGCCGCCAATATATAACGAGATTTTATCCGTGCAATCGAATTCTGTAATATATCAGCCCACCTCATGAGCATCGGCGAACCGCCGCAGCAGCGTCGCGCCGGCCGCAGGCAAAGGCCCCTCTTCATTGGTCGCGTGAGCGTCGAGCCATCGCTCGGAACCCGGCAGCAGCAGCCGGTAGATGTCGCCGCAGAGCACACGCGCTTGTCGTCCCGGCCAGTTCCCAGGCAGCAGCTCGGCCGGCAGCAAGGGATCGCGCAGCACGATGCGGCGGTAGTGATGGATCAGCAGGATGCGGGCGGTGAAGGCCTGGCCGTCGGACAGCGGCTCGCCGCGTTCGATGCTGGCCTTGAGCGGCGCAAAGGAGGCGCTGAACTTGCGATAGGCTTCCGCAGTCCGCTCCAGCGCCCAGCTCTCGGCGACCAGCCGCCGCGCCATATCCGAGCCTGCGGAGGCCTGCAGGCGGACCGCCCCCTCCACCGCGTCCGGCACGGCGATGCTCGAGGGCGCCACGAACACGCCCGGCAGCGGGCTGCCGAAGCCGGCGTCGCGCAGCGCGATCCGCGCCTGCTCGCGGTCATCAGCGCTGCCGATGAGCAGCAGTTCGAAGCTGCCGTTCCATTCCGCCGGCGGCGAATCGTAGATGTGGCGGGTGGCGCCGGCAAAGGTCTGCTCGCCGCGCCGGGTCAGGCGATAGAAGCTGTTGCGGCCGCTCTTCGTCCGCTCGAACCAGCCTTCCGCCGTCAGCCGCGACATCGCGGTGCGCACCACGCTGCCGTCGATCGCGAGCCCTTCGAAGAAGGCCAGCAGACTGCCGAGCCAGACGCTGCCGCCGCGCGGCACGATGGCGTCGCCGAACACGGTGATGATCAGCGAGCCCGTGCGCGACGGCTCGCTCTTGAGCTCATGGACGATGCGGGACAGCGGCTGCGGCATGGTGCAGGCTTTAGCCGGTTTCGCCCGATCGCAAAAGAAAAGGCCCGCATGGAGCGGGCCTTGCAGATGGATCGACTGACGCGCGAGGCGATCAGGCGGTCTTGTTGTAGGCCTTGGCCATGTTCTCCTGCGCGAGCTTGGCACCCTCGGTTACGAGCTTGCCGACATACTCGCTGGTCGACTTGGCGCGGGCGACGAGCGCCTCGCCACGGGCGCGGGCCAGCTCACCCTGGATCTGAACGGCTTCGCTGATCGACTTGGCGGACGCCAGCTTGTCCAGGCCGTCGAAGAACGCTTCGGTGTCCTGATACAGCGCCTGCTGGATGTTGCGGCTGATCTTGCCGGCCTCGGTCACGCCGTCGAACACGGCGGTTTCGATCGCCGACGTCACCTTCTCGGAGCCAGCGAGGGCCTCCGCAGCGCGCTCCTTGGCGGTCGACGCGGTCTTCTTGACGAACTCCCGCGCGGACTCCGGCACTTCCATCGTCTGCAGGTTCTTGAACGCGTCGGTCACCGGCGCAAAGGCATCCTTGACGGTGTCGAACACGGTATTGGTCTCGGTGGTCATGGCTGTCTCCATCCTCAATGCTTCTGAGCTATGGCTCGCTCCGTCCCTTATGAAACCGGAGTGACTCAGCTATACCAGCACACATAGTGCATCGCAACAAAAATGTTGCAATGCACCATCTCGGGAGGATGGGGGAAAGGCCGTCCCCGCTCAAGTGCCCGACGGCGCATCATTGCCTTGGCGCGAGCCTCGATCAGGGCCGCCCCCATGCTTCTTGTTGCGAGACTTTCCGGGCCGGACCGGCTCGGCCGTTCCCGGCGCGGTCTCGACCGCCGCGGGTTCTGGTTCCGCCGGCAGCGACGGTTTCATCACCCTGTCGAGCACCTCCCGGATCTGGCGCAGCTGCGCCTCGATGGACGCCATCGGGGCAGGACCGGACGGCTGCGCCGCCTTCAGAATCTGGTCGAGCAGCGCCTTGATCTCGCTCAACTGGGGCGTGACATCGATGGCAGGCTTCGTTCCGGGGAGCGGCGCTTTGGATGTGGCAACAAGCTCGTTAAGCAAGGCCTTGATCTCGTTCAGCTCAGGCGTGACGTCGACCGGAGCCGGCGCAACCAGCTGCGCCTTGGATGCGGCGAGAAGCGCGTCGAGCAAGCTCTTGATCTCATTCAACTGGGGAGCGAGATCCACCGGCGGTTTCGATGCCGGCAGCGGCACCTTCGCGGCGCCCAGCAGCTCCTTCAACAGCGCCCGCGTCTCCGCCAGTTCGCCTTCGATCGACGCCAGCCGCTCGTTGAGCGCAGTCAGTTGACCGCGGCTCGGCACGTTCATGCCGGCGAAGTAGTTTTCCATCAGATCGGCCATGGGCTTCTGTCCGTTTCCAGAACCAGTTGCAGGATCGTCGGAGGATGAGCGGGCCGCGCCCAGCGGGCGCAATCGCGTGAAGGCCGTGAAGCTCTTCTGCATCTCACCGACCATCTGCTGCCAGAATGCGATCGGATCGCCGGACTTGTTCACCATCGGCACGCTCCTTCAGGCCACGCGGAGACTCAACACAACCTATCATAGCACGCCATCGCTGCGATGCGGGAGGATCATGGGGCCGCTTCTCTCTGCCGGCGGAACCATGCCATAGATGGCCTGTTGGCCTTGAACGAGGGATCATCGTGACTGCAAATGCTCATCAGCCGCCGCAGACCGTGCGCGCCAACGGTATCGACATCTGTTACGAGATCTTCGGCGACCCGGCGGCCCCTCCTCTCGTGCTGATCATGGGCCTCGGCGGGCAGATGATCATCTGGTATGATGAGTTCTGCGAACAGCTCGCAAGCTGCGGCTTTCGCGTGATCCGCTTCGACAACCGCGACATCGGCCAGTCGAGCAAGCTGCATGGCGGACGCCGCCTGACGCCGTTCGAGCTGCTCAAGCTGCGCTTCTTCAACATTCCCGTCGCCGCGCCCTACAAGCTGCTCGACATGGCCAAGGACACGGTCGGCCTGATGGACGCGCTCGACATCAAGTCGGCGCATCTGGTCGGCGCGTCGATGGGCGGCATGATCGCGCAGGAGATCGCGATCTCCTTTCCGCATCGCGTGCGCTCGCTGACATCGATCATGTCGACGACCGGCAATCCGCGCATCCCGCCGCCGACGCGCGAGGTCGCGATGCTGCTGATGGCGCCGCCGCCGAAGACCAAGGACGAGTACATCAAGCGCTTCCAGAGGACCTGGAAGGCGCTGCGCGTCGGCTCCTTCCCCGAGGACGAGGCAAGTGACGTGGCGCTCGCCGAACGCTGCTTCGCGCGCGGCATCAATCCCGCCGGCGTCGGACGTCAGTTGCGCGCGATCCTGGCCTCCGGCAGCCGCAAGCCGCGGCTGCATCTGGTGACCGCGCCGACACTCGTGATCCACGGCAAGGTCGACCCGCTGGTTCATCCCACCGCCGGCAAGGACACCGCGGAGTCGATTCCGAATGCCAAGCTCCTGATGATCGACGGCATGGGTCACGCCACCCCGCGGCCGATGTGGCCGCAGATCATCGACGCCATCGCCGAGCACGCGCACGGCGCGAATGCGCAGGCGGCGTAGAATGGCAGTCGGTGGTCACCGCCGCCGCCCGGAAACGAGCTGTCGTCCCGGCGAACGCCGGGACCCATAACCACCGGCTTTGGTGATGGCGACGGGCTGTGGCTCCAGCCCGCTTCAGCCATCCGGGCCTGTGGTTATGGGTCCCGGATCGGCGCCTGCCGACGCGTTGCGTCGACAGGCTTGTCCGGGACGACACATGTTGCTGAGGGTCGCTATTGCCTCACGCGACGCGAGTCTGTGTCTCAGCCGTTCTTCAAACGAACCGCCGGAAGCCCCTACCCAAACCTCCGCCGCCGCCATTCGATCAGCTTGGCGCTGACCTCCTCCGGCTGCTCCTGCTGCGTCCAGTGGCCGCTGTTGCGGACGAGATATTTCTCCAGATCCGGGACAAGCTTCTCCATGCCGTCCGTGGCCGAGGGCGGCAGCACGGCGTCGTTCTCCGCCATGATCATCAGCGACGGCACGCGCACCGTATGGTCGAGCCCTTCGGCGCGCTGCCAGTTGCGCGTCATGTTGCGATACCAGTTGATGCCGCCGGTGAAGCCGGTGCGCGTGAAGGTGTCGACGAACACCTGCTTCTCGGCCTCCGACAGGATCGGCTGCCGCGTGTCCTTGGCGGCGTCATAGGCCGCGATCATCTGCGGGAACGCCAGATTGAGCGACGGCGACGCTGCGATCCCGCCGGCCGGCGGCTCCGTCGGCGGCGCATCGCTGCGCGGCAGCGGCTTGCGCATGAACGCATCGAAGGTCTCCCCGACGCGGCTGCCGAAGATGCGGTCCGGCTCGCGTGCGGGATCCTGGAACTGCACGATGTACATCATGTCGCCGAACCGCTTGCGCATGATGGCGATGGGATCGGCAGGCGCGCGCGGCAGATGCGGCGTGTTGATGCCGACCACGCCCGCGACTCGATCGGGGTATCGCAGCGGCATCTGCCAGACGACGAAGCCGCCCCAATCGTGTCCGACGAAGATCGCCTTGTCGATGTTGAGATGATCGAGCAGGCCGACGAGGTCGGCGGTGAGATGCTCGAGGTCATAGGCCTCGACCGGCTCCGGCCGGTCGGTCGCGCCATAGCCGCGCTGGTCGGGTGCGATGACGCGGATGCCAGCCTCGGCCAGCGCCTTGATCTGGTGCCGCCACGAGAAGGCCAGCTCCGGCCAGCCGTGACAGAGGATCATCGGCGGCCTGTCGCTGACGGGGCCCGCCTCGTAATAGCCCATGCGAATGCCATTGGTCGTCGCGAACTGCAGCGCCGGCATCCAAGACGGATCGGTCATGCCTCCTCCCCTGAAGCTGTTCAGCCGGCCTTTTTCGACCGGTCTTCGGCTCCGGCGTGGAGCCTGCTCCATGCCGTGACGTCACGCCGCTTCTCCTCGGAGTTCCGCGCGAGCGAAATCCGAGCAGCCGTTTGCCTCGTCAGGCCGACTTCTTGTCGCTCGAACGGCTGCCGCCGAGGCCTGTCATGGTCAGCATCAGGTCCTGAAACCGTTCGGCCAGGCGAGGATCGAACGTGAACCAGCTCTGCATGATGGCTTCGGGCGTGAGCTTGTCGATGTTGCTCGTCATCTGGTTCTGCAGCCGGTCCATGACCGCGGCCTGCATCGGACCGACATCGGGAAGTCCGAAAAACTGCCGCGCTTCGAGCGGTGTGCAATCGATCTCGATATTGACTTTCATGTCCGCTCCGCTGTTCGAACCATCCCGACGCCAGCCCCGGACCGGGCTCCCTTCACAAGGAACGCCCATCCCGGACTCGCGGCAGGGATGTCCAGTATCACCGCGCCGGCCCCCCTCTAGCAAGCGGCGCGTTGCTGCAGGTGCGCAATTCCCGGGACATGGTCAATCCGACGGCCCTCAGCCCCATCCCGGACGCCGCCTGTCGCGTGCGCTGCACAGCGGCCGCGGGGGATAACCATATCGTTTAGGCTTAAACAAACTGCACTTGTGTGCCGCCGCTGAACTCTGGCAACATATTCGGATCGATCTGCCGCGGGTCGTACGGCGCGCCGCCGGGCCAGAGCCAACGGGATCAGTTCATTCCGGCGCGGCATCAGACTTGCAAGCATATCGCCCGGCGTCTTGTTGCTTCTTGAAGTTCGTGCAAGAGGCGCTGCAGACAACACGAACTTCGAAGCAAAGCAGGCCGGACACAATCGCGCCTGCCGAAAAACCAAGCGTCAAACGCGGAGAATTTGGACATATGTCGGGACGCAAATCCCTGCTCATCGCGGCAGCGGTCGCATTCGGCCTCGCCGTCATGCCGGCTTCGGCCCAGACCCTGCGCTATGCCAACCAGGGCACCCTGAAATCGCTCGATCCCTACACCTTCAAGGAATCGACCACGATTGCGCACCATGCTCACGTCTATGAGGGGCTGACCGCGCGCGACAAGGATCTGAAGATCATCCCCGCGCTGGCCGAGAGCTGGGAAACGCCCGAGCCGACGCGCTGGCGCTTCCATCTGCGCAAGGGCGTCAAGTTCCACAATGGCGAACCCTTCACCGCCGACGACGTGATCTTCTCCGCCGATCGCGTCCGCGCCACCGGCTCCAACTTCCTCTCCAACGTGCCGCCGGACGCAAAATTCATCAAGGTCGACGACTACACCGTCGACGTGAAGCTCGATGCCCCCAATCCCATCCTGATCTCGCAGTGGGATACCTGGTACATCATGAGCAAGAAGTGGTGCGAGGACAACAACTCGGTCGCGCCGACGCCGGTGTCGGCAACCACGCCGAGCTACGCCGCGCTACATGAGAACGGCACCGGCCCCTTCATCATCGAAAGCCATCAGCCCGGTGTGAAGACCGTATTCAAGGTCAATCCGAACTGGTGGGGCAAGCCCGAGCACAATCTGAAGGAGATCGTGTTCACCACCATCGCCTCCGACGCCACGCGCGTCGCGGCGCTGCTGTCCGGCGAGGTCGACATCATCGAGCCGGTCCCGGTGCAGGATATCGGCCGCGTCGATTCCAGCCCGAACGCCCATGTCCTGAAGGGACCGGAGCTGCGCACGATCTTCCTCGGCATGGACGAGACGCGCGACGAGCTGTTGTACTCGAACGTCAAGGGCAAGAACCCGTTCAAGGACATCCGCGTGCGCGAGGCCTTCTACAAGGCGATCGACGTCGAGCTGATCAAGACCCGCGTCATGCGCGGCCTGTCGACGCCGTCGGCGCTGATGATCGCGCCGGAGCTGTTCCCGCTGTCGAAGGAGTTCACGCGGCCGAAATACGATCCGGACGCGGCCAAGAAGCTCCTGACCGAGGCCGGCTATCCCGACGGCTTCGAGGTCGGCATGGACTGCCCGAACGACCGCTACGTCAACGACGCCGCGATCTGCCAGGCCGTGGTCGGCATGCTCGCCCGCATCGGGGTCAAGGTGAACCTGAACGCCCAGCCCAAGGCGCAGTACTTCGCCAAGGTACTTAAGCCCGGCGGCTACAACACCTCGTTCTTCCTGCTCGGCTGGACGCCCTCCTCGATGGACGCGCACAACGTGATGCACGACATCATGGGCTGCCGTGACGACGCCAAGGACCCGACCCGGGGCGAGGCCAATCTCGGCAATTACTGCAACAAGGAGTTCGACGCCCTGACCGACAAGGTCCTGGTCGAGACCGACACCGCCAAGCGCAATCAACTGATCAAGCAGGCGTTCGAGATTGGCATCAAGGATTACGGCTACATCCCGCTGCATCAGCAGGCAGTGGCCTGGGGCGTGTCGAAGAAGGTGAAGATTCCGCTGCGCGCCGACAACGCCGTGCTGCTGTTCCTCGCCACCAAGACCGAGTAGTCCACAAGCGACGACGAGTCCCGGAAAGCAGAACTGCTTTTCGGGACTTTTCATTTCCTGCGGCAGGTGCTACGCGCCGCCGCATCTCGAAGGACCTGAAAGGATCAGATGCTCGCCTTCGCGCTTCGCCGAGCAATTCAGGCCATCGGCGTCATGATCGCCGTCGGAATCATCGCGTTCGCCATGTTCCGCTTCGCCGGAGATCCGGTGAGCCAGATCGTGCCGATCGACGCGTCGGCGGCGGAACGGGCCAGCATCCGCGAGTCGCTCGGCCTCGACGATCCCTTCATCGTGCAGTTCGGACGCTATCTGTTCGACGCGGCGCAGTTCAAGTTCGGCGTCTCCTACCAGTTCCGGCAGCCGGTCTCCGATCTGCTCAAGGAGCGCATGCCCGCCACCCTGGAACTGGCGGTCTGCGCGACGATCCTGGCGCTGGTCTTCGGCATCCTGATGGGCGTGTTCTCGGCGCTGCACCGCGACTCCCTGCTCGCCAAGCTGTTCCAGATGCTGTCGCTGATCGGCATCTCCCTGCCGACCTTCCTGATCGGCATCCTGCTGATCTATCTGTTCTCGGTCACGCTGGGATGGCTGCCGTCGTTCGGCCGCGGCGATACCGTCAGGCTGGGCTGGTGGACATCGGGCCTATTCACCGTCTCCGGCTGGAAGGCATTGATCATGCCCTCGATCACGCTCGGCCTGTTCCAGATGACCCTGATCATGCGGCTGGTCCGCGCCGAGATGCTCGAGGTGCTGCGCACCGACTACATCCGCTTCGCCCGCGCCCGCGGGCTGACCACGCGCGCGATCCATTTCGGCCACGCGCTGCGCAACACCCTGGTGCCGGTCATCACCGTGGTCGGTCTGCAATTCGGCTCGGTCATCGCGTTCTCGATCATCACCGAGCAGGTGTTCCAGTGGCCGGGCATGGGCCTGCTGTTCGTGCAGGCGGTGCAGAACGTCGATATCCCGATCATGGCGGCCTACCTGATGATGGTGTCGCTGATCTTCGTCACCATCAATCTCGTGGTTGATATCCTCTACACCGTGGTCGATCCGCGCCTGCGCGCGACCATCAGCCGTCCGGCCTGATCATGAGCGACGCAGCCCTTCCCCACCCCACGCCTGTCGAGACGCCGCGCGCTGCCGACGGCTGGCTGAAGCGTGCGCTTGCGAGCGACCTGTTCTATTCGTTCCGCCGCTCCAAGCTGACGGTCGCCGCGGCGGTGATCACGCTGCTGTTCTTCCTGCTTGCGATCTTCGCGCCGCTGCTGTCGCCGCAGAACCCGTTCGACCCGGCCCAGTTGCAGCTCCTGAACTCGCGCATCTCGCCGCTGTGGACCGCCGACGGGCAGAGCCCGTTCCTGCTCGGCACCGACGAGCAGGGCCGTGACGTGCTCTCCGCCATCCTCTACGGCCTGCGCATCTCGCTCCTGGTCGGCATTCTCGGCGTCGCCTTTTCCGGCGCGCTCGGCATCGGCCTCGGGCTGATCGCGGGCTATTTCGGCGGCCGGGTCGACACCGTGATCATGCGCATCGCCGACGTCCAGCTCACCTTTCCGCCGATCCTGATTGCGCTGCTGGTCAACGGCATCGCCAAGTCGGTGTCCGGCAACCGGCTGGACTGGCTCAGCATGCTGGTCGTGCTCGTGCTGGCGATCGGCCTCTCCTTCTGGGTGCAATATGCGCGCACGGTGCGCAGCTCGGTCCTCGTCGAGAAGAACAAGGACTACGTCGCCGCGGCACAACTGATCGGCCTGCCCGCGCCCGTCATCATGCTGCGCCACGTGCTGCCCAACACCACCGGTCCCGTGCTGGTGATCGCCACCATCAACCTCGCGCTGGCGATCATCACCGAGGCGACGTTGTCGTTCCTCGGCTCCGGCATGCCCGAAACGATGCCGTCGCTCGGGACCCTGATCCGGATCGGCAACAACTATCTGTTCGCCGGCGAATGGTGGATCGTCGCGTTCCCCGGCATCGCTTTGGCCGGACTGATCCTCGCCATCAACCTGCTCGGCGACTGGCTGCGCGACGCCCTCAACCCGAAACTGCGATGACCCGCGTGAATGCGTCCTTCCGAGGCTTGAGCTCATGACCGCCCCCGTTCTGTCCGTGCGCAACCTGCAGGTCGAGTTCGCGACCCGGCGCGGCACCCTGCGCGCGATCGACGGCGTCTCCTACGACATCGCCAAGGGCGAAGTGCTCGGCGTCGTCGGCGAATCCGGCGCCGGCAAATCCGTCACCGGCCTGGCCGTGATCGGCCTGATCGATCCTCCGGGCCGCATCTCCGGCGGCGAGATTCAGCTCTCCGGGCTGCGCATCGACAACCTGCCGCCGGAGGAGATGCGCAAGGTGCGCGGCAAGCGCATCGGCATGATCTTCCAGGATCCGCTGACCTCGCTCAATCCGCTGTATCGTGTCGGCGACCAGATCATCGAGACCATCAGGACCCACACCAATCTCACCGACCAGCAGGCGCGCAAGCGCGCCATCGACCTGCTCGCCGAGGTCGGCATATCAGCGCCCGAGAAGCGCATCGACGGCTATCCGCACGAATTCTCCGGCGGCATGCGCCAGCGCGTCGTGATCGCGCTCGCGCTGTGCGCCGAGCCGGAGCTGATCATCGCCGACGAGCCGACCACCGCGCTCGACGTCTCCGTGCAGGCGCAGATCATCTCGCTGATCAAGCGGCTCGGCCGCGACCATGGCACCGCCGTGATGCTGGTGACCCACGACATGGGCGTCATCGCCGAGACCTGCGACCGCGTCGCGGTGATGTATGCCGGCCGCGTCGCCGAGATCGGCCCGGTGCAGGAGGTGATCCAGAACCCGCTGCACCCCTACGCCAAGGGCCTGATGGGGGCGATCCCTACGCTCGCAGGCGAGGAGAAGCGGCTGGTGCAGATCCCAGGCTCCATGCCGCGGCTGTCGGCCATCCCGCCAGGCTGCTCGTTCAATCCGCGCTGCAGCGCAGCCTTCGACCGCTGCCGCGTCGACCGGCCGGAGCCGCTGCGCCAGGGCACGCAGGCGGTCGCCTGTCACCTCTATGATCGCGCGACGGAGACCGCGGCATGAGCGATTTCGTCGAGGTCAAGGATCTGCGCCGGGTGTTCGACGTCTCGAAACCCTGGCTCAACCGCGTGATCGAGCGCCAGCCGCAGGAATTCCTGAAGGCGGTCGATGGCGTCAGCTTCGGTATCAGGAAGGGCGAGACCTTCGCGCTGGTGGGCGAATCCGGCTCGGGCAAGACCACGGTCGCGCGCATGGTGGTCGGGCTGCTGGCGCCGACGTCGGGCGAGGTCATCATCGACGGCGTGTCGATGAGCGAAGCGCGCCAGGCACAGGTGCGGCGCAAGCTGCGCCGGCGCATCCAGATGGTGTTCCAGGATCCCTACGCCAGCCTCAACCCGCGCTTCCGGGTCGACAGCATCATCGCCGAGCCGATCCGCGCCTTCGACATCATCGAGGGCGAACGCCAGATCAAGGACCGTGTCGGCGAGCTCCTGACCCTCGTCGGCCTGCATCCCGACGACGGCCAGAAATTCCCGCACGAATTCTCCGGCGGCCAGCGCCAGCGCATCGCGATCGCGCGCGCGCTGGCCTCGGAAGCCGAATTCATCGTCTGCGACGAGCCGACCTCGGCGCTCGACGTCTCCGTACAGGCGCAGATCCTCAATCTGATGCGCGACCTGCAGGACAAGTTCGGCCTGACCTATCTGTTCATCAGCCACAATCTCGCGGTCGTGCGTCACATGGCGAGCCGCATCGGCGTGATGTATCTCGGCCGCATCGTCGAGATCGCCGACGGCCGCACCCTCTTCAACGATCCGCGCATGCCCTACACCAAGATGCTGCTCGGCGCCGTCCCGGACCTGTCGATGTCCGGCCGCCAGCGCATCCCGGTCAAGGGCGAGATCCCGAACCCGATCAATCCGCCTGCGGGATGCACGTTCAATCCGCGTTGTCCGCTGGCGTTCGATCTGTGCCGGCAAAAGGCGCCGGAGCTGATCGGCGGCGTTGCCTGTCACGCAGTGAACCAGCCGGCCGACACGGCCGTTGTGACGGCATCGGTGGCGTGAAGCGGCGAGACGGAATTTGAATGAAGCCGTCATTGCGAGGAGCGAAGCGACGAAGCAATCCAGAGTCCCACCGGAACCCTGGATTGCTTCGCTAGCGCTCGCGATGACGGCAACTAATGAGATAGATCAAAGGGCGCCATGAGCTTCATCAACCCCGATACCTTCACGACCCGCCCCGAGATCGACGGCACCTTCGGCGTCGTCACCTCCACGCACTGGCTCGCCACCGCGGTGGGCATGGCGATGCTGGAGCGCGGCGGCAACGCCTTCGACGCCGGCGTCGCGGCGGCCTTCACCCTGCAGGTGGTGGAGCCGCATCTGAACGGTCCCGGCGGCGACGTGCCGATCATCCTGCACGACGTCAAGCGCGGTCGCACCGAGGTCATCTGCGGCCAGGGCCCGGCGCCATCAGGCGCCACCATCGCGCGCTACAGGAACGAAGGCCTGGACATGGTGCCCGGCACCGGACTGCTGGCGGCCTGCGTGCCCGGCACGTTCGAGTCCTGGATGCTGCTGCTGCGAGACTACGGCACGATGCGGCTGCGCGACGTGCTGGAGCCGGCGATCTCCTACGCGCGCGACGGCTATCCGCTGGTCGAGCGCGTCTCGGCGACCATCCAGACCGTCGAGCAGCTGTTCAAGACACATTGGCCGACCTCGGCCGCGCTCTATCTGCCCAATGGCGAGGTGCCGAGGCCGGGCACGCTGTTCACCAATCCACAGCTCGCCGAAACCTACGCGCGCATTCTGAGTGAAGGCGAAAGCGCTGGTGCTGATCGCGATGCCCAGATCGAGCGCGCGCGCAAGGCCTGGTCGCAGGGCTTCGTCGCCGAGGCGATCGACCGTTTCTGCCGGACGCAGGAGGTCATGGACGTCTCGGGCTCGCGCCACAAAGGCGTGCTGACCGCCGACGACATGGCGCGCTGGCAGCCGACCATCGAGGCACCGCTGACCTATCAGTACGGCCGCTACACCGTGTGCAAGGCCGGCGTCTGGAGCCAGGGCCCGGTGCTACTGCAGCAGCTCGCGCTGCTCAAGGGCTTTGCGCTCGACGGCCTCGATCCGACCGGCCCCGATTTCATTCATTGGCAGATCGAAGCCGCGAAGCTCGCCTTCGCCGATCGCGAGGCGTTCTACGGCGATCCTGTTTTCGCCGACATCCCGATCGAAACGCTGCTGTCCGATGCCTACAACGACGAGCGCCGCAAGCTGATTACGGAAAAGGCCTCGCTCGAGTTGCGTCCCGGCACGCTCGACGGCTACGGCGCCAAGGTGAAGCTGCGCGAGGCCCAAGGCCACCGCGAGGCCGTCGGCGCAATGGGCTCGGGCGAGCCGACCGTCGGCCGCTTCGGCGAGGTGCGCGGCGACACCGTGCATTTCGACATCATCGACCGGGACGGCAACATGATCTCGGCCACGCCGTCCGGCGGCTGGCTGCAATCCTCGCCCGTCATTCCCGAACTCGGCTTCTGCCTGGGCACACGCGCGCAGATGTTCTGGCTGGAGGAGGATCATCCGGCGGCGCTGGTGCCGGGCAAGCGGCCGCGCACGACGCTGTCGCCGACCATGGCGCTGCGCGACGGCGAGCCTTATGTGGCCTGGGGCTCGCCCGGCGGCGATCAGCAGGACCAGTGGAACACGCAGTTCTTCCTGCGCCACGTCCATGCCGGCATGAACCTGCAGGAAGCGATCGACGCCCCGGCGTGGCACTCCGAGCACTTCCCGATCTCGTTCTGGCCGCGCACCGCACGCCCCGGCGTGCTCGTGGTCGAAAACCGCGTGCCCAAGGCGACCGTCGAGGAGCTGCGCCGCCGCGGCCATGTCGTCGAGGTCGGCCCCGACTGGTCGGAGGGCCGGCTCACGGCCGCATCACGTGTCGGCCGCCGCCGCCGCGCCGCCGCCAATCCGCGGGGCATGCAGGGTTACGCCGCCGGACGATAAGAGAGCAACGCGACGATGACCTGGTCGATCATTGCCAAGGACGATCTCACCGGCCGGATCGGCGTCGCCGTCGCCACCCGCTTCTTCGCCGTCGGCGCGCGCGTGCCCTTCATCGTCGCCGGCCACGGCGGCATCGCGACACAGGCGCTGGTCAATCCCTATTACGGCATCGACGGCGTGACGCTGCTCCGCGATGGCCGCCATCCGCGCGAGATCGTGCAACTGCTGACGTCGGCCGATCCCGGCCGCGAGAGCCGCCAGCTCCACATCCTCGATCACAACGGCCAGATTGCCGCCCACACCGGCCGCGACTGCATCGACTGGTGCGGCCATCTCGAAGGCCGGGGCTTTTCGATTGCCGGCAACATGCTGGCCGGCCCGCAGGTGCTCAACGAAACCGCGAACGCGTTTCTCACTCATGGCGCCCTGCCCTTCGCGCAGCGGCTGATTGCGGCCATGAAGGCCGGCGAGGCGGCCGGCGGTGACAAGCGCGGCAAACAGTCCGCCGCCCTCCTCATCCACGGCAAGGAGGAATGGTCCGAGCTCGATCTGCGGGTCGACGATCACGCCGATCCGCTCGCCGAGCTCGCACGCCTGGAAGGCGTCAGCCGCAGGCATTGGGCGGTGTTCCGGCAGTTCATGCCGACGCGCGACAATCCGGCGGGGATTACGGATCGCGCCACGATCGATGCCGGCATCGCCGCGGCGCTCGCGAGCCAGACATGACCGAGCCGGAAGGACGGCGCGTGACCGGGGTTGGTATGGATAGTGCAACAACGCAGGCTGCATTTTCGTAGGGGACATCGGATGATGAGGAACTGGTGCTTGGCCGCCGTCGCGGCCGCTGTGATGGCTATGTGCAGCCCGGCTGCGCAGGCGCAGACCACCCTGCGTATCGGCCTTGCCGAGGACCCCGACGTTCTCGATCCGACCATGGCCCGCACCTATGTCGGGCGCATCGTGTTCGCCGCCACCTGCGACAAGCTGTTCGACATCGACGAGAAGCTCAACATCGTGCCGCAGCTCGCGCTGTCGCAGCAGACATCCGCCGACGGCAAGGAGGTCACCATCAAGCTGCGGCCCGGCGTGAAGTTTCACGACGGCGAGCCGTTCGACGCCGAGGCCGCCAAATTCTCGCTCGACCGCCACCTGACCTTTCCCGGCTCGTTCCGCAAGCCTGAGCTGGCCTCGCTCGATCATGTCGACGTCGTCGATCCCCTGACGATCAAGCTGGTGTTGAAAGCGCCGTTCTCGCCGCTGATCGCCCAGCTCACCGACCGCGCCGGCATGATGGTGTCGCCGAAGGCCGCCAGGGAGGCCGGCGACAAGTTCGGCCTGCATCCGGTCTGCGCCGGTCCGTACAAGTTCGTCGAGCGCGTCCAGCAGGACAAGATCGTGTTCGAGAAGTTCGCCGACTACTGGAACAAGGACAACGTCTTCATCGACAGGATCGTCTACCAGCCCATCGTCGATGCCACGGTGCGGCTGGCGAACCTGAAGTCGGGTGCCCTCGACCTGATCGAGCGCGTGCTCGCGACCGATATCAAGGATGTCCGCGCCGATTCCAGGCTTGCGCTGTCGACTGCGATCGAGCTCGGCTACCAGGGCATCACGCTCAACATCGGCAAGGACAAGGCCAAGGGCCCACTCAGCCAGTCAGCCAAGGTGCGCCAGGCGCTCGATCTCGCGATCGACCGCGAGGCGCTCAACCAGGTGGTCTTCAACGGCGAATTCATGCCGGGCAACCAATGGGTCAATCCCTCGCATCCGTATTATCAGAAGGCCTTCCCGGTGCGTGCCCGCGATGTCGAGAAGGCAAAGGCGCTGCTGAAAGAGGCCGGCGTGACGACGCCTGTCGCGGTCGACTTCATGGTACCGAAGGGTGCCGAGACCGAGGCGGCCGCCCAGGTGGTACAGTCGATGGCCGCCGAGGCCGGCTTCGACATGAAGATCCGTGTGACGGAGTTCGCGACCTCGCTGAAGCAGGCCGAGGCCGGCGACTATCAGGCGTTCATGCTGTCATGGAGCGGCCGGATCGATCCTGACGGCAACAGCTACGTGTTCTTGCACAGCAACGCGCCGCAGAACTACAGCGTCTGGGCCAATGCCGAGGCCGACAAGGCGCTCAGCGACGCGCGGCTGGTGACCGACATGGCCCAGCGCAAGGCGCTCTACGAGAAGCTGACCAAGCTCGAGATCGAGGACGAGCCGATCCTCTACCTCTATCACCGCCGCATCCTGATCGCGCACACCAAGAAGCTCGAGGGCTACAAGCAGATGCCGGACGGCCTGGTGAGGGTGGTCGGGCTGAAGCTGAAGTGAGCGGTCAGGTGGCACCTGGTCGTTGGGACGCGCAGCCGGCGCCCCGCACTCACTCCGCTCCCTCCCCCCTTGTGGGGGAGGGTTGGGGAGGGGGGTGCCACGCACTCCGAATCCCGTTGGGGCACCCCCCTCCCTGTCCCTCCCCCACAAGGGGGGAGGGAACGCTAGAGGCACGACCTGCCTCTGATCCCCGGCATCTAGAGCACTGCGCGGGGACCATGCCATGCTGACCTTCCTCGCCCGCCGCATCGCCCAGATCATTCCGACCTTGATCTTCGTCTCGATCCTGATCTTCTCGCTGCAGCAGCTGCTGCCCGGCGATCCCGCGCTCGTCATGGCCGGCGAGGAGCGCGATCCCGCTGTCATCGAGCAGATCCGCAAGCAGTATCGCCTCGACCAGCCCCTGCCCGTTCAGTACGGCTACTGGATCAAGGGCGTGCTCTCGGGCGATTTCGGCGAGTCGCTGCGCATCAAGATGCCGGTGCGCGATCTCATCCTGCAGAAGCTGCCCGTGACCCTGCAGCTCGCCTCGATGGCGATCGTGATCGCGTTCCTGATCGGCATTCCCGCCGGCATCGTTTCCGCCGTGAAGCGCGGGACGGCCTGGGACTATGCCGCCAACCTGTTCGCACTGTGGGGCATCTCGACGCCGAACTTCTGGCTCGGCATCATGCTGATCTTCCTGTTCTCGATCCAGCTCGGCTGGCTGCCCGCCTCTGGTTACGTCTCGCCCGCCGAGGACTGGCGGGCCAGTCTCGCCGCCACCATCATGCCGGCCTTCGTGCTCGGCAATGCCATCGCCGCGATCCTGATGCGCCACACCCGCAGCGCCATGCTGCAGGTCCTGGGCAGCGACTACATCCGCACCGCCCGCGCCAAGGGCATCTCCGAGCGCCAGGTGATCCTGCGCCATGCGCTGCGCAACGCGCTGACGCCGGTCATCACGCTCGGCGCGCTGGAACTCGGCACGCTGCTCTCGGGCGCCGTGCTGACCGAGCAGATCTTCTCGATCCCCGGCTTCGGCAAGCTGATCGTCGATGCCGTGTTCAATCGCGACTACGCCGTCGTGCAGGGCGTCGTGCTGGTCACCGCCACCGTCTACATCATGCTGAACCTGATCGCCGACCTCGCCTATGTCCTCGTCAATCCGCGCTTGAGGAGCTGACATGGCCGAGACGACGCTGTCAGCTCCATCAGGCGCGCGCGCCCTCGCCCCGCTCGAGCGGCCGATGCAGCGCACCTGGCGCCGGCTGGTAAAGCGCAAAGGCGCAATGGTCGGGCTCGGCCTGATCACGGCCTTCATCCTGCTCGCCGTATCAGCGCCGCTGGTGGCGCCCTACGATCCCGTCAAGACGAGCTGGGCGCTCGTGCGCAAGGCGCCGTCCGCGGCGCATTGGTTCGGCACCGACGATCTCGGCCGCGACGTGCTGGCCCGCGTGATCTATGGCGCGCGCGCCTCGCTGCTGGCCGGCGCGATCTCGGTCGCCATCGCGCTGGCGATCGGCGTCCCCATCGGCATGACCGCAGGCTTTCGCGGCGGCTTCATCGATGCCCTGATCAGCCGCATCACCGACGCGATGCTGGCCTGCCCGTTCCTGATCCTGGCGATCGCGCTGGCGGCGTTTCTGGGCCCGAGCCTCGGCAATGCGATGATCGCGATCGGCATCTCGGCGACGCCGATCTTCGTCCGGCTGACCCGCGGCGAGGTGCTGAGCGTCAAGGTCGAGGAATATGTCGAGGCCGCCCGCAGCGTCGGCGATACCGACCTGCAGATCGCGGTCAGGCACATCCTGCCCAACATCATGCCGGCGCTGCTGGTGCAGGCGACGCTGTCGGTCGCCGCCGCCATCATCGCCGAAGCCGCGCTGTCGTTCCTGGGCCTGGGCCAGCAGCCGCCGGCGCCGTCCTGGGGCAGCATGCTCAACGCCGCCCAGCGCTTCCTCACCAATGCCCCCTGGATGGCGATCTGGCCGGGGCTCGCGATCTTCCTGGTGGTGCTGTCCCTCAACCTCCTCGGCGACGGCCTGCGCGACGCGCTCGATCCGCAGCAGGAGGAGTAGGCCCTTGCTAGCGCAACACCCTCCAGTGTCGTCCCGGCGAACGCCGGGACCCATAGCCACCGTCGGTCGTTGTTGCGCGAGAAGGTCACTCCGCGCCTGCCTCAAACCACTGCCTGGGGTTATGGGTCCCGGCGTTCGCCGGGACGACAGCGAGGGGTGTCGAGATACCGGTCAAAACAAAACGGCGGCTGCCAGGGCAGCCGCCGTCGATGTCGTGAGACCAGGCGCCCTCGTCACGTCGCCTTCAGCGCATGATCGGTCTCGGCGTCGAACTGCGCGATCTGCCGGGCGCGCTGCGACTTGGCGGCGGCCTGGTGGTTGGTGGCGATGACGGTGTAGACGGCCGGCAGCACGAACAGCGTGAACAAGGTGCCGATCGACATGCCGGCGACGACGACGAGGCCGATCGAGAAGCGGCTGGCGGCTCCGGCGCCGGTCGCGGTCAGGAGCGGGATCAGGCCGGTGACCATCGCCGCCGTGGTCATCAGGATCGGCCGCAGGCGGATGCGCGCGGACGTCTCGATGGCGGTGCGGCGGTCCATCCCCTCGTTGAGCTGCAGCTCGTTGGCGAACTCCACCATCAGGATGCCGTGCTTGGTGATCAGGCCGACCAGCGTCAGCAGGCCGACCTGGGTGTAGATGTTCATGGTCGCCAGCCCGAAGAACAGCGGGATCAGGGCGCCGACGATCGCCATGGGCACGCTGATCATGATGACCAGCGGATCCCTGAGGCTCTCGAACTGCGCCGCCAGCACCAGGAAGATGATGATCAGCGCGAAGCCGAAGGTGATGGCGAGCTGATTGCCTTCCTGGACGTATTGACGGGCGTCGGCGAGATAGTCGTGGCTGAAGCCGGACGGCAGGTTCTTGGCCTGCTTCTCCAGGAAGTCGACCGCCTGCCCCACGGTGACGCCCGGCATCGGCACGGCGGAGAAGGTCGCCGAGTTGAGCTGGTTGAAATGCGTCAGCGAGTTCGGGTCGGTCGCGGTCTCGATGCTGACGACGGTCGACAGCGGCACCTGCTGGCCGGCCGAGGTCGCGACATAGTAGCCGGACAGCGATTCCGGCGAGATCCGCTTGTCGCGCGGCACCTGCGGAATCACCTGATAGGAGCGGCCCTCGAGGTTGAAGCGGTTGATGTAGTTGCCGCCGAGCAGCACGGCCAGGGTGTTGCCGATCGACTGCATGGTGATGCCGAGATCGCTCGCCTTGCTGCGATCGATCGAGACCTTGACCACCGGCTGATTGAAATCGAGGTCGCTGTCGGAGACGATGAACATGCCGCTCTTGCGCGCGGCGTCCTTCAGCTTGGCCATCTGCTCGTAGACCGCCTGGAAGCCGCTGGTCGAGCTGATCACCATCTGCACCGGCAGGCCGCCGGGGCCGCCCGGCAGCGCCGGCAGGTTGAAGGCGAAGGCGTTGATGCCCTCGATCTTCGACAGCTCCGCCTGCACCAGCGGCTTCAGCTTGATCGAGGAGCGCGTGCGCTCGTCCCACGGCTTGAGCAGCATGCCGGCGAAGCCGCCCTGCGGGCCTTGGATGCCGTTCAGGACGAAGCGCAGATCGGTCTCGGGGAATTTCTGGAACGCCTTGTCGACCTTGTCGGTGTAGAAGTTGATGTAGTCGATATTGGCGTATTTCGGCGCCTTGGTGATCGAGAACACGATGCCCTGATCCTCCTCCGGCGCCAGCTCCTTGGCGGTGTGCACGTAGAGGAAGCCGACGAGGCCGAGGATCGTCAGCGCGAACAGCGCCGTCACCGGCCGGTAGTCGAGTGAGCGGTCGAGCTGGCGGCCGTACCAGCGCGTCATCGCGCCGAACACCCGGTTGACGAGCCGCGCGAAGCGGCCCTCCTCGGCGCTGCGCAGCAGCACCGAGCACATCATCGGCGACAGGGTCAGGGCGATCACGCCGGAGACGATGACCGAGCCGGCGAGCGTGAAGGCGAATTCGCGGAACAGCGAGCCGGTGAGACCGCCGAGGAAGCCGATCGGGGCATACACCGCAGCCAGGGTGATCGTCATCGAGATGACGGGGCCGACGATCTCGCGGGCGCCCTGCAGCGCAGCCTGCACGGGTGCCTTGCCCTCCTCCAGATGGCGGTGGATGTTCTCCACCACGACGATGGCGTCGTCCACGACGAGGCCGATCGCCAGAACCATCGCCAGCAGGGTCAGCAGGTTGATGCTGAAGCCGAGCGCCAGCATCATCGTGCAGACGCCGATCAGCGACAGCGGGATCGTCACGACGGGGATGATGACCGAGCGCAGCGAGGCCAGGAACAGGAAGATGACCACGATGACGATCAGCACGGCCTCGCCGAGCGTGTGCTCGACCTCGTCGATCGACGACTGGATGAACTTGGTGGAATCGTAGGCCACCTTCATCTTCATCGACGGCGGCAGGTTGCGCTCGAGGTCCGGGAACAGCGCGCGCACACCCCTGACGATGTTGAGCGGGTTGCCCTGTGGCGTCGCATCGACGCCGATGAAGATGGCGCGCTCGCCGTTGAAGGCGACGCTGGCGTCGGTGCTCTGCGCCGCGAGCTCGACGGTCGCGATATCCTCCATGCGAACGAAGCCGCCGTCCTTGGCCTTGACGATCATCCGCTTGAACTGGTTGACGTCGGTCAGGCCGGTATTGGTCGTGACGTTGGAGACGATGAAGTAGCCCTTGGCCTGTCCGGCCGCGGACTGGAAGTTGTTGGCCGCGATCGCTGCCGCGACGTCGGTCGGCGACACGTTGCGGCCGGCCATCTTCTCGGGGTTGAGCCAGATCCGCATCGCAAAGGTCTGGCCGCCGAGAATGTTCGCCGCGGCGACGCCGTCGACCGTCGACAGCACCGGCTGGACCACGCGCGTCAGGTAGTCGGATATCGCCGATCCCGACAGCTCCTCGCTGGAGAAGCCGAGATACATCACCGAGGTCGTCTGGCCCGTCGTCTTGGTGACGATCGGGTCGTTGGATTCCTTCGGGATCAGGTAGCGGACCGAATTGACCTTGGCGAGCACCTCGGTGAGCGCCTGGTTCGGATCGAAATTCAGCTTGATGAACACCTGGATCGTGCTGGTGCCCTGCACCGAGGACGAGGTGATGTAGTCGACGCCCTCGGCGGAGGCGACCGCCTGCTCCAGCGGGGTGGTGATGAAGCCCTGCATCAGGTCGGCGGACGCGCCGGGATAGACCGTCGTGACGTTGACGACCGTGTTCGACAGCTTCGGATATTGCCGGATCGGCAGCACGAAGGCGGCGCGCAGGCCGAGCAGCAGAATGAGCAGGCTGACCACGACCGACAGCACCGGGCGCTTGATGAAGATATCGGTGAAACGCATCGCGGCAATCCCGTCAGCAGAGGTCAGATGAGGTCCGGACGGGCCGCCACGATCAGGCGGCCCGGCATTGGCTCAGAGGGCGCTCAGTAGCGCGGCGGCTTCGCCGGGACCGGCGGCAGCGGATCTGTGGAGATCGCGACCGCGGCGCCGGACTGGATCTTGAGCTGGCCGACGGCGACGACGCGATCGCCTTCCTTGAGGCCCTTGAGGATCACCGCGCGGCCGTTGATGCGGTCGCCGGTCTGCACATAGATGCGGTCGGCCGTCAGCGCGGTCTTGCCGTCGTCGGTCTTCTTCTCGTTGATGACGAACACCGAGTCGCCATAGAGCGTGTAGTCGACAGCGGTCTCCGGCACCGTCAGCACCGGCGGCTTGTCCGGCAGCACGACCGTGGTGGTCGCGAACATGCCGGGCCTGAGGATGCGCTCCGGATTGGCGATCGTCGCCTGCACCCGGATG
Organism: Bradyrhizobium sp. SZCCHNS3002; assembly: GCF_032377435.1. Taxonomy (NCBI): domain Bacteria; kingdom Pseudomonadati; phylum Pseudomonadota; class Alphaproteobacteria; order Hyphomicrobiales; family Nitrobacteraceae; genus Bradyrhizobium; species Bradyrhizobium sp. SZCCHNS3002. Next base: position 579,684 of record NZ_JAUHHY010000003.1, read on the forward strand.
TTGCGTGTGTCGGTCGCGATCTGCGGCTCGATCGTGGTGATCTTGCCCTCGAACGTCTTGCCCGGATAGGCATCGACGCCGACGCGCACGGTCTGTCCGACCTTGAGCTGACCGCTGTCCTTTTCGGTCACGGTGAAGTTGACCCAGAGCTGCGACAGATCGGTCAGCGACACGATCTGCGATCCGGCGGACAGATACTGGCCGACTTCGACCTTGCGGACGCCGAGGTCGCCGTCGAACGGCGCGCGCACGAGCTTCTGCGCGATCAGCGCTTCGGTCTTGGCGACGCCGGCCTGGGCCTGGTCGTAGGCGGCCTGGGCCTGGTCGACGGTCGCCTGCGGGCCGAACTGGCGCGAGGCCAATTGCTTGGCTCGGTCGAGCGACAATTGCGCCACGGTGACCTGGGCCTTGTAGTTGGCGAGGTCGCCCTGCTCCGGCGCATCATAGAGCTGCACCAGCGGCGTGCCCTGCTTCACCGTCGTGCCCGGCGTGAACATGATGTCGGTGATGCGGCCCGAGGCGTCGGAGGTGACGTTGACCTGATGAACGGCGGCGAGATCGCCGACTGCGGTCAACAGGTTCGGCACCGTCTCCGAACTCGCCGTCGCGACGCTGACATTGAGCGGCGGTGGCTTCATGTTGGCGAAGAACTGCGCGATCATCTTGTCGCGGAACATGTTGAACCACACGAAGCCGCCGACCAGCGCCGCGAGCAGCGCGCCCACGACGATGAACCACAGCACCGGGCGGGTGCGCTTGCGCGGCTTGTCGTCGACCGGCTTTCCGGAGAGCTTGGGTTCCGTCGCAATGTTCATGTCATGCACTTTCTGCCGTCGCCGGCCGGGCCGGAGGTTGCGACAATTCGTGATCGAGGTGGCACGCAATGGCGGCATCGGTCAGGCCGATGCCGCGGAGAATGAATTCGCTGAGCTGGCGCTCCAGGCTCGCAGCAGTTCCATACGGCACACACGGAACGGATGGAAGCCGCGTCAAGGCCGCCATCAATACGGTGTGGTGCGCGAACCAGAACAGGTCACGGGGCGCAGCCACGAGACGCACGGCATCACCACACGCAACGGCGCTTTCCAAGGAGTTAACGAACTTGGCGCCGATCAGATCATCGATCTTCGTATACAGCAGCCTTGCGAATTCGCCATCGTCGAGATGGCTCGACGCCATCAGCCGCAGCCGCTGCTCTTCTTCCTCATTGGGGCCGTCGGCGATCCCGAGGAAATGCCGGACCATCCCGGCCATCATCATGACCAGCGTCGCGGTCGAAGGTTCCTGACTGAGCAGCACCTCGAAATCCGGATCGGTCTCGCACTCCTCGGTGAGGATCTCCGCATAGAGCGCCGCCTTGGAGGGGAAATGTTTGAACAGCAGCGCTTCGGAGATCGCCGCCGCCGCGGCCACGCTCTTGGTCGTGGTGCCGGCATAGCCATGACGCGCGAAGCAGCGCTTGGCTGCACCGAGGATCAGCTGCCTCCGGAGATCGCTTGTCATGCGCAAAGTGGACATCGGCCGTGAGTAAATACTCACTTGATCTATGTCAAGAAAGATGCCGCGGCGCAGCAGGGTCGGCGGCCAAGTCCCTGAAATTACAGGTGGGATTTCACGGGCGCCAAAGGCAATTCTATACCTCTCAAAGCGGCGGATCTGCGGCACCGCTCCATCGATGGGTGCAATACCGCGCGGGACCACCGCCGCGGGCGCATTTTCTTCCGCTGCGCGCCATGCGACGGTCACCGCGACAACAACAAGAATCGGCCGGGAGGACCAGACATGACCGACGACGCAGCGCTCGCCAGCCAGTTCGATCTCGAGAGCCTGACGCCGGAGTTCTACGCCGATCCCTATCCGACCTATCGCGCGCTGCGCCGGCACGCCCCGGTCAAGCGCATGCGCAACGGCTCCTATTTCCTCACCCGCTACGACGATCTGGTCACCGCCTACAAGGCAACCAGGACGTTCTCGTCGGACAAGAAGCGCGAGTTCGCGCCGAAATACGGCAACTCGCTGCTGTACGAGCATCACACGACGAGCCTCGTCTTCAACGATCCTCCGGCGCACACACGGGTGCGCCGCCTGATCATGGGCGCGCTGTCGCCGCGCGCGATCGCCGAGATGGAGCCGGCGCTGATCGCGCTGGTCGACGGACTCCTGGACCGGATCGCCGCCAAGGACCGCTTCGAGCTGATTGAGGATTTCGCCGCGGCAATTCCGATCGAGGTGATCGGCAACCTGCTCGGCGTGCCGCATGACGAGCGCGCGCCGCTGCGCGACTGGTCTCTCGCCATCCTCGGCGCGCTGGAGCCGGTGCTGACGCCGGAGCAGTTGTCACGCGGCAACCAGGCCGTCGGCGACATGCTGACCTATCTCGAAACCCTGGTCGCGCGCCGGCGCGCCGCCCCCGGCAATCCCGAACGCGACGTGCTGACGCGGCTGATCCAGGGCGAGGCCGACGGCGAGCGGCTGAGCGAGACGGAGCTGCTGCACAACTGCATCTTCCTGCTCAATGCCGGCCACGAGACCACGACCAATCTGATCGGCAACGGCCTCGTGCTGCTGTGCCAGCATCCGGCCGAGCGGCAGCGGCTGATCGAGGCGCCCGGCCTGATCCGCACCGCGGTCGAAGAAATCCTGCGCTACGAGAGCTCCAACCAGCTCGGCAACCGAATGACCACGGAGCCCGTCGAGCTCGGCGGCGTCAGGCTCGAGGCTGGCACCTCCGTCACGCTGTGCATCGGCGCCGCGAACCGCGACCCCGCCCAGTTCGACGACCCCGAACGCTTCGACATCGCCCGCCCCGCCAACCGCCACCTCGCCTTCGGCACCGGCGCCCACCAATGCGCCGGGATGGCGCTGGCCAGACTGGAGGGCGCGGTGGCGATCTCGCGGTTTCTGGCGCGGTTTCCGAACTATCAGCTGGACGGCGAGGCGGCGCGTGGGGAGCGGGTCAGATTTCGCGGGTTTGCGAGCGTGCCGTGTGTGGTTGGGGGGCTGACGCGATCGTCGCTCTCGCGATAGCCCCTCGGTCTTGACTTCAGACGGCCCAGCCATGACGGCCTGGGCGGCAGTTCGTAGGGCGGATTAGCGAAGCGTAATCCGCCGCTGACACGGCCAACTGCTGTTGAAGGACACGCTCTGCTGCTGGCGCGGCGGATTACGCTTCGCTAATCCGCCCTACCGACTTTACGTAGCGCTCCTCGCTTTGTTTTCGAATTGCAAGATTTTTGTTTCGCTTCATCAGAAATCATGTTATACGCGCGCCGTCCCGTCTCACAAGAGGGGCGCTTCGCGGTCGTCACGAACGTTGAGGCGGGATGCGGTGGGCGTGTTGGTGTCGCAGCGTGGTTTTCCGCGCCGACGAACGGCATCGATGCGCACGGTCAAGTCGCGTGGTCCTGACACCCCGACGCTGGTGTCACGCTTGCGTTGGCGCTCACGCGCCGCGCGGGCAACGGTGGCCAGAAAGCCCGGAGCACCGGGGAGAACGCGAAGCAGCCGTCAAAACCATCGCGCGGGGAATGCCGGGATGTCTCGGCTGAACCTGTGGTTCCTGCCGCCTGCATTTTTTTCCGCAGGCGGGCCATGGGTGCGGCCAGCGCCCGGCATTCCCCGTGCCCTCTTTTCGGAGAGGGCAGGACGAAGCGCAAAGCTCGGACGCGAACCGCGCCGCGAGGGGGTGACCGCATGTTTCACCGCCTTCAGCACAAGTCTCATCGGCCCAAACACAGCTCTCACCATCGTCATTGCGAGCGAGGCGACGTGTCCGCCAAAGCCCGAAGGGCGACGGCGGAAGCAATCCAGGGCCGCGCGGGCGACTCTGGATTGCTTCGTCGCTTGCGCTCCTCGCAATGACGCCGCGCATAAGGAGACCGCCGAGGGGCAAGCTATTGAGTTACTCGTCATGCCCGGCCATGACGATGGAGAGGGTGGAATGCTCAACAGCGCGCTGGCGATTTCAGAACACCGCGTGGTCGCCGCGCTCGGCCGTGGCCTCGCCGCGGATCAGCCTGGCGTAGTAGTCGAACAGCGTCTCCGAACCCGTCGACGGCGTGGCGTCGGCGTCGTAGCGGCCGGTGGCGGGGTCGAGCACCAGCATGGATTCGGTGGCGTAGTAGCGGCCGATGCGGGCGAGCTCCGCCTTGTCGGCGAGCGACGGCACGACCCGACCGGCAAGATCGAGCCCGCGGATGACGACGTCGAGCAGCGCCACCGGGACGTGGCGGATGTGCGGCTTGCGTCCGAGCAGCGCGAACAGATGCTCGCCCTGCTCCAGCGGCGTGATGGCCGGTCCGGGGCCGCCGATTGGCAGCACGCGATTCCAGCAGCTCTCGTCATCGAGGCAGCCGGCCAAGTAGTCGCCGAGATCGGCGTCGCTGATCGGCTTGCACGCGGTGAGACGGCCATCGCCGAACACGAGATATGGCCGGCCCTGTCTGACACGCTCGACCTGCCCGGACAGCGACTTGAAGAACGCGGTGGGACGAACGATCGAATGGATCAGGCCCTGCTCCATCAGATGCGCTTCGAACGCCAGCTTGGCCTGCTGAAACGCCAGCAGCGGCTTCTGCACGCAGATGGCAGACAGCATCACGAAGTGCGTCACGCCTGCTTCGCGGGCCGCTTCCAGCACGTTCACATGCGCCTGGTGGTCGACCGCCCAGGCATCGCGCGGCACACCGGTCCGCGATGCCATGCAGGACACCACGGCGTCGAAATGCTCGCCGCGAAAGCCGTCCCGCGCCAGCGAGACGGGATCGGTGACGTCGCCCGTTCTGACGGTGGCGCCCTGGACCCGCACGGCGTCCTGGCGCGGACGGACGAAGCAGACCACCTCATGCCCCCGCGCGACCAGCGCACGCACGGTGGCGCGGCCGATCGTTCCCGTCGCGCCGAGCATGAAGACACGGCGCGGACCAGACGAAGGGACGACGATAGGAGAGGTCATCGGCTGAGGCGAAACTCTGGAAACCGTCCCAATCTATATCACCGCCTGCCCTTGCGCGGCGTCGAGACTGCCACGGGAATTCTCGTCATGCCCGGGCCCGTCCCACGGCTGTCCGGTTCAGACAGACTGGACATGGTGCATGGCGTGGATTCTTCTGCGGTCTTGAGCATCGCCAA